>DATLQV010000025.1:0-51743 GCA_035534955.1 Gaiellaceae bacterium
GGCGCGCACGCTCGTCCACGTGATCGACGCGTCGCAGGCGGCCGACGAGCAGTGGCGGACGATCGACGCCGAGCTGGCCGCCTACGGCGCGGGGCTCGACGAGCTGCCGCAGATCGTCGTCCTGAACAAGATCGATCTGGAACCCAACGCGGAGTTTTCGATCGAGGATCCGCGGATCACTGCGGTGTTCCGCCTCTCCTGCGCCACCGGGGAGAACCTCGACGACTTCAGGCGGCGTCTCTTCTCGCTCGTGCCCGAGCCCCCGGTCGAGGAGCGCGACGAGGACGAGCTCGCCGACTACCTCGTCTACCGGCCGCAGCCGAAAGCGCGCGGCTGGCGGCTCCTGCGCACCGAGGACGGGTTCCGCGTGCTCGGCACGCCGCCGTCGGAGGAGGAGCTCGAGCGGGCGCTGCGCGCCGCCGGCGCCAAGGACGGCGTGACCGTCGAGATCGGCGACGAGGAGTTCGAGCTCGCCTGATGATCGGCCTGTACGGTGGCTCGTTCGACCCGCCGCATCGCGGCCACGTCGAGCTCGCCCGCGCCGCGAAGCGTGCGCTCGGGCTCGACCGGCTCGTCGTCCTCGTCTCCGCCGACCCCGGACACAAGCGGGTCGCGACGCCCGCGGCTGCGCGGCTGAGGCTCGTCGAGGCCGCGTTCCCCGACGACGAGGTGTTGCTCGACACCGACGCACGCACGGTCGACACGCTGCGCGCGCACCCGGAGTGGACCGATCCCGTCTTCCTGATCGGAGCAGACCAGTTCTGCGACTTCCCGTCGTGGAAGGAGCCGAACGAGGTTCTGCGCCGCGCGAGCATCGCCGTCGCGACCCGGCCCGGGTTCCCGCGCGAGCGCCTCGAAGAGGTGCTCGCCGCGCTCGACCGGCCTGACCGGGTGAGCTTCTTCGACATCGATCCCACGCCGGTGGCCTCTCGCGACCTGCGCGCGCGCCTTCGGCGCGGCGAGGACGTCGGCGAGGACGTGCCGTCCGCGGTGGGCGAGATGATCCGGGCGGAGAGTCTGTATCACGACTAGTCACGGGTACACTTCGGCGGCTTGAGCCCACTCGAACAGGCACGCCGGATCGCGGCAATCGTCACTGACAAGCTCGGCCGCGACGTCGTCATCCTCGATATGCAGCCCGTCTGCGCCTACACCGACTACTTCGTCGTGGCGACGGGTGGCAACGCGCGCCAGACGAAGGGGATCTGGGACGAGGTGCACGGCCGGTTGAAGAAGGAGAACGGCCTGCTGCCCCGCTCGATCGAGGGCGCGATCGAGGCGACCTGGATCGTCGCCGACTACATCGACGTCGTGGTGCACGTCTTCACGCCCGAGGCGCGCGAGTTCTACCGCCTCGAGGACCTGTGGGACGACGTGCCGCACGAGACGTTTGAAGCCGCGACGGCCTGAATCTGCGGGCGATCGTCGCTACACTGACGCCGCTGCTTTGGGCCCATAGCTCAGCTGGGAGAGCGTTTGGCTGGCAGCCAAAAGGTCGCCGGTTCGAGCCCGGCTGGGTCCATTTTCCGTTGCAAGAAGTACAACGTTTCGCCTCCTCAGCACGATGTCAGGTGTACCGCTCGCTCATCGGCTAGAGCGCGTTTATTCAACACTCCTCGAAGGCTCCGCCCTGTAGCGTTTCGCCGATGATCGAAGGCGGTCCGATCGGCGATCTCCAGACGTTCATCGACGAGAGGTGGTCGGTCGTACAGCCGAGGGTCTATCCCGATGTTGCCGAAGGCCCGCGTGTTCCTTCCGAGGTGACTCCCGGCGAGGCCGCGTACTTCCTCGCATCCGTAGGGGTCCGTGGCATGCAGACACCCCTCTTTCGTATCGACGACGAAGGAAGGAAGCGGTCGGACCGCATGCCGCCCACAGCCAGGGGCGCACCGCGCGGATACCACTTCTTCGATGAAATCGACAAGAATCACCTCAGGCTCGAGACAATCGTCGAGATGGCGGCGATGGCGAGGCTCCAGCTCGAGTTTGGGTGGCCGCGCGAGCACCTGATCTGCGAATCGCCGATCGTGACGAGGGACGGAGCCGACGTTCTCCATCAAGACGCACTGGACGTCCTCTTGTTGGAGGTTGGCCGCGCGGAGCTCGCCTGGAAGATGCCAATTACCGCGGTGCGGCCATGGGTGGGAGTCGAGGCCAAGGCAGACGCGAAGCTCCTCGGCAAGCTGTTTGATGGGATGCGCGCCTGCCAGGCGTCGGGCGCGCCGCATAGCGTCACGAGCGACCACAAGAAGTGCCTCGCGATTGCCAAGCTTCAGCCGCGCCTCTTCCTCGGCGTGGCGGCCGGCGAGACCTGGCGCCTCTTCACGGTGGTTGAACGCGACGGCCGAGCCGTGCTTGGCGATGAGCTACCTGACCTCAACGATCTTCACTTTTCGCCGACGGCCAAACCCGCGTAGTCGACGCAAGACTGGAACACCCCGATGGTCAGGGGTGTCAGAGCGAGTCAGGCACCGGAGCACGTCCGGAAATCGTCATAGGCTGAGCTGCATGTTTGCCTCATTCTTCACCTGGGACGGGTGGTCGGCGCTTGTTGCCATCGGCACCCTGACTCTTGCCGGTGTCACGCTGGCAGTTGCGATTGTCGCCGTCCGCGGCAATCAAGTGGCGCGTCGGGGCGTCGCGATCGGAGAAGCTGAACTACAAACATCGATGCTGCCCGTTCTCGAAGCTGTGCCAGCGATGCCCACGGCCGAGCGCGAAGATTCGATGAAGGAAGTGATCGATTACACGAACGTTGGCTTCTCCCATGATGAGCGTTGGACTGAGCCGGACTGGGTCGACGTGTTGGGAGAGAGGGGAGCCGTGTATTGCTCGATTCCCGTGCAGAACGTTGGACAAGGCATTGCGAGGATCTCTTCAGTGCGGCCGCGGGCGCTATCTGTTCCTGATGTGATCTGGACAGACGGGGAACCGACTCGGGCTCTGATCCCAGCGGGCCAGCGCGCAAGGCTTCAATTTCGTCTTAGCGGCGTGCGCGACGAGATCTACGCCGAGGTGTTCTACACCGACTTCAGCGGTGAGCAGCCAGCACGGACTCGGCTGTACGTGCGACGCCAACAGGGTGAAGCCGGCCACTCAACGTACGTGGTACGTGGTACCGCCATCTATTCGGGCGGCGATGATGAGCCGTTCGCGGTCGCTGGTGACGCGCGCGTGACCGCGAACCAGCCAAGCCCGCCTCCAACGCTGGCTCTCAACCAGCTTCTGTCGTAAAATGAGTGACAAGTAGAGCGTTTGCGCGGGCTCTACTACTTGGGTCCTACCGTGGCAAGCAGGGTTTGCAGCCGTTCCGAGAGGTTTGAGAGCTGCCCGGTTAGGTCCATCTTCGTTGTCCTATTCCATCAATGGGCTGCTCGCGGGTATCTTTCGATATCCGCTCGCTTGAACGCTTCCGCCGTTCGAGTTCGAGGTACGCAAATCGGTGAGTTCGCGGATGTCGCGTCGCGCCAACGGCGCGAGGATGTAGTTCTGCAAGAACTCGGTAGCCAGAACTCGGACAGAACCCCAAACGCCGTTCAACGTGCGTCAGCGCGTGGGACGTCGAGCCTCGGTGAGCAGAGTTCCACTGCACGGCCAGGACTCTCTCGCCTGCGAACAGAGAGGAGGCCCTCTTTGATGTCGTTGACAGGCACGTTGGCCGAGCGGGTGGACGAGCTGGTCCCACACCCTGGCAAGCGGCCGCTTGTCTGGGGAAACCCGCTTCTGTCGGTGACGCCGACACCCATGGCGGTCCGAGAACTCGCCGTACGGATAGAGGCGCTTGAGAATGCCGTGCGGGAAATCGCACTCGAAGTTCAGGAGTTCTTGGACCACGCCTGATCCGCGAGGGCACGGCTCTGTTCTCCGAAGGAGACGGCCCGTTGAAAACGGAGCCAGGTAGAGAGCTCTTCCGGCGTTACGAGGAAAACCCGATCCTCACCGCCGCGGAATGGCCGAGTACGGTCAACGCCGTCTTCAACCCGGGCGTCGCCGAGCTCGACGGCGAGACGCTGTTGCTCGCGCGGGTCGAGGACCGCACGGGGATCTCCCATCTCGCGGTCGCCAGCAGCGCCGACGGTCTCACGAACTGGATCGTCGACCCCGACAGGAGCATCATGCCGGATCTCGATTCGCATGCGGAGCGATTCGGGATCGAGGATGCGCGGATCACGCCGGTCGGCGACGAGTACTTGATCGCCTATACCGGGTACTCAGGCGACGGCGCGCTCGTGTGCCTCGCGTCCACCCGCGACTTCCGCACCTACGAGCGCCGCGGCGTGATCATGCCGCCCGAGGACAAGGACGCAGCGCTCTTCCCGCGCCGGTTCCAGGGCCGGTGGGGGCTGATCCACCGGCCGGTCTCGGCGACGCCGAGACACGCCGCGCACATCTGGTTGTCGTGGAGCCCCGACCTGCGGCACTGGGGTGACCACACGATCCTGCTTCGCGCCCGCGAAGGCGCCTGGTGGGACGCGCACAAGGTCGGCCTCTGCGCGCCGCCGCTCGAGACGCCGCAAGGTTGGCTGCTTCTCTACCACGGCGTCCACACCACCGCCGCCGGGTCGATCTATCGGCTCGGGCTCGCTCTCCTCGACGCCCAACACCCTGAGCGCGTGGTCGCGCGGTCGAGCGAGTGGCTGTTCGGGCCCGACGCCGAGTACGAGCGGATCGGCGACGTCGACCAGGTCGTTTTCTCTTGCGGCTGGCAGGTGCTCGACGACCAGGACACGATCCGCATCTACTACGGCGCAGCCGACACGTCGATCTGCGTGGCGACCGCAAGCCAGTCCGCGTTGCTCGACTGGCTCTCCCGCCACTCGGCGTAAGGCGCGCGAGGAAGAGAAACCGCGAGAAATCGAGACGAGCAGGAGAGGAACGCGACCGGAACGAGTGGGCTGCCTCAATGGGGGCGCGGCACCAGTAGCGGCACGCGTCAGGGCGGAGCGACCTTCGGGCTTTAGCTGTCCGGGTAGTTCTGACGCCAGTGCGCTTCGGCCCGACCAAGTACCTCGTTGAACGTGCGTCCTCGAAGACCACGCTTGGTGTCGAGCGTGTAGCCGTTGCGCGCGATGTGGAGCGGGTCAGTCGGCTTGAAGCTGGCCTCGAAGAATCCGGGTTCTGTTTCGCGCACGCGGATCGTCACGTCGGGAAGCTCGCGGATCTCTTCAGGAACATCCATTCCAAGGAGTGCTACTCGCCCACGGTCTGGCCGTCAAGCGCGGAACCACGCGAGGTCTTGATGGCAATGACCAGAAAGAAGCCGGTGACCAGACGGCGCTCCCAGCGCTTGTGCGGCCTCTTCTGGCCGAGTTCGGCGATTACGCGCGGCTGGCGCGGTCAGCAGCAGCCTGCCCGTTTCGCGGGCTCGATCGCGGGACGGCCCTTCGCCTCCGGTTGCTCGGTCTTGCGGGCCTTCACGATTGCGCCGTGCATTCCGTCTGCGACCTCGTGCGTGAACGCAAGGGAAATGTCCTCGAAACCGGCGGCTGAGAGCCCTGCGATGTACTCGCTCTGCGAGAGCGCTCCGGCGACGCATCCGGCCTGCGAACCACGTTCGGCCCGCTGCTCGACGGAGAGGCGATCCTCGGCGACGACGTCGCTGATTCCGATCCGGCCACCCGGCTTCAGGACGCGCGCGACCTCGGTCAGCACCGCGGCCTTGTCGGTCGAGAGGTTGACCACGCAGTTCGAGATGACCACGTCGACGGAGCTCGCAGGCAACGGGATCTGCTCGATCATCCCTTTCAGGAAATGGACGTTCAGCGCGCCGGCTTCGGCGGCGTTCTTCCGCGCGAGAGCGAGCATTTCGTCCGTCATGTCGAGCCCATAGACCGTTCCCGCCGGCCCGACCCGCTTGGCAGAGAGGATCACGTCGATCCCGCCGCCCGAGCCGAGGTCGAGCACGATCTCACCCTCACGGAGATCCGCGACCGCGGTTGGGTTGCCGCAACCCAAGGAAGCAAGTACAGCCGCATTTGGAAGCTCGCCGCGCTGTTTCGCGTCGTACAACGCCTCACCGAACATGCCGGCGTCACTCTCGGCGCCGCAACAGGAGCCGCTCCCACAGCCGCAGGATTCGCCTTCGGTCACGGCACGGGCCGCCTCGGCATAGCGACGGCGGACTTCATCACGGAGTTCATCGGCGGTCGTGGACATCAGCAGCAACCCCTTTTCACGTCGGCGACCGCCGCGAGCGTGCGCAGCGCGTCATGATTCAGCGAGAAATACGCCCACTTGCCGCGCTGCTCACGGTCCAAGAGACCCGCGTCGGTCAGCTTGCGCAGGTGGTGCGACACGGTCGGCTGAGACAACCCGACCAGCGCGACGATCTCGCAGGCACAGACAGGTTCATCGCTTGTCGCGAGCAGATTGACGATCCGCACCCGCCCCGGATCGCCGAGTGCCCGGAAAAGCTCTGCCGTCGCGAGCGCTTCCTCAGCGGAGAGCACCGATGCTCCGAGCGGAGCGCAGCAAGCGATCGGCGCGAGCGTCTCGGTCACAGCGGCCTCGGCCCCGCACGAAACCCTTGGTCGAGCGCTCGCTCACGCAGCGCATTTGCAGCGCAGCGGTGATCGCAGACGCTGCCGCAGCGGTCGCAGAACTCCACACGCGCGGAGCGGTTCTTGTGGAACAGGTTCACCATCACGGCTCCAGACATATCGACGATTGTGAATCTGAAATATATCGAAGGATGTCGATATGTCAAGGCCACGATTTCACCTCCGGTCGCGAGCGTCACCAGGCGTAACGCGCCCTCCACGCCCGGGGGCCTCAGAGCTCGAGCTCGAGAAAGCGCGTGCCCGGGACCGGGTTGTGCCTGTACGGCTCGATCTCACGGAAGCCGAGCTCGGCGTAGAGCGCCTGGGCGGCCTCCATGCCGGGTGTCGTGTCGAGGCGCATGCGCGTGTACCCGAGCGTGCGCGCCTCGGCCATGATCGCGGAGACGAGCAGCCGTCCGAGGCCGCTGCCGCGCGCGGTTGCGCGGACGAAGAGGCGCTTCAGCTCACACGTCTCGCCGTCGAGCGGGCGCAGCGCCACGCAGCCGGCCGGCTCGCCGTCGACGCGGGCGAGGAGCAGGGCGCCGCGCGGCGGCGCGTAGGCGCCGGGCAGCTCCGCGAGCTCCCGGTCGAAATCCTGGAAGTCGAGCGCGAAGGGAAGCCCCGCGGCGTACTCGCGCAGCAGCTCGCGCACGGCCTCGCCCTCGGACGTGTCCATTTTGCTCACTAGCGGCGCGCGGGCCACACCGTCACGCTATCGGCACGGACCCGGCACAGACATGCGCGGTGTTCCTCTCTACCGTTGTCGACAAAGACAACGAAAGGAGATCAACGTGCGCAAGCTTCTTCTCGTGCTCGGAGTGGCCGTCGCCCTTGCGGTCCCGGCCGCCGCTGTCGCCAAGGCGCCGCCGCCCCAGATCCTCTGCGGCGACTCGTCCTGTGGGAGCGGCAGTGGCTGGACGGGCTGTACGCAGCAAACGGTGTCGCACTCGGCGAGCATCCCGCTGATCGCGTCGATCCGGCACTTCCTGGTCGTGAGCTATTGCAAGCAGTACGGCATCATCACGAGCCTCTCGATCGCGGCCCACGGCTGTGACGTGTCGGGGCTCGTCACCTGCAGCGTCGGCCCCGCTTGGCGGACGGGCGGCGGTGTCGGGTCCGGGTCGGCGTCGTTCGAGGCGCACGCGACCTGGCAGGTCACCGTGCCTCCCTTCTACAACAACAGTGACATCTTGACGCTGACGATCCCGGCCGGCTGATGCCTCCGAGGTGGGTCGTCGTCGCGGTCCTCGCCTGGCTGGTGGTGAGCGCCGCTCTCCAGGTCACGATCAACCTGGCGATGCAGTGTTGTGTCGTCGCGGTCGTGGAGCCTCGCCCCACGACCGCGACGATCTGCACGCGCTGCACGCGCGTTTCCTCGCACCGCTCGGCGCTCCGTCTAGTTGTCGGCCGTGGCGGACGCCGGTTCGCGGACGAAGAGCGCCCGCGCCGTGAAGCTCGGGAACACCCAGTTCCACTGACCGAGCAGCTGCATGATCGACGGCACGAGCAGTGCGCGGATCACCGTGGCATCGAAGATCACGCCTGCCGAGAGGCCGATGCCGAACTGCTTCACGTCGGTGCCCGGGCTCGTCGAGAGCACGAAGAACGCAAGGCAGAGCACGAGGGCGGCGCTCGTCACGAGCTTGCCGGTGCGTGACAGCCCGAGCACGATCGCCTCGGTCGTCGATCCCGACTCGTCGTAGGCCTCGCGCATCCGCGTGAGCATGAACACCTCGTAGTCCATCGAGAGGCCGTAGAGGAACGCAAAGATCATCAACGGGATCCAGGGAATGATCGAGTTGGTCGCGGGCACGTTCCAGATCGACTGCGAGCCGTGGCCCCACTGGAAGATG
Organism: Gaiellaceae bacterium; assembly: GCA_035534955.1. GTDB lineage: Bacteria > Actinomycetota > Thermoleophilia > Gaiellales > Gaiellaceae > PALSA-600. Next base: position 8,393 of record DATLQV010000025.1, read on the forward strand.
AACACGACGATGCCGTAGGCGGCGCCGAGTGACACGAGGTTGAGCACGACCGCCTTCAACGGCAGCACGAGCGACCGGAACGCGCGGGCGAGCAGGATGTAGGTCAGCAAGACGACGAACAGCAGCACATACGGGAAGTTGCCGTAGACCGCATGTACGAAGTCCTGGTCCTCGGCGGCCGTGCCGCCGAGTGTGACGCGGAGGTTCGTCTTCGTGGCGAGCGCGGGCAGCACGGTGTGCTGCAGGGTCGAGATCGTGCGCTTCGCGGCCGGCGACGAGCCGTCGGCGGACGGGATCGCCTCGATCACCGCGGCGTTGCCCTTCTGCCAGGCCGCGGGCGCCACCGCGCCGACGACACCCGGTGTCTGCGCGATGTGCTGCGAGATCGTCGCGAGCTGGGTGCGGCTCGCCCGTCCCTCGACCAGCACCTCGAACGGCTTGTAGACCCCGGCCGAGATGCCGGCAGCCGCGATCGCCTGGCGTCCGACGATCGCATCGCCGCCGCCCGGGCTGTCCTTCGCCTGCGACTCGCTCGGGTTCAGCTGTGCGCCCGGGATGAGCAGGGCGCCCACGATCACGAGCCCGATCGTGGCGGTCAGGGCGGCACGGTTTGTGACGACGCGTGACCACCAGGCCCAGAACCCGCTCGCCTGGTCGCTGCCCTCCACGATTCGCTTCGGCATCACGCGCACGCTGTTGATCCGTGGGCCGAGTAGCACGAGCATCGCCGGCAGCAGGGTGATCGAGGCGAGCACCGACACCGCCGGAATCAGCATCCCGCCGATCCCGATCGACCGGATGAACGGCAGCGGCAGCAAGATCATGCTCAGCAGGCCGACCGCAACGGTCGAGCCGGACACGATCACCGACCTGCCCGCATGGCGCATCGTCGCTGTGATCGCGTCCTCGACGTCCTTCCCGTGTCGCAGTTCTTCGCGGAATCGAAAGATGATCAGGAGCGCGTAGTCGATCGAAACGCCCAGCCCGACGAGCGCGATCAGGAACTGCACGATGACCGAGACGTTCGTGAAGTAGGTGAGCACCCAGACGAGCGTGAACGTGTTCAGGATCGACGCGACCGCCGTCAGGAGCGGCATGGCGACCGCCGGGAGCGTGCCGAAGACGAACAGGAGGATGATCAGGGCGCCGATCCCGCCGATCAGCGTCTCGCCGAGGATCGACGGGCCGCCTCTCGCGCCCTTGCTGGCGGCGGCGAGGATCGGGTTGTAGCCGGTGACGTGCGCCGTCACGCCCGGCGGGGCGGTCGCCTGGAGCGCCGCACGCGTCGCGGCCTCGCCCGTCTTCGCGCTGAAGCCGGGCGTCCCGGAGGGAAAGATCTCCGCGAAGGTCGTGTGGCGGTCGGCCGACACGTACAGGTTGCTGCCCGTGCTGAAGTACGAGCTCGAGCGGGCGCCGGGGTTCGCGCCGGCCGCCGCAGCGATCGCACGGTTGACGCCCGGTACCTTTGTCACGTCGCCTTGCGCGCTCAGAACCACGACGAGCGGCGGGAACTCGCCGCTGCCAAACCGCTTCAGGGTGCGCTGGTTTGCCTCGTAGGCCGAGTAACCGGGAATCGAGAAGGACTCGAACCAGCGCTTCGAGACGCGCTGCGCCGAGAAGGCGCCGAAGACCGTGAGCGCGATCCAGAGCCCGACGATGACGAGCTTGTGGCGGAGGATCAGCCGGGCGAGGGAGGTCACGGCGGTTGAGACTACCTGCGGGTTTCCCTACACTCGTCAGATGTCGGGACAAGCCTGGGAGCTCGTCTTCATGATGCTGATCCTGAAGATTCCGCTCGTGTACCTGGGCCTCGTCGTCTGGTACGCGATCCGCGCGGAGCCCGAACCGGGCGTCGATCCGAACGAGTACTCGGTCTGGCGTCCGTGGCGTCGCCCGGCGGGCTCGAGGCCGCGCCGGCGCGGCCCGCACGGCTCGCGCGACGCGGCCCGCGGCGCCCGCGCGCGCCGCGGTAGAGTCGCGTCGTGAGCGAGACGACACGCGAACGGATCAGGCCCGCGGAGGCGGTCGCCGGGTTGCTGGCCGCCGGCGGCGTGTTTCTCGGAGCGTTCGAGCTCGTCTACCGGCCGTTCCGGCTCGCGCCTGCGGCGCTGATCCTCCTCCTCATCGCCACCGTGATGAGCCGCGAGCAGCACCGCCTGATCAAGCTGGGCTTCGCCGTCGTCGGCATCTGCTTCGTCGTCGGGGCCACGCTGCAGGTCCTCGCGCACCACCCGCTGTACTAGATGGTTGATCGGTAATTGTCGTTGTTGTGGGGAGGGTCTGTACCAAGCAGGGTGGTCGACGCGACCGGGGTCAAGGCCGGTGGGCCTTGGCGGCGGGCGTGGCGGGCGCAATGCGCCGTGTGCAGGCCCCCAGCCGCGACGGCGCTGAATTACCGATCAACCATCTAACGCCTCGCCCGCAGGGAAACCCTGCGGGCCCTGGTACAACACAGGGGTGAGCACGCATGACGTCGACGGCCTGAATGCCGGCTACGCGCGCGCCTTGCTCGACGAGTACCTCGAGAACCCCGAGGCGGTGCCGTCGGAGTGGCGCGCGCTGTTCGAGAGCGGCACGTCGGAGCTCGTCGCGACGCATCCGGGGATCGCGCGCCTCCTCGAGCAGTTGCCCGCGAGGGCGCCGGAGGGGAACGACGGCGGGAACGGACATGCCGAGGCGGCACCGATCGCCACGGCGGTGCCTGCCCCTGCCGCTTCCGATGCGCAGCTGCTCGGCGGCGTCGCGGCTGCGATGGCGCTTGTCAAGGCACATCGCACGCACGGCCACCTTGCTGCACGCCTCGACCCGCTCGGGTCGGAGCCAGTCGGCGACCCGTCGCTCGAGCCGATGCGGCTCGAGCCGAAGCTCACGCCTGAAATCCAAGCTCGCATCCCCGCCGCCGTGTTGCGCGTCCACGTCCCCGGGGAAACGCTCGCCGACGTGCTGCCACGGCTCGCCGAGACCTACTGCGGCACGATCGCCTACGAGCTCGAGCACATCTCGGACCACCAGCAGCGCGTCTGGTTGCGCCAGGCGATCGAAGCGGGCCGGTACCGGCAGCCGCTCGCCGCCGAGGAAAAGCGCGCGCTCCTTCGCCGCCTCTGCGAGGTGGAGGGAATGGAGCGGTTCCTGCGCAAGCGCTTCCTCGGGCAGAAGCAGTTCTCGCTCGAGGGGCTCGACGTGATGATCCCGATGCTCGACGAGACGATCGAGCTCGCCTCGGAAGCAGGCGCGCACGAGGTCGTGATGGGCATGGCACATCGCGGTCGTCTCAATGTGCTCGCGCACACGATCGGCATGCCGTACGAGTACATCTTGCGCGAGTTCGAGGGCGAGCGGACGATCGAAGCGGTTGCAGCCGATCCCGAAGGCGGCACCGGAGACGTGAAGTACCATCTCGCGGCGCACGGTTCCCGCACCACGTCGAACGGTCAGGTCGGTGTGCGCCTCGTCGCGAATCCGAGCCATCTCGAGGCGGCCGACCCGGTGGTCGAGGGCCGCGCCCGCGCCGAGCAGACCGATCGCTCCACGCGCCACGGCGCGCACGACCCCATGGTGGCGCTGCCCGTGCTGCTACACGGAGATGCCGCGTTCGCGGGCCAGGGGATCGTGGCGGAGACGTTCAACCTGCACGACCTCGAGGGCTACTCCACAGGCGGCACGCTCCACCTGATCACGAACAACCAGATCGGCTTCACCACCGACCCGAACGAGGGCCGCTCGACCCGCTACTCCTCTGATCTCGCCAAGGGCTTCGACGTCCCGATCATTCACGTCAACGCCGACGACCCCGAGGCGTCGATCGCGGCGGTGCGCCTTTCGATGGCCTACCGGCGCCGCTTCGGACAGGACGTCGTCATCGACCTCGTCGGCTATCGCCGGTTCGGCCACAACGAACAGGACGAGGCGGCCTACACGCAACCGCTGATGGTCGAGCAGATCAATGCGCACCCGTCGGTTCGCGAGCTGTACCAGGAGCAGTTGATCGCCGAGGGTGTGCTGACGCCGGACGAAGCAGAGGGGTTTGTCGCCGAGGTCGATTCGGTGCTGCGCGAGGCCCACGACCGGCTGCGCGCGTCGTTCGGCGATGCGGCGAATGAGCAGCACGACGGTGCGATCCCGCGCTCGACCTCCGCCGAGGCGATCACCGCGTTCCCGGCACAGACGCTCTTCGAGTTGAACGAGGCGTTGCTTGCCACCCCCGAGGAGTTCACCGTGCATCCGAAGCTCGCGCGGCAGCTCGAGCGCAGGCGCACGGCCCTCGAGGAGGGCGGTATCGACTGGGGCCACGCCGAGACGCTCGCCTACGCCTCGCTGCTCCTCGACGGCATTCCCGTGCGGCTCACGGGCCAGGACGTGCAGCGCGGGACGTTCGCGCAGCGGCATCTTGTGCTCCACGACGCTCAGACCGGCGAGACATACACGCCGATGCAGCACCTCGAGCAGGCAGCCGCGTCGTTCGAGGTCTTCAACTCGCCGCTTTCCGAGTACGCGTGCATGGGCTTCGAATACGGCTACTCGGTGGCCGCGCCCGAGGCGCTGGTGCTCTGGGAGGCACAGTACGGCGACTTCGCGAACGGGGCGCAGATCGTGATCGATCAGTTCGTCTCGTCGGCGATGTCGAAGTGGCGCGAGACGTCACGGCTGACACTGCTGCTCCCACACGGGTACGAGGGCAACGGGCCGGAGCATTCGAGCGCGCGCCTCGAGCGCTTTCTCCAGCTCGGAGCGCAGGAGAACCTCCGCATCGTCAACTGCACGACCGCAGCGCAGTACTTCCACCTGCTTCGCCGCCAGGCGCTCGACGCGACGGCGCGCCCGCTCGTCGTGGTGACGCCGAAAGGGCTGCTACGGCTGAAGGAGGCGTCTTCGACGCTCGACGACCTCGCCGCCGGCTCGTTCCGGTCCGTGCTCGACGACCCGCGCAGCGACAAGGATGCCGTGCGCCGGCTCGTCCTCTGTAGCGGCAAGATCTACTACGACATCGTCGGGCACGAGGCGTATGCCGATGCAGCGGCGATTGCCGTTGCCCGCATCGAACAGCTCTATCCGTTCCCGTCGCAGGCGGCGGCCGCGCTCGTCGTCGCCTACCCCGCGCTCGAAGAGGTCGTGTGGGCGCAGGAAGAGCCGCAGAACATGGGCCCGTGGCGTTCGATCCGCCACCGCCTCGAGGAAGCCGCCGACGGCGTGCCGCTGGGTTTCGTCGGTCGCCCGTGGCGCGCGAGCCCGTCGGAGGGCTACCCGACGGCGCACCTGATCGAGCAGGACCGCATCGCCCGCGATGCGGTCACGATCGCCTAGCCCGATCGCCTAGCCCGACCTACATCTAGCGCCGGCGGTTGCGCTGCGCCTTCAGAGCTTGCTTCGCAAGACGCGGGCCGTGCTTCCGCGCCTGCTTCGTGACCCACTTGCGCTGTTTTGGCGGCAGCCGGCGCCAGACGTCCCAGAGCGTGAGCGCGGCGCCGATCGGGCCGACGCGGCGGGTGAGGTTGAGGCGGGGCACAGCGCCATTGTGCCCGTGCGGGCTACCTGCCGTGGCCCAATCCGTGCCCGCCAGGCGGCGTGACGTCGTGCGCGCCGTCGCCGAGGTGCTCGCCCTGGGCGTTCCCGTGGCTGCCCGCGTTGCTGCCCGCCTGGCTTCGCTGCGAATTGCCGCCGGGCTGTGGGAGCGCGTCGGCGAGCACACGCACCGGCTGCTCGACTGTCGCCGGCGCCGCGCTGCGCACCTGAACCGGTGCGGGCGCCTGCGCGTGGACGGGGGTCGCGGTCGGTGCCGGCGTCGGTGCCGCTGTGGCGATCGGCGTTCGGGGGAGGGGCAGGTGGCGGGCGGTCCGCGGAACGGCCTGCGCGAGCGCTGTGCGCCCGGGAGCGGCAAGCCCGGTGGCGCGCGCCCGAGGAGTCACCGCGAGCCTCACGTACGGCTGCCGGGAACCGGTGCCGACGAGGAGCCGCCCGGCTGCCGGGTAGTGCACGACAGTGAGCGGGGCGGCCTGTACCGTCACCCGCGTATGGCGGTCTGCGAGGTGCAGTGGCGGCCCCTGGCGCTCGGGCGCAAGCAGTCGTCCGGGCAACGTCAGCAACCCGGCGATCACCAGGATGCCCAGTGCCCCCGCCGCCGTCTGTGCCCATGGAACCTTCATGGTCTCCCCGTTTCGGCCGACAACGACTTGTGTAGAGGCTATCGGCAGGGCGAGCCCGGGCCTTGAGTCCGACATGGTCAGCTTCAAGCTCAAGCTCGTAATTTGGTTCGCGCTGCTGGCGTTGTTGCCCCTCGCCGTTGCTTTTTACGGCTACGACTCGCTGATCAAGCGCAGTGAGACGCGCCGTGCGGACGCGGCACTCGAGGCAGGCCTGCGCGGTGCGGTTGCGGCCTACGGCGAGCGGCTGAGCGAGGCGGCCGCCGCCACGCAACGGCTCGCGGTCGATCCCGCGCTCCAGCAGGCGCTGCGCGCGCACGACCGGCAGGCGCTCGCAGAGTTCGTCACCGCGCACCCGGGTGCGACCGTGAGCTTCGGGCCCGGGACCCGCGAAGCAGTCCTGGTGGTCGACAACGGGGTCGTGCTCGGTTCGGTGCTGCAGAGCGTGCCCATCGACGCGGAGTTCCTCCAGTCGCTCAGTGCAGGGCTCGCACCGGGGCATCGTCTCCTCGCGGCCCGTTTCGGGCAGATCATCGCCGGGACCGGCGAAGGCGAGCCGCTCCCGCTCAAGCCTGGTCGCGCTGCGGTTCTGCGCCTCGACGGAATCCTGTACCGCGGCCTCGAGACCGCGCAGCTGCCGACGCCGCCGGGGCTTGTTCTTGCCGAGCTCGTGCCAGAGGCAACGATCGGCGCACCCGTCCGTTCCGCCGAGGAACGGATCCTCGTCGCGCTCATCGCCTCACTCCTCCTCTTCGGTGTCGTCACCTACCTGCTGGGACGGTCGATCGTCGGAACGCTGCGCCGCCTCGTCGAGGCTGCGAACGGGATCGCGCACGGCCGGCTCGGTGAACGGGTCGAGGTGCGCGGGCGTGACGAGTTCGCGATGCTCGGCACCGCGTTCAACCACATGGCCGCGCAGCTCGAGTCGCGTCTCGAGGAGCTCGAGACCGAGCGCGCACGCGTGCGTGGTGCAGCTGGACGCTTCGGTGAGGCGCTGATGGCGACGCATGACTCCGAACAGCTCATCCGCGTCGTTGTGGAGTCGGCGGTCGAGGCGACGGGAGCGAGGGGCGGGGCCGTCGTCGGCCCGCAGGGCGAGCTCGCGCGCGCGGGCGATCCCGATGCCGCCGGCGACCGGATCGCCTTTCCGCTCCGCGTCGACTCGTCCGACTTCGGCTCGCTCGTGCTCGTCTCCGAGGGCTTCGACGCCGAGCAGGTCGAGACCGCCGGCTCGCTCGCCGCGCAGGTGGCCGTGGCGCTCGAGAACGCCCGGCTGCACCGCCTCGTCGAGCGGCAGGCGTTGGTCGACGGCCTCACGGGGCTCGCGAATCGACGCAGCCTCGAGGAGACCCTGCACTCCGAAGTGGCCCGGGTAGCCCGCTTCGGCGATTCGGTCTGCGTCGTGATGGCCGACCTCGACAACTTCAAGCTGGTCAATGACCGGTACGGCCATGCCGCGGGTGACCGGGTGCTGCAGGGGTTCGCCGCCGTGCTGCGGGAGACCGTGCGCGAGAGCGATACCGCGGCCCGTTGGGGAGGCGAGGAGTTCGCCCTCGTGCTCACCGGCACCGCCAAGACGGGCGGCGCCCACCTGGCCGAGCGCGCCCGCAGCGCGTTCGCGTCCCGTCCGGTACGCCTGCCGGACGGCCTGGAGCTCGCCGTCACGGCGAGCTTCGGCGTTGCCGCCTACCCCGAGTTCCGAACATCCGGCGATTTGCTGGCGGCGGCCGACGCGGCGCTCTACGAAGCCAAGCGTGCCGGCCGCAATCGCGTCATGGTTTCCTCCGATTCCAGCGACCCGCAGATCGTCTAAACTGCCGCGCCGGGAGAGAAATGGCGTCAGAGCAGGAGGCTTTCATGGCTGTCGACACGGCGTCGATGTTCGCGCAGGTGATTCAGGATCACCTGGAGCTGAAGCGGCGCAACGCCGCGCTCGAGCACGAGATGCCGCTCGAGAAGTACATGTCGGACGATCCGTTCGAGAACCACCCGCTCTTCAAGACCGAGGAGCAGGCGCGGATCGAGGACACGATGGACGGCGCCCAGGGCATCGAAGGCGAGGCGACCGCCCTCGACTGGCCGACGACGGAGAACACGTTCATCGACTTGCCGTCGTCGCCCCCGGTTCCCGAGGCGACGCAGGAGTCGGCCGCCCCGGGGTCCGACCCCGACCAGCCGTCCGACGAGAATCTCTGGTCGCGCTCCCGCGACTTCGACTGGGGCGACTGAAGAACGGGGGAGCACCTCCGGTTCTCCCCCGTTGGCCGCCTCTCCGACACGTTGCAACCCGAAGTGAGCGAGCACGGGCAAAGCCCGCACTCGCGTCGGTTCGTGGCGCGGTAGCGACCCGCTTCATCGCGACAGGTACGGGGGATACCCTGTTTTCGGTGCCGCCGCTCAAGACATCGACCTCCTACGTCCCGACCGGCGACCAGCCGCAGGCGATCGCGGCGCTCTCGGACGGCGTGCGCGCCGGTGAGCGCTACCAGACGCTGCTCGGGGCCACCGGTACCGGCAAGACGGCCACGATGGCCTGGATCATCGAGCAGGTGCAGCGCCCGGCGCTCGTGATCGCGCACAACAAGACACTGGCGGCTCAGCTCTGCAACGAGTTCCGCGAGTTCTTCCCCGACAATGCGGTCGAGTATTTCGTGTCGTATTACGACTACTACCAGCCCGAGGCGTACGTCCCTCAGGCCGACCTCTACATCGAGAAAGACAGCTCGCGGAACGACGACATCGACCGTCTGCGCCATGCCGCGACGTCGAACCTGCTCTCGCGCCGCGACACGATTATCGTCGCGTCGGTGTCGTGCATCTACGGCCTCGGCTCACCCGAAGAGTACGAGAAGAAGATCGTCTTCCTCGCTGCCGGCGAGGAGACCGACCGCGATCTCGTGCTGCGCAAGCTGATCGACATCCAGTACGCGCGCAACGACACGATGCTCGGCCGAGGTCGCTTTCGCGTGAAGGGCGACATCGTCGAGATCCAGCCGGCGCATTCCGAGACCGCATATCGCGTCTCGTTCTTCGGTGACGAGGTCGAGCAGATCTCGCATTTCGATCCGCTCACCGGGGAGGTGCTCTCGAAGCTCGACCACATCACCGTGTTCCCGGCGACCCAGTACGTGACGTCGGCGCCGACGATCGAGCGCGCCGCGGTCGAGATCCGGGCTGAGCTCGAGGAACAGGTGAAGCTGTTCGAGTCGAAAGGGATGATGCTCGAGGCGCACCGGATCCGGCAGCGCACGGAGTACGACCTCGAGATGATGCGTGAGCTCGGGTTTTGCAACGGGATCGAGAACTACTCGCGGATCCTCGACGGCCGCCCTGCGGGCTCGGCCCCGCACACGCTGCTCGACTACTTCCCGTCGGACTACGTCGTGTTCGTCGACGAGTCGCACCAGACCGTTCCACAGGTCGGTGGCATGTACGAAGGCGACCGGTCGCGCAAGCAGACACTCGTCGACTTCGGCTTCCGCCTGCCGAGCGCGCTCGACAACCGCCCTCTGCGCTTCGACGAGTTTCTCGAGAAGGTGCCGCAGGTCGTGTTCGTCTCGGCGACTCCGGGAGCCTGGGAGCTGAGATCGTCGACGCGCATCGTGGAACAGCTGATCCGGCCCACCTACCTGGTCGATCCGGAAGTCGAGTTGCGCCCGACGCGTAACCAGATCGACGACCTGCTGAACGAGATCCGGCTCCGCGAGGAGCGGGGCGAGCGTGTGCTCGTGACGACGCTGACCAAGAAGATGGCCGAGGACCTGACGGACTACCTGCTCGAGGCGGGCGTCAAGGCGCGCTACCTGCACTCCGAGATCGACACCCTCGAGCGGATCCAGATCATTCGCGAGCTGCGGCTTGGCGAGTACGACGTTCTCGTCGGCGTCAACCTGTTGCGCGAAGGACTCGACCTGCCCGAGGTGTCGCTCGTTGCGATTCTCGATGCCGACAAGGAGGGTTTCCTGCGCGGCAAGACCGCGCTCGTTCAGACGATCGGACGAGCGGCGCGCCACCTCGAAGGCAGAGTGCTGATGTACGCCGACAAGCAGACCGAGGCGATCAAGGGTGCGCTCGACGAGACGAACCGTCGTCGTGTCGTTCAGATCGCCTACAACGAGGAACACGGCACGAAGCCGCTGTCGATCACAAAAGGGGTCTCCGACATCGCAGAGTTCCTCGCGCTCGAACAGCCCCATGTACCGGGCTCGCGCCGCCGGCGCGGCGACAAGGTCGAGGGCATGAGCCAGGAGGAGCTGGAGAAGCTCGCGATCACGCTGGAGGAAGAGATGTTCCAGGCGGCGGAGGAGCTGCGGTTCGAGTACGCGGCGAAGCTGCGGGACGAGCTCAAGGCGATCAGGCGTGAGCTCGGCGCGTTCGCGGAGGCGCCCGTATGACGGTGGGCCTCGTGGTCACGATCCTGGCGTCGGGCTTCGTCACCGGCGGGCTTGCCCGGTTTGCGATCCCGGGGCCCGACCCGATGCCGATCTGGCTGACGATCGCGATCGGCCTGACCGGCTCGATCGTCGGCGCGGTGGTCGGGAGCGCGCTCGCCCCCGGGAACAGCCTCGTCATCTCGTTCGTGTCGTTCGGGATCGCGATGGCGCTCGTCGCGTCGTACCGGCGTTTCGTCCAGAAGCGCCCCATCTTCGGGCCCGGCGCACTCGTGTTTCCCGAGCGTGGCCTCGGGGTGGAACAGCAGCGCGCGCGCTTGCAGAAGCTCGGCATCGATCCGAGTGCGCTTCGCCCCGACCCGGCGAAGCTCGAGCGTGTGCGGCTCGACGCGATGCTGGTGGAGCTGCACCGGGCCGGTGTGCTCAGCGATGAGGAGCTCGCCGCGAAGCGGGCCGCGCTCGACGATCGTTGACGTCCGGCGCGCACGACACAATCTCTCTCATGTTCATCATCGGATTGATCGTCGCCGGGCTGATCATCGGGGCTCTCGGCAGGCTTGTGCATCCCGGCGTCGACCCGATGCCGATCTGGCTGACGATGGTGATCGGGATCGCTGCGTCGCTGATCGCGGGACTGCTGATCGGCGGCCTACTCGGTTTCATCCTGGCGGTCGTGATCGCAGCGGTGCTCGTCGGCGTCGCCGGCAACATGCGCCGCGGCGGCGGGCGGACGATCTAGCGTTCGACGGCGAGCGGTTCCGCGCCGCGTGGGAAACGTCGCGTCGCACCGAGCTCCCAGGCTTCGTCGCGCCAGGTGTACGTCTCGACGGTGAGCGACTGCTCGTCGGCCGAATAGACGACGCAGCCGCGAGCCTCGCCGCGACGGTGCGGCCGTGGCCGGCCGAGGCCCGGCGCGATCGAGACGACGGTGCTCGGCACGCGGCCCTCGATCGCCTCGAACTCGTGTCGCTCGCTCACGGTCGCCTGGTGGATGTGGCCGCCGACGATCAGCTCCGCGCCACTGCCCGCGAGCTCCGCGAGCACCCGGTCGCGGTGCGCGACGGGCTGCTTGCGGCTGCGCCATGGGGCGCCGATCAGCTGATGGTGCAGCACGACGACCCGTAGCGAGCCGGGCGCCGCCTGGCGGAGCTTCGCCGTCGCCCGCGCGAGCTGCGCGCCGCCGATCCCCCCCGACTGGTGTCGCGTCGGCCGGACGGAATTGATGCCCACGACGTGCATTCCCGGCGCGGCATGGACGGGCTCGGTGGACTGCCACTGCCGCTCGAACTCCCGCCACGGCGCCGTGAACCGGGCTGGAAAGGTGTAGGGGATGTCGTGGTTTCCGGGCACCGCGAGCACCGGCAAGCCGAGCCCGCGCAGGAACGCCGCCGCCCGCTCGTGCTGGTCTCCTCGGCCGCGGTGCGTGAGGTCGCCGCTTGCGATCAGGAGCTGCGGTTCCGTGCGCTCGAGCAACTCTGCGAGTGCGGGGGCGATCTCCGGGTCGCCTCGCGCCCCGACGTGGAGGTCGGAAACATGCAGGATGCGGGTAGCCAACGCCGAAGCAGGCTATACAGTGACTGGGATGGCCGACGAGCAGTCGACTGAGATCTTCGACGATTTGTACCTCGGGCTGCGGGCCGGTGGCGCACTGCGCAAGCAACGGCGCGGCGAGGCGCTGACGAATGAGGAGCGCGAGGCGCTCGGCCGCTGGCAGCGACTGTCGGCGTGGCGCAAGGGCATCGCGATCGGCGGCTTCGCCTTCGGAACGTTCGGGCTCGGCTTCACGCTCGGCGGCCTTCTGTTCGGCCGCTGGCGCAAGGCCTAATTCGCGCCGCACTTCTTCGGGTTGCCTCGGGCGTAAGGGCTCTCGCCCAGACCACTGAACCTGGTTCTCGCCGCAGGCGAAACCAGGTTCACGTCCGAGACCTTCGCCGAAGCGCTTCAGACACGATCCTGGTTCCGGCTGCACCGGCAACCAGGATCGACCATCCCTCAGGGGTCCCGCACGCTGGCCCAGCCGAGGTCCGGCCACGGTCGCATACCCTCGCGGGATGACTTTGGCGGTAGAGGTCGTCGTCGCCCATGACGAGCGCGCGACCGTGCGCGTGGGGGACATCTTCTTGAAGATCGACGCTGATCAGAAGCGCACTGACGTCGAGGTCGAGGCTATGGCTGCCGCGCCGATCCCAACTCCGGAGGTGCTGTGGCGGAAGCGGCCCGTGATCGCGCTCGCTGCCCTGCCCGGGACCGCGCTCGGCCGCCTCGGCGAGCCGTCGACCGCGTCATCGGCAGCGTGGGCCGCAGCGGGTGCCGCCGCACGGACGCTGCACGACGCGCCGCTGCCGCCATGGCCCGGTCGGAGTGTCGACGAGATCGCATTGCGCCTCGACGACGAATGCGAGTCGCTCGTCGCGAACGGCGTCCTGCCTGCCGACCTGGTCACGCGCAATCGCCAGGTCGCCGAGGCTGCACTCCGCCCGTGGACACCGAAGTTCACACACGGCGACCTGCAGGTCACCCACGTATTCGTCGACGGTGACGAGATCACCGGCGTGATTGACTGGTCCGAGGCGGGCCAAGGCGATGCCCTGTACGACCTCGCGAGCTTGACGCTCGGACACGAGGAGCACCTCGGCGACGTTGTCGCCGGCTACGGCACCGACGTCGATCTCGACGTGATCCGCGCATGGTGGTCGTTACGAAGCCTGCTGGCTGTCCGCTGGCTGGTCGAGCACGGCTTCGATCCCTTCGCGCCAGGTTGCGAGGTCGATGTGCTGAGATCCCAGATGTGACGCACGAGGCCGTCTCGCACTTCACGCAGTAGCGAGGTTCTAGCCGTCAGGATTCTTTCGTGAACTCAACGCTGGCCCAGGCGAACTTCACCCAGCCTGGTCGTACGAGGAACGTCAGCGCAGGAAGCGGACGCGGTCGATCAGGCCCTCGTGGTCGAGCCTGTAGATCGCGACGGCGTGAACGTCGCCGCCTGGGAAGCCGCTGACCCGTTCCTCATCCACGACGTACGAGCCGACCCGGATTCGGGACGGGATCTCCGCCCTGAGGTTCGGACAACTCGCAAACAGCTCCCCGTAACGCTTTCGCATTTCATCGCGCCCGCTCGTCTGCAACCCGCCGTCGGCGTCCTCGAACACGACCTCTTGCGCATAGCACGCTACGAAGGCATCAACGTCACCAGCGTTGTACGCCTCGACCTGTCTCTCCACGGCATCCATCCGATAGCGATCCTATTCGTGTCTCGCCTCAGGAGATTCATTCCGGAGCACTGGCCCAGCCGAGAATCTCGATTCTCGGCCCGCTCTCGCGCAGTTCCGTCAGCCGCGGTGGTTCAGCAGTTCGTCCAGCTCGAGCCTGCCGTCGTTCGGCGGCGCGTCGTCCGAGCCGTAGCGCCGCCACTGCTCGAACGGCCTGTCCCACGCGAGCTCGAGATCATTCCCGTCCGGATCGCTCAGGTAGACGGCGAGATGCGTCCCGTGATCCGTGAGCTGGCGCAACGGAATGCCCGCGTCAACGAGGCGGCCGACGGCCTCCGCGAGCTCCGCCTGAGAGGAGAAGTTGAGCGCCACGTGATGCAGCCCCGCGACGCCGTCGGGCTGCGGCGGCCCGTCGGCTGACTTCCACGTGTTGAACGCAAGGTGGTGGTGATAGCCGCCGGCCGAAACGAAGAGGATGTCGCCCCTCGTCCCCCACCCGGGCACGCCGCGTGCCTCGTGAACGACGTCAAAGCCGAGAATCCCGACGTAGAAGTCCCGCACCCGGTCGATATCGGCAGTACGCAGGTGCACATGGCCGATCCGCACGTTCGGATCGATCGGCCGCTCCGCGCGCAGCTCCGGCTCGATGGGGCCCTGCGGTCCGCTCACTGATCCGGTCATGAGCCGGTCCTCCTTTGATCGGGGCGACCCCTGGTCGAGGATCCCACGGTGCCGACCGAGCGTCAACTGGGCAGCGTGGGGCGGAACGAGAACCGCCGTTGCCGTCCCGCGCTCAGGGTGCATTAACCAACACTCGCGCAAGCGAGTCTCAGCCCGCTTGGAGCGCCGGATCTTGGAAGAACGCGATCCTGTTCCCGTCGTCATCACTGACCATCAACTTCACGGGAGTATTGCCGCCGGACTCCCAGGTGAACCCAAAACCTTCCATCTGGAGCCGGTTCGCGAGGCCATTGAGGTCACCCGAGGCGAGAGTCAGTAGGCCGTTGCCCGCACGCTCGATGTCACCGACGACGTACACGGAACTGCTGGCGGTCAACCGCCACACGGCCTCGTCATCGAGCGGGAACATGTCCGCGGTGCGACCGAAGAGACGGACATACCACCCATAGGCCGCCGCAAAATCGGAGACGGCGACGCCTGCGAAAACATGCGTGACCTCCACTCGGCGGAGTCTTATCGGATCGCTTGCACCGACCGGACAACTTCTTCCCGGTTCAGGCGTCTGTCAGGCACGCTGGCGCAGGCAACCATCCGGTCGCCCGCCGTTGTCTTAGCCGGAGAACCCGGCTCTAAAGGTTGGCTCGAACGGGGATACAGCCACGATTGAACCTGGATCTCCTGGGCCGCAGTACGACAGCACTCGGTCCTGATCCGTGATTCGCAAGGACACTGCCCCAGCGCGCTTGTGTCCCGCAACTCCGATCCTCACCGTTGTCGCCCCGCGCAGATCGCGTTGGTCGCACCTGTAGTGATTGAGAAGCACCCATGCGCTTCGTCCTGGGCGCACGACGAAGGACGTCGGGCGGTGCGAGGTGATCATCTGATCGCCGCCGTCACGAATCAGGAACGGCACGTGCCCGCCGCCGTCACTGAGCCGCACCGACGGATAGCCATCGAGGCTACAGCTCGATCCGGATCGATTCACAAGGCGCAACGCATCGGTGTGCTGTCCCGTCGCCTCGCTCACCTTCGGCCCGAGCCGAAGCGCAAACGCAGCCAAGCGGCAGGGTGCCAGCGGCTTCGAACCCGCGAACCCGACGCCTCCGGCTAGCCCTGCACCGACGACAAGAACAGCGACTGCCGAGCCGACCCTCACCACCGTGCAATCATCGACGAAGCTGACCAAACGTCGACCAAGCCCGCCCGCGAGCACGAGAGGCGTCATGGCTGAAGACTCGTGTGACGAATGGGGCGCAACTATCGCTTACGCGGCGCGGCGGTAGCGGATATGCGTGACCAGCGGCGAATGCAACACCTCGACGGGCTCCAGCCCGAGGGATTCGACGCCGTCGAAGATCCGCTCGCCTGACCCGAGCAGGACGGGAGCGATGTCGAGCGTCAACTCGTCGATGACCCCGGCGATGAGTGCTTGCCGCACGGTCGCGGCGCCGCCCGCGATGTCTACGCCGTCCTCGCCGGCCGTCTCCCACGCCTGTCTGTAGGCGGCGTCGAAGCCGCCGGTGACGAAGTGGAAAGTCGTCCCGCCCTCCATCTCGATCGGCTCGCGGGCGTGATGGGTGAGCACGAACACCGGCGCGTGGTACGGCGGCTCGGGCCCCCACCAGCCGCGCCAGTCCTCGTCCCAGGCGCCGCGGATCGGCCCGAACATGTTGCGGCCCATGACGTAGGCGCCGCGCGGACGCATAAGCCAGCCGGCCGCTGTCTCGTTGGCCTCGTTGGCGCGCTCGTCGCCGAGGTGCCAGGCGTGGAGCTCCCTCCCGCGCTTGCCAAGCGGGTGCTCGCGGCTCTGCTCTGGCCCGGCGACGAAGCCATCGAGCGAAATGGACATGTGGCAGGTCGTGTTCAAAGTGGGCGTCCTTCGTAAATCATCGACGAAGCTGACCAAACGTCAAACGACATTCCGCGACACTTCCTACTGCGCCCTCGCCTGGGGCGCACGTTTGGCATCGCGAAGCGACGACGGTACGGCGGTGGACCTGATCGAGGGCAAGGTCGATGCTCTCTGAGCGCGAGCCGGAGATCGCCTTCGGCGATCACCACCTCGAACGCTCCGCCGCTCCAGCGGACCACACCGGCGAAACGAGCGCGCGCAAGCGCCGAATCGAACCCTGTACGAACGTGCGTTCGCGAGGTACACTGGCGCTCTCGATGGCCGCCGACGAGCTCGTAGTCCACGGCGCCCGGGAGCACAACCTGAAGGACATCACCGTCCGGCTCCCGCGGAACGCCCTGATCTGCATCACCGGACTCTCCGGTTCCGGCAAGTCGAGCCTGGCCTTCGACACGATCTACGCCGAGGGGCAGCGTCGCTACGTCGAGTCGCTGTCTGCCTACGCGCGCCAGTTTCTGCAGATGATGGAGAAGCCCGACGTCGACTCGATCGACGGGCTCAGCCCGGCCATCTCGATCGACCAGAAGACGACCTCGCGCAACCCGCGCTCCACGGTCGGCACCGTGACCGAGATCTACGACTACCTGCGACTGCTCTACGCACGGGTCGGCCGTCCGCATTGCCCGGTCTGCGGCCGCCCGATCGCGGGGCAGTCGATCGACTCGATCGTCGAGCAGATCCTCGTGCTTGCGGAGGGCACCCGTTTCACCGTCAACGCCCCGGTTGTGCGCGACCGCAAGGGCGAGTTCCGGGACCTGTTCGAGGAGCTTCGCAACGAGGGCTTCTCGCGCATCAAGGTCGACGGCGCCCCGCACACACTCGACGAGCCGCCGACGCTCGACAAGAAGTTCAAGCACACGATCGAGGTCGTCGTCGACCGCCTGGTGATGAAGGAGGACATGCGCACGCGGTTGACGCAGTCCGTCGAGACCGCTGCCGCGCTCGCCGAAGGGCTCGTCACCGTCGATCTGATCGACAGCGGTGAGACGACCACGTACAGCCAGAACTTCGCGTGCCCGGAGCACGGCGTGTCGCTGCCCGAGCTGCAGCCGCGCATCTTCTCGTTCAACTCGCCACACGGCGCCTGCCCGCGCTGTACCGGCCTGGGCGCGCAGCAGGAGATCGACCCGGATCTGCTCGTCCCCGACCCGTCGCTCTCGATCGACGACGGCGCGCTCGTGCCGTGGGCGGTCGGCGGCTCCGGGTTCTACGAGTCGGTGATCCAGGCGATCGCCGACCGCTACGAGATTCCCACCGGCGCGCCGTGGCAGGAGCTCTCCACCGAGCAGCAGGACTACTTCCTGAACGGCACCGGCGGGGACAAGGTGTATGTCGCCTACCGCAACCGGATGGGGCGCCGGCGTTCGTACATGATCGACTTCGAGGGGATCGTGGCGTCGCTCCAGCGCCGCTACCGCGAGACCGACTCGAGCTCGCAGCGCGAGCGGATCGAGGAGTACATGTCGTTCCGCCCCTGCCCGGTGTGCAAGGGGGCGCGCCTGAAGCCCGAGGTGCTCGCCGTCCTCGTCGGCGCCATCAACATCCACGAGTTCACGAAGCTGTCGGTCACGAGGGCGCTGCAGTTCCTGAACGACCTCGGCCTCACCAAGACGGAGCAGCTGATCGGCCACCGGATCGTCAAGGAGATTCGCGAGCGCCTGACCTTCCTCGACGACGTCGGCGTCGGGTACCTGAACCTCGACCGGGCGAGCGCGACGCTGTCGGGCGGCGAGGCGCAGCGACTGCGGCTCGCGACGCAGATCGGCTCGCAACTCGTCGGCGTGCTCTACATCCTCGACGAACCGTCGATCGGCCTGCACCAGCGTGACAACGACAAGCTGATCGGCACCCTCGAACGGTTGCGCGACCTCGGCAACACCGTGGTCGTCGTCGAGCACGACGAGCAGATGATGCGCGTCGCCGACTGGCTCGTGGACATGGGGCCGGGAGCGGGCGAGCACGGTGGCCACGTGGTCGCCGAGGGCACCGCCGCGAAGGTGATGCGCAACAAGAGGTCCGTCACGGGGCAGTTCCTGGCCGGGGCCCGGGCGATCGCCGTGCCGGAGCGGCGCGCCGGCGACAACGGCTGGTTCACGGTGCTCGGGGCGGCCGAGCACAACCTGAAGGAGATCGACGTCGAGTTCCCGGTCGGCAAGTTCGTGGCCGTCACAGGTGTCTCCGGGTCGGGCAAGTCGACGCTCGTGAACGAGATCGTCTACAAGACGCTCGCCAACCGTCTGCAGAAGACGCGCACGAAGCCGGGGGCGCATGTCGGCGTCGAAGGCATCGAGGTGTTCGACAAGGTGATCGAGATCGACCAGCGCCCGATCGGGCGGACACCGCGCTCGAACCCCGCGACCTACACCGACCTGTTCACCCATATCCGCGACCTCTACTCGCTCACGCCCGATGCGAAGGTGCGCGGCTACAAGCCGGGCCGCTTCTCGTTCAACGTGAAAGGCGGCCGCTGCGAGACGTGCAAGGGCGACGGGCAGATCAAGATCGAGATGCACTTCCTCCCGGACGTCTACGTGCCGTGCGAGACGTGCAAGGGGAAGCGCTACAACCGCGAGACGCTCGAGGTTCGCTTCAAGGGCAAGACGATCGCGGACGTGCTCGAGATGTCGGTCGAGGACGCGCTCGCGTTCTTCTCGAAGATCCCGAAGATCCGTCGCCGGCTACAGACGCTGCACGACGTGGGGCTCGACTACATGACACTCGGCCAGCCGGCGACGACGCTGTCCGGTGGCGAGGCCCAGCGCGTCAAGCTCGCCGCCGAACTGTCGAAGGTCGCGACCGGCAAGACGCTCTACATTCTCGACGAGCCGACGACCGGGCTCCATTTCGCCGATATCGAGAAGCTCCTCGAGGTGCTGCAGAGACTCGTCGACGGCGGTAACACCGTGCTCGTGATCGAGCACAATCTCGACGTGATCAAGCAGGCCGACTACCTGGTCGACCTAGGCCCCGAAGGCGGGGAGGCCGGCGGAGAGATCGTGGCCGTCGGCACGCCCGAAGAGGTCGCGCAGGTCCCCGAGTCGTACACCGGGCAGTTCCTGCGTCCGTTGCTCGAGCGCGGCGCCGTCGCCGCGTGAACCGGCGCAGCAAGCGTTCCGTTCTCCTCACGATCGGCGTGATCTGCCTCGTGGTCTTTGTGAGCGGGATGGCGGCGGCGTGGAACAACCGCCACCACACGATCTGCCCCGACCACAAGGTGCCTCTGCAACAGCAGCCCGGCCTGCTCGGCCAGACGGTCTATCGCTGCCACGACGGCAGGATCGTGACCACCAACTGATGCGCGACTGGTGGCTGAGGGCGATGCTCGTGCTGCAGCGGCCGCGACCCGTGTTCGTGGCGCTGCGGGACGACTCGAAGGCGGCGGTCTCGGACCGGGCCGAGCCGGTGCTCGCGATCGTGCTGCTGGCCGGCATGGCGGCGGTGCTCTCGACGAGGACGGCGGGCGGGCTGATGGACGGCGGGTCGTACGACGCCCTGCTCGTCGGGGTCTGGACGTTCCTCGCGGGCGGCGTGTACGGGATGTTCGGGTACTTCGTGTTCGGCGCCGTGCTGCATGGTGGCGTGAAGGCGCTCGGGTCGCAGGGCAGCTATCGCCGGTCCCGGCACGTGCTCGCGTTCGCGGCCGCTCCGGTCGCGCTCTCGCTCATCCTCTGGCCCGTCAAGCTGGCCCTGTACGGCGACGCGCTCTTCCGCACCGGGGGGAGCGATCGCGGCGCCGGCATCGCCGTCTTCGACGCGCTGCAACTCGTCTTCCTGCTCTGGGCGGCAGTGCTGGTCGTCTCCGGCGTCCGGGCCGTGCACGGGTGGACGTGGGCGCGTGCGGCGGCGGCCTGCACACCGGCGCTGGCCGGCCTGGCGTTCGTGGGCGTCCTGCTCGCCTAGAGAGAGCAGATCGGGCTTGCCTCGCAACCCGTAATTTCTACGAGTCCTGATGGTGGAAGGCCGCCGATGCCGCCGCGGCCGGGAAGGCTCAGGGTACGGATCATGACGATGACGATGATGCTCACGCCCCGGGAGCGGCAGGTGGCGACGCTGCTCGCCTACGGGTACACGAACACGGCGATTGCCGAGCGGTTGGCGATCTCGGTTCGGACGGCAGAGATGCATCGCGCGAACGCGATGCGCAAGCTGTCGGCCGAGTCCCGCGCGGACGTGGTCCGCTGGGCACTCGACCACGAGCTTCTCCGCTAGCCGGCCGTGCGCACTTCCGCCAGCGCCCCCTCGAAGAGCGCGAGCTCATCGTCGGGGATCGAATACGTGTGCTGCTGCTCGGGAAACGAGCCGTTGCGTACTTCGCGCGCATAATCCGCAACCGCTGCTTGCATGGTCGACGCGAGCTCTGCGTACTGCTTGACGAACCGGGGTGCATGGCCCTCGTACAGGCCGAGCAGGTCGTGCCACACGAGCACCTGCCCGTCGCAGCCGGCGCCCGCGCCGATGCCGATCGTGGGGATGTCGAGCGCTCGTGTGATCGCCGCGGCGACAGGTGACGGGACCGCCTCCAGCACGAGCGCGAAGCAGCCCGCGGCCTGCAGGGCGAGCGCGTCCTCGTAGAGCCGGGCCGCCTTCGAGGCGGTGCGCCCCTGTGCCTTGAAGCCGCCGAGGATGGTCGCAGTCTGCGGCGTCAGGCCGAGGTGGCCCATCACAGGGACGCCGGCCCCGGTGAGCGCGTGGACGCGCGACAGCATCGGGCCCGCGCCCTCGAGCTTGACCGCGTCCGCGCGGGACTCCTTGAGGAACCGGATCGCGTTCTCGAGTGCCTGGGCGTCCGAGACCTGGAAGGAGCCGAACGGCATGTCGGCGATCACGAGCGGCCTGCGCGCGCCGCGGGTGACCGCGGCGGTCAGCATCAGCATCTCGTCCATCGTCGCCGGCACCGTCGAGTCGTGCCCGAGCACGACCATGGCGGCCGAGTCGCCGACCAGGATCAGGTCGACGCCGGCGGCGTCTGCGATGCGGCCCGACGGCGCGTCGTAGGCCGTGATCATCACGATGCGGTCGCCGTGGCGTTTCAGCTCGGCCAGCTCCGGCAGGGCGAGCTTCCCGGGCGCAGGCGTGCCGGGTGCGGGTTTGCGGGGGCGGGTGGTCACGTGGGCTCTCCTTCATCGAGTAGGGCGTTGTCGATCAGGCGCGTCGAGCCGATGCGTGCTGCGATCGCAAGGGTGGGGCCGTCGAGGTCGGCGATCGCGACGTACTCCGGTTCGATCTCCGCGGCGGCGAGCACGACGCGGGCGCGTTCGGCGTCGTGGGTCTCGAGGGCGCGGTGAATCGCGAGCGCCTGCTCGCGCTCGGCGGGCGAGAGCTGCGCGTTGCGCGTCGAGAGCGCGAGGCCGTCGGGATCCCGCACGGTGTCGACCACGCGGATCTCGACGTCGAGGTTGAGGTCGCGGACGAGCTGCTTGACGACCGCAACCTGCTGCGCGTCCTTGCGGCCGAACCAGGCGATCTGGGGCCGGACGATGTTGAAGAGCTTCACACACACGGTTGCGACGCCGCGGAAGTGCCCGGGCCGGTGCTCCGACTCGAGCCCGGCCGCGGCGCCCATGGGCTCGATCCAGGTCGCGAAGCCGGACGGGTACATTTCTGCCGCCTTCGGCGCGAACAGCACGTCGATTCCCTTGGACTCAGCAATCGCCGCGTCGTGCTCGAGGTCGCTCGGGTAGAGAGCGAGGTCGCCGCTCTCGGTGAACTGAGCCGGGTTGACGAAGATGGAGGCAACGAGCACGTCGCAGCCGGCGCGTGCCGCGTGGAAGAGCGCCGTGTGGCCCCCGTGCAGCGCGCCCATCGTGGGCACGAGGCCCACGACGCCGTGGCGGGGCAGGTCGAGCTCGCCGATCTCGCGGACGATTCTCATCTCCGCGTCGCCGCCGCGAGTGCGTCGTAGGCCCCTTCGAACCCGGACCCGCGCAGCGCCTCGCGATGCCGTTCGACCGTCTCCCAGTCACCGCGGGCGATCGGGCCGGTCAGCTCGAACCCGTTCTCGATCGTGCGGGTGAGCAGCGGCACGAGCGCCTCGGGTGGCGCGCCCGCCTCCTCGAAGAGCCGCGCCGCAGCGCGGTAGAGGGTGACGAGGAAGTTCGAGCCGATCGCGGCGCCCGCGTGGTAGACGGCGCGCCGGTCGTCGGCGAGGTCGAAGGGACGCAGCCCGAGCGTCTCGGCGAGCCAGAGGGCCCGGGTGTGGGCCTCGTCGCTCTCGGCGGTAAGGGCGCCGAAGGCGCCGTCGAGCTGCTCCGGTCCCCGTGTCGTCACGAGCGTCTGCAGCGGATGGACGGAGAAGCGCCGGCTGTGTGGATCGAGCGCCGCGAGCGGAGTCGCACCCGAGACGTGGGCGACCCACGGGCCGGGGTCGATCGAGCGGGCGACCTCGGCGATCGCCCGGTCGGGCACGCAGAGGAGGCGCAGCTCGCCGTCCGGGCGCAGCGAGACCCCTCGCTCGCGGAGTCGCGCAGCGATCGCCGAGCCGGCGCGCCCGGCGCCGATGACGGTGACGTCCTTGAACATGTCGCGCTCCAGTTCCGCCTGAGCGGATACCGGGCACCCGCAAGTCTAGATGACACCGTCCGCCGCGCAGGGAAAGATGGTTGGTAGGGTCTGTGCCGGTGCCGATCTACGAATACGTCTGCATGAGTTGCGAGTCTCATTTCGAGGAGCTCGTGGGCATGTCGGATCCCGATCCGAGCTGCCCCGACTGCGGCAAGGCCAAGGTGGCCAAGCAGTTCAGCTCGTTCGTAGCGCACGGCACCTCCGGACAGCCCAGCTTCGGCGGCGGCGGCTGTTGCGGCGGGTCTTGTGGCAGCTGCGGCTGACGCTTCCCTCTCGCTGAGTGCCTACGCGGACGTCGCTGCCGGCTGCACGCGCTGCGCGCTTGCGCAGACGCGCACCCAGGTCGTCTTCGGCTCCGGCTCGCCGACGGCGGACCTGATGTTCGTCGGTGAGGCGCCGGGATTCCACGAGGACAAGCAGGGCGTGCCGTTCGTCGGGGCGGCCGGCAAGCTGCTCGGCAAGCTGCTCGAGGGCATTGGCCTGTCCCGAGAGGACGTGTACGTGGCGAACATTCTGAAATGCCGCCCCCCCGGCAACCGCGACCCGTTGGCGGAGGAGATCGAGTCGTGCGAGTCGCACCTCTGGCGCCAGATCGAGCTGATCCACCCGACCCTGATCGCGACGCTCGGCAACTTCGCGACGAAGCTCCTCTCGGGCAAGCCCAACGGCATCACCCAGGTGCACGGCCGCGAGCAGCAGGTCTCGCTCGGCGGCAACCCTGTGACGCTGTATCCGATCTTCCATCCCGCTGCCGCGCTCTACACGCCGCGGATGCTGCAGGTGCTCGAGGAGGACTTCGCGCGGATCCCTGCGCTCCTCGGCCGGGAGCCGGCGGCCCCGCCGGCGGCCTCGCCGGTGTTCCAACCGGTGCTCGAGCCCGTTGTCGAGGCGACCCAACTCGGCCTCTTCTGACCACGCCGGGAGCAGACACGATGGGCGCGCTGGAGCGGACCACGGGCTCGCCCGCGGAGACGGAAGCGCTCGGCGCCGCGCTGGCCGTGCGTCTGGTGGCGGGCGACGTGGTCGCCGTTTCGGGCGAGCTCGGCGCCGGCAAGACCACCTTCGTGCGCGGCGCCGCGCGCGCGCTCGGGGTGGTGGAGCCCGTCTCCAGCCCCACGTTCACGATCGGCCACCGCTACGAGGCGGCCGTCCCGGTGGCGCACCTCGACCTCTACCGGCTCGCCGGCGCGGGCCCCGAGGAGTGGGGCAACCTCGAGCCCTACTTCGACGGGACGATCGCGTTCGTCGAATGGCCCGAGCACGGCTCCGAGTGGCTGCCGCGGGCGCGCGCGGTCGTTACCCTCAAGCACGTCGACGAGTCGCACCGGAGCGTGAGGATCGACAGTGATCTTGGCTTTTGACACAGCGACGTCCTTCGGAGCCGTCTGCGCCGTGGCTCCCGGCAGGCGGGCACGCGCCGCCCGCGCCGGCGACCTGCTGGTTGCGGTCGACGCGCTCGTGGCGGATCCGGGGGCGATCGAGGGGATCGTGGTCGGCCGCGGGCCGGGCAGCTTCACGAGCATCCGCATCGGTCTCGCGATCGCGCGCACTCTTGCCCTCGTGCTCGATGTGCCGGTGGCGGGGGCATCGACGCTCGACGGGTTCGCCGGCGGCACGCCGGTGCTCGACGCGCGGCGCGGCGAGGTGTTCACCACGGGGCCGCGGGTCTGCAGCCCGGAGGAGCTCGATGTCGCGGGGCAGACGCTCGTCGGCGACGGCGCGATCCGCTACCGCGCCCTCTTCGAGCAGCGTGGAGCGACGATTCCACCCGACGACGACGACGCGCATGTCCCCGATCCGCTGCTGCTCGCCGAGCGCGCCGGGCCGTTCGGCGCGGCTGAGCTGGTCGAGCCGCTCTACGTTCGCGACCCCGACGCCAAGCCGCGACCATGACCGCCGTCGCACTCGAGATCCGCGCGCTCGAACTCGCCCACCTGAGCGCGATCGAATCGATCGAGCAGCGCGCCTACCCGACGCCGTGGTCGCGTTCGATGTTCGCCTCGGAGCTCGCCAAGCCGACGTCGATCTGCCTTGGAGCGTTCGTGGGCAGCGACCTCGTCGGCTACGTGGTCAACTCCCGCTACGTCGATGCGTGGCATGTCATGAACGTCGCGGTCGACCCCGAGCACCAGCGCCGCGGCATCGCGACCGCGCTGCTCGAGCGGCTCTTCGAGCTGACCTACGACGACGAACGGCGCGGCTACACCCTCGAGGTGCGCATCTCGAACGAGGATGCGATCCACCTCTACGAGAAGCTCGGCTTCGAGCCGCGCGGGATCCGCCGCGGCTACTACACCGACAATCGAGAAGACGCGTTGATCATGTGGCGCGACCCACGCCATTCCCGCTGACGCGGGAATGGCTAGAGGTTCGTTCCGAGGGATGCGATCGCTCTCGCCCGATGTGGGCCAACGCCGTGTACCGACGCGAGTTCTTCCCTGGAGGCAAGCAACACGTCACGGAGATTTCCGAATCTTTCGAGCAACGCTCGGGCCGTCTCGACCGAGACACCCGGCGCGGCCGCCAGGGCCTGCTCCGCTGGTGAGACACGAGGATCGCGCTGTGGCCGCTGGGCGTAGGTGGGCCGGTCGCGGTGTGGCACCTCCGTGCGGCGAATCGCCACGCGGCGTATCCATCTGGCCGAGTCGATCGTATCGGCGCTTCGAACGATCGTAACTCCGAGGTCGGAGACGGCGAGCAGCAGGCCGCGTATCGCCTCTTCCGCGACTGGGCCGTCGTAGAGAGAAGTTCCCTCGACGAGCAGATAAGCCCACCGCGCTGAGCGACGGATCCGGCCGACCTGGGGCCAGAATCGACCGTCTGTCACCGTCCGATGAAGGTCGGCCACGGTCTTTCGCTCAATCAGTGCCCCGCCGCCGACGTCGTAGTCGCCGACCGGAAGTGATCGCTCGTCGACCGAAATGCCGAGCGTTCTGAGTGCCCCGGCAATATCGCTTCGACGCTCGTGGACGTCCACCACAACCTGCACCGTCGAAGACTGCCGCAGCGAATGTGCCCATACTGCTCCAACATTGGAAACGAACGCATCATCTAGCCATTTCGCGCAGCGACCTGGCCTCATCCTCGGGATCGAAACGAGCTGCGATGAGACAGCCGCAGCGCTGGTCACCTCGGATGGCGAAATTGTGTCCAGCGTGGTCGCCTCCCAAGACGAGCTGCACGCGCGGTTCGGCGGCGTCGTGCCCGAGGTGGCGAGCCGGCGGCACCTCGAGCTGATCGCGCCCGTGATCGGCGAGGCGCTCGGGGACGCCGAGATCGAGGCGGTGGCCGTCACGTCGCGGCCGGGGCTGATCGGCGCGCTCCTCGTCGGGGTCTCGGCGGCCAAGGCGCTGGCGTGGGCCCGAAGGCTGCCGCTCGTTGCCGTCGACCACCTGCACGGCCACGTGGCGTCGCTGTACCTGAAGCCGCTCGACCTCGAGCCGCCGTTCACGTGCCTGCTCGCGAGCGGCGGCCACACGATGCTCGTCGACGTGCAGGAGCGGGGCGGGTTCCGCGTGCTCGGGACCACGCTCGACGACGCGGCCGGGGAGGCGTTCGACAAGGGTGCGCGGCTGCTCGGGCTCGGCTATCCGGGCGGCAGGGAGATCGACGCGCTCGCAGCACAGGGCGACCCGGCGGCGTACGACTTTCCGGTTGCGCGCGTGCCCGGGCTCGATTTCTCGTTCTCCGGTCTGAAGACCGCGCTGCTCTACAAGGTGCGCGACCTGGACCCGGCGCAGCTCGAGGCGCGGAAGGCCGACCTCGCGGCGAGCTACCAGCGGGCGATCGTCCGGGCGCTGGTCGAACGGGTCGCTGCCTCCGGCGCCGACCGGGTCGCGGTCGTCGGCGGCGTCGCCGCGAATTCCGAGCTGCGGGCGGCGCTTCCCGGTGCAGCGCTCGCGCCGCTTGCTCTTTGCACCGACAACGCGGCGATGATTGCGTCGGCTGCGCGGTACGCGGCGCGCGTCCCGTACCCCGAGTACCTTTCGCTCGATGCGCGTCCCATGGCGTAGCGCGGCTCCGCTCGCGCTCGCAGCCCTCACGATCGTGCTCGGGGCGGCCGTCGTCGCCCACGGGCGCGACCGGGCGGCTGCGCCGGCCGCCGGCAGCTGGCTCGGTCTCGTCGGAGAGACGAGGGCGCCGACGCTTGCCGGCCAGCGCACGATCGTCCTGCTCACCACACCGTCGGTCGCACAGCGCCTCGCCGTGGTGCGGTTCGCGACCGAGTCGCAGGAGCGCTCGTGGGCCGCGCAGGCGCTCGCCGCACAGCAGCAGGTGCTGACGAAGCTCGCAGCGCTCGGTGTGACCGTGCACCCCGACTTCAGCTACGAGCGCGTCGTCGACGGGTTCGCGGCGGCTCTCGATCCCCGCGCGATCTCGTTGCTCGGCCGGATGAAGGAGGTCGCGGGCATCTTCCCGGTTCGGGCCCTCTTCCCCGCAGCGGTCTCCGAGACCGTGCTCGCGGGGAAGGAGTTCGGGCCCACCAGCGGCCACCAGGCCCAGGCCGACCTGCCCGGATTCGACGGCCGCGGCGTCACGATCGCGCTGCTCGACACGGGCGTCGACGAGACGCACCCGTATCTGCGCGGGAAGGTGCTGCCGGGGATCGACCTCGTCGACCACGGGATCGACGCCGCCGCCCGTTCGAATCCACAGGACCCGTCGCAGGTCGAGCGGCACGGCACCGAACTGGCCGGCATGCTCGTCGGCGCGGACGGCCCGGGCGGTGTGCACGGCGTCGCGCCCGGCGCCACGGTGCTGCCGATCAGGGTTGCCGGCTGGCAGCCGGCAGCCGACGGCCACGACCTCGTCTACGGGCGCACCGACCAGCTGATCGCAGGCCTCGACCGGGCAGTCGACCCGAACGGCGACGGCGATACGCACGACGCGGTGCGCGTGGCGCTCGTCGGGCTGGCCGCGCCGTACGCGGCGTTCACTGACGGCCCGGAGGCCCAGGCGGTGCAGGGCGCCCTCGACCTGAACACGGTCGTCGTCACGCCGGCAGGCAACGACGGCGCCGCCGGCCCGGCCTTCGGTTCCATCGCGGGGCCCGCCGGCGCGCCCGGGGCGCTCGCCGTGGGCGCGACCGACGCGCGATCCGACCAGCCGGGTGTACGAGTCGTCCTGCGCCGTGGCCTCGACGTCATCTTCGCCGCGCAGCTGCCGCTGGCCGGAGCGGGCGCGCCGTCGCACTCCTTGACGCTGCAGGTCGCCGAGCCGCGGGCGACCCGGGGCCTCGCGGGCTCGCAGTCGATCGACTATTTCGACGCGCACGGGTACAGCCTCGTCGCGGGGCGTGCCGTCGTGCTGCCCGTGGGCGGCGACCCGCAGGCCGAGGCGATCGCAGCCTCAAGCGCGGGTGCGGCAGCCGTTGTCTTCTACGGCGCTCCGCTTGCGCCGGGCGCGCTCCAGGTCGCCGAGGACGAAACGGCGCCCGTGGTCGTCGTGCCGGCCCCGGCGGCGATCGAGTTGCTCGCCGCACAGCGCGCCGGGATCGACGTGGGCATCGCCCTCGGGCCTGAGCGCCACGCCCTCAACCCAAGCCGCGGCCGTGTCGCGGGCTTCTCGTCGCAGGGGCTCTCGTTCGACGGTGGGATCAAGCCGAACGTGGCCGCTCCGGGCGTCGCCCTGGTGACGTCCGAGCCGGGAGCGGCCGCGGACGGCTCGCCGCTCTACGGCACGGTGAACGGAACGAGCGGAGCCGCGGCGACCGTCGCCGGCGGCGCGGCGCTGCTAGCCCAGATGCGTCCTGCGCTCGACGGGCCGTCGCTTCAGAGCCTCCTCGTCGGCTACGCGCAGCAGGGTTCTGAGCCGGCCTGGGCTTCGGGCGCAGGCACGTTCTCGCTCGGCGCCGCTGCCGTGGGCGAGGTGGCCGCCCAGCCGACGACGCTCGGCTTCGGAATCTGGCAAGGGCCGCGCTGGCATGCGACTCGCACCCTCGTCGTGCGAAACGTCTCCACCCGGCGGCTTCAGCTCTCGGTCAGCGTCGTGGCGGGCGGCGAGTCGGAGGCGCTCAAGTTCGCGGTGGTCCCCGACAGGCTCGTCCTGCGGCCCGGGCGAGCGGCGCGCGTGCAGGTGACTCTCCGGGTGCCGACCGCACCCGCCGCGCGGATCGTGACGGGTGCGGTGCAGATCGCGCCGTGGGGCAGCGAGACGCTGCATGTTCCCTGGGCCGTCGAGTTCGTCCGCACCGCCGACCGGTTGCTCGGGCCGGTGCGGCTCGACCGCACCTCGTTCGCCCCGTCGGATGCGAGCCCGGCGATCCTCAGCGTCCAGGCGGGAAGCCTCGTGCACGACCACGGGCTCCAGATCGAGCCCGTCTCGCGGCTCGACATCCTCCTCTACTCGGGTGGCGGCCGCTACCTGGGTGTGCTGGTGCGACTGCGCGACCTCCTGCCGGGCTCGTACAGCTTCGGGATCACGGGCCGGGGCCCGACAAGCGCGCTCCTCGCTCCGGGGCCCTACGAGTTACGCGTGGCCGCCTGGCCGACACTCCCGAGTGACGCCAAACCGAGCAGGGCGCAGGTCTCGTTCCGGATCGAGTAGATTCATGTTTCGATGGCCACCAAGGCCCCCGAGTCCCACCTCCGCGAGAACCCGTTTCGCCTCGCGCAGCAGCAGCTCTACAGCGTCGCCGAGACCTTCGGGATCGACGAGCGGCTCATCAACGTCTTGCGCGAGTGCAAGCGGGCGGTCGAGGTGTCGATTCCGACGTCGCTCGACGACGGCACTGTGCGTGCCTTCGCGGGCTACCGCGTCACGCACAACGTCGCGCGCGGCCCGTCGAAGGGAGGCATCCGCTACCACCCGGACGTCACGCTCGACGAGGTCAAGGCGCTCGCGATGTGGATGACCTGGAAGTGCTCGCTGATGGGCCTGCCGTTCGGTGGCGCGAAGGGCGGCGTGATTTGCGATCCGAAGACGATGTCGAGAGGCGAGCTCGAGCGCATGACGCGCCGTTTCACGTCCGAGATCATCAACGACATCGGCCCGGAGAAGGACATCCCCGCGCCCGACGTCGGCACGAACGCCTCGACGATGGCGTGGATCTTCGACACGTACTCGATGAACAAGGGTCATTCCGTGCTCGGCGTCGTCACCGGCAAGCCTTTGACGATCGGCGGTTCGCTCGGACGCGAGGAGGCCACCGCGCGCGGTGCTCTCTTCTGCCTTCTGTCCGTGCTCAGGCAGCAGCAGCGCTCGATCGACGGGCTGCGCCTCGCGGTGCAGGGTTTTGGCAATGTCGGTTCGTTCTTCGCAAAATTCGCCGCCGAGGAGGGCGCGACGGTCGTCGCCGCCTCCGACTCGACCGGCGGCCTCTACAACGCCAAGGGACTGGACGTCGCCGCGCTGTTCGCGCACAAGCGCGCCGGAGGCTCGCTGGCGCAGCTGAAGGGCGGCGACGCGATCTCGAACGACGAGCTCATCACGCTCGACTGCGACGTGCTCGCGCCGTGCGCGCTCGAACAGGTCGTCACCGAGGCGAATGCCGACCGGGTGAAGGCGAAGGTCGTCGTCGAAGGCGCGAACGGCCCGGTGACCCCGGCCGCAGACGAGCTGCTCGAAGCAAACGGCGTGCTGGTGCTTCCCGACGTGCTCGCCAACGCCGGGGGCGTCGTCGTCTCGTACTTCGAGTGGGTGCAGGGGCTGCAGGAGTACTTCTGGAAAGAAGCCGAGGTCAATGCGCGCCTGAACGACATCGTGACCCGGGCCTTCGACGAGACCTGGGCGACGTACACGGACCGCAAGGTCTCGATGCGGATGGCCGCCTACGGCCTCGCCGTGCAGCGTGTCGCCGAGGCCACCGTCACTCGCGGTCTCTATCCCTGACGACGCGGAGGAACCATGGAACCCCGCGTTGTCATCTACGTGGGGCGCGAGTGCTCGCTCTGCGAGCGTGCCCGTGAGGTGCTCGACCGGGTCGGCGCCACCTACGAGGTCGTGGACATCACCGGCGACGGGGCCCTGGAGGCCCGCTACCGCGAGTGGCTGCCCGTCGTCGAGATCGACGGCGAGCGGTCGTTCGTCTACCACGTGGACGAGGTGGCGCTGCGGCGCAAGCTCGGCCGCCGGGCTTGAGGCCCTGGACTGTCACAAACCTCGGACTTTGTGACAACTGCACGCTCGGGTTGAAGCCTCCGGCACAATAGGTTCGTGATGTTGCAAACACCCGTCCCGAGCGGTGCCCCGGATCGGCTCACCGTCGGGGTCGCCGCCCGCCTCTCCCGCTACCTGCAGGTGCTGACGCAGAGCAAGAAGATGGGGAAAGACCGCATCTCCTCGCAGGAGATCGCCGACTACACGAACATCAACGCGACGCAGATCCGGCGCGACCTGTCGAACTTCGGCAAGTTCGGCAAGCGCGGCGTGGGTTACTCGATCGAATCGCTGCTTGCGGAGATCCGCAAGATTCTCCGCACCCAGGGCCAGCACAACATTGCGCTCGTCGGCGCCGGGCGCCTTGGCCAGGCGATTGCAAGTTCGCCGATCTTCGCCGAGCACGGCATCAACATCGCGGCGGTCTTCGACTCGAGCCCGCTCGCGATCGGCGCCGACATCGGAGGCACGACGGTCGAGGACGAGCGCCGGCTGAAGGACGTCGTGCGCGACAAGAACATTGTGGTCGGCGTGCTTGCGGTTCCGGCGAGCGCCGCCCAGAAGGTCGCCGACGATCTCGTCGACGCAGGCGTGCGGATCATCTTCAACTACTCCGAAGCGCTGCTCGACGTCCCCAGCGACGTGACCGTGCACACGTCGAACCCTGCGGTCGAGCTCTTGCACGCGCTCTATTTTCACTTGGCGTAGCCTCCCCGCGTGCGCATCCTGCTCTGGCACGGCTACCTCCTCGGAGGCACCGGGTCGAACGTGTACAC
Source organism: Gaiellaceae bacterium (assembly GCA_035534955.1). Lineage (GTDB taxonomy): Bacteria > Actinomycetota > Thermoleophilia > Gaiellales > Gaiellaceae > PALSA-600. The sequence continues at coordinate 40,157 of DATLQV010000025.1, forward strand.
CCGTGCGCTCGCTCGCGAGTGGAGTCGCGCGGGCCACGACGTCGTCGTCGTCTCGCAGGAGCGCCAGCCCGAGCGCTACGACCTTGGCGGAGCGCAGACCGTTGCCGTGGAGCTTCCCGGCGGGTTGCTGCCGGTCTTCGTGATCGACCGTTACGAGGGTCTCAACCCCGCCTACCTGCAGGATTTCAGCGACGCCGAGAAGCACGCCTACGTCGAGGCCAACGCGGCCGCGCTGCGGGAGCTGCTGCCGGCCGACCTCGTGTTCGCGAACCACGTGCTGATGGGAGCCGCGGTCGGCGCGGCGAGCGGTGCGCGGTTCCGGGTCAAGGCCCACGGCTCCGAGCTCGAGTATTCGATGCGCGGGCGCCCCGACCTGGAGGCGTGGGGGCGAGAGGCGCTCGCACGAGCCGACGCGACCTACGTCGGCTCGGCGCACATCCGGGAGGTGCTCGAGGACGTGGTCGGCCATGTCGAGCGCGTGTTCGAGGTGCCGCCGGGCGTCGACATCGACGAGTTTCGCCTCCAGGACCGGCCCGCTGCGCTTGCGGGCCTGATCGAGGAGGCGCGACGCGACGCGCCGAACCCCGGCAATGCGGAGGAGCGGTTGCCCGACGACGGCAACGCCGCCCGGCTCGCGGCGTTCCTCGACGGCGACAGCCCGGTCGTCGTCTACTTCGGGAAGCTGATCGAGCAGAAGGGCGTCCAGGTGCTGCTCGAGGCCATGCACGGGATCGAAGCGCGCCTCGTCGTCGTGGGTTTCGGCCCCTACCGCGCGGCGCTCGAGGAGGCGGCGCCGAAGGGCACGCTCTTCACCGGTCCGCTCGAGCACCGACATCTCGTGCACCTGCTCGCGCTCGCCGACGTCACGGTCGTGCCGTCGATCTTTCCCGAGGCGTTCGGGATGGTGGCGGCCGAAGCCGCTGCGGCCGGCTCGCCGCCGCTCGTCGCGCGGCACTCGGGGCTCGCCGAGATCGCGGCGGGGCTCGAGGCGTCCTACCCCGAACGCTTCCGCGAGCTCGCGTCCTTCGAGACCGGCGACGCGCGCGATCTGGCGGGGAAGCTGTCCGAGGTGCTCGCGCTGCCGCGTGCCGAGCGCGATGTTCTCAGGCGTGCCGCGCGGCAGGCGGTCGTCGAGCGCTGGTCGTGGGCGAGCGTCGCGGAGCGCCTGCTCGCGCCTGTCGAGTAGGCGCGCGCCGATACGCTCTGCGGCGACATGGGCGACGAGCAGCGCGTCACCTGGCAGGAGCTTCTGGCCCGTAGCCGCGAGGAGTTCGATGCAGGCACCGACTTCACCCTCGCCGTCGAGGAGGAGTTCGCGCTCCTCGACCCGCGCACCCTCGCGCTCACCGATCGCTTCGAGGAGATCTATGCCGCGGCGCTCGAGACCGAGCTCGCGCCGAACGTCGTCGGGGAGCTGATCGCATCCGAGATCGAGGTGCGCACCGGCAAGTGCGAGAACTTCGGGGAGGCGGCCGCAGCAATGCAGGAACGGCGCAGCCAGATCCACGGAGTCGCCCGCGAGCTGCAGATCGCTCTCGGCGGAACCGGGACTCACCCCTGGAGCAGGTGGCAGGATCAGCGCATCATCGATACGCCGCACTACCGGCGAAACGACGAGATCCTCCGCTATGTCGTCTGGCGCAACAACACGTTCGGGCTGCACGTGCACGTGGGCATCGCCGGCGCCGACCGCGCGATCGCCGTGCACGACGCGCTTCGCAACTTCCTGCCCGAAGTGCTCGCCCTCTCGGCGAGCTCGCCCTTCGTCGAGGGCGTCAACTCGGGCCTGCACTCGGCGCGTACCGAGATCTTCACGCGCATGTTCCCGCGCTGCGGCATCCCCGACGCATACGGCAACTGGCGCGGCTGGGAGGACTACGTCTCGTTTCTGTACCGGACGGGCTCCGTGACCGAGCACACCCAGATCTGGTGGAGCGTCCGGCCGCACCTCGGCTACCCGACGGTCGAGATCCGGATCGCCGACGGGCAGCCGGACCTCGCGGAGGCGCAGTCGCTCGCCGCCTTCTGTTACAGCCTGACTGCCCGCTGCGCCCGCGCTCACGACGAGGGCGAACCGCTGCCTGTCCTGCCGAATCGGCTGCTCGAGGAGAACCTGTGGCGGGCGACCCGGTACGGCCTCTCGGGCGAGCTCCTGGACTTCGAGCGGGGCGAGCAGGTGCATGCCCGCGCCCGGATCGAGCAGCTCCTCGACTGGGTCGCGCCGGTCGCCGAGGAGATCGGGGCTGCTCCGTTCCTCGCCGTTCCCGAGCGCAATGCCGCCGAGCGCCAGATCGCACGCTTCGCCGAGGGAGCGAGCCTGGAGGAGATCTACGCCGAGCAGGTGCAGACGGGAGAGCCGGCGGGGTCGACGACGGATGGCTGACGAGCCGGAGTTCGACGTCGAGGCTCTGCAGGCTCAGCTCGCGGCCCTCAGCGTCCAGCAGTTCCTGGTCTCGGCTGCCTCCACGATCGCGAGCCTGGCCTACGCCAAGCTCGACCGGCGCGAGCTCGACGAGGCTCGGCAGGCGATCGACGCCCTCGCGGCACTCGTTCCGCAGCTCGCAGGGGAACTGGCGGGCGACCTCGCCTTGGCGCTGACCCGGCTCCAGATCGCCTACGCCGAAGCGGCAAATCCCTAACACCCTCCGGGGCATGTGATACATAATCGCCCGCGCCGAGCCCTTCGGCGCTTGACTTTGTGAGGGAGCGAAACCGATGGATTGGTTCATGCATCATCCCGTGCTCCTCGGCCTCGTCGGTGCCGGCGTGGCCGTCTTGTACGGCCTCTACCTGACCTGGTGGCTGCTCCGGCAGCCGGCTGGTAACGAGCGGATGCGGGAGATCGCGAGTGCCGTCCAGGAGGGCGCCGCGGCCTACCTCAAGAAGCAGTACACGACGATCGCGATCGTCGCAGTGGTGCCGTTCGTCCTGCTCGGTGTCTACAACAAGCTCGGCTGGGGAACCGCCTTCGGCTTCCTGATCGGCGCGGTTCTGTCGTCAGGTGCGGGCTTCATCGGCATGAACGTCGCCGTGCGCTCGAACGTTCGCACCGCGGAAGCTGCGCGGAACGGGCTCAAGCCCGCGCTGAACGTCGCGTTCCGCGCCGGTTCGGTGACGGGGTTGCTCGTCGTCGGTCTCGGCCTCTTTGGCGTGACGGGCTACTACTGGCTCCTCACCGGCGGCCTCGGCCATACGCCGACCTCGGCGATCCACGACCTCATCGGGCTTGCGTTCGGTGGCTCCCTGATCTCGGTCTTCGCCCGCCTCGGCGGCGGCATCTTCACGAAGGCCGCCGACGTCGGAGCCGACCTCGTCGGGAAGCTCGAGGCAGGGATCCCCGAGGACGACCCGCGCAACGCGGCGGTGATCGCGGACAACGTCGGCGACAACGTCGGCGACTGTGCCGGCATGGCGGCCGACCTGTTCGAGACCTACGCGGTCACCGCAGTGGCCGTGATGCTGATCGGGACGCATTTCACGGACTCGAGGCTCTACCTGTACCCGCTGGCCTTGGGTGCGGTCTCGGCGGTCTCGTCGGTGATCGGCACCTTCTTCGCCCGGCTCGGCAAGGGCGAGAACGCAGTCATCAACGCGCTCTACAAGGCGGTGCTCGTCGCGACGATCCTGTCGGCGGCTGGCTTCATCCCGATCACGATCGCGTTCGACAAGGGCGCGTACAGCTTCACCGACCTCTATGCGTCGGCGCTCGTCGGCCTTGTCGTGACCTTCCTCCTCGTTGCGATCACCGAGTACTACACCGGCACCCGCTGGAATCCGGTCAAGGCGATCGCCAAGGCGTCGCAGACCGGCCACGCGACGAACATCATCGAAGGCCTTGCCATGGGCATGCAGGCAACGGCGCTCCCGGTGGTCGTGATCGTTGCCGGCATCCTCGTCGCGCATCACTTTGCCGGCCTGTTCGGCATCGGCGTCGCGGTGATGGCGCAGCTCTCGATGACCGGTCTGATCGTCGCGCTCGACGCATACGGCCCGGTGACCGATAACGCGGGCGGCATCGCCGAGATGGCCGATCTGCCTGAGGGCGTTCGCGCGATCACCGACCCGCTCGACGCGGTCGGCAACACGACAAAGGCCGTGACGAAGGGTTACGCGATCGGCTCCGCGGCACTCGCGGCGCTGATCCTGTTCGACTCGTACACGACCGGGCTCAAAGACCAGGGCCTGCCGACGGCGTTCTCGCTGTCGGACGCTTGGGTGATCGCCGGCCTCTTCATCGGTGGTCTGATGCCGTTTCTGTTCGCGTCGCTTGCCATGCAGGCGGTCGGTCGCGTCGGCGGCGAGGTCGTGCAGGAGGTGCGCCGCCAGTTCCGTGAGCACCCCGGGATCATGGATTACACCGAGAAGCCGGACTACAGCCGCGCGGTCGGCATCGTCACCGGCTCGGCGATCAGGTCGATGCTTCTGCCCGCGCTGATCCCGATCGGCTTTCCGATCGTGGTCGGGATCATCAGCGCCAAGATGCTCGGGGGCCTGCTGATCGGCACCATCGTCACCGGTCTCTTCCTCGCGATCTCGATGACCTCGGGCGGCGGCGCCTGGGACAACGCGAAGAAGTCGATCGAGGACGGTCTCTACGGGGGCAAGGGCTCGGAGGCGCATGCCGCGTCGATCACCGGCGACACGGTCGGCGACCCGTACAAGGACACGGCAGGCCCCGCGATCAACCCGATGATCAAGATCGCGAACATCGTCGCGATCCTGATCATCCCGCTGATCGTCTCGATTCATAGTTGACAGACGCCGGCTGCTGCGCGGGGGCTCGCCCCCCGCGCACCAGCTCGGCCGCGACCAGCGCGCCGAGGACGGTGGCCGGCCTCTGAGGAGTAGCGTGGCACCGTGAAACGAGGCGGTGATCTCGTCGCCGTCGCGGGCTCGGCGGCCGCGGTGCTTGTCGCGACCGGGCTCGTGTACGCGCTGAACCCGATCGCCCCGATCCTGAGCCTCGGGGTGCTCTACACGCTCGCGGTGCTCGCCGCCGCCGTGCTCTACGGCCTCGGCTATGCGGTGGCTGCCGCGCTCGCGTCGATGGTTGTCTTCAACTTCCTGTTCCTCCCGCCCGTGCACACGTTGACGCTCGCGGACGGGCGGAACTGGGCGGCGCTCGGCGTGTACGTCGCTACGGCCGTCGTCGCCAGCGAGCTCGCGGCGCGTGCGCGTAGGCGCGCAGCGGAGGCCGAGCAGCGCGAGCGTGAGGCATCGCTGCTCTCCGACGCCGCGGCAGCGCTGTTGCAAGAGGCGCCGCTGGACGAGATCCGCGCGCGAGCCGCGCGCGTGCTCGCGGGCGGTGACGCAGTTGCCCAGCGGCGGTTCGAGGCGGCGGTCGACTCGCTGCTCGCCGTCTCCGACGAGCGACGGGAGGCAGAGGCGCTTCGACGCTCGGACGCGATCAAGACGGTGATCCTGCAGACGGTGTCGCATGACTTCCGCACGCCGCTTGCGACGATGCGGGCCGCGGTCGGCGGGCTCGAGGACAAGGAGCTCCAGCTTTCGGACGCCGACCGGGCCGAGCTGCTCGAGACGATCCGGCTCGAGACGGCGCGTCTGAGCCGTCTCGTCGAGAACGTGCTCGACCTGTCACGGCTTCAGACCAGCGCCGTCGCTCCGCGCCTCGAGTTGTGGGCCGTCGACGATCTGATCGGGCAGGCGGCCGGCGAGGTGTCGGACCGGTCGCGGCTTCGGATCGACGTGCCGGGCTCGCTGCCGGCGGCGCGCGTCGATGCGGTTCAGATGCAGCGAGTGCTCGTGAACCTCTTGGAGAACGCGTTGAAGTTCTCGCCGGGCGCCGTCGAAGTGTGCGCGGACGAGCGGGACGGCCGCGTTGTGATCGACGTGCTCGATCGCGGCCCCGGCCTCGGCGACGGCTCGTCGTCGAAGACCGGGCTCGGGCTCGGTCTCGCGATCGCCCACGGGTTCACGGCGGCGAACGACGGGACTCTTGCGCTGGCTGACCGAGACGGTGGCGGGACGCGTGCGCGCCTGACGCTGCCGGCCGAACAGGTGCCGACGGGGGTGCAGGAATGAAGCAGCGCGTGCTCGTCATCGACGACGAGCCGCAGTTCCTGCGCGCTCTTGCGACAAACCTGCGTGGTGCCGGGTACGAGGTCGAGACGGCTGCCACCGCCGCCGAGGCGCTCGCCGCCGCGGGGCTCAACCCGCCCGACGCTGTGATTCTCGATCTTCTGCTGCCGGACGGGTCGGGGCGGGACGTGTGCACCGAGCTGCGCCGATGGAGCGAGGCTCCGATCGTCCTCATCTCCGCGGTCGGGGACGAGGGCGAGAAGATCGCCGCTCTCGACGCAGGCGCCGACGACTACGTGACCAAGCCGTTTGCGATCGGCGAGCTGCTCGCACGACTGCGTGCAGTGCTTCGGCGGGCCGGACCGCCCGGCGAGCCGGTGATCGTGGTCGGCTCCATCTGTGTCGACCTCGATGCGTTGTCCGTCACGGTCGACGGCAGGCCGGTGCACTTGACACCGCACGAGTTCCGCATCCTCCGCCTGCTCGCCCAGAACGAGGGGAAGCTGCTTACGCACCGCGCGATCCTGCGCGAGGTGTGGGGGCCGGCGTACGGTGACGAGTCGAACTACCTGCACGTCTACGTCTCCCAACTGCGCCGCAAGCTCGAGCCCGATCCGGCACGCCCGCGCTACCTGCTCACCGAGCCCGGCGCCGGCTACCGGCTCGTAGCTCCTGCCACTTGAGAGAACCTTGAGGCGGAGGCGCGGGATCCTGAGCCGCCGCTGAGACGGCCGCCTCTACCGTCTGGGAGATGGCGTCCAAGTTGCTTGGTCCCGTGCGGAGCTGGGAGGCACGCCGTGCGCTGCGCACGGCACGCCAGCGGGCAGACGAGGAGATTCTCGCGACGCGGCTCCCGCTACCGCGGCTCGCCTGGCGCACCGAGGAGTTGCTGGAGCCCTCGAACCGCATCGCCCTCGGACGTTCGCTGGCCGACTCCGTGCACCGGGCCGACGAACGGCTGTTGCCGAACGCTTCGCCGCTCGACCGCGGCTCGGTCCGCGAGTGCCGCCCGCAGCTGCTCGAGCTCGCGGCGTTGCTCTGCGACCTCGACCACGCCGTGACATCGCGCGGCGTTCTGCTCGTTCAGCAGCTCCTCGCCGACGGCTCCGGCCCGCTCTACGGCCACGGTGACCCGAACCGCCTTCGCATCGCGCTCCGGCGTTGTCGCGCGACGCTGGAAGGCTTGGATGACGGCGCTTCGTGAGTTCGAGCGGCGCACCCCGCGACTGAAGCGCGTCGTCGTCGGACGGCCGATGGCCTCCGACGAAATGGAAGAGACGCTGCTTCCGAAGTGGCTTGCGCTGCCGATCTTCGCGTCCGACCCGCTCTCGTCGGTCGCCTACGCGACCGAAGCGGCGCTCGTCGTGCTCGTCGCAACGAGCGGCGCCGCCGCACACCTCGCCTTCCCGATCGCCCTGGCGATCGCGACGCTGCTCGCGATCGTCGTGCTCTCCTACCGGCAGACCGTTCAGGTGTACCAGAGCTCCGGCGGGGCCTACGTCGTCGCCAAGGAGAACCTTGGCCGTCTGCCCAGCCTGATCGCGGCCGCGGCGCTGCTGACCGACTACGTTCTCACGGTCACCGTTTCGGTGGCAGCCGGCGTGCTCGCACTGAGCTCGGCGATCCCGTCGTTGCGCGGCCACGAGCTCGAGCTGTCGCTTGTCTGCGTGGTGTTGGTCGCGCTCGCGAACCTGCGGGGCGTCCGTGAGGCAGGTTTCCTCTTCGCGGTTCCGACGTACGCCTTCATCACCGTGATCTTCACGTTGGTCGGCGTCGGTCTCACGAGGTGTGCAGCGGGCACCTGTCCGCAGGCCGTTGTTCCGCATCCGCTGGTGGCGGGCACCGGCGTGGTGACCGCATTCGTGCTGTTGCGCGCATTTTCGTCGGGCTCCACTGCGCTCACGGGTGTCGAGGCGATCGCGAACGGCGTCAACGCGTTCAGGCGCCCGCAGGGGCGAAACGCCGCGGCGACGTTGCTGATTCTCGGCTCGATCGCGATCGCGATGTTCGTCGGCGTGTCGTGGCTGGCCGTGCGCATGCACGCACGGCCGACCGGAAGCGGCACTCCTTCCGTTCTGTCCGAGATCGCGCGCGGTGTCTTCCCGGCGTCGTCGGCATTCGGGTTCATGTACTGGGTTGTGCAGGTGCTCACGCTCTCGATCCTCGTGCTCGCGGCAAACACCTCGTACCAGGGCTTTCCGCGCCTGGGGGCGCTCCTCGCGCGCGACCGCTTCTTCCCGCGCCAGTTCACGAACCTCGGCGACCGCCTTGTCTTTTCGAACGGCATCATCGTCCTGACCGGGCTCGCGTGTGCGCTGCTGTGGGCGTACAACGCGAACCTCAATTCGCTGATCCACCTGTACGTGATCGGCGTGTTCACCGCGTTCACGCTGTCGCAGACCGGCATGGTGCGGTACTGGTGGCGTTCCCGCGACCCGGGCTGGGGGCACCGCATCATCATCAACGCTGTCGGTGCGACCGCGACTGGCGTCGTGACGCTGGTGGTCATCTGGACCAAGTTCGCCGAGGGCGCCTGGCTCGTGATCGTCGCGATCCCACTGCTCGTCCTGGTCTTCCTCGGCATCAACCGCCACTACCGTCGCTTCGCCCGCCGGCTTCGGGTCGGGGTCAGCGCCGTGCGTGCGGCACGCGCTCCCACCAACGAGGTCCTGCTCTGGGTCGAATCGCTCAACGCCGCCACCAAGGGAGCCCTCTGGTACATGCACCACATCACCCCGTCCCGGCTGCGCGCGGTGCTCGTCCCGACCCGGCACACCGATCCGGCGATCCGCCCGCGCTGGTGGGATTTTGCCGAGGAGGAGCCGCGGCTCGAGATTCTTGAGGCGGAGGAAGGGCGGATGCAGGCGCTCCTCGAAGAGGTTTGGCGGCTGCCTCGCGGTGAGTCCGACTTCGTCACGGTCGTCGTGCCGGAGCAGTTTCGCCGCCGGTCATTCGTCACCGCGGCTGGGCGCTCGTCGTTCCGGCTCAAGCTGCGCCTTCTTTCCGAGCCCGGCATCGTCGTCACCGCCGTGCCCTCCGTCGCTGCGAGCACGACGGCGCAGGGACAGATGCCAAAGCGGCTCGTCGCCCGCGTCTTGGTCGCCAACGTCCACGCCGGTGCGCTGCGCGCGGCCACCTATGCCGAGTCGCTCGGCATCGAAGACACGCGAGCCGTGTCGTTTGCCTTCGACGAGGACGAAGCGGCGCGCTTCCGCGCGGAGTACCTGAGCACGGGCATGACGCTGCCGCTCGACCTGAGCGATGCGCCCTTCCGCGATATCGGCACGCCGCTCCTTGCCTACATCAGGAGCCTCACGGCGGGCGGCGACACCGTCGTCAACATCGTGATGCCGGAGATGGTCGTCCGGGGCTGGGCGCGGCTTCTGCACAACCAGCGGGCGCTCTACATCAAGCGGCTCCTGCTGTTCGAACCGAATGTCGTCCTCTCGAGCGTCCCGTACCAGCTGTTCCGTTAGCGGGGCCCCCGGCCAGCCGACCATCTAGCATCGGCCGTCGTGCCCCGGCGGCGCCGTCAATCACACAGTCTGGAGCGGGTTCTCGGAGCTCCCGCGCTCTTCGCGACCGCCTACGGCAACGTCGGCTCGTCGATCTACTACGCGCTGGGCCTCGTGGCGAGCATCGCGCTCGGCCTCACGCCGCTCGTCTTCATCATCAGCGGCCTGATCTTCGCGGCCACCGCCGCGACCTACGCCGAGGGCACGGTTCGCTACCCCGAGGCCGGCGGGTCGGCGAGCTTCGCGCGCCACGCGTTCAACGAGCTCGTGTCGTTCGGGGCGGCGTGGGCCCAGATGCTCAATTACGTGATCACGATCGCCATCTCGGTGATCTTCGTGCCGCACTACCTGTCGATCTTCTGGGCGCCGCTGCGCACGAACCCGTGGGACATCGTCGTCGGCGTCGCGTTCACCTGGGTGCTCGTCGGGCTCAACGTGGTCGGTGTCCAGGAGGCGGCGAAGCTGAACATCGTGCTGGCCGTCGTCGACTTCGCGACCCAGCTCCTGCTCGTCAGCCTCGGGTTCTTCCTGATCTTCAACGCACACGTGCTGATGCACAACGTGCACCTCGGCGTTGCCCCTTCCTGGAGCGCGTTCCTGCTCGCGATCCCCGTCGGGATGATCGCGTACACCGGCATCGAGACGGTGTCGAACCTCGCGGAGGAAGCTCGAGACCCTGTGCGCACGATTCCGCGCTCGATCTCCTGGGTTGCGATCGCCGTCTTCGCGATCTACTTCACGCTGCCGTGGATCGCGCTGTCGGCGATGCCGGTGGTGCACGAGGGTGCGCACTATGTGACCCAGCTAGGCCAGAGCCCGCCGAACGGCTTCAAGAACGACCCCGTGCTCGGGCTCGTCGAGAACCTCGGGCTGCACGGTGCGGTGCTCTCGATCGCGAAGATCTACGTCGGCATCCTGGCCGCCACGATCCTGTTCATCGCCACGAACGCAGGTGTGATCGGCGCTTCGCGGATCACCTATTCGATGTCGAGCTACCGGCAGCTGCCCGAGATCTTCCGGCGGCTGCACCCGAAGTTGAAGACGCCCTGGCTCGCGCTCGTCGTGTTCGCCGGCATCGGTACGACGATCTTCCTCGTTTCGGGCCAGGTCGACTTCCTCGGGCGGATGTACGCATTCGGGGCGATGCTGTCGTTCACGATCGCGCATGTCTCGGTGGTCGCTCTGCGCGTTCGTGCGCGGGGCGAAGAGCTCGAGTGGCGCGCTCGCCCGAACCTCAGGCTGGGGGGGATCGACTGGCCGCTCTTTGCGATCGTCGGCGGGCTCGGCACCGGCATCGCCTGGGTCGTGGTCGTCGTGCAGGACGCGCCGACCCGCTACGCCGGCCTGGCGTGGCTTGCGGTCGGGTTCGTCTTCTACGTGTTCTACCGGCGCAGGTTGAACCTCCCGCTGAGCACCACGACCCGGGCGCCGGTACCGCTCGGCGCGGCGATTGCACTCGAGTACCGGTCGATCCTCGTGCCGATCGTGGCGGGCGACGAGTCGAGGGAGGCGATCGAGCTGGCCGGACGGCTCGCAACCGAACGCGCCGGGCGCATCGTCCTGCTGCGCGTGATCGTCGTGCCGCTCGAGTTGCCGCTCGACGCCGACATGACGGATCAGCTCCGCGCGGCCGACGATCTCCTCGACCGGGGGCGCGCGATCGCCGAGCCGTACGGTGTGAGGGTGGTCGAGCGCGTCATCCGCGCGCGGAACGCAGGACGGGCGATCATCGAAGAGGCAGACCGCCGCGGCTCGGAGATCATCGTGCTCGGCGCGCGGCGCGGCCAGCACAAGACGATCTTCGGCAGTACCGTCGACTTCGTGCTCAAGCATTCGCCGTCGCGCGTCATGGTCGCGGCGGGCAGGAAGGTGGCGTGACCGGGGCATGAGCAGCTACCGCGGGCTCGTCGTCTTCATGGCGCTGCTGATGATCGTGCTCGGTCTGGTCATGTTCACGGTCACGGTCATGCACGGCTTCGGCGTGGGCGTGATTCTCGGCGTCCTCTTCGTCGCGGCCGGCGCCGGCCGCCGGA
>DATLQV010000026.1:0-12485 GCA_035534955.1 Gaiellaceae bacterium
TCGTGTTGGCGAGCGCATCCCTTCGTGGGGCAACCGACCGGACAGCGTCTTCGAGTCGCGCGAGTTTCTCGCCGCCGTGGAGCGCGCGCTCGGAGAGTTGCCGATCGACTATCGCGTCGCGGTCACGCTGCGCGACGTGGAGGGGTTGAGTCTGCGAGAGGGCGCCGAAGTCGTCGGGATCGGCGAGCGGGCGTTCAAGAGCCGGCTCCACCGCGGCCGAATGGCGCTCCGCGCGATGCTCGACGGGTATTTTGAGGAGGGATATCTATGACGCTGAATCCAGTCACGCGCCATCGCGAGCATTGCCGGGAAGCGCGCGCCAGCATGTCGGACTACCTCGATGGCGAGCTTGACGAGCCGGCCGCTCGGCGGCTTCGTCGTCACGTGCGCTGGTGCCCGAGTTGCCAGCGCTTCCTCGCGAACATCCGGCGGACTGTCGAAGGCCTGCGGAAGCTCAGGCAGCAGCCGGACGACGACCTCAGCCCGGCTGCTGGCTAGCACGCACGGTTCCGGTGAGCTCGGGTTGGCGTGTCGCTAACGCGCCGGAGTGGCTTGGCCGCTGTCACGAACGTATTCGCCGAGCTCGTCAAGTACGCGCGCGGTAATGCTCCGAAGATAGGGCTTCGCGAACGGCCAGAGGAAGAGGCGCACGACGGCATTTCGCGGAACGAGGTGGCCGTCGACCACTACGGCGGTCGCCTGCGCGCTGACCGTGCTCGTTGACCAGCGGCTGGCCGCGGACGCGAATGGTCCGGCGGCGCCGTCCAGCACGTATGCAAGCGATGTCCCGGGGTCATACTCGGTAAGGACCTCGCGGACAGAGATCCGGCCCATCAGGGGGCGGGGAAGCTCGCATTTACGAGCGGTGCCAACTTGCACGTCGGCCGTGTCACGACTGCAGAGGCGGAGCGACCGCGTCCATCGGTGCTCGGTGCCAAAGTCGCCTAACACGCGCCAGACGGCTTCGCTCGAGGCTGGAAGAACCCTGCGAACGCGAAAGCCGACGTGATGAGGCATGGCGACGGCGAGTCTACCGTCAGTGCGGCGGTCTCCGGGCCTCGTGGCGTGGTCCCGGCTCGAGCCATTTCGCGTGATGTGCGCGCGCCCAGTCCTCGCGCACCGTTCCCAGGACCATGCCGTGCAGCGCGTGGCGGGTGGACCGGTTGATCAGGGCCAGGTAGAGGTGGCCGGTCACGATCACGACGGAGAGGTACATCAGCGCGTCGTGCAGGTAGATCGTGCCGCCGAGGCGGATGTCGGTATTGCGCTCGCCCAGCCACAGCAGCAGACCGGAGACGAAGAACAGGATCGCGAAGGCGCCGGTGACGATCGCGTTGACCTTCTGGCCGGCGTTGAAGCGCCCCTGCGGCGCGTCGAGGCGTCCGCGCAGGAAGCGGCGGTCGTCGCGGTCGAAGAGGTCGATCTCGCGCAGCGTGCGCGCGAGCGCGCGGCGGTTGCCCAGCAGCACGATCAGCAGGATCGCGCCGGCCCAGGAGATCCCGGTCCAGAAGTGGATGTCCTTGATCAGCGGCCGCCGAGCGACCGCGGTCGAGAACGCCGGGAGGTAGAGCACCAGGCCCGAGCCGAGCAGCACGAAGAACGCGGCCGCGTGCACCCAATGCAGGAGCCGCTCGGTGCGCGTGAAGCGCGCGACGTAACGAGGCCGGGCGGGCGTCGAGCGCGCCGCCTCTCGCGCGAGCGTCGCGTCAGCCATGGCTGTTGGAGTGGCCGACCCACGCGTTGACGTCGTAGCCCAGCTTCTCCCAGTACCCGAGCTGCGAGCGCGACACGAGCGCGATGCGGTGGACCCACTTGACGTTCTTGTAGCCGTACATGTCGGGGATCACGACACGCACCGGTGCGCCGTGCTCCTGCGCCAGCGGCACGCCGTCCATCTCGTACGCGAGCATCGCGTCCGGCAGCCTCGTCTGGCCGAGCTCGAGGTAGTCATCGTAGGGAACCTCGGCGGAGATGAAGTGCGCGGCGTGCGCGTGCGGCAGCGGCTGCGCCGCGGCGAGCAGGTCGGCGAAGCGCACGCCCGCCCAGTGCACGTTCGGGACGGTCCAACCGGTCACGCAGTGGAACGTCGAGCCCTGCTCGGCCCGCGGCAGCGCGAGAAGCTCGTCGTAGCTGAGCTCCATCGGGTTGCGCACAAGGCCGTCGATGCGCAGGCGCCAGCTGGCGCGGTCGAACACGGGCATCGTCGCCGCGACGGTGTAGATCCGCCAGCCGCTCGAGGGCACGATCCGGCTCAGCCCGGTCGCGTCGGCGAACGGCTTGGTCACCGTGCTCGTGACGCTCGAGATCTGCTTGCCGAAGAACAGCGTCGCGACGCCGCCGCCGAGCAGGCCGAGGAAGCCTGCCCGGCCGACACGGCGGGCGCCGACGTTCTCGCGCGGGGTGCGCGAAGGAGCGGCGTTGTCGCCCATCGCGGGTTACGCCGCCACGGGTGCCGCAGCCGTGGTCATGAGGTCCGGCACGGTCTGCTCGACACGCTCGCGCACGTCCGCTTAGACCGAGCAACTCGACGAACGATTCATGCCCTGCCACGAGACCGGCAGTCGCGTTCCGCTATCCGGTCGGCTCGAGGGCTTCGAGAGCTTTGAGGTATGCCTCGGTGAAGGTCGGGAACTGCGCGACGGTGTCGGTGAGCACGTCAAGCGGTGTCTGGGTCTTGATCGCGAGGGCGGCCTGGTGGATCCACTCGCTGGCCAGCGGCGCCACCGCCCAAGCGCCGACGAGTACCTTGCGTTCGCGGTCGGCGACGAGGCCGAGCACGCCGCGGGGATCCTGCTCGTACGTCCAGGGGCGGGCGATCGACTCCGGCAGGCTGAGTGACGCCTCGCTCGTCGCAATCCCGTGCTCACGTGCCTGGGCGCCGGTGAGGCCGACGGTTGCGACCTCCGGATCGGAGAACACGACGCGCGGGATCGCGTCGTAGCTGGCGCGGGCGGGAGCTCCTGCGATATCGGCAGCTGCGACACGTCCTTGGTACATGCCGACGTGCGTGAACGGCATCACGCCTGTGACGTCGCCGATCGCCCACACACCGTCCGCTGCGCGGCAGCGCTCGTCCACGGTGATCCCGCGCGGGCCGGGGGTCACGCCGACAGCTTCCAAGCCGAGGCCGGCGACGCGTGCTCGCCGCCCGACCGCGACGATGACTTCGGCGCCGCTTACTACCTCTCCGCTTGAGAGCTTGACCAGGCGCTGGCCATTTGACGTCGTGACGCTGACCGCGTGCTGGTCGAGGCGCAGTTCGATGCCCTCGGCGCGCAGTGTCTCCTCGATCAGTTCGCCGACGGCAGGCTCCTCGCGCGGTAGCAGCCACGTGTGGCTGTGCACGAGGGTGACTGACACGCCTAGACGTCGCAGGAGCTGGCTCAGCTCGACCCCGACCGGGCCGCCGCCGAGCACCACGACGCTGCCGGGCAACTCGGCGAGTGTCGTCGCCTCTCGGTTGGTCCAGTAGCCGGCGTCTGCCAACCCATCGATCGCGGGGATCACCGACTCGCTCCCGGTGGCGATGATGATCCGGTCCGTGCGCAGCGTTTGCCCACCCACGTTGATCGCGCCTGGACCCACGATCTTCGCCTCTCCCTTGTAGACGTCGATCCCGTCGGCCTGGTAGCCGGCGACCTGTTTTGAGTCGTCGAGCCCGCGGATCATGTAATCGCGGTACGCAGCGATCTTCGCCCACTGCAGATCGGGGCGTGTCAGGCCTGCTGCTCGCTCGGCCTCCGCCCTCGCCTCAGGTGGCCGCAGCAACGTCTTGCTTGGGATGCAGGCCCAGTACGCGCACTCACCCCCGACAAGCTCGCGTTCGACCAGTGCCACGCGTTTGCCCTGCTTGCCGAGCCGTGAGACGGCGACCTCGCCGGCCGGGCCGGCCCCGATGACGATCGCATCGTAGGAGCTGTGCATCGGTCCTCCTGTCAGGGATGAGTTTGGCGGCGGTAGGGGTCGGTTGCCTCAGGCCGCGCCGCCGAGGTTGCGTAGCCCGAGCGACTTCTCGATCTTGCGCTTGGGGAGAGCGCCGACGGTTTGACGGACGGGCACGCCATCCTGGTACAGGACGAGAGTGGGAATGCCCTGGACTCCGGCGCGCACCGCCAGGTCGGGCTCTTCGTCGACGTTGACCTTTCCGACGACGAGGTTTCCCGCTCGCTCCCCCGCGATCTCCTCGACGAGCGGGCTCACCGCTCGGCAGGGACCGCACCACGGCGCCCAGTAATCGACCAGCACCGGCGTTCCAGAGCGAACCACCTTCTCGTCGAAGTTCTCGCTCGTGAGCGTGATCACGTTGTCCATGTCGTCCTCCTTGTCGTGCTTGTTGTCGTGTATGAGACCGGGCGCACCGGCTCGAGGATTCGGTCGCGCGAATGCGCTGCCGCGCCAAGGGGGAATCCTTGGCCCCTGGAACGGGTCAAACAGTCGAGATGACAGAGCGGACCCACATGCACCGATCGCAGCGAGATGCGCGATGCCGTTGCAGCTAAACCCCATCCGGCGGCACCGCGCGCGTTGCCGACAGACCCGTGAGCTCATGTCCGAGTACCTGGACGGCGAGCTCGACGCGGCGACGGAGGCAGCGGCGCGACGGCACGTCAGGCGCTGCCCCAGCTGCCGGCGGATGCTCGCGAGCCTACGGCGCACGATCGAGGGCCTGCGCGGCTTGGGCCGTAGCGAGACGGTGGCGGGTCCGTGACCGCCGACCGCGAATCCTCTTCACCTCGGCGACGGTCCAAGAAATGTCCACCACCTCGGGAGAAGCCATGACAACCCTGACCAGAGCAATTCGCCGACTCGTCGGCGGCGAGGCGTCCGGGACAACCGGGCCCATGGAGGCGAGCTGGCGGGGCGTCACGATCGCCAGAAGCGATCGCACGCTGGTGGTCGAGGGCCACCACTACTTCCCGCGAGACGACGTCGATCCACGTTTCCTGGAGCCGAGCGCCCATCAGAGCGTCTGCCCCTGGAAGGGCGTGGCGAGCTACCACGACGTCGTCGTCGACGGCGAGCGCAATCAGGGAGCGGCGTGGTACTACCCGACCCCGAGCCCCGCCGCGGCGACCGTCAAGGACCGCGTCGCATTCTGGCGCGGGGTGAAGGTCAAGCGGGCCGCCTCACCTGACGCCGATTCGTAGACGTGATCTGAGCCGAAGCGAATCGAATCGCGAGCGGCCGGGTCAAACCTGTGGGCCAGGCGACAACCGGCCCCCGCCGGCTGGCGCGATCAACCGCGTCCGCCGGCGGAACATCTGCGCCGCCCGCTGGCAGAAGAGCGGCGGATGGGCGGGACGTTGGTTGACGCGGTATCCGCGAAAACGGTCAGGAGGGCACGATGACCAGTAGCCGGCGCAGCCGGGATCGGCGACGGAGCGTGAAGGCCGGACACGCTAATGGCGAGGCACGGGCGAAGCGCCGTGAGCGCCGCATCTACATTGGGACTGGGCTGGTGCTTCTCGTCCTCGCGGTCGTAACTGTCGTGATCGTGAGCTCCCGCGGAAGCAGCAACGGCGGCCTGTCGCTGACGCCGGTGACGTCGCGGCCCGCCGCGGCGAAGTCGCCGCCGCTGTCGCCGAGCGCTGCGGCCGAGCTCGTAGCGAACACGCAGTCCGCGAACCAGATACTGCTGAGCGCCACAATCCAGGCCAAGCTCGCGCAGCTCCGTGGTGTGCCGGTCGTGGTCAACCAGTGGGCTTCGTGGTGCTCGAACTGCCGGGCGGAGTTCCCGTTCTTCCAGACAGCCGGCCGCGTCTACGCGCGACGCGTCGCCTTCGTCGGCCTGGATTCGGAGGATTCGCGAGCGAACGCGGTCTCGTTCTTGCGCCGGTTCCCCGTCGACTACCCGAGCGTGTTCGACCCGAGCGCGTCGCAAGCCCAGAGCCTCGGAGGCGGTCAAGGGTGGCCAACGACGATCTACCTGAACGCGGCGCACAAGATCACGTTCGTGCACGAGGGCGCATACCCGACGCTCGCCTCGCTTGAGCAGGACATCGTCAGCTACGTGTGATGTCTCAAGCGCTGGGCGCCGTGCTGGTGATCGCGGCGGCGCCCGTCGATCCGGCGAGCAGCGTCGGGGTCTTTGCAGCGATCGTCGCCGGAGCGGTCTCCTTCCTCTCCCCGTGCGTCCTCCCGCTTGTGCCCGGCTACCTTTCGACGGTCATCGGCGTTGCCCCGAGCGAACTCGGACACGCGCGCAGGCGGCGCGTGCTCATCCCGAGTCTCGTGTTCGTCGCGAGCTTCTCGACCATTTTCATCCTGCTCGGTGTCGGCGCCACGCTGCTCGGGTCGTCGTTCGCGGCGCACCGCCAAGTGCTGGACAAGATCGCGGCGGGATTGATCATCGCGCTGGGAGCGGTGTTCGTCAGCGCACCGTTCATGGGTGCGCTTGGCCGGTCCTGGCATGTGCCGGCGCTCCTCCAGCGTGCGGGCCGCGGCGGACCGGTCGTCGCGGGCGCGGCGTTCGCGGTGGCCTGGACGCCCTGCGTCGGCCCGACATTGGGCGCCATTCTCAGCGCCGCGGCGCTGTCGAGCTCCGCGCTGCACGGCGCGGTCCTGCTCGCCTTCTACTCGGCCGGTCTCGCGATTCCCTTCCTGGCGACCGCGCTTGCGTTCGAGCGGATGACGACGGTGTTCCTGGTTGTCAAGCGCCATTTCGCGGTCGTGATCGCCGGGGGTGGCGTGGTGCTGGTCGCCATGGGCGTGCTCATCTGGACCGGCGAGCTGTTCCAGCTGAACATCGAGGCCCAGCAGGTGCTCGACGGCCTCGGCCTCAACGTGTTCAACAGCCTGTGACGCGCCAGCCTCGTTGTGCTTGGCCCGTCAGACGCGAGAACCGCCGAATGCCAACACCCACGTCGAATTGTGCAAGGGAGACACCATGAACAAGATTGCCGTTCTGCTGCTCGCCGACACGGAGACACCTGAGGCGCGCGGCCGGCTCGCCAATGCGCTCGTGCTCGCGAAGGAGTGCGTCGACGCGGGCGACGAGATGCAGCTCATTTTCGACGGTGCAGCGACGAAATGGATCCCGCAACTCGCGGACCCCGAGCACAAGCACCATCGCACGTTCCTGAGCGTCCGCGACCGGACCGGGGCGTGCCTGTACTGCGCCCGCGCGTTCAATGTCCTCGACGGAGTGAAGGCCGCGGGGGTTGCTGAGCTCGACGACTACCGCGATCACCCGAGCCTGCGGCAGCTCGTCAGCGACGGATACAGCGTCATCTCCTTTTGACCGCCGCTCAGCGGGAAGGCTCCGACGGTGGGCTTGCGGGTCGTTCACCGCCTTCTCGGAGCAGGTCCTTCAGCGGGGCGTAGCCGCCGGCTGCGAGCCGACGCCCGGCCACGTCGAAGTAGTCAGGGCCGGCAGTGATGCCGAGGCCGTCGACGAGGCGGTTCATGAAGTTGAACAGCGCGCACACCGACACCGCGTCATACAGCGCCCGCTCGTCCCACCCCGCGTCGAGGACCCGTTCAGCATCCGCGGGTGCGACTCGGCCGGGGTCGAGAGTGAGCTTGCGGACGTAGCCGAGGAGCACCCTCATCGGCTCATCGACAGGCCCTGTATCGAGGTCGGCCAGCAGGGCTGTCAGGGTGCCGGCGGGCACTCCAAACCTTTCGGCTGTCGCGGTGTGCACGCCGTGGCAATACGCGCAGGCATTGAGGCCTGAGACGTAGGCGGCGATCAGCTCGCGTTGGTCCGCGCGCAGCGGGGAGGGTCCGCGCATGAGCACCTCGTGGTAGTCGAGCAGCGGGACGGCGGTATCGGGGAACGCCTCGAACACGTCCAACAGGGTCGCGGTAGGAGGTAACGACGGTATGTAGGGCATCACAAACTCCTCTGCTCGTAGCCGGGGTCGTCGACGCCAATTAGACCGAGCCCGCGCGATTTGGACTCCGTGTCCGCGTGCTTGGCGTTGCGCCGTATTGCTTCGGTCCTTCGCGAATCGTTTCCGCGTCCGCTTGAGTCAGATGGTTGTGGACAGTGAGCAGACAACGGCGAGTGTGGCGACCCAGCGGGCGCGAGCCACTGGAGGTCCGCGGCTCGCAACAGTGATGGCGGAGAACGATCGGCTCAAGACGCAGCTCCGTCGCGCCCGGGCCACCAGCGACGGGTTGCAGCTTGCGCTCGAGGCGCTGCGGCGGCGGGCGACGGTCTTGCAGGGTCAGAACGCGCACTTGAGCGACCGGTTGAGTCGACTCTCGCTTGAGAAAGCACGCGACCGAGGTCCGGCGCCGCCCCGTCGCAGAGATCCAGTCGTATCCTCCTGAGGGCGGCGCGAATCGTCCGGACCGGAACGCGGGTCCAACGTCGGTGCAGACCCACACGTCGACGCATACGGAGGGGACATGGCAATTCCAACTGAGCAGATCGGCAGCCTTCCGCGACCGCGCGAGCTCATCGATGCGATCCAGGCGGGTGCCGCGGTCGGGCCGGGGCGGCTTGAGCAGCTGTATGACCGGGCTTTGCGCGACACGATCGAGCAGCTCGAGGCGGCGGGCTCGCCGGTGGTGACCGATGGTGAGCAGACCAAGCCGAGCTTCGTCACCTATCCGCTGGTTGGGCTCGGCAATCTCGCGCCGGACGGAGTGGTGATCCCGTTCGAGGACGGGCACACGCGGCAGCTCCCGCGCCTCACCGGGGGCCCGTTCCGCTACGCGCTGCACGCAGGCACCTATCTTGCGAGGGCGCAGTCGATCGCGCGCGTGCCGGTCAAGCAGGCGGTGATCGCTCCGTCGGCGCTGAGCCTCGTGTATCCCCAAGACGGCGTCGACGGATATCCGCGCGAGGAGTTCCTGACCGATCTCCTGCGCGAGGCCGAGGCGGACATTCGCGGCTGCTTGGACCGCGGTGCGCATGTGGTGCAGCTCGACTTCACGGAGGGACGTCTGTCGTTGAAGCTCGACCCCGGCGGGCAGCTGCTCGGGTCGTTCATCGAGTTGAACAATCGCGTGCTCGAGCGGTTCGGCGAGAATGACCGTAAGCGGATCGGGATCCACGTGTGCCCCGGCGGCGACCAGGACTCCGTGCACAGCCTTGACGTGCCGTACTCCGCACTTCTCCCGAGCCTGCTTCAGCTCAAGGCGGGCAATTTCTACGTCTCACTCGCGAGCGAGGCGGATCCGCGCGCGGTTCTTGAGGCCATTCGGGATCATGCCGAGCCGCACCAGCGGATCTTCGTCGGCGTGATCGACCCGATCGATCCTCGGGTCGAGACCGCCGAGGAGGTCCGCGATCGGATCCTGGAGGCGGCGCAATTCATCCCGGCGGATCGCCTCGGCACGACGGACGACTGTGGCTTCGCGCCGTTCGGGGACGACATCTCCACGTCGCGGGAGACGGCGTTCGCGAAGATCCGCGCGCGGGTCGAGGGGACGACGTTGGCATCGGAGCGGCTCGGCGTATAGCCGGCATGGTCGCCGGGTGGACTGCCTCCTCGGATATCCAAACGTATCAGCGTCCGCTGACTGGTTTGCGACGTACCTCGGGGCGGGCGCAGACGACGACGTGCCGTCGGTGAGCGCTGAGGCTGCGCCGGCGCAACGGCCATCCCACCCACGGGATCTAGGCTCACCCCCGGGCGTGCGGATACAACCGGGCGAGGCGCGCGGGCGACACTCCAGCGAGGTAGAGCCAGCGGATGGCGACCCAAGAAGCGACGGTTCTTATCAGGCCGAACTGCTTCCACCGCCGGGCGGAGGTGATCGCCGGGCCGGCCAGGCAACGAGTGCGTCCGGCGCGCTCGAGCCGTCGGACGAGGTCGTAGTCCTCCATGATCGGCAGCGGCAGGAAACCGCCGAGTTCGCGGAACGCGGGTTCCCTGATCCAGATTGCCGAGTCGCCGTAGTAGACGCCGGCTCGTCGCTGGAGCGAATACCAGGTTCCGAGGATCCGGGAGAATCGATCGCCGCCGTCGAAGTGGAGCGCGAAGTTGCCGCCCAGAACTTCTGGGTCAGCGAGTGCAGAGGTGATGCTGTCGTGCGCGCCTTGCGGGAGGCGCGTATCCGCATGGAGGAAGAGCAGCACGCCAGAGCGTGCAGCTTCGGCGCCCGCGTTCATCTGGAGCGCGCGTCCGCGGCCGGCCTGGATGACACGAGGACGGGACGGATGCCGGGCGGCGAGGGTGACCGTGTCATCGCGCGAGCCCGCGTCAACGACCAGGACATCCCACGAGCCGGGCAGGTCTGCGAGATGGTCGAGGAGGCCGGTGATCGCGAGCGCCTCGTCGAGGACAGGCACGATGACCGATATCTGGTCCTGCGCGGTCATGCGGTCACGAGCGCGACGCCGAGCGCGCGCCGTATTGGTTCTGGGAGGTCTGGGTCGCCGAGCAGGGCGATAGCGTCGGCCGGCACGTCGAGGTCACGGACGGAGTCGAGGGTACAGGCGACCCGTCCATGATCCGCGATGGCTTTGAAGGTCAGCGCCAGAACGTCGGGGCCCCCCCACGCCTCGGGCGGGAGGTCGAACGCGCGGAGCAGCGGGCGAGACAGAGATATCAGCGCGTAGCCACCGTCGAGCGCGGGAACCAGGCACGCGTCGTTGCGGGCGGCGAGCGCCTTTTCCGCTGCGTAGAGGTGCGCTTGACCGAGCTGCGGCGCGTCGGTGCCGATGACGGTCACGGCGCTGGCGCCCGTGCGGAACACTCGTTGGGTCGCCTCACGCAAGCGGGCGCCAAGGTCGCCTTCGCCCTGGGGAAACATGTGGACGGTCGGGGGAACGAGTTGCGAGATCTCGTCGCGAGAGTCGGGCGGTGTGTGGGCCAGCCAGACGTCTCGCCCGGACCGGTTGGCCCATGTGACGGTGTGGCGTATGAGCTCGGCTTGGAGCCGCGCGCAGCCGTGAGGCCCAAGCATGGGTTCGAGTCGCGTCTTGGTCGCGCCGGCTCTCGGGGCGCGGGCCATGATGAGCACCGCGCTCATACCGCGCACCGGAATGCCGCCGGGAGCGAGCCGTCGGCTTGGCGCAAGGTGAGGAATCGCTCGACGACCATGCGTTTCGCTTTGCGCAGCGGGAGCACGCCCGGCGCGACGAGGAGGTCGGGGCTCGTCTCGCGATCGCCGCCGATCGGGTGCCAGTGGACGCCGTCGGCGGTCACCGTGAGCTCCGGTGCGAGCATCGCGTCGTCGACGTCGATCCCGTCGGTTTGGTCCGCCGCGAAGCCTCGCCGGACAAGCGGCCGTACTGCGAACGCGTCGCCGACGACATCGAGGTCGGCGAGGGCGGCGCGCAGCGGCTCGACCTCGCGGGCGTTGTCGGGCGTCTCGGTCATCGCGACGCGCACCGGTAGTGCGAGTTCGCGCGCGAGGCGGATCCCGTCCATCGTGCGCTCGAATGAGCCCGTGCCTCTCCATGCGTCGTGGGTCGCCGGGTCGATGCCGTCGAGCGAGGTCTGGATCACGAGCCGGGGCCGCCCGGTGAGCCGAGCGAGCTCGTCGCCGCGTCTGCCTGTGAGCAGCATCGCGTTGGTCAGCACGACGGTGTCGATGCGCGCGCTGGCGTAGTCGAGCATCGCGACGATGTCGGGGTCCATGAACGGTTCGCCGCCGGTCAGGTAGAGCTCCTGGAACCCTTCCTGTACGGCTTCGTCGACGAGCGAGCGAACTCTCGCGAGGCCGAGCTGGCGCCGGCGGGCTCTCGGTGAGGACGCGACGACGCAGTAGTCGCAGGAGAGGTTGCAGTGGAAGTTGGTGTAGAGCCAGAGCCGCGGGGGGAAGGCGGCGCTGCCGAACAGCTCGACGACGGGACGCGCATCGTCGTCATTGGCGGCGGGCGCTGCCCAGCCGACGCCGTCCGCGGCCCAGTCGGTGTCGAGCGAGCCGCGGTAGATCTGGTATCGCCCTCGAGCGCGCTCAAGCGCTGGCACGATCTCCAGGCAGGTGGTCCACCAGCCGGTCTCGATCGTCTCGACGAATGCGTCGGGCAGGCCCGCGGCTCGCATCGAGGCGGCTTGGGCCTGCCATGGATACTCAAGCGGGACGAGTTCCGCACGGGCGTCTCCGTCTGTCAGGTCGAGGATGGCGTACCACGTCCGGGGGCTCCCGTCGTTTGCGGGGCGCCCGACCGTCCCGACGTTGACGACGAGGCAGCGGCCGATCTGGCGCTGCCATGGGATCCCGGTGTGCGTGCAGAGTAGGACGTCGGCGCCGCTGATGGCGACCCGCATCGCGAGCTCGTCGTCGGTGAGTGACTCCCACATGAAGTCGTTGATCGCCAGCGGGGATCCGTGGACCATGTGGACATCGACGGAGTCGATGGTCTCGCGATGCTCGAGCGGGAGGCTGCGCATCCAGGCTGCGAAGTCGGGGGTCGTGTGGGCGAGGGTGTGGTCGTAGATGAGTTGGGCGTAGTGGTTGTCGCGCGGGTCGGTGTAGCCGCATCCGCAGTCGGGGTCGCCGCGCCCGATCGCGACGTCGTAGTTGCCGGCGATGCATTCCACCCCGGCGTCCAGGAGCAGCGGCCACAGGGCGTTGCAGTC
>DATLQV010000027.1:0-29296 GCA_035534955.1 Gaiellaceae bacterium
ATCAAGCTCCCCGGGATCACGCAGGAGCAGTTCGAACTCGCGCACGACCACATCAACCCGTCGCGCACCGCTCCGAACGGGCTCCTGTTCCACTCATCCGGCCCGATCGACGGCGGTTGGGGCGTGATCGACTTCTGGGAATCGCGCGCGGACTTCGACGCGTTCCAAGCCCGGATTCCGGAAGGAATGGCAGCAGCGGGCGTCACCCCGCAGGGGCCGCCTGACATCAAGGAGTTCCCGGTTCACGAAACAATCCAGCCCTAGAGGAACTCTCAGCCACCGACCGCGAAGACGGCATAGCCGTTCGTGCCGTCGGAGAGCTGCCGGAGCTTCGGCGACCGGCACGCAGCCCACTGCTCCGGCGTCGCAAGCCGGCCGGCTTGGCGCGCCTCCGTGATCGACTCGTTGCCGGTCAGCAGCACGAACACCGTCTCGCCCTTCACGTCGCTACAGCGCCCCGGGGTGCTCGTGTCGACCCGGCCGGGAAGGAAGTAGGGAAACATCGGATCGCCGGTCACGACCCGGCCGGCGCCGATCTGCGACTCGACCGTCGCCAGCGTCGACTGGAGCGCGGGCAGCACGACGTGCATCGTGCGGGCCGAGTCGCCGAGGCCGCCGACGCCGAGCGACCGATACTCGACCCACATGGCGCCGTGCAGTCCGTCGAGCGACGCGAGCGACATCCACACGGCCATCGCGACGACGAGGAGTGGAGCGAGCGCGAACGCCGTCCCCGCGCGGGCAAGGCCCCGGATCCCGGCGCCGAGCACGCAGCCGAGCAGCAGCGCGAGGCCGGGCCAGGCCGGTGCGGCAAGCCGCTCGGTATACGTCGCAGAGTCGACCCAGGCAACGAGCGTCGGCAGTCCGAGCCCGAGCGCGAGTGCGAGGGTCGAGCGCTTCGGCGCGTCGTGCTCGGAGAGCAGAGCAGCCGCTGCGAGGACGAGCGCAAACCCCACCAGCGTGAAGCCGTCCTCGGGCCGGGAGAACGCGCCGTTCGGCACGCCCGCGGCCAGCGGGCCGGCGATGCACCAGGCGAGCCCCGCTCCGAGCGCGAGCAGCGTCGCCGGCCGGTGGCGAAGACGCACGAGCCGCAGGCCCGAATAGAAGAGCGCAAACGTCAGCGGCAAACGCAGCCCCGAGCCGAGCACGTCGGCACGCAGCACCGCGTCGGTGCGCGTCGCGGCAGCGAGCTGCGCCCAGATGCCCCCCGTGCCCTCGCGCAAGAAGACCGACAGGCTGGTTCCGAAGCGATGCGCCATCACGAGGTCGTAGGCGAGGCCGAGGGCAAGCCCTGCCGAAAGGGCGCCGGCCGGTCCACGCAGACGGTGGCGGAGGTCGCGCAGCGGCCCTGCGAGCATGAAGACCGCCAGAGGAGCCAGAGCGAGCAGCACGGTCTGCTTGGTCAGGACGGCAGCGGCAGCTGCGACGACCAGAGCTGCGAGAGCCAAGCGGCCCTGCGGCCGGCGACACGCGAGCGCGGCGGCGAGCGCCACCATCGCCGCCGCCGGCACGTCGGTCTGGCCGGTGAGCGCCTGTTCGGAGAACGGAACGACCGCCAGCACGACCGAGAGCGCAAGTGCAGCTTCGAGCCGCGTCCCGGTCACTGCGCGCGCCAGACGGTAGACGGAGCCGGCGAGCACCACGGCAAAGACGAGCGAGAGCAGGCGGCCCGCCGTGAAGCTGATCCCGGTGACCGACCAGACCAGGCCCTGCAGCTCGTAGAAGAGCGGCCGCGCCGCCGACTGGGGGCCGGCGAAGAGCGGATCGAACTTGCCATGCTGGGCGATCGCGAGCGACCAGTCGCCGAACCCGAACGAATCCCACTGGTGGTAGGGAAGCGTGACCGCGAGCAGCGCCGCGCCCGCGACGAAGCCGGCGAGTGCGACGCACGCTCCGGCGAGGTAGTAAGCCGACAGGCTCGGGCGGGCCCGCATCCGAAAGAGCGTAGAGCCTCGACAGGCGCTCGGGTGATTGCGGACCTCCGACCCGCTTCGTAGAATCCCGCGCATGGCCGTCGCCACCCAGGCAGCCGTCGCGCCGGCGGCCATGTCCGAGCGCCCCAAGGTCGTGATCGTGCCGATCAAGGGACTGCCGATCGTCGGCGTCGTGCTGCTCGGCGTGATCGCGGCGATCTCGACCAACTCGCGCTGGGGCCTGATGTTCTGCCACGTCGTCGGCGGCGGCCTCTGGACGGGAATCGACCTGTTCGTCGGCTTCATCGTGGGGCCGATCATCGGGCGGATGTCGATCCCGGCACGGATCGAGTTCTCGACGCGCTTCATGCCGAAGATGCTCCTGATCATGCCGACGGTGGTCACGATGACACTCGCCGCGGGCTTCCAGACGGCGCGCCTCTCCGGCTTCCTCGACACGTCGGCTCCGCGGCACGCGTGGGTCGTCGCCTCCTTCGGCGTCGTCGGTGTGATGGCCGTGATCGCGCTCGCGTACCTCGAGCCGGCGAACGTCGCCGTCCTGTTCGAGCTGCGCAAGCCGCAGCCGGACGGTCGCGTGATCGAGAAGCTGATGCGCAGGTTCATCTACACCGCGGGAATCACCGGCGTGATGCAGGTCGCGACGCTGATCATCATGACGAGGCTCGCGAGTTGAGCGCCGAGGCGCACGCACACCCAACAGGCCCGAGCCTCGTCGACCGGCGCCTGCCGCCGGTGACGGAGATCGGCGCGGCCTCGATGATCGCGATCGCCGGCGGGGTCATCTACCTGGCCGCCTACCTGCCGAAGCACGCGCCGATCTGGTTCGCGATCGTCATGCTCGCGATCGCGGCGGGATTGCAGCTGACGAACGCGATCCTGCTCTCCCGCGTGCCCGACTTCGCCTGGAGCCGATTCTTCGAAGTCGGGCGCTGGGGGCTCCTCGCCTACGCGGTGATCGCGGGGATGATCGAGTTCGCGTTCGTCTACGACCACACGCGCGGCGCACAGCTTGTCGTGATGACCTTGATGCTCGCGCTCTTCATGCTGAACGTGCCGGTGCTGATCGCCTTCACGGTCGCGCGCTACCAGGCCACATCAAGCCTCTAGACTTCGCGGTATGTGCCGCAACATCCGCATCCTCTACAACATCGCTCCACCGACGACGAGCGACGAGATCCACCAGGCCGCAGTGCAGTACGTGCGCAAGGTGAGCGGAATGCCGAAGCCGTCACAGGCGAACGAGCCCGCGTTCGAGCGGGCGATCGCCGCCGTCGCGGAAGCGACCGAGACGCTGCTCGGCTCGCTCGTCACGAGCGCGCCTGCACGCGACCGCGAGGTCGAAGCGCAGAAGCGGCGCGAGCGTGCCGCCGAGCGTTTCGGTCGCGTCGCCTAGACGGTCGCGCCGGCTGCCACGACGAAGCGCAGCTCCGGAACGTCGGCGAGCTCGCCGACGTCGCGCGCCATCTCGAGGAACGTGTACAACCCGGCTCGTTCGCGCGGGCCGAAGCGGTAGCGCAGCTTCTCGAAGTAGCGGGCGAGAAAGCCGGGCGGGTAGCCGTACCGCTCCGCCGACTCGAATGCGAGCCGCTCCGGCTCGGCGCGCGCGGCGCGCACCGAGGCGACGAGGGCGTCCTCGAGCTCCGGCAGCTCCGGATGCGTCGGCTCCGGTGCCGCCCAGACGGCGAACACCATCGGCAGCCCCGTGCGCTCGAGCCACAGCCGGCCGAGGTCGTGATGCGGCGTCGGGTCTTCGAACGCCGACCGCAGCGCCGCGTCCCCGATCAGGAGCTTTGCCTCGGCGTCCTCGCCCAGCGGCACATGCTCCGCGTCGGGGAACAGCACCTTCGTCAACACCACCGACGTCGCCGACTCCGGCGTCACGGCGACGGTGCGGATGCGCGCGAGCGGCGTCTTCGAGATCAGCTGGATCGACTCGACGGCGCCCTCGCTCGACACGCAGAGACGCGGCATCAGCCGCAGCGTGTCGGCATTCCGCGCGTACGCGATCGACGAAATCGGGGCGACGTCGATCTCGCCGGCAATCAGCTGGCGGTTGAGGTCGGTGGGGACGCCCACGATCTCCTCCACGTCGGCGTCGAGCCGGAAGAACACCGGCGCCATGTTCACGTACCCGATGCGGCCGAGCCTGACGGTCATCCTGCGCGGTCCACGACGGCGTACGTCAAAGCTTCCAGTTCCTCCCGGTGGGTGTGCGAGCCGAGGAACGATCTCGCGCCGGCAGCGTAGTCGAGCGCCGCGCTGCGCGACCGGTCAAGCGCATCGGTTGCAGCAACCCGCACGAGCGCACCGTCGAGCGGCCCGCCGGCCAGCGCCGCCCGCACGACCTCGTCCTGCTGCGCGGCGTAGAGCAGCGGCATCGTCGGCGTCCCTTCCCGGAGGTCGGTGCCCGGGATCTTGCCCGTCTCCTGCGTCTGGCCCGCACAGTCGAGGATGTCGTCGGCGATCTGAAAAGCGACGCCGAGCGCCGCACCGTACGCACCCAGGCCCTCGTCGCCACCGGAGCCGAGCAGGCAGGCTGCCTCGATCAGCTTGCCGGTCTTGAGCGAGCAGCGCTCGAGGTAGGCGCCGATCGGCGTGTCCGGGTCGTGCGCCTGCAGCCTCTGCATCGCCTCGCCGCGGGCAAGGCAAAGGGCCGCATCCGCAAGTGTCTGCACCGCAGCCTCGTCGCCGGTCTCGGCGAGCACGGCGAACGCGCATGCATAGAGGTAGTCGCCGGCCGCCTTCGCGGCGCCTTCGCCGTAGACGGACCAGGCCGCAGGCAGACCACGGCGCAGACGCGCCCCGTCGACGAGATCGTCGTGCACCAGCGTCGCCATGTGCACCATCTCGACGGCGACGCCTGCAGGGACCGACGGCTCACCTTCGGCCGTGAGGAAGCAAAGCAGCGGCCGCAGACGCTTGCCCCCGGCCGCGAGCGCCTCACCGGCGACCTCCTGCGCAAGCCCGGGCCGCAGGCCGACGGCACGCGCAAGGCCCGTCTCGACCTCGGCCATGTACGCGGCGACGCCGGGCGTCGCATGCACCTGCGCGAGCTGGTGGCTCACTCGACGGTTCCCGTGTGCAACGCGACGATCGAGCCGGCGAGCAGGCGGTAGCGCACCTCGCCGAAGCCGCCGTCACGGAGCTGCCGGGCGAGCGACTCGGCGTCGGGGAACCGCTTCACCGACGCCGGCAGGTACGTGTACGCCGCCCCGCCGGGCAGGATCTTGCCGAGGAGCGGCACTGCCCGGTCGAACCACAACCGGAAGAACGGTCGCAAGATGCCGCGCGGCTGCGTGATCTCGAGGATCGCGAGGCGCCCGCCGGGGCGCAGGACGCGACGGAGCTCGGCGAGAGCCAGCTCGAGGTCGGAGACGTTGCGCACGCCGAATCCGACGGTGGCCGAGTCGAAGGTCGCGTCGGCGAACGGCAACGCGAGCAGGTCGCCGTGCACCCAGTCGAGCGCGTCGTCGCGCAGTGCAGTCTTCCTCCGCGCACGCGCGAGCATCGCCTCCGAGAAGTCGAGCCCCGTCACCGTGCCCGCGCCCGCCTTCAGGTCCGCGAGTGCGAGGTCGCCGGTGCCGCAGGCCCCGTCGAGCACGCGGTCGCCCTGCCGCACGACCGACTCGGCAGCAAGACGGCGCCAGCGCACATCGAGCCCCGCGGTCATGACCCGATTCATCACGTCGTAGACCGGAGCGATGCGGTCGAACATCGTGCGGACGGCGTCGGGCGCGAGGGTCACGTCGAGACTCCGCCCCAGCGTGGGGCGAGCGCGTTGTCGAGCCCGAGCTGGTCGAGCATGCGTGCGACGACGAAGTCGACGAGGTCGGAGACGGTTTCGGCGCCGTGGTAGAAGCCGGGAGCGAGGAAGAGAATCGTGGCGCCCGCACGGCGCAGCGTCAGCATGTTCTCCAGGTGAATCGACGAGAGCGGCGTCTCGCGCGGGCAGACGACGAGCTTGCGGCCCTCCTTCAGCGCCACGGAGGCTGCACGGTGGATCAGGTTCTGCATCGCGCCCGAGGCGATCGTGCCGAGGGTGCCCATCGAACACGGACAGATCACGTATGCGTCGACCTTCGCCGAGCCGGAGGCGTACGGCGCCTTCCAGTCGTTCGGCTCGTACACCGTGACGTTGCCGCCGGTTCCCTCGACGAAGCGGGCGAGCGTCTCGTCGCGCGACAGCCGCGCGTCCCCGTAGAGCTCGGTTGCGAGAACCTCGATCGCGGCGCCCGAGACCGAGACGCCGACCTCGCAATCCGCTGCCGCGAGCGATTGCAGGAGGCGCCTCGCGTAAGGCGCGCCCGAAGCGCCGGTGACACCAAGGAAAACACGCACGCGCTAAGAGTACGTGTGCCGTGCGGAGCTCTACTTCTTGACCGGGCCCTTCGAGGACTCGATGAAGGTTGCGAGCGCCTTCAGATTCTGCTCGCCGAGCCCGGCGAACGACGGCATCGGCGAGCCGGAGTTGACGCAGGCCGGGCACTTGAGATGCGAGATCTGGAACGCGATGCCCTTGTTCTTCGCGCCTTCGGCCGTCAGGTTCGGCGCGCCGGCGAAGGCGCCGCCGATGCCGTTGTACGTGTGGCAGTTCAGACAGCCGGAGACCGCGAACAGCTTGGCGCCTGCGATCGCCTCCTGGTTCCCGGTGAACCCTTCCGTCGCCGCCCACGAAGGAATCTTGGCAACGAGCTCCGAGCCGAGCGCCTCCTTCGCGGTGGCGCCCTTGTACGTGAGGATGCCCATCGAGGCGACAACGAGGAGCGATGCGAGGATCGCAACCGGGCGGCGCAAGAGCCGCCGCTCTGCCCGAACGTCGATGAACGGGATCGAGAGCAGCAGCACGAGGCAGAGCGTCGGGATACCGAGCGTCGCGAGGATCACCGACTCCGGCCACTTGAAGATGCGGAGCAGGTAGAAGAGGAAGTAGAAGTACCAGTCAGGACGCGGAACGAAGTTGATCGTGCCCGGGTCTGCGGGGGCGTCGTACAGCTTCCCGAGCCAGCCCGCCTGGGTGGTGATGTGGTTGCCCGGCGTCGTGTACCTCCACACGACCGCAAGCCCGATGATCACCGCCACGACGACGAGCGACATCAGGGTGTCGTGGAACATCGCGTACGGGTAGAACGGCTTCCCGCGTTCCTTGACGTCCTCCTTGTACTGCTGGAAGACGCGTTTCCGCTCGACGATGCGGTCTTGGGCCACTAGTTCCCCTTCCGGGAGCGCGGCCTGACGAGACCCGAGCGGACGCGCTTCTTGACCTGGCCGTCCCCGACCGGCCCCGTACCGGCAGCCTCCTTCGACCAGGGCGGCGAGGTGACGCCGAGCCGGATCACGAGGTACATGTGCAGACCGATCAGCCCCATGATCGCGCCCGGGAGCAACAGCATGTGGATGGCGTAGAAGCGCGACAGCGTGTCGGCGTTGATGTACGTGCCGCCTTGCAGGAACTGCGCGATGAACGGCCCGAGGAACGGCGCCGTGCCGTTGATGTTGATGCCGACGACGGTCGCCCAGTACGACGTCTGGTCCCAGGGCAGCAGGTAGCCGGTGAAGCCCTCGCCGAGCCCCATCGCGAGGAGCAACACGCCGATGATCCAGTTCAGCTCACGCGGGTACTTGTAGGCGCCGAACAGGAACACGCGCCCCATGTGCATGAACATGAGGATGATGAACACCGACGCGCCCCAGCGGTGCATGCCGCGCACGAGCCAGCCGGCGAAGATGTCGTTCGTGATGTGCTGGATCGAGCTGTAGGCGGCGTTCGGGTCGGGCTTGTAGTACATCGCGAGGATCACGCCGGTCACCGCCTGGACGAGGAACGCGGTGAACGTCGCCGAGCCGAGGGTCTGGAACCAGTTGGTGTCGCCCGGGACCTTGCGGAAGAGGAAGTACTTGAGGCCGCCGACGAGGCCGGAGCGCTCCTCGATCCAGTCGACCGGGTACAGGATCGTCTGCTGAAGGTGCTCGGAACGGGTCTGTTTACGTGTGGCCATCTGGCTCAGTGGGGCGGCTGGATGGGATAGAGCCAGGACTCGAGGCCGTCGACGTGCTCGCCCGGGAACGCGAGCGTCCACTTGTGGATCTTCGCCGTGGCGCCTGCGCCGTCGACATGCGAGACCGAGAACGGGCTGCCGAGGAACAGATGGCCGTTGCGGATCGAGAACGAGTAGCGGTCGAGCGCTCTGACCGGCGGGCCCGCGGTGCGGTTGCCCTCGGTGTCGTACTGGCCGCCGTGGCACTGGCAGCCGAAACCGGCGATCGAGACCGTCGGGATCAGCGTCACGTCGGCGAGCTGCTTGCGCGCCTGCTCGTCGAGCGGGCCGTTCGGCTGCACCGGGCACCCGAGGTGCGCGCAGTGGTTCGAGATGATCGTGAAGCTCGGCTGGGTCCCGACCTGGCCGTTGTAGCGAACGAACACCGTGCGGCGCGAGACCTCGCCCTGGCTCGGATCGGACATGAACGTCGCGATCACGTACTTCCCTTCGGGGAAGTCCGTGAGCGGCCCGATGTCGTGAGCCTTCTGCCCCTGCTTGAGGAACGCGGGCGCGACCATGAAGCCGAGCGCGGGCACCGTCACGAGGCCGCCGATCACGCCGCCGAGACCGAGCGTCGAGAGCTCGAGGAACTTCGAGCGCGGGAAGCGCTCGGCCGGCGCAGGCTCCGGCTGGTCGAACAGAACCGGGCCCGCAGACGCGGCGGCCGCGCTCTCCGGCTCGACCTCCGGAGCGTCGGCCAGTCCGGTGCCGGCGGTCAGGTCGCGCACCCACAAGAACGCGAAGGCGAGCGCTACGAGCGCGCCGAGGCCTGCGATGGCCCACGAGATGATCAGGCCCACGAGCAGCACGACGATGCCGACGGCAAAGCCAACCGGCCAGAGGCTCGGGCCCGAAACGTGCGGGTGATCGTCGTGCGGCTGCAAAGGGGTCAGGTGAGATTCAAGCGGTGTGGGAAGCGGCGGGTCAACGTCGTAGCAGGCGGCGCGAACTCTGACGGATTCCGCCGGTCGACGCCGGAGGAACCATACCGATCCCGTATTCGGCCCATCGGCGGTCGACCAGAGAGCGCACGTCCTCGGACATCTCGATCTCCTGCGGCCACTCCCGGGTCCCCTCGAGCGGCCCCTTGGCCGTCGCGTCGATGCCGATCTTGCCGCCGATGAACTGGAGGGTCGGCGCGTGGTCGAGGTGGTCGAGCGGGCCCTCCGTGATCACGACGTCGCGCTTGGGGTCGACGTTGGCGCCGACGTAGAACATCACCTGCGCGTAGTCGTGGACGTCGACGTGCTCGTCGACGACCACAATCCCCTTCGTCAGGCTCAGCATCCCGAGGCCCCAGATCGCGTGCATCACCTTGCGCGCGTGCCCGGGAAACGCCTTCTTGATCGACACGATCACGAGGTTGTGGAAGGCGCCGGCAACCGGCAGGTCGTAGTCGACGATCTCGGGGACGGTCATCTTCACCGCGGGCAGGAAGATGCGCTCGGTCGCCTTGCCGAGCCACGCGTCCTCCTGCGGCGGCTTGCCGACCACGATCGACGGATAGACCGCGTCGCGGCGCATGGTGATCGCGGTGACGTTGAAGACCGGGAACTGCTCGGCCGGCGTGTAGTAGCCGGTGTGATCGCCGAACGGACCTTCGGCGGTGAGGTCACCCTTGTCGATGTAACCCTCGAGCACGATCTCGGCCGCGGCCGGCACCTCGAGGTCGACCGTGACACCCTTGACCACCTCCACGGGCTCGCCGCGCAGGAAGCCGGCGAGCATCAGCTCGTCGATGTGCTTGGGAAGAGGCGCGCTTGCCGAGTAGGCGGTGATCGGGTCGAGCCCGAGCGCGACGATCACCTCCATGCGCCCTTCGGTGAAGAGGTAGTCGGCACGGCCGTCCTTGTGAATCTGCCAGTGCATCGCCGTCGAACGCGGGCCGAGCACCTGCATGCGGTACATGCCGACGTTGCGCTGGCCCGTGCGCGGGTCGCGGGTGATCACCGCAGGCAGCGTGATGAACGGTCCGGCGTCGCCCGGCCAGCACGTCTGCACCGGCAGGCTGCCGAGATCCACCTCCTCGCCACGCAGCACGATCTCCTGGCAGGCACCGCTCTTGACGACCTTCGGACGCGAGCCGGCAATCGACTTCAGCGTCCTCAGGCCGCGCACCTTGGCCGCAAGCCCCTCCGGCGGCTGCAGCTCGAGCACCTCGGAAAGCTTCGCTGCGACATCGTCGAGCGACTCGACGCCGAACGCGAGGCACATGCGCCGCTCTGTGCCGAACTGGTTGACGAGCAACGGCACGCTCGAGCCCTTCGGGTGCTCGAAGAGCAGCGCCGGCCCACCCGCCCTGACGGTGCGGTCGATGATTTCCGTCACCTCGAGGCGCGGGTCGACCTCCGCGGCGATGCGGATGAGCTCTCCTTCACGCTCGAGGAGGGCGATCCACTCGCGCAGGTCTCTCAACAATTAGTAGGCCCGGCGGCGCGCCCGGCGCTCGGCGCGGCGGTGGCCGGCCCAGTGGGAGAGCTCGCCCAGGATGATCACCGTGAGAAAGATGAGGCCGACCACCAGCATCCCGAGGATGACGTGGGTGCCTTCGGACGCGGCATCGAAGATCACTGTCGCTATCACGGCAGCGCGACTCTAGCGAAGTGCAGGGCAAGCGCGCCTCGGACCTCGTCGTCGGAGGGGAAGCCGCCGAGCGCGCGTGTGGCGTCCACCCAGGCGTCCGCGTCGCCGCCCGTTCCGTCGGCGCGCAACGCCGCGCAGCGGGCGATCAGCCCGGCGAGCACCGACACCGCGGCGACGCCGCCCGCCCGCGCCACCCGCACGAGGCCGTGCGCGTACAGGTAGTCGCCGAGCAGGATCGCCTCGTCGGCGTCGGGAACCGCGAAGAGCCGCGGCCGGCCGTAGTGGACGAGGTAGGCCTCGTAGACGGTCTCGAGGCCGAGCGCGAGATGCGCCGGGGCGAGCGGCGAGAAAACGGCCACGAGCTCTCGCTCGTGGCTCGGAAGGAGTGCGGCACCCCAGACGCTGCTCTCCGCGGTTGCCTCGTCGACGATCGCCGAGAACACCACTAGCGGTCTCGTCCATCGTAGAACGACGAGACCGCCTCAACCGTCCTTGCGATCTCCTCGTCACCATGGGCGAGCGACGGAAAGAGGCACTCGTACTGGCTGGGCGCGACATAGATGCCTCGCTCGAGCAAGCCGCGAAAGAGCTCCCCGTAGTGCCCGGCGTCGAGCTCGGTGAAGCGCTCGACCGGCTCGTCGCGGCCGGCGAAGAAGGTGAGCATCGCGCCCACACCCTGCACCGTGCCGAACGGCGCGAGACCCTCTGCGAGAAGCGCGGAGCGCCGCTCGAGCTCGCTGTAGACCTGCGGGTCGCGCAGCCGCCGCAACACGGAGATCCCGGCGGCCGTCGCGAGCGGATTCCCGCTCAGCGTGCCCGCCTGATACACCGCACCGCCGGGGGCGAGGAGATCCATCACCTCGGCGCGACCGCCGAAGGCGGCGAGCGGCAGCCCACCGCCGACGATCTTGCCGAGCACGGTCAGGTCGGGAGTGATGCAAAACCGCTCCTGGGCGCCGCCGCGAGCGACGCGGAAACCGGTGATCACCTCGTCGAAGACGAGGAGCGCGCCGCTCGCGTCGCAGAGCATGCGCAGCGCCTCGAGGAAGCCGGCGAGCGGCGGAACGCAGCCCATGTTCCCTGCGACCGGCTCGACGATGATCGCGGCCAGCCCTTCGCCGTAGCGCTCGACCGCCGCGGCCACGCCGTCGACGTCGTTGTAGTCGCAGACGATCGTGTCCCCGGTCACGCCGCTCGGCACGCCGGGCGACGCGGGGATGCCGAGTGTCGCGAGGCCCGAGCCGGCGCTCGCGAGGAACTGGTCGGCATGGCCGTGGTAGCAGCCGGCGAACTTGAGCACGCGGTCGCGGCGCGTGAACCCACGGGCGAGCCGGACTGCCGACATGGCGGCTTCGGTTCCCGACGAGACGAGTCGCACACGTTCGACGGACGGCACCGCGTCGACGATTTCCGCTGCCAGCTCCACCTCGGCCTCGGTGGGGGCGCCGAACGTCGTGCCGCGCAGCGCAGCCTCGCGCACCGCCTCGACCGTCTCCGCGTCGGCATGCCCGAAGAGCAGCGGGCCCCACGACTGCACCCAGTCGAGGAGCGTCCGGCCGTCCGCCGTCTCGATCAAGGCTCCCGCTCCGCGCTCGACGAAGAACGGCTCGTCGAGCCCGACACCCCGCATCGCGCGCACCGGGGAGTTGACGCCCCCGGGGATCACGCTCTTCGCCCGCTGCCAGAGCCCCGGCGTTACGAGATCCACGAAGCGAGCTCTTTGGCCCAGTACGTGAACACGACGCCGGCGCCGGCGCGGCGGATCGCCGTCAGCGACTCGATCGCGGCCGCGCGCTCGTCCAGGTCGCCGGCGGCCGCGGCCGCCTTGATCATCGCGTACTCGCCGCTGACGTTGTAGGCGGCGAGCGGGTGGTCAAAGCGGTCGCGCACCGCCCTGATCACGTCGAGGTAGGGAAGCGCAGGCTTCACCATCAGCATGTCGGCGCCCTCGGCGATGTCCTGCTCGCACTCGCGCAGCGCCTCGCGCACGTTCCGCGAGTCCATCTGGTACCCGCGCCGGTCACCGCGCGCCGGCGCCGAGTCGGCGACATCGCGGAACGGCCCGTAGAACGCCGACGCGTACTTCGCCGAGTAGGCGACGATCGGCGTCTGCGGCAGCAGCTCGCGAATCGCCCCGACACGGCCGTCCATCATGTCGCTCGGGCACACGACGTCGGCGCCGGCCTCGACGTGCGAGGCCGCCGTGCGCGCGATCAGCTCCAGCGACGCGTCGTTGTCGACCTCTTCGCCGTCGAGCACGCCGCAGTGGCCGTGGCTCGTGTATTCGCACAGACAGACGTCGGTGAGGAGCAGCAGCTCGGGAAAGCGGGGCGCCAGCGCGCGCAGCGCCTGCTGCACGATGCCGTCGTCGGCCCAGGCGCCCGAGGCCTGCTCGTCCTTCGCCTCCGGGATGCCGAACAGGATCACCGCCTTGACGCCGAGTGCGACGAGCTCGTCGCACTCGCGCACGACCGACTCGACCGTGTGACGGCCGAGGGCCGGCAGGCGCTCGTTGCGCAACGGCTCGGGCGCGACGAAGAGCGGCATCACGAGGTCGTCGACCGAGAGCGTCGTCTCGCGAACAAGGTCGCGCAACTGGCTCGTGCGCCGCAGGCGCCGCAGACGTGTGGCCGGGAAGACGCTCACGAGCGAAGGGTACGCGGTTCGCCCAGGTCGACCTCGACCGAAACGGGCTCGACCGGCGACCACGGCTCGAGCTTGACGCGGTCGGCAAAGAACTCCCAGATCGCGCGGGAGACTGCGAGCAGCGGCAGCGCCATCAGCGCGCCGGGCAGACCGTACAGCTCGGCGCCGGCGGTGAGACCGAAGATCACGAGCAGCGGATGCAGCCGAAGCGCGTTGCCCATGACGTTCGGCACCACCACGTGCCCTTCGATCTGGTGGATGGCCAGGAAGAGCAACGCGACCCAGAGCGCCGACACCGGGTGCACGACGAGCGCGTAGAGGAACGGGGGAATCGCGCCGAGCCACGGCCCCAGATACGGGATGATCTCGGTGACCGCGACCATCGCCCCGAAGAGCAAGGCGTACTGCTGCGCGTGCGGCAGCAGGCCGGCGGCGGCGAGCGCCCACAGGCCGACGCCGGCGCTGGTACCGATGATCAGCGAGAGCAGCGCCTGCCCGCGGACGTAGGAGGCGAGTGAGCGCTCGATGCTCCGCAGCAGCGCCTCCTCGCCTGGTCGCGGGGGATAGCGCCGGTTGATCGCACGGCCGAACCGCTCCATGTCCAGGAGCATGTAGACCGAGATGACGATCAGCAGCACCGCCGAGAAGAGCGTCTTGCCGATCGAGATCGCGGCTCCCTCGACGAAGGTGACGATCCTCTGGGTGTACTTGCCGACATCGCGCAGCCGGATCTCG
This sequence comes from Gaiellaceae bacterium, assembly GCA_035534955.1. Lineage (GTDB taxonomy): Bacteria > Actinomycetota > Thermoleophilia > Gaiellales > Gaiellaceae > PALSA-600. The sequence goes on from DATLQV010000027.1 coordinate 13,937, forward strand.
CGTACAAGGCTGTGGCCGCGCTTCTGGATCTGCACCGACTGCAGGTGGTGCGTGTCGAGCCAGTGCTGCAGCCGGTCGACGTCACGGTCGGCCGACGTCTGTCCGGTGCTCCCGTGACGATTGGTGAAGAACGCGTTGAACCTGGTGGCCGCCGTCTTCGTCTGTCCGACGACAGCGGCCACCACCGCCACGATGACGAGCACCAGCGCCGCCGCGAAGCTCAAGTACACGAGCGCGACCGAGAGGCCGCGGGGGAGCCGGACCCGCTGGAGCCCCCGGACGAGCGGATCGAGCAGCAGAGCCACGAGCGCAGCGATCAGAAAGAGGAAGACGACGTGAGCGGCCGCCGCCGCCACCACCCACACGAGCAGCAGCACGAGGGGCAGGCCCACGAGCTGAATCCAGCGCGGAACATCGATGCGCGGAGAGCGCCCCACCGAGCTCATGCGACCGATGCTACCGCCCGCGTGATCCCGCTTCACGACCCAAATTGGGATTGGTCCTTTCCCGTTTACGGCGCCCTCGCGTTGAAAGCCCCGGAGCCGTCCGCTACGGTGCCTCCGATGTCGCCCTCGGCGCAGCCGCGGCGCGCGAGCAGCATCCGCCGCCGTCAACTCGACCGCGAGCGCCGCCTGCGGCGCTTGGCAGTCCTCGTCGCCCTGGCGGTTGTGGCCGTCGTGACCCTGCTCGTCTCCGCTTTCGGCGGGTCGGGCGCGGCCGTGCAGGCCGCGGCGCCGGCGAGCGCCTCACGCCTCGTTCCCGCAGGCCCGCCGCTGCCCGAGATCGTCGCGCGACTCGGCGCCCTGCACATTCAGCTGCCGGTCAGCCAGTCGCGTGTCACGGCGATCGGCTACCAGGGTGGAACGACCGGAGCGCTGACGCTCGCGCCGCTCGGCACGCAGGCGAACCAGGGGTTGCTGCAACGCGTGCTGCACGCCGTCATCGGCGGATCATCCGGCGATCCTCGCTGGTACCAGCTCGGCGGCGGCGAGGGCCCCGACTCGTCGTCGATCGACGTCGGCGCGCTTGCCGGCACAGACGTGTACTCGCCGGTCGACGGAACGATCGTCTCGATCGACAACGTGATCCTCAACGGCCAGGCCTACGGCTCGCAGATCGACATCCAGCCGACCGGTGCACCCTCGCTCGTCGTCTCGGTCTCGCACGTGCGCGTCGACCCGTCGCTCGTCGTCGGCTCGCCCGTGACGGCGGCGGGCTCGAAGCTCGGCTCGGTCGCCGACTTCACGCAGGTGGAGCGCCAGGCGCTCGCCCGCTACACGAACGACTCCGGGAACCACGTCGTGATCGAGGTTCGCCCCTCCGCGACGTTGCCTCTCGGCTAGCGCAGCGTGTAATGCGCATTCTCTTCGTCGCCGACGTGTTCGGCGCGCCCGGCCGCCGCGCCGTCGAGACGCGGCTCCTGTCGTTGCGCGCCGAGCTCGGCGCAGACTTCTGCATCGTCAACGGCGAGAACGCCGCCGCCGGCCGCGGCATCACGGCCAAGCTGGCCGACAAGCTGCTCGCGAGCGGCGCCGACGTCGTCACGCTCGGGAACTGGGTGTGGGGCCAGCAGGATTTCGCGCCGTACCTTTCGGGCACCGACCGCGTGCTGCGCCCCGCGAACCTGTCCCCGAGAACACCGGGAGTCGGGCTCGCCGTGCACGACGGCGTCGCCGTGATCAACCTGCTCGGTGTGTTCGCACTGCAGCCGTTCGAGAACCCGTTTCTCGCCGCCGACCGGCTGGTCGAGGAGGCACGCGTGCAGACGCCCGTGATCGTCGTCGACTTCCACGCCGAAGCGACGAGCGAGAAAGTCGCGCTCGCGCGCTACCTCGACGGCCGCGTGACCGCGGTGCTCGGAACGCACACGCACGTGCAGACGAGCGACGCACGGGTGCTCGCCGGCGGCACAGCTGCGATCACCGACGCCGGCATGACGGGCCCGCACGACTCCGTGATCGGGAGCGACGAGCACGGCGCGCTCAAGCGGTTCCTGACCGGCATGCCGACCCGGCTCGAGCCTGCAACCGGGGACGTTCGAGTCGAGGGCGCGCTCGTGGAGTGCGGCGCCGACGGCCGCGCCACGTCATGCGTCGCCGTCCGGGTCGAGGTGGGCTAGCGGCAGCGCAAGCACGCCGAGCAGCGCGACCAGCGCGACGTCGCGCGCGAGCACCACACCGGCGAGCCGGAACGAATCGACGTAGCCCCAGTAGCGCTGCGGGAACCAGACCTGCGTCAGCACGAACGCCGTGGCGAGCAGACCGGTCGCGACGAGGCCACGCCGCCCGCGGACGAGCGGGACGAACGGGAGCAGCCAGATCAGGTATTGCGGCGAGAGCACCTTTCCGAACGCGATGAAGGCGCACACCGAGGCGGCGGCGTACCGCACGAGCCGGTCCCGGGTGGCCGGCCCCCGGGCGAACGCGATCCACAAGGCGAGGAGGGCACCCACCTGGGCAAGCGTCGAGAGAGCCGCGACCAGGCCGTGCCCGGCGAGGTTCTGCGAACCGTGCGACGCGATCACCTGCGGATGAGCGAACGTCGTGAGCAGCGCCGCGCCGAGGCTTTCGATCTGCAGCGGCCGCGACGCCTGCCCGCTCAGGCTCTCCCAGATCCCGTGCGGCGCGACCACGACGAACGGCACGAACGCAACGGCGACGACCGCGAGGCCCGCGAGGGAGGCTCGCCCGCGGCCGCGCTGCGCCGACCAGCGCAATGCGATGGGCACGAGCACGAGGGGCCAGAGCTTCGCCGCCACGGCCGCGCCGAGCAGTGCCCAGCCGAGCCGGTGGCGCTCGTGGAGCAACGCCGCGAGAGCGGCGGCGGCGAGCAGCGCGGGCCACAGGTCGAAACGGCTCAGGATGAGCGAGCCCGCGAGCACCGGTGACAGAGCGACGAAGAACGCCGCGGCGGGCCGCAGGCGACCGACGACGAGGACGAGCGCAACCCCGCAGGCGGCCATCAGCCAGGCAAACGCCGAGGCGTAGTCGCCAAACGGCGCGGGCGCAACGAAGACCGGCAGCGCTCCGGGCGGATACTCGACGGCGAAGTCGCGATACGGCACACCCCCGTGCCGGAGGATCGCCACGCCGTAGTCGCGGTAGGTTGGCCAATCGACGAGCTGGCCGTGCGCCCAGAAGAACCGGTGGATGATCCCCCAGCAGGCCAGAAAGAGACCTGCGGCGGCGAGCGCCTCAGGCGCCGGCAGGCGTAAGCGGCTCAAGCTCGCCGCCCGGCAGCGGCTCCGCGCCCTCGTTCGCGCCGCCCGGCAACGGGGCGATCAACGCGAGCGCGACAAACGGGAAGAACCACGGCAAGTACAGATAGAACCAGTGCGTCAGGACGAGCTCGAAGCCGACGAGCACAGCCGCCGAGAGCGCCGCCATGCGAAGCGGCGAGCGCCGGCGCGGCACCCACGCGAGCGCAAGCGAGCCCACGACGAGCAAAGCCTGCAACACCTCCTGCACGAAGTGCAGGTCCGGCAGTCCCTTGGCGTGGTAGGTCCGCCAGTCCCAGAGCGAGAACGGCGAGTCGCGTCCGACCTGGTAGCCGAACGTGCGGTCGTAGAAGACACGTGCCGCATGCCACGGCGACGGCTCGAGGAAGAGGACGAAGAAGACGAGCGCGGTGGTGAGTGCGAAGCCGAGCACGGCAAGACTGCGCCCGCGCCGCGCCTCCGGATAGCCGAGCCAGAGCGGCATGAGCAGGAGCGAGGCGAACTTCGTCCAGCCCGAGAGCGCCACCGCGGTGCCGCGCGCAATTGGGCTCGTCAAGGCGAGGAACCCCCAAACGAGAAGCGCCGGGGCGATCGCGTCGTTCGAGTTCGAGCTCGATGCGTACTGCGTGAACGGCCACGCCACCCACGCGAACGCGAGCGCGGCCGCAAGTCGAGGCCCGCCGAAGCGCCGCCCGACGAGTGCGAGCCCGACGAGCGCAAGCAGATCGAAGAGAATCGACGTGAAGTGAACGGCCGGCAACGTGTCCCACTTGCCGCTCCAACCGAAGATCGCGTACCCGGGCAGGTAGGCGAGATACGACACCGGGCCGTAGGTGTCGCCGAGCGGATTTGCGGTCTCGCAGCGGCCGTTCGTCTGCACGCGGTTGCGCACCTCACCCGAGGAGTCCGCCGGCCCGCAGGCCGGAAGCGAGCCCTCCACGGGAAAGTTCCCGTAGGGGCTCTGCCCGTGCGCGATCCGGTCGGCGCCGATCACCCCCGAATAGCCGACGTCGATCACGTTCGACGCTCGCACGTTGAGACCGACCCGGAAGCCGGCGATGAACACCGTCGCCGCGGCGAGCACCCACACCGGCCACACCGGCCCCCCGCGCGACGGACGGTCGGTGCGAGCGATCCAGAGCAGACGTGCGAGCAGCCAGGCAAGCGGCGGGTACGCGAGCGGCATCGCCGTGAAGATGTCGCCACGGTTGAAGAACCACAGCGACACCGAGAACGCGAGCAGCACGACGAGGTCGACGTTGCGCACCGAGAAGGGCCGGCGCCAGTCCACGAGCCCGAGCAGGAACAGCGCGCAGAACCCCAGCCACACTGGGTAGCTGTTGATCTGGTTGCCGCCGAACGCGCCTTTGTAACCGCGCGCCATCTTCCACGCGACCTGTGCCCCGGTCCACGCCTCGGTCACGGCGCCCGTGCCGTCGTCGATCTTGCCGGTCGCGACCTCGCCCGCCTTCCCCGACCAGACGTTCACCGTCCAGCTTCCCTGCGCAAACGTCGCGTCGGTGACCGGCTCCGGTGGGTAGCGCTTCAGCCAGTCGGCGACCTTGCCGTCGGCGAGAAACAGCTCGATCACCTGAGCCCGCGTCAGCCGCGCCGTGATCTGCACCGCCGGGACCTGCGGCGTCGAGATCGTCGGCGTCGAGACGGGCGCTGTCGAGACGGGAGCTGTCGTCCCCGCCTGCGCCGCCGGCGCGAACGCGACCGCGAGCGCAAGGACGACAACGACCTTCAACGGCGGAAGGACCAGAGCTTGTTGCCGATGAAGTTCAGCGGAGTGACGAGGACGATGGCCACGGCCTGGGACACGATCTTCCCCCAACCGAGCCAGTCCAGGAAGACCAAGAGCCAGATCTGGTTGACCGCGAGCGCGGCGAGCGCGACCACGAAGAAGCGAAAGCCCTGATGGGCGAAGCCTCCTTTCTCGCGCGCGAACGTCCAGTGCCGGTTCCACCAGTAGTTCGAGACCGCGGAGACGACGAACGAGACGACTGCGGCCTTGTGCGCGCCGATGCCGAGCAGCGCGGCATAGATGCCGAGGTTGATGACGTAGCCGGTTGCACCGACGGCGCCGAACTTCGCCAGCTGGATCCAGTTGTGCGGGCGGCGAAGCGCCTCGACGGTGCGTCCGGCGGCTGACACTCGCGCGAGGCTAGCTGACAACGCGCGCGGTGGACGGCGGCTCACTCCGCCGGGCCGGCGACGAGAGGCACGAAGCGCACCGGCGCGAGCGGCTCGATCCGGAGCCCCTCCGGCGCCCGGGTCGCTCGGACGAGCTGCTCGCCCACCGGGAGCACGAGCCTGCCGCCCGGCGCGAGCTGCTCGACGAGCGCTGGCGGCAGCTCGGCGGCGGCTGCAGCAACGGCGATCGCTTCGAACGGAGCCCACTCCGGTAGGCCGAGCGAACCGTCCCCGACCAGCACCTCCACGCTGCCGTGACCGGTCGCCTCGAGAGTGCGGCGCGCTTGCTCCGCGAGCTCGGAGATCCGCTCGACGGAGACGACCCGGCCGGCCAGTTCGTCGAGCACCGCGGCCTGGTAACCCGACCCGGTGCCGACATCGAGCACGAGCTCGTCGCCGGCGAGCTCGAGCGCCTCGCAGATCAAGGCGACGACGTACGGCTGCGAGATCGTCTGCCCGTAGCCGATCTCCAGCGCTGCGTCCTCGTAGGCCGAGGAGCGGAGGTCTGCCGGGACGAAGGCGGCACGGGGAACGGCGCGCATCGCCGCGAGCACACGAGCGTCGCGGATGCCGCGACGGCGAAGCTGGCGGTCGACCCAGTCAGGCGGCACGGCGAGCCGGCACGCCGAAGTGCGCCGCCACGAGCCCCTTGATGCCGGTGATCGACGCGGGCGGCGGTCCGAGACCGACGGCGAGCATCGGAACCTCCGAGTCCGCCGTCTCGAGCGAGCCATGGCTGCCGCCACCGAGATGGTGGCGGCCCGCGAGGTCGACGAACTCGAAACCCGGGGCCGCCGACACGAGCACCTCCCCGGCGTTCGGGTTCGCGAGGGCGGCCGCAGCGCGGACGCGACCATCGGGAACCTCGTCGAGGAGCGCGGTGTCCTCGTCGCCGTCACGGCGCGCGACGACCCGCCCGTCCTCTGCGAACAGCACGATTCCCGCCGCGGGCTGGGCGTCGAGCCGCTCGGCGACCCCGCGCGGGTCGGTCGTGTACACCATTGCGGCGCGGTTGGACGCAGTCACGAGGTCGCCACCCGCATCGAGGCTCGCCACGTGCTCGACCTTCGACTGGCCGTGGTCGGAGCAGACGACGACGGCGTAGCGCTCGAGAAACGCGTCGGGCCCGCCGGCCGCGTCCATCAATGCCGCAACCGCGGCGTCGCTGCGCGCCAGCGCCTCGTGCGCCCTGTCGGGCCCGGACGCGTGCGAGGCGTAGTCGTAGTCGGGCAGGTAGTAGACGAGCAGGTCGAAGCCGTCGCGCGTCACGAGCCAGCGTCCGACCGATGCGGCATACGCGTCGATCGAGCCGAGCGACCGGTTGCGGACGGCGATCGGCGAGCCGGTGCGGTCGCTCTCGTAGAGCGAGTACCAGAAGAACCTCTTCGGCCCGTAGACGGCGGGCACGCCCGGGATCGTCGGCAGATGGCGGTTCCGGCCGCGGTAGCAGGTGATGTTGATCGCGGCTGTGGTCAGGCCCGCGTCCTCGAGCGCCTCGTAGACCGTCTCCGCCTGCGGCGAGAGGTGCCTGGCGTTCAGGTCGACGATCGTGTCTCGCAACGAACGGGCGAGACCGGCAGCGCGAATGGCGCCGAACGACGAGCCGTACTCGACGATGCGCCGCTCATTGCGGTTCCACCAGACCAGGTGCGGAATCCAGTGGACGTCGGGGTGCGCGCCCGTTGCGATCGACGACAGACACACCGGCGTGAGCGAAGGAAAAGTCGACGTCGCCCGGCGGTAGTCGCCGTGCGCTGCGAGGAAACGCAATGCAGGCGCCGCGGTGCTCTCGAACATCGACGGGGTGAGACCGTCGATCACCACCAGGACGACGGGCTTCGGCGCCACCGCCTTGCCCTCAGTCCCGTGCGAGCGTGCGCAGGCCCGCGTGCGTGTCGGGCGAGCGCCGGCGCAGACGGGCGCCGAGGAGCGGCACGGCCGCCGCCTCCAGGTAGCCGAGCACCGGCACGAACGCCAGGGCCGCGCCGGCGAGCGCTGCGAGCGCGAGCAGGGTCGCCGTGCCGCCGCGGGTTCCGCCGCGCCGGAGCGCTCCGGCGACGAACGGCCCCGCGCCGAGGGCGCCGCAGGCCGCACCGGCAACGCCACCGGCCGCCTCGTCCCACTGGCCGAAGCCGAAACCGATCAGCAACGCGGCCGCGCCGGCCACGACCAGCGCCACGAGCGCCTGCCGGATGAAACCGGCGGTGGCGACGCCAATCGCCGCGCCGACCCCCGCCAGGATGCCGATCGTGTACCAGTCCCCCATCAGGACGAGTGTACGCCGGGTCAGGCCTCGAGCCGGGCGATCACGGCGAGCGCGAACTCGGCCGCGCGCGCGCCGTCGACGACCCGGTGGTCGAAGGTGACGCTGATGTTCCCCATCCGGCGAACGACGATCTCGCCGTCGCGCACGACCGGGCGTGGGGCGATCCGGTGCACCCCGAGGATGCCAACCTCCGGATGGTTGACGAGCGGGGTCACGAGCAGGCCGCCAAGCTTGCCGGCACTCGTGATCGTGAAGGTCGAGCCGCGAAGCTCTTCCGGGGCGAGCTTCCCGGCCCGCGCCCTTTCGGCGAGAGCGTCGATGTCGGCGCGCAACTCGTCGAGGCTGCGGCGCTCGCACGCCCGGACGACCGGTACGACGAGGCCCTGATCGGTCTGGATCGCGACCCCGAGGTCGTAGCGGTCGAGGTACACGATCTCGTCGCCCTCGAGACGCGCGTTCAGCTCCGGGAACTCCTGCAGCGCGGACGCGGTCGCTCTCAGCACGGCCGGAAGCAGCAGCTTGAGGTCGACGCCGGAGAAGTCGCACTCCTCGACGTAGGTGACGGCGGGCACCTCGCGGTGGGCCTCTGTGAGATGTGCGGCGATCTGGCGGCGCACGCCGCGCAGCTGCTCGCGCCGACCCTCGGCCGGCGTCGCGGCCGCGCGCACGTCGGCCTCGGTGATGCGCCCGCCGGGGCCGCTCGGCGCGATCGACTCGAGGTCGACGCCGAGCTCCTGGGCGACGCGCCGCACGATCGGCGTCGCCTGGACGCGCCCGACCTGTCTCGATTCGACGTGTCCCGGGGACTGTCCCCGGGACACGTCCGAAACGGCCGAGGGCGCGGGCGCGCTCGCGTCGCCGCCGATCACGACGAGCACGGTCCCGACGGGGACGACCTCGCCCGCCGCCACGAGGATGCTCGTGACGATGCCCGCCGCCGGCGAGGGAATCTCGACCGTCGTCTTGTCGGTCTGGATCTCGACGAGCGGCTGGTCCTCGGCGATCTCGTCGCCTTCCGCCACGAGCCAGCGTGCCACCTCGCCCTCGGTCAGTCCCTCACCGAGGTCCGGAAGCTTGAACTCGTAGGCCACGCTGCTCAAACTAGCGTGCGCACCGCGGCGGCAACCCGCTCGGGCGACGGAACATATGCGTCCTCGAGCGTCCAGTGCGGATACGGGACGTCGAAGCCCGTGACGCGCAGCACCGGTCCCTTGAGGTCGAAGATCGCCTTCTCGGCCAGGAGCGCCGCGAGCTCCGCGCCGAAGCCGACGGTGCGCGGCGCTTCGTGGACGATCACGGCGTGCCCGGTCTTCGCGACCGAGGCGAGGATCGTCTCCTCGTCGAGCGGGCGCAGCGAGCGAATGTCGACGACCTCGCAGGACGCCTCGCCCTCGAGGGCGTCGGCGGTGCGCTCGCACACACCCACCATCGCCCCGTACGCGATCAGGGTCACGTCGGTGCCCGCCCGTGCGATGCGCGCCCGGCCGAGCGGCACGATGTAGTCGCCTGCGGGCACCTCGCCCCGCGCGGTGCGGTAGACGAGCTTCGGCTCGAAGATCACGACCGGGTCGGGGTCACGGATCGCGGCGGCGAGCAGCCCTTTCGCATCGGCAGGAGTGGAGGGAATCGCGACCTTGATGCCGGGCGTGTGCACGTAGTACGTCTCGGGCGAGTCCTCATGCAGCTCGGGTGCGCGCACACCGCCGCCGTAGGGCATGCGGATCGTGATCGGGAACTCCATCCGGCCGCCGCTGCGCCAGTGGTAGCGGCCGACGTGGGTGATCAGCTGGTCGAGGCACGGGTACGAAAACGCGTCGTACTGCATCTCGCACACGGGCCGCCAGCCCGCCATGCAGAGCCCGACGGCGGCGCCTAGCATGCCCGCCTCGGCCAGCGGCATGTCGACACAGCGGTTGGCGCCGAACCGGTCGAGCAGACCGGCAGTCGCACGGAAGACGCCGCCCGCGCGGCCGACGTCCTCACCGAGCACGAGCACGTTGCCGTCACGCGCGAGCTCCGTGTGGAGCGCGTCGTTGACCGCCTCGACGAGCGTCAGCTCAGCCATGGCGCAGGTTGGGGGGCGGGTCGACATAGGCGTTGGCAAAGACCAGCTCCGGATCGCCGGGAGGCGCTGCCTCCGCGGCGGCGATGCCGGCGCGCATCAGCGCCTCCGCGTCGCTTCGCATCGACGCGACGAGCTCGTCGCTCAGGACGCCGGCGCTGCGCAGCAGCTCCTCGTAGCGGCCGAGGCACTCGTGCGCGCGCGCTTCCTCGACGCGCGCCGGATCGAGATAGGCAGTCGGGTCGTCTGCGGTGCCGTGCGCCGCGACGCGGTAGTGCACCGCCTCGATCAGCGTCGGGCCGCCGCCCGCCCGCGCACGCTCGACCGCCTCGCGCGCCGCGTCGTAGACGGCAAGCACGTCGAGACCGTCGACGCGGACGCCGGGGATGCCGTAGCCGGCCGCCTTGTCGGCGAGGGTCTCCGCGCGAGTCTGTGCCTCGATCGGCGTCGAGATCGCCCACTGGTTGTTGTTGCACACGAACACCACGGGCGCGTTCATCACGGCGGCGAGATTGACACCTTCGTGGAAGGCGCCCTCGCTCGTTGCCCCGTCGCCGAAGAACGCCATCGCGACGACGTTCTCGCCACGCAACTGCTTGCCCCAGGCGAGCCCCGCCGCGTGCGGCACGTGGGTCGCGATCGGCACGCAGATCGACGCGACGTTCCACTCCGCCGGGTTCCACCAGCCCGACGGATGGCCGCGCCACCACTGGAGCAGCGTTTCCACCGGCATGCCGCGCACGAGCCCGATCGCACACTCGCGGTACGACGGGAAGATCCAGTCGTCGCCGGTGAGGGCAAACGTCGCTCCGGCCTGAATCGCCTCGTGGTTCCAGAAGATCGCGTACGTGCCGATCCGCCCCTGCCGGTGGTACACGACCGAGCGCTCGTCGTAGGTTCGCAGGAGCACCATTCGGCGGTACAGCTCGAGCAGTTGCTGCTCGGTCAGGTCCGCGTGCTGCAGGGCGTCGGTGAAGGCCATGCCAGGCGGGAAGCTACCTGAGGCCCGGCTCGGCGACACCGGAAGGGACAAGCACGGAGACGGCGTCGCGATTCGCCTCGAAAACGACCGAGTCGGTGTCGCCGAGGTCTTCACCGTCGGCCTGGAGCGACAAGGGCCGGTCGGCGTGCACCACGATGCGGTCGAGGTCGTGACCGGTCAGCACACGCGCGTCGTAGCCGGTGCCGCGCACGATCCATGCCACCACACGGGGCACGTCGCGCGCACGCACGGCCTTGGGAGCGACGAAGTCGATGCCGTCCTCGAAGCGGGCCTGCGGCGCGATCCGAAGCGGCACCGATCCCACGTACGAGTACGGATCGCAATTCGCCACGAGCACGAAAGCCGCGCGCCCCACGCCCTCGATCTCGAGCTGCGCATCCCAGCGCCCCCGCCGCTCGAGCAACATCTTTCCGACCATCCGCAAGAACGCCAGATCGCCGGGGCGCGTGCCGGCCGCGTCGCGCCCGAGCGCGTCGAGCCGGCGCACCGCCTCGCTGTCGAAGCCAAGCCCGGCGGAGAAGCAGAAGCGCCGGCCGTTGACCGCACCGAGCGAGATCCGCCGCAGCCGCCCGGTGGCGAGCGCCATGCCGACCTGCTGCGCGGCGGCCACGGGATCGCGCGGCAGCCCGAGCGCACGCGGCAGGACACTCGTCCCGCCGCCGGGCAGGAACCCGAAGGGCAGCCGGCCGTCAGCGCCGTTCATGGCCTCGTTGTAGGTGCCGTCGCCGGAGAAGACCAGGATCGCGTCGACCTCGAGCGCCGGCGCGGCGGCAGCGAGCTCGGTGGCGTGCCCCGGCCGCTCGGTGAACTCGGTCCGCAGCTCGACGTTCTCACGCAGAACGCGCTCGACCTCGGCGATCTGCGCCCCGGTGACTCGCGTCGAGTACGGATTGACGATCAGGAGCGCTCGCTTCACGCTGTCGAGCATGCCACGGCGGACCGCATTGATCGTGCCTGTGCCCGAGGCCGAGCCCGTCCTGAGCGCAGTCCAGGTCGCCAACGACCCGGCGGCGGCGCACGGGATCCCGGCCCACGTGACAATCCTCTTCCCCTTCGCACCGCTGGAGCTGGTCGACGAGACCGCACTTGCAGAGCTCGTCTCCGCGTTTCCCGTCTTCGACTTCACACTCGACCGCATCGAGCACTTCGGCGACGTCGTGTGGCTGCACCCGGAGCCGTCGTGGCGGTTCATCGACCTCACGGCCGCCGTCAGCGAGCGCTGGCCCGACTATCCGCCGTACGAGGGCGCGTTCGACGAGGTGATCCCGCACCTGACCGTGAGCGTGACGCCGATCGAGATCGACGTCGGCCTGCCGATCGCCTGCCGCGCCCGCGAGGTCGTGCTCATCGAGGAGCTCGAGCGGGACGGAAGTTGGACGGTGCGCCGCCGCTTCGCGCTGGGAGCTGCTCAGGCCGGCGTCGCGTAGCCGCGCATGCCGTCGAGCAGTGCGGCGTAGAGCCGGTCTGCGAGCGCGCTCGTATCCGTGTCCTCACGCAGCCAGGTGTAGGCCCAGTTCGCAGCCGACAGGAAGAGCAGGGCCGCGGTCGCGACGTCGAGGTCGGTGCGCAGCTCGCCCCCTTCGACGCCCTCGCGGAAGAGGTCGCGGATCCGCTCCTCGTAGCGGCGCCGCTCCGCGACGAACCGCTCGCGCCGCTCTCCGCCGAGATGACGCCACTCGCGCACGAAGACCGTCGCCACGTCGAGCTGGCCCGCCACGACCGCGAGGTGGGCGCCGAGCGCGAGCCGGATCCGCTCGCCGACGGTCTCCTGCGCGGGCACGGTGTCGAGCGCCGCGTGAAACGCCTCGGCGCCCTCCCAGGCGACCTCCCAGAGGAGATCCTCCTTCGAGGCGATGTGGTAGTAGAGCGACGGCTTCTGCACCCCGAGCGCCTCGGCCAGGTCGGCGAGCGACGTGCCCTGGTAGCCGCGCTCCGCGAAGAGCCGCGCAGCGATCCGGGTGAGCTCCGCACGCCTCGTCGACATCTGGCGTTTTCAGCCTAACGATCGGTAGGCTGACAGGCGAAATGGACACTCGGACCCAGGAGTTCCTGGCGTACGTCCAGGACGGCGGGCAGGTCGAGGCGACCGACTGGCTGCCGGACGAGTACCGCCAGAGGCTGATCAAGTTCATCGAGATGCACGCGAACTCCGAGCTGATGGGGGTCCTGCCCGAACGCGAGTGGATCCTCAGGGCACCGACGCTGCAACGCAAGCTCGCGCTGACGGCGAAGGTGCAGGACGAGGTCGGTCACGCGCAGCTGATCTACCGGATCGCCGAAGACCTCGGCAAGCCGCGCGAGGAGATGTTCGCCGACCTGCTCTCCGGCAAGGCGAAGTTCCACAACGTCTTCCACTACCCGACTCGATCGTGGGGGGACGTGGGGGTGATCGCGTGGCTCGTCGACGCGGCGGCGATCATCTCGCAGAAGGCGCTCCTGAAGTGCTCGTACGCGCCCTACGCGCGGATCATGAAGAAGATCTGCTGGGAGGAGTCGTTCCACATCCTGCACGGGCGCGACGTGATCCTCACGATGATGACCGGCACCGACGGGCAGCGCGAGCTCGTGCAGGAGGCGCTCAATCGCTGGTGGGGGCCGCTGATGCAGTTCCACGGCAACCCGATCGCGCGCGACGAGGACCCGATGTGGATCTGGCGGATCAAGTCGCAAGGCAACGAGGAGGCGCGCCAGCAGTTCCTCGAGGGGTACGCGCCGCAGATCTGGGAGCTCGGCCTGACCGTGCCCGACCCGAACCTGTGCCGAGGAGACGACGGCGTCTGGACCTACTCGGAGCCCGACTGGGACGAGCTCCGCTCGGTCGTCACCGGCCACGGGCCCCGGTCGCAGGAGCGGCTCGCCTTCCGCGCCCGCTTCCTTCAGCAGGAGCAGTGGGTCCGCGACCATCTGCTTGCTGCATGACCTTCGTCATGGTGCTCGCCGCATGACCGTCTTCGAGGTGTTCCGGCAAGAGCGGAAGGGGCAGCCGTTCACGCACGCGGGCTCGATCGTCGCGCCCGATGCCGCCTTCGCCGATGCGTGGGCGCGCGAGCAGTACGGCCGGCGCGGCGAGTCGGAGGCGCTCTGGCTCGTCCCCCGCGAGGCCGTGCACCAGGTCACCGAGTGGGCCGACGAGTTCGACCTCAAGTACCGCCGCGTCGACGGCTACTCGATCAAGTCGCGGCTGAAGGAGGCACGTGAACGCGCGGGCCATACAGCTTCTTCAGGTCGCTGACGACGAGCTGATCGTCGGCTGGCGCGACTCCGAGTGGACGGGAATCGCGCCGACGCTCGAGGAGGACGTCGCATTCTCGTCGATCGCCCAGAACGAGATCGGGCACGCACGCGCGCTCTACGAGCTCGCAGCGCAGGAGCTCGGGACCGACGCCGATGCGCTCGCGTTCGACCGGGCGCCCGACGAGTACCGGTGCGCGCCACTCGTCGAGCTGCATCTGCTCGAGTGGGCGCACACGATCGCGCGCCGCTACCTCTACGAAGAGGCCGACCGCGTGCGCATCGCCGCGCTGATGGGCTCCGGCGACGCAGAGCTGGCCGGCCTCGCCGCGAAGATCGACCGCGAGGAGGTCTACCACCGCATGCACGCGGAGCTGTGGGCCGCACGCCTGCACGACGAGCCGCGCTTCAACGCTGCGGTGGACGAGCTGTGGCCCTACGCGCTCGGGGTGCTGGAGCCGGAGCTCCGCGACGAGCTCGCGCGCCGGGTCGGGCGGGCAAGTACCAGTCTGTTGCAAACAGTCGAACGCGGGGCGCACACGCCCGACCTCAGCGCGCTCCACGACCAGATGACCGAGGTGCGGCGCTCACAGCCGGGTGCCAGTTGGTGAGCGCCGAGGCCGTCTGGGCGGCGTTCGACGAGATCCCCGACCCCGAGATCCCGGTCATCTCGCTGGTCGACCTGGGCGTGATCCGTGCCGTCAGCCTCGACGGGAAGCGCGTGCGCGTCGAGTTCACGCCGACCTTTCTCGGCTGCCCAGCGCTCGAGGTGATGAAGCGAGCGCTCGAGGCGAAGGTGACCGAGCTCGGTGGCGAGCCAGACGTGCGCGTGATCCAGGACGACTCCTGGTCGACCGACCGGATCTCGCCCGCCGGCCGCGAGAAGCTGCGCGAGGCGGGCTTTGCGCCGCCGCCGCCCCGCTCCTCGGGCACGCCGACCCTCGTCCAGCTGCAGGCGAAGGCGTTTCGCTGCCCTTACTGCGGCTCGACCGAGACGCGGCTCGAGAACATCTTCGGCCCGACGCCGTGCCGCTCGATCCGCTGGTGCGAGAGCTGCCGCCAGCCGTTCGAGCAGTTCAAGACGATCTGACCGACTCACGGACTGAGTGGCAGCTAAAGTCGCGCTCATGGCGCACGTGCGCATCCTCTACTGCCCCGTCTGAAGCGGGTACGACGAACGGGCCGCGAGTCTCGTGGCCGAGCTCAACGGAACCCCGCACACGGCCGAGATGGCGCCCGGGGACGAGAGCCAGTACGACGTCTTCGTCGACGGCACACTCGTGTTCTCGAAGCAGCGCGAGCACCGCTTCCCCGAGCTCGCCGAGATCATCGCCGCCCTGCCGTAACACGCGCTCAATCTCGGCGGAATTACCCTCGATCGCCGT
>DATLQV010000028.1:0-2309 GCA_035534955.1 Gaiellaceae bacterium
GCGGCCGCGACGCATGGCGAGGGCGACGTCGTCGTGCACTTTCCGGGTGGCGATCTGCGCGTGCGCCTCGAGGGCGGCCGCGCGACGCTCACCGGTCCGGCTCAGCCGGTCCTAAGGCGTCGCTTGCGACGCCGACCATAAAGAGGCTGAGCGGCTTTGCCGCTTAGAGCCTATTTCGGTAGGCAGGGACCCGGGCCGCGGTAGCGAAGTCCGACCTCGTTGCTGGAATCAACGAGGGAGGGTGTGATGGGTCTCGTGGTCAAAGACGACGGCTGGCGGATCCCGGACCGGGTGTGGGCGCGGATAGAGCCGCTGCTGCCGGAGCCGCCGTCGCATCCGCTGGGTTGTCACCGGCCGCGCGTTTCGGACCGGGACGCGATGAACGCGATCCTGCTGGTGTTGCGCACGGGGATGCAGTGGAACGCGTTGAGCGCGACCGGGATCTGCAGTTGCTCGTCGGCGTATCGGCGTTTTCGCGAGTGGGCCGAGGCGGGCGTGTTCCTCGAGTTCTGGCGGCAAGGGCTGCTCGCCTACGACAACAAGCACGGGATCGAGTGGGAGTGGCTGGCGATGGACGGCGCGCTCGGCAAGGCGCCGCTCGGTGGCGAGCTGACCGGACCCAATCCCACTGACAGAGCTAAAAAGGGGCGAAACGATCGCTCCTCACCGAGGGTAAGGGCGTCCCGATCGGAATCGCGCCGGCGGGCGCGAACCTAAACGACTTCAAGCTGGGCCGCGCCACGATCGAGTCGATCCCGATCAAGCGGCCGAAGCCGACACGCAAGCGGCCGCAGGGACTGTGTCTGGATCGCGGCTACGACTACAACGAGGTGCGCGACCTGTGCGAGGAGTTCGCGTTCACCGCCCACATCCGCGGCCGCGGCGAGGAAGCGCAAGCGATCAAACGCGAGGCCGGCTTCCGCGCCCGCCGCTGGGTCGTCGAACGCACCCACTCCTGGCTCAACCGCTTCCGACGCATCCTCACCCGCTGGGAGAAACGCGCCGACACCTACCTCGCCATGCTCCACCTCGCCTGCGGCCTGATCACCTGGCGAGCAACCGACTGGGAGCCCCTACCGGAATAGGCTCTTAGTCGGATTGAGAACCGGCGAGACGTCGCCGGCGCGCTCGCGCTCGACACTGGTTCAAACTCTAAGACGCGTCGTCCGTTCGGGCCAGCACATTCACTCGAATCCAGGAGAGTCACTCGATCGGGTGAGAAGGAGCGCTGCCGCGTTACCGATCAAACAGGAGTATGTGGAGCGCCGCACTCTTCACTCGAATACCCCTGCTTGCCGCCCTCGCCGGCGTCTGCTGCCTCGTGGTCTCGGGAACAGCCGCGGGCGACGCGCGAGCGCGGACGGTTATTCCAGCCGCCTCGCAGGCGGCGCGTCCTGCTCAGGAGTTGTGGGGCGTCTATGTCGACAGCGCACTCGCTCCCAAGATCGGCAACAAGGCTCTCGTGCAGATGCACGGATCTGGCATCAACACGCTCGTGCTTGCCAGCTCGGTCACAGGATCGCAGCGCCACCGTCTCATCAGGATGGCGAGGAACAACCACATTCACGCGCTCGGCACGGGCCTCGGCCTCGGTGCGAAGCTCTCCCCGACGCTGACGGGTGCGTTCATTGGTGCAGACATAAACGGCGCCTCACTCTTACGCGTTGGCGGGCCGACGTTCGTCGCTAAGCTTCCGGTGTACGGGGCAAACGGGCATGTCTTCACGTTCTCCGCCCTTCGCATGCCCTTCGTCGCCGCTCAATGGCAGACAGCCATCGCGCTCGTGCATGAGAGCGAGTTACTCGAGCTCGTTGTATCTCCGAGTGGCAAAGGCGGGCTCGAAGCGCTGACTGAGTACCTCGGCGTGCTCGAGAGAGCCCTGAAGACGCCGTCGAAGACAGCCGCCAGCCTGCCACCTTCGGACACGACCCCGCCGACGGCCCCGAGTAGCCTGACCCTCACGGCGAACACGCGTGACAGCCTCACCGTCGCTTGGCAGCCGTCGAGCGACAATGTCGCCGTCGTCGGCTACACCGTCCGGTACGGGGCGTCCGGAGTCGCGAGCACTGCTTCGACGATCTCCGTCATCACCGGCCTCGCCTGCGGCACGACCTACGACGTGCAGGTGGCGGCGTTTGACGCTGCCGGCAACGTCTCCACGCCGACGGTTACGAGGGTAGCGACGCTTGCCTGCCCGGAAGGCTCGGCGGGCGCGTCTTCGAGTGGAGGCTCCTCAGAGAGCTCGTCATCCAGCGTCGGCTCGTCGTCGGGCGGGAGTGGTCGCTCTGGCTCGTCCTCCGGCGGAGGCT
>DATLQV010000029.1:0-8316 GCA_035534955.1 Gaiellaceae bacterium
GGACGCCGCACGACGGCACGCGTCGACGGCAAGCAGCCGCTGCGGATCGCCACGCCGCCCGAGTTCAAGGGGACGGACCCCGATCTGTGGAGCCCCGAGGACGCGTTCGTCACAGCGGCCGGCTCCTGCCTCGCGGTCACGATCGTCGCGCTCGCCGAGCGCGAAGCGCTCCCACTCCGGAACCTCGCTGTCCACGCCGAAGGCGTCGTCGGGCGCCGCTCTGACGGCCGATTCGGCTTCGTCGAGATCGAGCAGTCCGTCGACCTCGAGACCGAGAGCGGCTTCGAGGACGCTGGGCATGCGCTCGTGGCGAAGGCGGAGGAGGGCTGTCTCGTCTCGGTCTCCCTCGACCTTCCCGTGCGCACGACCGTGCGCGTGACGGCGGCGCCGGAGCCGGTTAGGGCCGTGACCGCGTGATGGGACGCGAGGAGTGGAACCGCCGCTATGCCGGCTCGGAGTTGCTCTGGACCGCGCAGCCGAATCGCTTCCTCGTCGCCGAGACGGAGCACCTCCGACCGGGCCGCGCCCTCGACCTCGCTTGCGGCGAGGGCCGCAATGCGGTCTGGCTCGCCGAGCGTGGGTGGGAGGTGGTCGGCGTCGACTTCTCCGACGTCGCGCTCGAAAAAGCGCGCGCACTCGCCGCTGCCCGCGGCGTCGACGCGCAATGGGTTCACGCTGACCTTCTCGATTTCGAGCCGTCGCGCCACGCGTTCGACCTCGTGATCGCCTTCTACCTCCAGGTGCCGGAGGGTGTCCGGACGCCCGTGTTGCGACGAGCGGCCGATGCGGTTGCGAGCGGCGGAACGCTCCTCGTCGTCGCCCACGACAGCAGCAACCTCGAGCGCGGCTACGGCGGCCCCCAAGACGCGAGCGTGCTCTATTCGTCCGACAACGTCGTCGGCGACCTACGCGACTCTGGGCTCGTGATCGAGCGCGCCGACGTCGTGACGCGGGACGTCCAGACACCGGACGGCGAGCGGCACGCCCTCGACACGCTCGTGCGGGCGGCGCGCCCACTCGATGACCAGCAGGAGTCGTGACGGCGCGCGATGTCGACTCCATCTCGCCTCCACACCGGCTCCACGGCAGCTCCGCCCGCGAGGAGTTCTATGGGCGCATGTCGTCCATCCAAAAGGAGCTCACCATGAACATGAAGCACATCCTCATCGCAGCGACCGCGGGCATCGCGGTGCTCGCGCTCGCGGGCGCGGCACTCGCAGCCGGCCCGAGGGCGGCCACGCCCCGCGCGGCCGCTCTGCACCAGACCCACGGTGTCGGCTACGGAGTCATGGCAGGCGGCGTCGTCATGGACGCGGCCGCCGAGTACATCGGCATCAGCGAGACGGCGCTCGCGACCGCCCGCCACAGCGGCAAGTCGCTCGCCCAGATCGCGGTCGACCACGGCAAGACCGTAGCCGGCCTCGAGCAGGCGCTCGTCGCGGCGTTCAAGGCGAACCTCGACAAGGCCGTCTCCGCCGGGCGCATCACGTCGGCGCAGGCCACGCAGGCCCTGGCGAACTTCCGGGCACACGTGGCGACGGCGATCAACCGCACGGCCACCGGGCCGATGAGGGGCCGCGGTGCCGGCATGGGGATGGGGCTCGGCCGCGGCTCCGGCCAGGGCATGGGCCTCGGCCTCGGCGTCTGCGGAGGCAGGCGCTGACGTGGCCGGCCGCGCCGCCACCGTCCTCGTCGTCGAGGACGAGCGGAAGATCCGCGAGCTGGTGCGCGGCTACCTCGAGCGCGAAGGCCTCGGCGTCCTGACGACAGAGTCGGGCGCCGAGGCCATTGCGCTCGCACGCGGGGCCGATCCCGACTTGCTGATCCTCGATCTACGACTCCCCGATGTTCCGGGCGAGGAGGTGGCACGCGAGGTGCGCAGCTTCTCGAGCGTGCCGATCCTCATGCTGACGGCGAAAGCATCGGAGGAGGATCGGATACATGGGCTCGAGGTCGGTGCTGACGACTATCTGACAAAGCCGTTCAGCCCACGCGAGCTCGTCTTGCGGACGAAGGCGATTCTACGCCGCGCGGGCGAAACGGTCGACGCCGGAGCGGTGGCGTCCTTCGGTGATGGTCGCCTCGTCGTCGACGAGGCGCGCCGTGACGTGCGTGTCGGCGGCGCGCCGGTGTCGCTCACTCCGACCGAGTTCGGGTTGCTCACCGCGCTCTCGCGAGTCCCGGGGCGCGTGTACTCACGCTACGAGCTGATCAACCGCGTCCGCGGCTACGAGTTCGAAGGGTACGAGCGCACGATCGATTCGCACATCAAGAACCTGCGCCGCAAGATCGAGCGCGATCCCCATGTTCCCGAGATCGTGCTCACGGTCCTCGCGGGCGGATACCGCCTCGGCCTGGCACGCGATGGCTGAGCACCGCTCACGCGCGTCGCTGCGACTCCGGCTGCTCGGAGCGTTCGTCGCTGTCGCAGCCGTCGCGACCGCCGCCTTCGCGGCTCTCACCCTCTGGTCCGCGCGGTCCGACGTCAACCAACTCGTCCGGCGGCAGCAGCAGGCGACGTCTGCCGACGTCGTCGCCGCCGTCGCCGCCGCCTACCGTGGTGCCGGCCGCTGGACGCTCGCCGATCTCCGTCCTGCGCGCGCGATCGCAGTCAGTGCCGGCGCCGTCATGGAGGTGCGCGACGCCGGCGGATCACTGGTCTTCCAGGGTGGCCGCGGGATGGGGCCGCCTGGAGGGACCGGCACGCGCGGCCCGGGGACGGCGCAACTCGGTGCCGCGTTCGGTGCCGCCCAGACACGTCCGGTCGTCGTGGACGGGGGCACGGTCGGCAGTGTGAGCCTCCGGTTCCCGAAGAACGCGCTGCCGCCGGCGGAACGTCAGCTTCGTGACGCGCTCACGCGCACCACCGTCTACGGCGTCCTCGCGGCTGTCGTCCTTGCGCTCGTGGTCGGCTTCCTCGTCGCCGACGGCATCACGCGACCGATTCGGCGTCTGATCGTGGCGGTTCAGCGACTCGGCCGCGGCGACCGCAGTGCGCGCGCGAACCTGCAGCGGGCGCCCGGCGAACTGGGAGAGCTCGCAGCGGCGGTCGACGCGATGGCCGCCACCCTCGAGCGAGAAGACGAGCTTCGCCGCGCGCTCACAGCCGACGTCGCGCACGAACTGCGAACACCGGTGACCATCCTCACCGCCCAGTGCGAGGCGATGATCGACGGGGTCACGCCTGCGTCGCCTGAGCAGCTGTCGTCGCTGCACGACGAGGCGCTGCGTCTCGGCAGGGTGATCGACGATCTCGAGACCCTTGCCTCTGCCGAGGCAGCGGGACTGCGGCTCGAGCGGTCGCGCGTCGACCTCGGCGCTGTGGTCGAAGAAGCTGTCGCACTCGTGCGCCCGCAGTTCGAGACAGCAGAGATCGAGCTCGAGACAAACGCCGAACCTGCGCCCGTCAACGGCGACGAGCATCGCCTAATGCAGGTCGTTCGCAACCTCCTCATCAACGCGCTCAAGTTCACCCCGGCCGGCGGGAGCGTCGCCGTCGGCGTCTCGTGCTCCGACGGCGTCGCCGAACTGCGTGTCGTCGACACCGGCGTCGGAATCGTGCCGGAAGACGTGGACCACGTGTTCGACCGCTACTGGCGCGGAGCGAACGGAAAGACGACGTCGGGGAGCGGCATCGGCCTGGCCGTGGTACGCGAGCTCGTACGTGCCCACGATGGAACGGTTGCCGTCTCGACCGAACCGGGCCACGGCTCGACCTTCACCGTGAGGCTGCCGCAGGCGTCGTCTCCCGATGCTCGACGCCGATCGTCGCCCGTAGCGGTGGGCGAGTCCCATTCACACCCGGCGTAGCTGCTGGACTAAGGGGCGATGCTCCCGTTTCTCCTGATCGTCGCCGCGGCCGGGGTCGACCGGCTGCTGCTCTCTGAACGCTGGCGCCTGGTCGATCCGGTGCGGTCCCGGTGGCGGACATGGCGGCCGCTCGCCATCGCGTACGTCCGATCTGCGCCGGCGACGTACGTCTATCTCGCCGTGCTCTTCCTGACGTCCTGGATCCTGCAGACGTCGAGTAGCCGCATCGCCGACGCACTTCTGTTGGAGCGCAGCACGAATCTTCACCACCTGGCGCACGACCCGCTTCGGGTGCTGCTCTCGAGCGCGTTCTGGGTCGGAAGCCTGTCCGAGTGGCTTGCATGGGTCGTCTTGCTGAGTGTCTTCGCCGCTGCGGTCGAGCGCTGGATCGGGACGGCACGAACGGTGCTCGTGTTCGTCCTCGGTCACGTCGGCGCGACCCTGATCACCGCGGCCGGGCTCTGGGTGGCGCTGCACGCGGACATGGTCGAGTCGTCCGTCACGAACGCGCGCGACGTCGGCGCGAGTTACGGTTTTGCGGCGGTCGCCGCCGTCCTCACGTACCGGCTGTCTGGACGGCGCCGGCTGATCTATGCCGGCGCGCTGATCGCGTTCGCGGGCACGAGCCTCGCTCTGAGTCAGAACTTCACGTACTGGGGTCACCTCGTCGCGCTCGCGATCGGGTTCGCGTGCTACCCGCTCGTCCGGTCGCGCGGCGGCGTTCGGCGTGTCTCGACCCGTTAGCGTTTTGAGGCGTGACCCACCTACGCGACCACGCCGAGGAGCACGCCGAGCTTGACCTCGCAGATCACCATCACGAGCACGAGCACGAGCACGAGCACGGGCACTCGCACGGCCTGGTGGATCGGTCGATTCTCCGGTCTCGCGCCGGCATCCGGGCGGTCTCGTGGAGCCTTGCGATTCTCACGGCGACCGCGGTCGCGCAGGCGTTCATCTATTCGCGCACGTTCAGCGTCGCGTTGCTCGCGGACCTGATTCACAACTTCGGCGATGCGCTGACGGCGATTCCCCTCGGGTTGGCGTTCTTCTTCCGCAGCCTGCGGGGCGAGCGGATCGCCGGACTGGCGGTCGTGCTCGCCATCTTCATAAGTGCGCTTGTCGCGCTGGGGCAGACGATCGACCGGTTCATTCACCCGCGCGCGCTGTCTCATCTGTGGCTGCTGGCGGCGGCGGGGGTGATCGGGTTCGTCGGGAACGAGATCGCCGCTCAGGTTCGGCTGGGAGCAGGCCGCCGCCTCCAGAGTGCGGCGCTCGTGGCGGATGGCAACCATGCGCGCGTCGATGGGTTCGTCAGCCTCGGCGTTCTCGCGAGTGCCGCGGTGGTCGGGCTCGGGCTCAACGTCGCCGATCCGGTGATCGGTCTTGTGATCACGCTCGTGATCCTCCGCATCACGTGGGAGTCCTGGCGCACGGTGCGCAACGCCGAGATCGATCTCGAGCACATAGCGGACACGGACACCTGAGCCGAGGGCGACGTCTGCCCGGCGAGGGTCAGGATCGCCGGGCGAGCTGGAGGATCAGCGCGAGCGATCGCTCGGGTCCCGGCCACAGCTCGCGGATCAGCGGTTCGCCTCCGGCTCGAACGACGTGGCGCAGGACGAGGGCGACGACGATCGCGTCGTCCAGCTGCCCCGCCACGGGGATGAAGTCGGGAACGAGATCGAGCGGCGAGGCGAGATAGACGACCAGGCCGAGCAGCAGCAGCTTGCGGCGGCGCGGGACGCGCGGGTCGCGTGCGAGCCGGGTGACGAGAACGACGCAGTCGGGGATGAACGTCGCGAGCGCGCGAGCGTCGCCGCCGCGGCCGACGAGAACGAGCCAGGCGACGAAGACGGCGTACAGCGCGAGCGTTACGCCGAGACCGATCAGAAGCCACGCCCACCAGGACACCGGCTACCCGCTCGTCTCGTGCACGGCGTGCCGGAGCATGAACGCTGCCGCGGGCAGCCCCTCGATCACGCCGGTCTCTCGCTTCCCGGTGACGAGCGCGGACCGGCCGGCGATGTAGACGACGAGCAGCACAAGCGCGACGCCGATTATCCGCATTCCGCGCCGCCTTCGCTCGATGGCGTTGCAATGGCGGCGGCGACCGGCACGGCCTTGCGGCGCTCAGTGGTTTCCACGTCGCGCAGTCGTGGGTGTACCGGATGCCGCGGCGCCCGTCGGACCCTTCAATGGAGGTTGAAGTTCAACTGCGATTGAAGGGAAGCGCTCGTTGCGGGACAGGCAGCCTCTCCCAGACCGTCTAAGCGCGTTGCGGGCCCTCGCCGAGCCGGTGCGGCTGGCGCTCGTCGACGAGCTCCTCCGTGAGGACGCCTGCGCCTGCGACCTGCGCGAGCGGCTCGGTCTCTCGGCACCGCTGCTCTCCCATCACCTGAAGGTGCTGCGCGAGGCCGGGCTCATTCACACGTGCAAGGCGGGACGGCGGCTCGAGGTCACCATCGACCACGACGCGCTCGTTCGCGTCGCCGATTCGCTTTCCCTGTCAGGGCGGGCGGCGTGAGCACCCTCGAAGCTCCCACCCCTCTCCGCAGTCTGCGCGTTCCACTGTCGTTCGTGGCCGCGGCGGGCGTCGCGGCCGGTCTCTACATCGCGCTGGGGCCGTTCTGGAACTGGGCCGTCTACACGCTCGCGGGGTTGCCGCGCGGAACGCGTTGGGCGGACGCAGTCCACTTCTTCTTGTTCGACACGACGAAGATCCTGCTGCTGCTGGTCGGGATCATCTTCGTCGTTCGCATCCTCCGCAGCTTTCTCTCGATCGAGCGCACCCGCGCCATGCTCGGCGGCAAGCGCGAGGGCGTCGGCAATGTGCTCGCTGCCGGTCTCGGCGTGGCAACGCCGTTCTGCTCCTGCAGCGCCGTGCCGGCATTCATCGGCTTCGTTGCGGTCGGCATCCCGCTCGGCGTGACGCTCTCGTTCCTGATCGCGAGCCCTCTCGTGAACGAGGTCGCGGTCGTGCTGCTGTATGGGATGTTCGGGTTCGAAGTCGCCGCCCTCTACATAGGCGCCGGGTTGGTGCTCGCCATCGTCGCCGGTTTCGTGCTCGGCCACATGCGGCTGGAGCGCTACATCGAACCGATGATCCTCGAAGCGGCTGCAGTCGCGCCGCTCGCCGGTGGAGATGAGCTCCAGCCGACCTGGTCGCAGCGGATCGAGCTCGGCGTGGAGGAAGTGAAGGCGATCGTCGGCCGCGTGTGGCCGTACCTGCTGGTCGGGATCGCGCTCGGCGCAGCCATCCACGGCTGGCTGCCGACCGACTTCTTCACCCGTGTCGCGGGTCCCGGCAACCCGCTCGCCGTCCCGGTCGCCGTCATTCTCGGCCTCCCCTTCTATTCCAACGCCGCCGGCACGTTGCCGCTGATCGAGGCTCTGCATGCCAAGGGGATGGCGATGGGCACCTCGCTCGCGCTGATGATGAGCATCGTTGCGCTCTCGCTGCCCGAGATGATCTTGCTCCGCCGCGTGCTCAAGCCCAGGCTGCTCGCGATTTACGCCGGCATCGTCGCCACCGGCATCGTCGCCATCGGCTTCCTGTTCAACGCCGTCCTGTGATGGAAGGAGCAACACACATGCACACAGTCAAGGTCCTCGGGTCGGGCTGCGCGAACTGCCAGCGACTCGCCGCCCTCACCAGCCAGGCCCTGGCCGAGCTCGACCGCAGCGAGGAGGTGGAAAAGGTCACCGACTACGCCGCGATGGCCGCGCTCGGTGTCATGGCGACGCCGGCACTCGCGATCGACGACCAGATCGTGTTCGCCGGCCGCATCCCGTCCCTCGGCGCACTGCGGGACACGCTTGCCGACCGGCTCGTCGCGGGATGACAGCGTAGGCAAGCGGCCCACATCGGAGGCCGATTTTTGCTCGCGCGAAAGCGACTCTCGTGGCACAGTAGAACTCTCGTGCCTCGGCAACTCGCGTTGATCACGATTCCGCAGCGTCTTCTGCTGATCTCGGCGGTTACCTTCGTAGGCGTCTTTGCCATCCTCGCTGCGTACGGGCGCGCGGGGCTCGGCATCGGTCAAGGCTTTTACCTGCCGGTGGTTCTGGCGGCGGCCGCCACGAGCCCGTCTGTCGGCGCGCTCGCCGGTGGGTGTGCGCTCTTCCTGTACGAGCTCGGAATCCACGACAGGGGAGGATTGGCGTGGGCGGATCTCGGTCATGGCTCGGCGGTAGTCCGGCTTGCGTGTTATGTGGCGGTCGGCGTCGTCATCGGCTTCCTCGCTCGTCGCGGCCGGCTCATGCTTGCGGACTCGCTCCACGTGCTCGAGGAGCTCGTGGACATCGCGTACGGAAATGTGGACGCACGGCGGGCCGAAGCCGGTACCGCTGAGAACGAGACACTGCCCGCCTAGTGACCTGAGTTATTGATTCGCTGGCAGTAGGAGGCGAGGCTGTCGAGGATCTCGTCTGCGGTCTTGTGCCAGACGAACGGCTGCGGGTTGTCGTTCCAATTGGTGATCCAGCTGCGGATCGAGGCGACGAGGT
>DATLQV010000030.1:0-40414 GCA_035534955.1 Gaiellaceae bacterium
CGTGACCGCGAGGCAGGAGCCGGCCGCTGTGACGAACGCGTCCTCGGGGCTCCACAGATCGGGGTCCGTCCCCTTGAACTCGGGCGGCGTGGCGATCCGCAGCGGCTGCTTGCCGTCGACGCGTGCCGTCGTGCGGCGTCCGCCGTCCCACGCGATGTCGACCGGAAAGCGATATTCCTTGGCCATCTCGGCTCCTCAGGCTGCAACGGCGGCCGTGCGGACCACCGCCAGCAGATCGGTTGCTTCCAGGATCAGGTGCTCGTCGCCGTCGAGTGCGATCTCGCTGCCGGCGTACTTCGGGTAGAGCACGACATCGCCGGGCCCGACCTTGATCAGCTCGTCGTCGTCGCCTACGGCCACGACCTCGCCGCGCTGGGGCTTCTCCTTCGCCGTGTCGGGCAGGACGATGCCACTCGCGGTCGTGGTCGGCTCCTCGAGCACCCGCACGAGCACACGGCTGCCGAGCGGCTGGACCTCGTCGTTCATCTTCGTCTCCTGTTCTGCCTGCCGCTCACGCTGCGAGCCCGAGCAGGCGGTTGATTTGCTGCTTGTCGAAGCCGACGATCGGGCGGCCGTCGATCTCGACGACCGGGACGCCCATCTGCCCCGTCCGCCGAACGAGGTCACGAGCCGCGGCGGCGTCGCGGGAGACGTCGACCTCGCGGAACTTGACGTTGCGCTGGCGCAGGTACTGCTTGGCTCGGACGCACCAGGGACAGGTCGGGGTCGTGAAGACGAGCACGCGGTGAGTGTGCTCGACGACCGGGCGCGCCGTCATACCCGGCACGCGGCTCATGCGCCGACCCCGGCCGTCTCGCCGAGCACCTGCTCGTCGAAGAAGCGGCCGATCGTCGACGCGGGGTAGGCGCCGACGAAGCCGGAGACCGGCTCGCCGTCGCGGAAGACGGCGACGGTCGGGATGCTCTGGATCCCGTAGCGGCCGGCGATCTCCGGCTCGGCGTCGACGTCCAGCTTCACGAGCTCGATCTGCCCGGCCCGCTTCTCGACCTCGCTCTCGATCGCGGGGCCGAGCGCGCGGCAGGGCCCGCACCAGGCCGCCCAGAAGTCGACGACGACGGGCAGCTCGCGCGAGCGCTCGATGACGTCGCGCTCGAAGTTCTCGGTGGTCACGTCCATCTTCATTCGCTCCTTTAGAGTCGGTGGGGTAGCGCCTTGCGGCCGATCGTGTACAGCGGACAGAAAGCTGCGGCGCTCGTGGCGAGCATCGCGCCGGCGAGGATCAGCAGCAGCACGCCGCCGACCGAGCCCACTCCGAAGACGATCGCGAACACGATCGCGAGCGGTGCAATGACGAACGCGCGCACCCGACGATCGATGAGGGTCATGTTCTTGTGCATCTCGACCTCCTACACCGCGCCGCCGACGAGCGAGACGAGCGTCTGGAACTGCTGCTCGAGCGAGCCGCAGGCCCCTTCGCAGAGCCCGAGCACGCCGTCGTCGACGATCCGGTAGTTGACGTGGTTGCCTTCCTTCCGCCTCGCGATGACCCCGGCGTCGGCGAGAACGCTCAGGTGCTTCGAGACGTTCTGCTGCCCAGCGCCGACGAGATCGACGAGCTCGCTCACGGAACGCTCGCCGTCACGCAGGTGGTCGAGGAGCCGAATGCGAGTCGGCTCGCCGATCACCCGGAAGCGGCGTGCGATCAGCTCTGCCAGCTCATCCGGAAGCGGGTGGGGAAGACTCATGCGCACTACTATACCACAGATCAGTTGTGTAACTGTATAGCTTAGTCATGCCTCCCCCCGGGCGCTCTACGATCCTCGTGTGATGACGCGCGCCGCCTCCCCCACGCGGATCGCAGATCTCCGGCAGACCGAGTTCTCGCGGCTCGACGCGTGCGGGCAGGTCTATCTGGACTACACGGGGGCCGGCGTCTACGCGCAGTCGCAGCTCGACGAGCACATGGCGCTGCTGCAGGGGAACGTCTTCGGGAACCCGCACTCGGCCAACCCGACGTCGGCGTCGATGACGGAGCTCGTCGAGCAAGCCCGCTCAGCCGTCCTCGCGTTCTTCGGAGCCGACCCCTCGGAGTACGAGGCGATCTTCACGCCGAACGCAACGGGCGCGCTTCGCCTTGTGGGTGAGGCGTACCCGTTCACGCGCGGCGACCGCTTCCTGCTCACGTTCGACAACCACAACTCCGTCAACGGCATCCGCGAGTTCGCCCGCGCGCGCGGCGCCGACACTACCTACGTGCCGAGCGTTCCGCCCGACCTGCGCGTCGACGCGTCGTTGCTGCCGCGCTACCTGACCGACGTCGGCGGCGAGCACCACAACCTGTTCGCCTACCCGGCGCAGTCGAACTTCTCCGGCGTCCTCCATCCGCTCGATTGGATCGACGAGGCGCACGAGCACGGATGGGACGTCCTGCTCGATGCTGCAGCGTTCGTCCCCACCAACCGGCTCGACCTGTCCCGTCACAAGCCCGACTTCGTCGTGCTGTCCTTCTACAAGATGTTCGGCTGGCCGACCGGCGTCGGCGCACTGATCGCACGCCGCGACACGCTGGCCACGCTCGAACGGCCGTGGTTCTCGGGAGGGACGATCGTGGCCGCCTTCGTGCAGCGCGAGTGGTACCAATCCGCCCCCGGCGCCGCGCACTTCGAGGACGGAACCGTCAACTTCCTCAACCTGCCCGCCGTGGAGATCGGGCTGCGCCTCCTCGACCGGGCCGGCATCGACGCGATCCACGACCACGTCCAGGCACTCGGCGCACGGTTGCTCGACGTCCTGACAACGGTGCGACACCACGACGGAGCGCCGGCCGCAGTCGTCTACGGGCCAGCGACGATGGAGGAGCGCGGGGCGACGTTCGCCTTCAACTTCCTCCATCCCGACGGGCGCCTCGTCGACGAGCGCTACGTCGACCGCCTCTCACGCGAGCATTCGATCTCGCTGCGCACCGGCTGCTTCTGCAACCCCGGCGCCGGCGAGGTCGCATTCACGATCGCCCGCGAGACACTCGTCGGCGGCGAGTTCGGCGACGGCATGACCCTCGACGACTACGTCCGCGCGATCGGACTCCCCACCGGCGGCGCAGTCCGAGCCTCGCTGGGGCTCGCCTCGAATGCCGCCGACGTAGAGCGGTTCGCCGACTTCGCAGCCCGCTTCGTCGACCTCGCCGACGTGCCGGACGACCTGCCTCCCCGTACCGGCTGCTAGACGAGGATGTTCACGGCGCGCGCCGCGACGAGCAGCACGGTGACGGCCGACAGGCAGGACTCGGCGGCCATCAACGCCTTGGCTTGGCGGGTGAGCGGCATGGCGTCCGTCGGGCTGAACGCCGTGGCGTTCGTCAGCGAGATGTAGAAGTAGTCCCAGAGGCGCGGCGCCCATCCTTCGCGTGCGAGCTGCGGGTTCTCGTCCTGGGGGAACTGGAAGTCGGGCAGGCGCGGGCCGGAGGCAAGCGCGCGGCTGACGGGACCGCCGCAGTCGAGCTCCCAGAACGCGAGACCGAACGCGACGGCGTCGGTGACCCATACGGCACCGCCGCTGAAGAGGAGCTGAGGCCCGGTGATGTGCACTCCCGAGGGCGCGACGAGCGACGCGACGAGCACCCCCACGCCGGCGACGTTGCAGACCCAGACGAGTGTGAGCAACCCGATCACGATCTCTCGCCGGTGGTCGTGACCGGCGAGGCGGTTCAGGCCGAGCGACAGCGTTG
The DNA here is from genome assembly GCA_035534955.1 of Gaiellaceae bacterium. Classification (GTDB taxonomy): domain Bacteria; phylum Actinomycetota; class Thermoleophilia; order Gaiellales; family Gaiellaceae; genus PALSA-600. The sequence continues at coordinate 3,686 of DATLQV010000030.1, forward strand.
CGGCGAGCAGGAGGTACGGCGCCGCGACGACGAGCCACATCCACCAGGCGCGCAGTCCGAGCGTTTCCCAGCTCGCGCTCCTGGCCACGAGCGCGAGCGCGGTGAGGATTCCGGCGGCGGCGAGCGCGAACGGTGCGGCGTCGGCGCGTGCTTCCCGCAGCGCCGCCCGCAGACGCTCCGCGTCCACGCCTGTCGTCGTCTCTACTGGACGTGCGGAGCCCATGAATCTCCTCGATCCTAGCCCGGAGCTGCCGCCTCGCCCCTTCTCGGCTACCCTGGGCTCAGCGTCCCCGTGTTCTGACTCCCGCACGAGCCCGCCGCTTGCCGTTTCGGGGGAGTCGCCAGATGGGAGCTACATCATGAGGAAGGCCCTCAAGCGCGTGCTGGACCAGTTGCGCGGCGCGACGAACGGCGTGTTCCGGAAGCCGACCGCGACCCGCGACGGCCTGCAGGACGCCCAGCAACTGCAGGCCCTGCCCGTGCCGGCCCGCACGCGGCCATAGCGAGCCGCTTGCGTACCGCGATCGTCTCGACGTATCCGCCGCGCGCGTGCGGGATCGGCACGTTCGCAGCCGACGTGAGAGCGGCGTTGATGGGAGTCGACGGTGTCGAGAGTGCCGAGCTCATTGCCGTCCTCAACGAGCCTTCCAGCCCGCAGCGGCGGGGTCTGCTCGGGACGATCGCGCAGGCCGTGCGCGGCGACTACGTGAGGACGGCACGCATGCTCGGGCGGCTCGACGTCGACGTCGTTCTGCTCCAGCACGAGTACGGGATCTTCGGCGGCCGCGACGGGGAGTACGTCCTTTCGTTCGCGCGGGACCTCGCCCAGCCGCTCGTCGTGACCCTGCACACGGTGCTCTCCGAGCCGACGCCGCACCAGGCGGAGGTGCTCACGGAGCTGTGCTCGGAGGCGGAGCTCGTGATCGTGATGACGGACACGGCGCTGGAGCTGCTCGTCGCCTCGGGAGTGTGCACTGAGGACAAGGTTCGCGTGGTTCCCCACGGAGCGCCGGCGCGGCTCGTCGCTCGCGCCGCCGCAGGGCAGGATGCGAGCCCGGCGCGCGCCGACGGGTTCCGGCTCTCGACGTTCGGGCTGATCTCGCCGGGCAAGGGTCTCGAGACGGCCATCGAGGCGATGCCGGCGCTGCTCGAGCGGCACCCCGAGATCGTCTACACGATCGCCGGTCGCACGCACCCGGACATCGCGCACCGGGAGGGTGAGCGGTACCGGCTGATGCTCGAGCGGCGCGTTCTCGAGCTCCGGATCGAGGCGAGCGTCGAGTTCGACGACCGGTTCCTCTCGCTCGACCAGCTATCGGATCTGCTTGCTGCGACCGACGTGTTCGTGACCCCGTACCGGAGCCGCGAGCAGATCTCCTCCGGCGCGCTCACCTTCGCGCTCGCCGCCGGCTGCGCCGTGGTCTCGACGCCGTACTGGTATGCGCAGGACATGCTCGCAACGGGCGCCGGGCTACTCGTCCCGTTCGACGATCCTGCGGCGCTCGCCGACGCGGTCAGCGAGTACGTCGACCAGCCTCAGTCGCTCGCAGCCGCGCGGACGGAGGCGCGGCGCATCGGCTCGTCCCTCTCCTGGCCGTCGGTTGCCGAGGCGACGGCGACGGTGCTGGCCGAGGCGCTCGCTCTCGCGCCGCGCCGCCGGCCGAAGGGAGTCGCCGACCTCCATCTCACCGCTCTGCGCAACGACCATCTCCTCACACTCGTCGACGACGTCGGGATCATCCAGCACGCGCACGGGATCATTCCCAACCGCGAAAGCGGCTACTGCGTCGACGACGTGGCCCGCCTGGCGGTCGTGTCGCTCGCGCTGGCCCGCCGCGGCGACGAGCGGGTCTGGACCTCGATCCTCTACCGCGCCCTCGCCTTCCTCGAGGCGGCCACCGGCGACGGAGGGATGCGCAACTTCATGAGCTACGACCGCCGCTGGCTCGACGAGCCGCACGTCGGCGACCACGTCGGACGCTCCGTCTGGGCGCTGGGCGAGCTCCTCGCCACCGCGTGGATACCGGCCGTCGTGACGCCGGCCCGCGACCTGCTCGCGCGGCACGTCGACGCGCTCGGCGGAGAGGTGTCACTCCGAACGGCCGCCTACACCGTGCTCGGACTCTCGCGTCTCGACGCCGACCGGCTCGAGCCCGCGGCACGTCGCCTGCTCGAGCGCCTGGTGGAACAGCTCGCAGACGCGTACGAGCGGACAGCCGGAGACGGCTGGAGCTGGTTCGAGGACGAGCTCATCTACGACAACGCGCGACTCTCCCAGGCGCTGATAACCGGCGGAAGCGCCCTCGGGCGCGACGATTTCCTTGCGCTCGGCCTCGAGTCGCTGCGCTGGCTCGGGGACGAGTCCGGGCTCCCGGGCGACTTCGTTCGCCTTGCCGGACACCGTGGCCGGCGGCGAGACGAGTCCGTTCACCTCAGCGGGGACGAGCAGCCGCTCGACGCCGCCGGACTCGTCGAGGCCGAGTTGGCCGCCTACGCCGCCACCCGCGATGCGGAGCACGGCGCGCGAGCGATCCGGGCCTTCGAGTGGTTCCTCGGCCGCAACAGCCTGCAGAAACCGCTCTACGACTTCGCCACCGGCGGCTGCAGCGACGGGCTGGGCGGCGAAACCCTGAACGCGAACGAGGGCGCGGAGTCGACGCTCGCGCTCCACCGCGCCGCCCTCCTCCTCGACGCGGCCGGCATCCGCGCGTCGACCGGCTCGCGCGCGCCCGACCTGGCGACAGCGTGAGTGCCGGCGAGCTCTTCGAGCGGCACCCGGCGAACCCGATCCTCACCGTCGAAGATTGGCCGTATCCGGCCAATGCCGTGTTCAACCCGGCCGCCGCCATCGTCGACGGCACCACCGTCCTCCTCGCCCGAGTCGAGGATCGACGCGGCATCTCCCACCTCACGGTCGCCCGCTCGGCGGACGGCATCGGCGACTGGTCGATCGATCCCACGCCGCTACTCGCACCCACCGGCGCTGCAAGCGAGGAGTGGGGCTTCGAGGACCCGCGCGTCGTCTGGGTCGACGAGCTCGACCGCTGGGTGATCACCTGCACCGCCTACGGCCCGGCCGGCCCCGCCGTCTTCCTGGCAACGACAAAGGACTTCACCAGCGTCGAGCGCCACGGGATCATCCGGCACCCGGAAGACAAGAACGCAGCTCTTCTGCCCGACCGGATCGACGGGCGCTGGGTGCTCTTCCACCGCCCCACGACGCAGTACGAGGGCGGCCACGGCGAGATCGCCCTCTCACGCTCCGACGACCTCATCAGCTGGAGCGCCCGTGAGACGGTGCTGCAGCCGCGCGTCGGCGCCTGGTGGGACTCCCTCCGCATCGGGCTTGGGCCGCCGCCCATGCGCACCGAGCACGGTTGGCTGCTCGTCTACCACGGCGTCAAGCAGACGGTCAGCGGCGACCTCTACCGCGTCGGTCTCGCCCTGCTCGACCTCGACGAGCCCACTCGCGTCCTGCGGCGGCTGTCCAGCTGGGTGCTGGCGCCGACCGCGCCGTACGAGCGGACGGGCGACGTCCCCAACGTCGTCTTCCCCTGCGGGCTCCTTCACGACCACGCGAGCGACGAGCTGCGCCTCTACTACGGCGCGGCCGACACCTCGATCTGCCTCGCCTCCGCGCGGCTCGGAGACGTGCTCGACGCGCTGCTCTCGGAACCCGCCGCGAGCTGACCGCGCGAGCTACGATTCACGGGTTGCGCCGTATTCGGCGGCGCGGCGCACGGTGCGGCGAGGCCAGAACACCCCGGCCCCGCAGGTTTCGCCCTCATTTCCACGCGGGTCAGCAGCCAAGACACATGGGCGAGCGCTGTGCTGACCGAGCGCTTGCAAAGGAGGATCATGGCCGAGCCCGCCCGTAGACACGGCCCGTTCGACGATCGATATCCCAGCCACTTGAAGCTCCCGGCACCGAGCGGAGTTCGGCCGGCCAAGAGCGGAGAGGAGAGGCTCGACTGGGCCACCTTCCTCGCGCGGTTCTTCCCGAACCGCCGCCGGCACGACTTCGCGGCCGTCGCCGCATACGAGGCGTACAGGGAAGAGTTGGCGCGCTGATAGCCCCGGGGTCAGGAACCGCCGCGGTCGCCGCGTGCGTCCGTCTCCGCCGCTCGCGGCGCGGACGCTGGGCCGTCGGCACCGCTTCAACCGCGGTGACGCTCGCCCTGGCGACGTTGGCCGCACGCCACTTCGCCGCGATGTCCTGGCCGCTCTCGGGCGGACCTCCCGGTGTCCTCGTGGCGGCGGCCTTGCTCCTCGTGCTCGCCCAGGCACTGAAGGCGTTCGGCTGGGGACGGCTGTTCACGCCGTCCGAGCGACCTCCGTTCCTCGCGCTCGCTGCCGGCAACGGAGGCGCGGCACTGATCGGCGTTCTCCTCCCCGGCCGTTTCGACGACGCGATGCGCATCGCGGTCGTGCGCCGCTTTCCGCGCTGTCCGGCCGGTGTCCGCGCGCTCTGCCTGTCGCTCGTGATGCTCGGCCTGATCGACAGCGTCGCCATAGCCCCGCTCGCGCTGGCCGGCGCAGTGCTTCGGGACGCGGGGACGCTGGTGCTGGTCGGGCTCGTGATCGTCGCCGCGGCCGGCGTCGCAGCCGCGGTCGTGATCGCCGCGCTACCCCGGATCGCTGCCAGCCAGCGGATGCTGCGGTTCCGGGTCGACCGTTGGGTGAACACCCGCACGACTTCGCATCGCCGCGCGTCTGAGGCGTGGTTGCTCGTCTCCGCATGCTGGCTCGTGCGGGCGGTTTCGTTCTTCTTGATCCTCGGGGCGCTCGGAGCCGGCTACTCGATCTCGCTCGCGCTCCTGTTCCTCTGCGCCGGAGCGGCGGCCGCCGCGCTACCGATCGGAATCTCCGGCGCAGCTACCCAGGCCGGCGCCGGCGGGGCCGCCCTCGCGGCCACCGGCGTCGGCACCTCCGAGGCGCTTCACGTCGCCGTCTCGATCGGCGTGCTCGGCGTTCTTACCGGCACCGCCGTTCTCGTGGCCACCCTCGTGTGGCGAGGCGCCAGCCTCGCGCGACGGGATCTGTGGAGAGCACAACTCTGACGGCCTTTCGGCCGGGCGGTCACCGTGCTCGGGGGCTGGGATCGTCGGGGTCGATGACGTATGCCACCGCCGGGCCGGGGAGCGGCTTCGCCACCGGCGCCCGGCGCGGTTTCGCTTTGCGCGCCGAAGCGCGTCGCGCCTTGGCGCGCGTCGCCGGCTTGGACGGCGTGTCGTCGGCAAGGACGTCGCCCGCACGCTCGCCGTGCAGCAGCCTCTCGAATTGCTCCTTGTCGATCGTCTCGTGCTCGATCAGGATCGCTGCGATCTCGTGTAGGGCTGCCTGGTGCTCGAGCAGCACCTTCGCGGCCCGCTGGTGCGCGTCGTCGATCAGGTGGAAGATCTCTTCGTCGATCTCCTGGGCCATCTCTTCGGAGTAGGACGGCTCGACGCCGAGCTCGCGACCGAGGAAGGGCTGGTGGGGATCGGAGCCGAAGACGCGTGGGCCGAGCTTCTCGCTCATCCCGAGACGGGTGACCATCTGGCGCGCCATCGCCGTCGCGCGCTCGAGATCGTTTGCCGCACCGGTAGTGATCTCCTCGAAGACGAGCTCCTCGGCTGCGCGGCCGCCGAGGATCATCGCGAGCTGATCCATGAGCGCCGAGCGCGAGGTGAGGAAGCGGTCTTCGGTCGGGAGCGAGACGGTCAGGCCGAGCGCCTGCCCGCGGCTGACGATCGAGATCTTGTGCACCGGATCGGTGTGCTCGAGGAAGTGCCCCACGAGCGCGTGCCCCATCTCGTGGTAGGCGGTGATCTTCCGCTCCAGCTCCGAGAAGACGCGCGTCTTGCGCTCGGGGCCGGCGATCACCCGCATCACGCCCTCCTCGAGCTCGGCCTGGCCGATCGTCGTTCGGCCGCGCCGGGCGGACAGAAGAGCAGCCTCGTTGATCAGGTTGGCGAGCTCGGCGCCGGTAAGCCCGGGCGTGGCCGCCGCCAGGTTGTCGAGGTCGACGTCCGAAGCGAGGGGCTTCCCCCTGGAGTGGACCTCGAGGATCTTGCGACGGCCGACGCGGTCGGGGCGGTCGACGACGATCTGCCGGTCGAAACGGCCCGGGCGCAGCAGCGCCGGGTCGAGAACGTCCGGCCGGTTGGTGGCGCCGATGAGGATGATGTCCTGGTTGACCGAGAAGCCATCCATCTCCACCAACAGCTGGTTCAGCGTCTGCTCGCGCTCGTCGTTGCCGCCGCCGATCCCGGCACCGCGATGGCGGCCGACCGCGTCGAGCTCATCGACGAAGACGATGCAGGGCGCCGCCGCCTTGGCCTCCTTGAACAGGTCGCGCACCCGGCTCGCGCCGACCCCGACGAACATCTCGACGAAGTCGGAACCGGAGGTCGAGAAGAACGCGACCCCGGCCTCGCCCGCGACCGCGCGCGCCAGCAGTGTCTTGCCCGTGCCGGGAGGGCCATAGAGCAGCACACCCTTGGGGATGCGCGCTCCGAGCGCCTGGAAGCGCCGCGGGTCGACGAGGAACTCCTTGATCTCCTGCAACTCCTCGACCGCCTCGTCGACGCCGGCGACATCCTTGAAGCCGACCTTCGGCAGATCCGGCGCCAGACGGCTCGCCCTGTGCTTGCCGAAGCTCATCATCTGCCCGAGGCCGCCCGCGCCGGCGCGCATCCGCCGCATCACGAAGATCCAGATCGCGGCGATCAGGAGGATCGGCAGCAACGACCCGAGTAACGACGTCAAGACTGAGCTGTGGCTTGGCGCCGTAGCGGCGAAATCGACCTTCTTCCGCTCGAGCAGGCTCTGCAGGCCGAGCGCGGACTGATCGCTCGGATAGTTCGCCTGCAGCAGGTTGCCGCCCGCGAGGGTCGCGGTCACGAGCAGCGAGCCCGGATCGAAGACGACACGGCTGACGGAACCGGGCTTCGCCTCCACCCGCGCGATCAGCCGCGACAGATCGACCGACGTCGTCGTGTGCGCCGGCGCGCTCGGTCTTCGCGCCAGGAACTGGTACCCGAACACGGCCAGGAGGAGTAGCGGCAGGACGAAACGAGCCAGCTGCGGCGGGGGACGACGCATCGAGCGACCTCCTACGACGTGGCCACGTCGACCGCCGGCCCGACGATCTGCTCGAGGTCGAGTGGCGCGCGGATCAGGTAGCCGCGGCCGCCGTACAGCACGTTCGCGCAAGGGAGCGGAGCCGACTCCAGCCATCGCGCGACGAGCGAAAGGAACTCGATCACCCACCGTGGCTCGCTCTGTGGCGGCTGCAGGCGGACCATCAAGGGGACGCCCGTGACGAGCTCGGCCGGAAACGCGGGCGCGGCGTACTGCAGGAGCAGCGCCGCGCACTCCGGGTCGGGGGCGATGACCTCGAGCCGATGCGGCAGGGGAGACGGCGCGAGTGGTGCGTTCATGTTGGCTCCGATCGTCGAGACGTGATCGCCGAACGCGCTGCGTGGGGTCGGCCGCTCACAACTCCAACCCGCATCGTCTGTGGGAGGACACTCGCCGGATCACACGACTTGCGATCCGGCGGACACTCCACGGCGCCGATGCTTACGGCGCCCTCACTGCCAACTCTACACGTCCGGGCGTACAATGGAAGCTCAAGTTGCCCGACACCGAGTCTCAGCACCTGCGCGTCCTGATCGCGAACGAGAGGCGTGATCGGTTGGAGCTGCTCGCCCAGGTCGTGATCGGGCTCGGACACGACGTGATCGCCCGCGAGATCTACGTCAAGGAAGTCGGGCCGGTCACCGCGAGGGAAAATCCCGACGTCGCCCTCGTCGGGCTCGGGGAGAGCTCGTTGCACGCGCTCGAGCTGATCTCGGAGATCGTACGCGAGGCGTCCTGCCCGGTGATCGCCATCCTCCACGCCGACGACCCGGCCTACGTGCACGAGGCCGCGAAGCGCGGCGTCTTCGCGTACATCATCGACGGCACCCCGGAGGAGCTGCAGAGCGCGATCGACATCACGCTGCAGCGCTTCGCCGAATACCAGAGCCTCCAGGGAGCCTTCGGGCGCCGCGCGCTGATCGAGCAGGCCAAGGGCATCCTGATGTCCCGCCACTCGATCAACGCCGAGCGCGCGTTCGAGATGCTGCGCGACCACTCCCAGCACAACGGCCGCAAGCTCAGCGACGTCGCGGCGGCGGTAGTCGAGAGCCACCTGCTCCTTCTTCCACCGCCGCCGACACCGTCACAACCCTCCGCTGCGTAGCCGGATACGAGCCTACGGCTGCTGCGGACGCTCGTCCTGCTGCGTGGTCACGACCGTCCTGCTCGCGGCGCCGTGGAATCCTCCCCAACTCGACCAGAAGAAGAGCGATATCACGAAGCTGACGAGCCCGGCGATGAGCACGATCACGCCGACCGTGTGGATGTTCACCCCGTGCGTGGTGGCGGTGACTGCCCAGATCAAAATCGCGCCGACGGCGCTGACTAACAAGCTTGCGGTGACGCCCATCTCGAACCTCCCTAGCTTCAGGTCACGGAAACTGCTCCGCCCCAGCTGCTTGGAGGGTGGACCTACGCGCGACGCCGATCGATGTGGCTGTCGCTGAACCGCACGCGAACCCGGATTGCTACGGCTCGCAGACAAGCATCGTAGCACGGGCGCTCTCGATCGACGCCGCGCGAACCCGGTCTACCCGGTCTCCAACAGTTGCGGCTCGGTTGCGTTGACGGGCAGCTTGTGCGGGTCCCCGCCGGCGTCGTCGTCGCGATCGAGGCCCGGCCAGGGAGCGAGCGTGAGAAGAAGCCGCGACCGCTCGAGCGCGCGAATCGCATGTCGCTCGCCGGGCTCGAGAACGACAAGCACGCCGTCCCCGCATGTCGTCTCGGCGCCCTCACTCGTGAGCTCGACACTTCCGCGCACGATTTGGACAACCGCGCGCTCGCTGACACGATGGTCGCCCATCTCTTCGCCGGGGGCGAGATCGATCAGCACAACGCGCACCTCCGGCGTGGAGAAGAGGACACGCGGACCCGTTCTGTCACTCGTATTCAGTGCCTTGACGTCCCAGCGCTCCACAGCAGACGCCCCGCTAGCCCGTCAGGCCGAAGGGCCGCTTGGGCGGACGCGCGGTACCGGACCCGCCGCTCCCCTTGTGCCCCTTGTGCCCCTTGTGCGCCTTGTGCCCCTTGTGCGTGTGTACCGCCGCGCAGGTCGATATGTGAATCGTGTCGGTGTCGAGTGTGACTGCGCCGTTCCTCGCGAGCACGCGGCCATGGACGGTGGTCCCGGTGGTGACGGTGATGCTGGCCTTGGCGAGAATGCTGCCGCGGAAGCTCGATCCGGTGCCGAGCGTCGCGGAGCTGCCGACCTGCCAGTAGACGTTGCAGGCCCGGGCGCCGTTGACCAGCTTCACGCTGCTCGCCGACGCGGTTGTGAGCGTGGAGCCCGCCTGGAAGACGAACGTGGCGTTCGACTTGCCGTGGGCATCGAGGATCAGCGTTCCGGTCAGCCCGATCGACGAGGCGGAGTTGTAGACGCCCGGGCTGAGGTTCTGGCCGCCGAGGTCTGCGGTGATCGGGGAAGTCGGGCCTTCGCCGGCGGCGGTGTTGTACCCGGTGACGAGGTCGGCCTTCGCCTGCTGCGTGACGGCGTCACCGGCGTGGTTCGTCCCGTTGATCGTGAGCGACCCGACTCCGGTCATCGTTGTCGTCGGATAGGTGCCGAGATCACCGGTGACCGTGGTCGGGCCGGTGTTGGTGATGCCCGCGCCGGCGAGGACGGCGAATCTGTTCGCGGTTCCAAGCGGCACGCCATGAGCCGCGGCGGCAGCGCCACCGACGAGCGTTACCGACATCGCGGCCGCGAGCGCAGCGACGAGTACGGTCGCTCCGGTAGCGCGGGACTTGAAGAGTTTCCTACCCGGAAGGACGTGGACGGTGAGGTACTGCATCTTTGGTCTCCTTCAGCGGTGCGTCGCTGGCGACCAGGACGGTCGCGTCAGCCGGCCTACGCCGACCTGTCTGCTGAGGGCGGACCTTCCCGCGGCGGAATCCATCAATGACCGCCGCTACTAGCTCGCCGGGCCGAATCAATGAGGCGCCGACAATCACACCCTAGCAGTTTCGACCGCGAGAGTCCGACGACGTCGAGGCAAAGGAGGATGGACGGGTGTACCGCCAGAGGTAGGTGTCTTGTTGTCTTCAGAGATTGTAAGATTGCTAAATGCCGTACAAGGCAGGCTCTGTCCACGAGGTGAAGGCGAACCTGTTTCGCGTGCTCGGCCATCCCGCGCGGGTGCGGATTCTCGAGTTGTTACGCGATGGAGAGCGTTCGGTCGGGGCGTTGCAGGCCGAGCTGGAGCTGGATTCGGGCGGAACCTCGCAGCATCTGGCGGCGTTGCGGCGGATCGGACTCGTGGCGTCGCGTCGTGACGGAAACAGCGTCTACTACCGCGTCGACGACGACGCCGTGTTCGACCTGCTTGCTGCGGCGCGCGCGATCCTCAGCAGGCGGCTCGCGACGGAGCAATCGATCCTCCACGAGCTCGAGTCGGAGTGACGGCCGCGTTTCTCCTTGCGGCCGTCGTGCTGCTCGGCACGGGCAGCGTGGCCTCCGCAGCGGCTCGAACATTCCGCGCCGGGCTTGCGGTGCAGGCCGCTGGGGCTGCGCTGGTCGGAGCCGCCGGGTTCTGGGCGCTCGCCGCCGGCACGACCGCCGGCTCGGCGTTCTCGAGCAGCTTCACGCCCCACTTCGGCATCGACGGCCTGACGGCGTTCTTCCTCGGGATGCTCGGCCTCGTCGCCGCGCCGACGCTCGCGTTCGCGTCGCGCTATCTCGACGCCGACCTGCGGGGCAGGCTGACGGCCTGCCTCACGGGCGCGTTCGTGCTCACCCTCGCCGAGGTGCTGTGCGCGCGAGACCCGCTGACCTTCCTCGCGGGCTGGGAGCTGATGACGCTGCTGCCCGCGGCGCTGATCCTCATCGGTCGCTCCGACGACGCGGCGCGCCACTCGGTCTTCCTGTACATCGCCGTCACGCACCTCGCGGGCGCAGGCACGTGGATCGCCATCCTGCTCGCCGCGCATGCCGGCGTCCTCGACGGCACGCACGTTCTCGCGCGCGGTTCGGGGTTGCAGATCGCGATCGCGCTGGCCGCGCTCGCCGGGATGGGGACGAAGGCGGGAGTGATGCCGCTGCACAGCTGGCTGCCGCGCGCGCATCCGATCGCGCCCGCTCCGGTCTCGGCGCTCATGAGCGGCGTGATGATCAAGGTCGCGATCTACGGCCTCGTTCGCGTGCTCGTGGACTGGCTGGGCGTGCTGCCGTTGTGGTTCGGAGTGCTGGTGCTCGCGCTCGGCGCGCTGTCGGCGGTCGGCGGCGTCGTGTATGCGCTCTTCCAGCACGACCTCAAGCGTCTGCTCGCGTTCCATTCGATCGAGAACGTCGGGATCATCGTGCTCGGGCTGGGTGCGTGCCTGCTTCTGCGCGCGCGCGGCGCCGATATGTGGGCGGCGCTCGCGCTCGCCGCAGCGTTGCTGCACACGCTCAACCACGCTGTCTTCAAGTCGCTGCTCTTCCTCGGCGCAGGTGCCTTTGAGCGCGCAGTCGGCTCGCTCGAGCTCGACCGGCTCGGTGGACTCCTGCGCCGCATGCCCTGGACCGGCGGTGCGTTCCTCGTCGGCTCGCTTGCGATCGCGGGCGTGCCGCCGCTCAACGGCTTCGCCTCCGAGTGGCTGACGCTGCAGGCGCTCGTGCACGTGCCCTTCTACGGAGGGCTCGGTGACGGCCTCGCCGGCGCGATTGCGCTCGCCGCGCTTGCCGCCACTGCCGCCCTCGCCGTCTTCTGTTTCGTCAAGGTCGTCGGGCTCGTCCTGCTCGGCCCACCGCGGCGCCCTTCGGTAGCGGACGCAACGGAGGTAGCGGTTCCAATGCGCGCGGCCGTCGTCGGGCTCGCCGCTGTGTGCGTCCTGCTCGGCGTCGTCCCCGGCCTGCTCATTGCGTCGCTTGCGCGACTCGCGCCGTGGCCGGTTGCGATGCAGACGACGCTCGCCCTGCATCTGCCCGGCACGGGGTCGTTGCCAACGATTGGGATCGCGATCGTGCTCGGCGTGCTCGGCTCGGCGTTCTTCCTGTTGCGTGGAAGGCGCGTCGCGGCGCCTGCGCCGACATGGGTGTGCGGGCAGCTCGTGCAGCCGCAGCTCGCGTGGACGAGCGCCGGCTTCACGAAGCCGTTGCGGCTCGTGCTCGAAGCGGTGCTGCGTCCGCAGCGGGAGATCGCGGTGCGCACCGCCGGCGGCGTCGTGCAGGAGGTCTCGTACAGCGGCCGCGTCCCGCATCTGATCGAAGAACGGCTATACGCACCGATCGTGCGATCGGGCCTCGTCGCAGCCCGTCATGCGCGGCGTCTGCAGACCGGGCGCCTCGGAACGTACGTCGGGTACCTCATCGCCCTCGTGCTCGTGCTGCTCGCCGCAGCGAAGGCAGGCGTGATCGGATGAGCGCCGCCTCGTTCGTCTCCGCAACCGTCGAACTCGTCGGCGGCCTGCTCCTCGCGCCGCTCCTGCCGGGGCTCGTCCAGCACTGGAAGGCACGGCTGCAAGGACGCCGCGGCCCGTCGCCGCTGCAGCCCTACCGCGAGCTTCGCCGGCTGTGGGGCAAGAGCGCCGTCGACCCGGCGGGCTCCGGCATCGTCTATCGGTGGGCTCCGGCGGTGGTAGCGTCGAGCCTCGCCGCTGCCGTTCTGCTCGTGCCGGTCGCCGGCCGTGCCTCCGGGCTCGGGATCGGCCGCGACATGCTCGTCCTCGCCGGCCTGCTCGCGCTCGCGCGCTTCGCGGTCACGGCTGCGTCGTGGGATGTCGCGAACGGCTTCTCGCTCATGGGCGCGAGTCGTGACCTGACGATCGCCGTCTCGACCGAGGCGACGCTCGCGCTCGCGCTCGTGGTGGGCGCACTCGTCTCGGGGACGACGAGCCTCACCGGGATGGTCGCCGGCACCGCCGGCACCGGCGTCTGGTCGAACCCCGCGCTCGCGCTCGGCGCAGCCGCGTTCGCGCTCGTCGTCGTCGCCGAGACCGGGCGGCAACCGATCGACAACCCGGACACGCACCTCGAGCTGACGATGATCCACGAAGGACCGCTGCTCGAGTACGCGGGACGCGACCTCGCATTCCTCCAGTGGGCCGCCGCCGTGCGGCACTGGGTCGTACTCGTTCTCGCGGCGCAGATTTTCCTGCCTCACACACGCAGCGTCTGGGGTCAGCTCGCGGTTCTCCCGTTCGCGCTCGTCGTCCTCTGCGCAGCCCTCGCGCTGATGGAGACGCTGAGCGCGAAGATGCGCATCCTGCTCGCGCCGCGGCTGCTCGCACTCGGGGGCGTCGCGGCGCTGCTCGGCGTGGCCTCCTGGCTGGTGCAGCTCACGTGAGCGGTGCGTTGATCTGGCTGCTGGTCGCGCTCGGGCTCGGAGTCGTGATCGTGCGGCGCCGCTCGCTTGCGGTCGGGTTCGTCACCGTGCAGGCGCTCGTGCTTGCCGTCAGCGCCGCGGATGACACGGCGGCCGCCGCCGCAGTGCTCGCCGTTCGCGCTGTCGCGCTCGGCACGCTGCTGCTGCTCGTCGTCTCGCGTACGCGCGAGCCGCGACCGGTGCGGGCCGGCATTGCGCCCATCGCGCGGGCCGGACTTGCAGTCGGGTTCGCGCTCGCTCTGACGTGGCTGATACCGGCGATCGGACTCGAATCGAGAAACGCCGAGAGGGGCGTGCTCGCGCTGATCGCCTTCGGCGTCACCGCGGCCGCGACACGGCGCGCGACGCTCTTCCAGGTCCTCGGGATCGTGCTCTGCGAGAACGGGCTCGCGCTGGCGGCGCTGCAGCTGCCCGGCGGCTCGTCCACCGTGATCGAGCTCGGCGTTGCCTTCGACCTGACGCTCGTCGCGCTCGTCGCGGTGGTGTTCCACGAACGGATCTTCGCGGAGTTCGGTGCGGGCGACACTGCCGCGTTGCGGAGCCTGCGTGAGTAGCCGCGAGCTCCTCGCCCTCCTCGTCGTCGCGGCTCCCGCTCTCGCCGCTGCCGCCACCGTGGTCGCGCCGCGGCGAGCCGTGCACCTAGTCGCGACGGTCGGCGCGATCGCGTCGGCCGTCGCCGCCGCCGTCCTCTCGGCAGTCGCGCTGAGCTCGCCCGGCAGCCCGCTTGTCGGACGATGGGTCGTCGTCGATGCCGCCGCGGGATTGCTCGTCGCCGTCATCGGCGTGGTCGGCCTCACCGCCGTTCTCGTCTCGCCTGCCTACCTCGCCGCCTCGCCGCACGGACTCGTGCGGGCCGAGCGGCGGCCACGCACGTTCTACGGACTCGTCTTCGGCTTCTGGGCGATCCTCACCGCGATCCCGCTCGCCGGCAACCTCGGCGGGGCGTGGCTCCTCGTGGAGGCGACGACCGCCGCGTCGGCGCTGCTTGTCGGCTTCGGCGGAAAGCCGCGCGCGCTCGAGGCGGCGTGGAAGTACCTGATCCTCACATCGCTCGGCCTCGGCGTCGCCCTGCTCGGCATCGTCGTCCTCGCCGCTGGGTCGTCACACGGCGGCCTCGATGCGCTCTCGTGGCGCGCACTCGAGCATGTGCGCGCCGGGCACGCGCTGGTCGCCTACCTATTGCTCCTCGCCGGCCTCGCATCCAAAGTCGGCTGGGCGCCGGTCCATAACTGGCTGCCCGACGCACACTCCGAGGCGCCCGCCCCTGTCTCCGCGCTGCTGTCGGCGGCGCTACTGCCCGCGGTGCTGCTGGTCGCCTGGCGGTCGAGCCAGGCGTTGACCCCGGTGATCGGCGCCTCAGCGGCGCAGTCGGTGCTGGTCGGCTTCGGATTGCTCTCGCTCGCAGTCGCCGTGCCGTTCCTCTGGCAGGCGATGCCGTGGAAGCGGCTACTCGCCTACTCGAGCCTCGAGCACATGGGTGTGATCGCGCTCGGGATCGGCTTCGGCACCCCGCTCGCGCTCGCCGGAGTCGCGGTGCACATCGTCGGACACGCGCTCGCCAAGGCGCTCGGCTTCTACGCGGCGACACCGCTGCTTGGGCACGAACCGCGTGCCGCCGGACACGCCGTGCGCGGGATCGGACGGACGCAGGGGCCGCTCGCCTCGGTACTCGGAGTCTCGCTCGGTGCGCTGGCCGGTCTGCCGCCCTCACCGCTGTTCGCGAGCGAGGTGCTCATCGTCGCAGGGGGCTTTGCCGCCGGCCGGCCGTGGACGGCCGCGACCGCCGCCGCGCTGCTCGCGCTCGGGTTCCTCGGGCTCGCTCACGCACTGCTGGAGACGATCGCCGGCAAAGCTCACGCGCGCGACCGCGCCGCGCCGGGCCTGCGGGGCGTCGTCCTGCTCACGGGCCTGGCCGTCCCCTGCCTGCTCGGCCTGACGGTCGCCGCGTTGTGGCTTCCGGGGAGCGCGATCGCACGCGCCCTCGTCCAGGGGATTCGATGACCTACCGCGACCGCATCGCGAGCGCCCTCGACGACGGCCTCCGCTTCGCCGGCCTGTACGCAACAGACGCCGTCGTGCGCGTCGCACTCGTGGAACCCGACGGCGCCTTGCGGCTCGAGTCGGTGGAGGTGCACGACAAGCGCGTCCCGACCATCGTCGACCTCGCGGTCGCCGCCGCATGGGACGAGCGGGAAGCCGCCGACCTGTACGGGCTCGAGTTCGATGGTCACGAGCCCCTGCGGCCGCTCGTCGAGCACGACCTCGACCTCCGTCACTGGACCGTCCCGGTGCACGGAGACGACGCGTACCAGGTCGCGGTCGGGCCGATCCACGCCGGCGTGATCGAATCGGGCCACTTCCGCTTCCACGTCGTCGGCGACAAGATCCTCCACCTCGACGCGCGCCTCTTCTACAAGCACCGCGGCCTCGAGCGAGCCGCGGAGGGACGATCGCTGCAGGAAGGGCGCGCCTACGCGCAGCGCGCCTGCGCCGCCTGCGCCGTCTCCAACTCGGTCGCCTATGCGCACGCGTGCGAGGCCGCGGTCGGACTGAAGCCGAACGCGGAGATCGCCCGCGTCCGCACCGTTCTCCTCGAGCTCGAACGCGCCTGGAGCCATCTGAACGACATTGCCGCGGTCTGTGCGGGCGCCGGGCTGGCGGCCGGAAACACGTTCTTCGCCGCGCTCACCGAACGCGCCCGCCGCGTGAACGAGCAGTTGACGGGGCATCGGTTCCTGTTCGACTCCGTTCAGGTCGGAAGGAGCGCGTTCGTGGTCGATGCGGCGGCAGTCGCGGCCGCGCGGGAAGACGTTGCGTCGATCGCCGCCGACTCGAAGTCCGGCTGGCGCGAGTTGCTCTTCAACGCGTCGTTTCAGGACCGTCTACCCGACATCGGCATCGTCACTGCCGAGGACGCGCGGACTCTCGGCGCCGTCGGGCCCGCAGCGCGGGCAAGCGGAGTCACAGACGACGTGCGCTCGACCTCGCGCCTGCTTGCCTATGACGGGTTCGTCCCGGTGGCGCCGCGACGCGTCGCCGGCGACGTCCAGGCGCGGCTCGAACAGCGCGCCGTCGAGCTCTTGCAGACCTTCGAGCTACTCGACACGCTGCTCGACCGGCCGCTCGCAGCAGCCGAAGCCACGGCTGGGAACGGCGGATCGCCGATCGGGCTCGGCCGCGTCGAAAGCCCGCGCGGCGCCACGCTCTGCGCCGTCGAACAGGACGCGGGCCGCCTGCGGCGCCTCCATCTCCGCACCGGCTCGTACGCCAACTGGCCGGTCGTCGCCCACGCCGCCGCCGGCAACCTCCTCCCCGACTTTCCCCTCATCAACAAGAGCTTCGAGCTCTGCTACGCCTGCGCCGACCGCTGATGCAGACACTGCTCCGCAACCTCCAACGCCTCCGCCGCACCGTTGCGCTGCCCGCGCCAACGCGCGGACGCAGCCTTGCCCTGCGTCACGTCGACGCCGGCTCGTGCAACGGCTGTGAGCACGAGCTGACCCTCGCCGCGAGCCCCTACGAGGACGTGCAGCGCTTCGGCTTCGGCATCGTCGCCTCACCGCGCCACGCCGACGTCCTACTCGTCACGGGAACGGTCACGACCCGGATGCGCGAGCCGCTGCTCGCCGCCTATCGCGCGATGCCCGAGCCGCGACGCGTCGTCGCGCTCGGAGACTGCGCACTCGGGCGCGGCGTTCTCGCCGACGACACCGAGATCGTCGGCCCGGTCGAGGCGGTCTTGCCGGTCGACCTACGCATACCCGGCTGCCCACCCTCGCCGCCGACGATCACGCAAGCTCTACTCGATCTGCACGACGCCGGTATTCGCGGTGACGCCGGCCCGCCGTTGGGCGGGCAGGCGCCAAGTGGTCGCTTACGGCTTCAGGGTCGCCAACAAGAGGGTCGTCGTCGGCGTCGCGGATGACATCGCACCTCGGCGCTCAAGTCCCCGCTCCCGGCGACACAGGCACGCGCGTAGACCAGATTCATACATTTCTCTTGATCTCGGCCCGTAGGTTGCATCGGTGCATCGGCTGCGCGTCCCGCGTCGTCGTTCCCGACACTCGGGGTCGGACGGGCTGCGCTCGCTCTTTGTCGTCTCGCTGCCGCGTTCGCTATCGAGCCTTCTCTACGTAGCGGCGGCGCAGTCTGTCGGGCTCGCCGAGCCGATTTGGACGAGCGACGGGGAGATCCTCAACCGCGATCGCGTGCCGCGCCGGCTTCACTGTCACGCGCCCGTGGACGAGCGTTTCACGCTCTTGGGTTCGTCTCCCAAAGTCTTCGCCGCCGCGACGGCTTATCTCGACGACCACACGGAACGGCGCGGCCACGCGTACAAGGACGTCGTCCAGCCTTTCGTCGTCGGCGGCTGGAGCGGCTTGAGCGAGTTCCGCGTCCTCAAGGTGCGGCGCAGCGTTGCGGAGGTCGCGTACGCGATGCTCAAGCGGCGATGGTGGTACCCGGCGCGCGCGGCGCGTGTGTACGAGGTGCGCCCATGGACGCTCGTGGAAGGGCTCGTTCGCGCGGACGCTGTCATCGAGGCATTGCCCGGCGAATCGCTGAGCTACGCCGACGCGATCGTCGACCCCGACCCCCTCGAGGCGGCGCTCCGGCGTCTGTATCCCGAACTGTCCTTTCCCGACGCGCGCTATATCGACCGCGGATTCATCCGCACCCGCAGGCGTCTCGAGGCAGATCGCCGCGACTCGCCTCTCTTCCGCCGCGTCGAGTCGATGGTCGCGGCCGTGCGCGAGCGCCTCGCCTACGAGGAGCCGCGCGACGCCCCTGTCGAGGCGGTTCTGTAGCGCAGGACGAGGAGCGACGTGAAACCGACGAGAAGTGTCGGCAGGATGATCACTCCGCGGTAGAGGAGCACGGCCGCAACGACGTGCGTGTGGTCGGCTCCGAAGCCGACGAGCGTCCCGATCAGGCCGAGCTCCACGAAGCCGGCGCCGGCCGGAGTGAGCGGGAGCGTGCTGATCACGCGGCCGACAGACCACGCGAGGAACGATTCCGGCAGCGGCACCTGGGCCACCGAGATCCCGACGGCTCGCAGCGACAGTTCGAAGACGAGGTACGCGGACAGGTGGTTCGCGAGTGTCGCGGCGGTGAGAGCGGGCCAGCGCCTCCGCAGGGATCCGAGCTGCTCCGAGCGCAGCTGCGCGAACCGGTCGCCGAGCCGCCGTGCGAGCCGCGGGCTCCGGAACGCCAGGACGACGAGCAGCGCGATCGCGCCGGCTGCACCGCCGCTCGCGAGGACGATGGCGAGCGTCGTTCCCGAGAGCCGGCCGGTACCAAGCACGAGGACCGCGCCGACGAGCGGATACACGAGGATCAGACCCTGGCTCCAGATCCCTGTCAGCGCCACTGCGAAGCCGGCCTCGCCGGAGCCCACGCGCAGCCGCTTCAGGAGGCCGAACGAGAGCGCCATTCCGAGCGGCGCGCCGCCCGGCAGCACCGACGTGAGCGCGGTCGATCCCTGCGTGAAGCCGAGCGCGCCGAGCCACGAGAGCTGCGGCAGGAGCACGCGCCACGGCGGCGCCGTCGTCGCCACGTCGAGCAGGGCTCCGGCGGCGAGCCCGGCGATCCACGGCGCGGAGACCATGCCGAGCCGGTGCCCGACCGCCCCGTAGCTCGCGATCCGGGGGAGAACGACGAGGAAGAGAGCGACGACGACGCCAATGCCGGCGCCGAGCTTGAGGAAGGTGCGCAGCCGCATCAGTCGAAACCGCGCTGATCGACAGGAACCAGACGGTGCTTAAGAATCCTCTCATCACCGCGGTCTAGGGTGGCGCGCGAACCGCGACCGACGGAGAAGGGATGAGCAGTGGTTCGCTGGCTGGGCATCGGAATTGGCGCGCTGACGGTAACGGTGGCCGGCATGTTCTGGATCGGGAGCGCCCCTGCGGCGGCCACTACTCCCCTCCCACTCCTCGTTCCCCAGGGAACAGCCTTCGCGATCCTCGGATACGACTGCGGCGGCATTGCGGAGCACGCCTACGCCACGGGGTTCGATACCAGCATCGACCCGGCAGCCGGGTATCCGACCGGTGACGTGTTCCTCACCACGACCTGCAGTGCCGGAGGGAAGGGTGGCCACGAGTTCACCGTTTCGGCGTGGACGAGCGATACCTGGGACCTCACAGGGGCGCTGCTGTCTCATTCGGTGCTCTCGGGAGCCCCGACGGTCGACCCCAACCTGTCTGCCACCGACCCGCCGACCGGCAACCAGCTGTACAACACCACCAACTTCGGCTGCACCAGCCAAACGGGGACCGTCCCCAGGGCCTGCCTCCAGCTGGCGCCCACCTTCACGCCGAGGCCCAGAGTGACCGGGATCTCGTCGACCCAGGGACCGGCTACGGGCGGGACGAGCGTGACGCTCTCCGGTGACGCCTTCAGTGCCGCCACGAAGGTGTACTTCGGAACCACCCCCGCTCCCAGCTTCACGGTCAACGGCGATACGTCGATAACGGCCGTCTCTCCCGTTGACGCCTCGGGCGTGAGTCCGCACACCACCGACGTGACCGTGGTCTCGGCGGGAGGCGGCAGCTTCACGAGTTCGAGCGACCGGTTCACGGCCTACGGTCGGCCGTCGATCAGCAAGGTGAGCCCGAACAGGGGACCGCTCGGCGGGGGCTACTACGTCACCGTCACCGGGAAGAACTTCGTGGGAACGAGCGGCGTCAACGACGGCGACACCCCGACCGCCTTCCAGGTCATCGACAACTCCACGCTCAGCGTGTACATCGTCCCCGGAGACACGCCCGGCGACCAGATCGGCATCACGGTGACCTCGCCGGGAGGCACGAGCCCCGCGACGGCCGCCGACCAGTTCAGCTACAACCCGCCGGCCAGAGTCGCCTTGTCACCGCTCAAGGGCCTGCCGCGCGCGGCGATCAGGGCCACGGGCGCCCACTTCGTCAGCGGGGAAAGAGTGACCGTCGCGTACCTGACGGGACTGTCCGCTCCATACCCGCCGTCGGTGACGATCTGCGCTGCGACGACGACGACCAGCGGCGCCTTCGTGTGCCACGGAAAGATCCCGCGTAAAGCGAGGGCGGGAGCCCTGGGCCTTCACTCGATCGAGGCCACCGGCTCCAAGGGCGACCTCGCCGGCACGACGTTCAACCTGAGGTAGCCGATCTCGGGGTTGAGCGTCCGACGGCGGGTTCGGCGGCCGTTTCCTGGGCGTCGAGCATGAGCTGGAGGCGGGCCCAGCGGGCGTCGACGTCTTGCTCCTCGAGGTGGTCGAGCTCTGCTGCTGTCTCGGGCTGGCTGCGCTGGAGGGAGGAGAAGCGGTTCTCCTCCGCCAGAAACTCGCTGACCGGCCGCTTGCGCTTCGAGTCGAGGCGTAGCGGCTTTGCCTCGCGGGGGTCGTAGCGGTAGAGCGGCCAGTACCCCGTGTCGACCGCGTCCTTCTGGTGGAGCATCCCGTTTTCCATCTCGATCCCGTGCTCGATGCAGTGGCTGTAGGCGATCACGAGCGCGGGGCCGGGATAGTGCTCGGCCTCCGAGAGGGCCCGCACGGCTTGGGCGTTGTCGCCGCCGAGCGCGATCTGGGCGACGTAGACGTCGCCGTAGCCGAGGGCGAGCAGGCCGAGGTCCTTCTTGCGGGTGCGCTTGCCGCCGGAGGCGAACTTCGCCACGGCGCCGCGGGGAGTGGATTTCGATGCCTGGCCGCCGGTGTTGGAGTAGACCTCGGTGTCGAGCACGAGCACCTTGACGTTGCGCCCGGAGGCGAGGACGTGGTCGAGGCCGCCGAAGCCGATGTCGTAGGCCCAGCCGTCGCCGCCGACGAGCCACACGCTCTTCTCCACCAGGCTGTCGGCGAGCAGGGCCAGCCGCTGGGCTGGGACGTCCGACCGGCCGGCCAGCTGGTGCTTCAACTCGGCGACGAGCGCCCGGGCGCGTTGCACGGCGGCCTCGTCGGACTGTGGCTCGCACAGACCCTCCTTGAGCGGGGCCGGCAGGTCGAGCTGATCGAGGAGTGCGAGAGCTTCGCGCCGTTGCTGGTCGACGCTGAGTCGCAGCCCGAGCCCGAACTCGGCGTTGTCCTCGAAGAGGGAGTTCGCCCAGGCCGGCCCGCGCCCGTCGGCGTTCTGGGCCCACGGCGTCGTCGGGAGGTTGCCTCCGTAGATCGAGGAGCAGCCGGTGGCGTTGGCTACCAGAAGCCGGTCGCCGACGAGCTGGCTCAGCAGCTTCAGGTACGGGGTCTCACCGCAGCCCGCGCAGGCGCCGGAGAACTCGAACAGCGGCTCGAGCAGCTGCGAGCCCTTGATCGACGCCGGCTCGACGAGCGTCCGGTCGAGCTCCGGCAGCGATCGGAGAAACTCCCAGTCTCGCTGCGCCCGCTCGCGCTCGGCCTCGGCCGGCTGCATCTCCAACGAGCGGTGGATCGGCTCGGTCTTCGAGAAGGCGGGACAGGCGGTCACGCACAGCTTGCAGCCCGTGCAGTCGAACGGGGAGACGGCGATCGCCAGCTGCTTCCCCGGCAGATCCTTGCCCCGCCAGGGCTTGCTCTTGAAGCCTGCGGGCGCCTGAGCGAGCAGCTCCGGCTCGTAGACCTTCATGCGGATCGCCGCGTGCGGGCAGACGAGTACGCACTTGGCGCAGTCGATGCAGATCGAGGGATCCCAGACGGGAAGCTCGTCGGCGAGCGCGCGCCGCTCGAAATGGGCGGTGTCGGTCGCGAAGACGCCGCCGGGATCGAAGGCGGAGACCGGCAGCTCGTCGCCGCGGCCGTCGAGCAGAGCCTGGAGAAACGGAGACGCGTCGGCGTGCAGGTCGAGCGGCGGCGCGCCGTTCAGCTTGCCCGGCTCGATCTCCTGCAGGGCGGCGAGGGCGGCGTCGACAGCGGCGAAGTTGCGCCGGACGACCTCCTCTCCCTTGCGGCTGTAGGTCTTCTCGATCGCACGCTTGATGGCGGCGATCGCCTCGTCGACCGGGAGCACGCCGGCGAGCGAGAAGAAGCACGTCTGCAGGACGCTGTTGACGCGTCCGGGCAGGCCGGCCTCGCGCGCGACCCGCTTCGCGTCGACGACGAAGAGGCGGAGTTGCTTGCGGGTGATGTGCTCCTGTGCAGATCGGGGCAGGCGCCGCCAGGTGTCGAGGCCGTACGGGCTCGACAGGAGGACCGTCGCGCCGGGCCGCGCCCTCTCGAGCACGTCGAGACGGGCGAGCAGCGGGAACTGGTGGCAGGCGACGAAATCCGCCTCCTCGATCAGGTACGGAGCCTCGATCGGATCGTCGCCGAACCGCAGATGGGAGACGGTTACGGCCCCCGACTTCTTCGAGTCGTAGACGAAGTAGGCCTGCACGTAGCGCCCGGCCTCGGTGGCGATGATCTTGGCCGAGTTCTTGTTCGCGCCGACAGTGCCGTCGGAGCCGAGCCCGTAGAAGAGACAGTTCACGTCCTGCCGCGCAACGCGCCAGGCGGGGTCGACGGCAAGACTCGTGCCCGAGACGTCGTCGTCGATGCCGACCGTGAAGTGGCGGTGCGGACGGACGTCGCGATCGCGGTGGACCTTCTCGCGATCGTGACGATGCGCCTGAGCAAGCTCTGTGAACACCGCCGCAGCCATCGCGGGCGTGAACTCCTTCGAACCGAGCCCGTAGCGGCCCCCGATCACGGTCTGCGGAAGGCGTCCCTCCTCGTGCAGGGCCGTGACGACGTCCTCGTACAGCGGCTCCCCGACGGCGGCCGAGTCCTTGGCCCGGTCGAGCACCGCGATCGCGCGGGTCGAAAAGGGCAGCACCGCGGTCAGATGGCGGCTGGAGAAGGGCCGGTAGAGGCGCACCGTGACGAGGCCGACTCGCTCGCCTTCGGCGTTGAGCCTCCGCACTGCCGCCTCGATCGTCGCGGTCGCCGAGCCCATCGCGACCAGCACCCGCTCCGCCTCCGGATGGCCGATGTACTCGAAGGGCTGGTACGTGCGGCCGGTGCGGTGTGCGAAGCGCAGCATCGCCTCCTCGAGCAGGCGCGGCACCGCCGCGTAGAAGGGACTAGCCGCCTCGCGCGCCTGGAAGAAGACGTCCGCGTTCTGCGCCGAACCGCGCAAACTCGGATGGTCGGGCGAGAGCGCCCGCTGCTTCGCAGCCGTCACCTGCTCCTCGTCGACGAGCGCGCGCAGATCGTCGTCGGAGAGCAGGTCGATGACGTTGATCTCGTGCGAGGTGCGGAAGCCGTCGAAGAAGTGGAGGAACGGGACGCGGCTCTCGAGACTCGTCATGAAGGCGAGAGCCGCCATGTCCTGCGCCTCCTGCACCGAGCCGCCCGCGAGAATGGCGAAGCCGGTCGGACGGGCGGCGTAGACGTCGGAGTGGTCGCCGAAGATCGAGAGAGCGTGGCCGGCGACGGCACGGGCCGCAACGTGGATGACGCACGGATGGAGCTCGCCGGCGATCTTGAACATCTCCGGCAGCATCAGCAACAGCCCCTGGCTGGCCGTGAACGTCGTCGCGAGCGCGCCACCCTGCAAGGCGCCGTGGACCGCGCCGGCCGCACCCGCCTCCGACTGCATCTCGACGATCTCCGGCACCTGCCCCCACAGGTTCCGCTCCCCGGCCGCAGACCACGCGTCGGCCAGCTCGCCCATGGTGCTGGCCGGCGTGATCGGGTAGATGGCGATCAGGTCGGCAAGCTTGTGCGCGACGCGCGCCGCAGCCTCGTTCCCGTCGACCACGACACGCTCACGCGGGAGCTGCTGATCCATGATTCAAGGCTAGAAGCGGACAAGCGCACGCTCCTGGGGGATAAGACGCTGACCTTGTCAGGGGAACTACGACGCCGATGTGCCGTGACAGGCAGTGCCGGCGCCTTGCTCCCTCAGCTCGGCTGCGGACTGAGGAGCACGATCGGGATCTCCCGGCTCGTCTTCGCCTGGTAGGCGTCGTACCCCGCATAGATCTGCGCGGCCAGCGGCCAGAGTCGCGCCCGCTCCTCCGGCGGCGCCGTGCTCGCGCCCACCGCCAGCTTGCGCCCGCCGACCTGGATCGTCGCGGCCGGGCTCGCGAGCAGGTTCAGGTACCAGGCCGGATGCGTCGGGGCACCGCCGACCGAAGCGACGACGACGTACCGGCCCGCGTCCTCGAGATAGAGCAGCGGCGTCGTGCGCTGCTTTCCGCTCTTGCGCCCCGTCGTGGTCAACAGGAGGACCGGCGCTCCCCCGCGGATGCGGCCGCCGAGACGGCCGCCGCTCGCCCGGTACAGGGCGACGTGAGCCCGTGACAGGGCCGTGAGGAGGCGCCTGTTCACGGGCTCGCCCGGCCGGCTACTTCTTCGCCTGTTTGGCGGCCCGCTTCTCCTTCAGCGTCTTCTGCGCCGGCTTCTTCGCCATGGTCTTCTTCGTGTTCTGATCCTTGTTCGCCATGCTCTGCCTCCTTCGCGTCGCCCGACGAAGCGGAGTATGGCACTAGGCTCGGAACGTGCCCACCGTCAGCCGCAACGAGCTCCGCAACGTCGCGATCATCGCGCACGTCGATCACGGCAAGACGACGCTCGTCGATGCGATGCTCTGGCAGTCCGGTTCCTTCCGCGAGAACCAGGACGTCGCCGAGCGGGTCATGGACTCGATGGACCTCGAGCGCGAGAAGGGGATCACGATCCTCGCCAAGAACACTGCGGTGCAGCACGGCGGGACGAAGATCAACATCGTCGACACGCCCGGGCACGCCGACTTCGGCGGCGAGGTCGAGCGCGCGCTGACGATGGTGGACGGCGTGCTGCTGCTCGTCGACGCCTCCGAGGGACCGCTGCCACAGACGCGCTTCGTGCTGCGGAAGGCGCTCGAGCTGAAGCTGCCCGTCGTCCTCGTCATCAACAAGGTCGACCGTCCCGACGCCCGGCCGGCGGAGGTCGTGAACGAGGTGTACGAGCTGTTCCTCGACCTCGACGCGGACGCCTCGCAGATCGAGTTCCCGATCGTGTACGCAAACGCGCGGGCCGGCCAGGCCGGGCTCGCGGCGGACGAGCTCGCGCCGGATCTCGAGCCGCTGTTCGCGACGCTGCTCGAGACGATCCCGGCGCCGAGCCACGATCCCGAGCATCCGCTGCAGGCGCTCGTCACGAACCTCGACGCGAGCCCGTACGTCGGCCGGCTCGCGCTGCTGCGGATCCGGCACGGCACGCTGCGCAAGGGCGCGCAGATCGCGTGGTGCCGTTCCGACGGGACGATCGAACAGGCGCGCGTGACCGAGCTCTACATCACCGAGGCGCTCGACCGCGTTCCCGCCGACGAGGCCGGGCCGGGCGAGATCGTCGCGCTCGCGGGCCTGCCGGAGGTGACGATCGGGGAGACGATCGCCGATCCCGACGATCCGCGGCCGCTGCCGGTGACGACGGTCGACGAGCCGAGCCTCTCCGTCACGATCGGCATCAACACGAGCCCGCTCGCGGGCACCGAGGGGACGCGGCTGACCGCGAGCCAGGTGAAGGGCCGCCTCGACGCGGAGCTCGTCGGCAACGTCTCGCTGCGCGTGCTGCCGACCGCGCGGCCGGACGCGTGGGAGGTGCAGGGCCGCGGCGAGCTCCAACTCGCGATCCTCGTCGAGCTCATGCGCCGCGAGGGCTTCGAGCTGACGGTCGGCAAGCCGGAGGTGCTGACGAAGCAGGTCGACGGCAAGCGGCACGAGCCGGTCGAGCGCGTCGCGATCGACATCCCCGAGGAGTTCATCGGCGTCGTCACGCAACTCCTCGCCCTGCGCAAGGGCCGCCTGCAGCAGATGGTCAACCACGGCAGCGGCTGGGCGCGCATGGAGTACCTCGTCGCCGCGCGCGCGCTGATCGGCTTTCGCACGGAGTTCCTCACCGAGACGCGCGGCACCGGGATCATCCACCACGTCTTCGAGGCGTGGGAGCCATGGCACGGCGAGCTGCGGACGCGGCCGACCGGCAGCCTCGTCGCCGACCGGCGCGGCCAGGCGACCGGCTTCGCGATCACGAACCTCCAGGAGCGCGGCTCGCTCTTCATCTCGCCGGGCGCCGAGCTCTACGAGGGGATGGTCGTCGGCGAGAACGCGCGCGACAACGACCTCGACGTGAACGCGTCGAAGCCGAAGAAGCTGACGAACATGCGTGCCGCGTCCGCGGACGAGACCATCCGCCTCATCCCGCCGCGGCCGCTCTCGCTCGAGCAGGCGCTCGAGTTCATCCGCGACGACGAAGCGGTCGAGGTGACCCCGGAGTCGATCCGGCTCCGCAAGGTCGAGCTCTCGGCGACGAAGCGCGCGACGCTCACCTCGCGCGCGAAGCGCGAGCGCGACAGCGTCGGCTAAGCGGTCGTCAGCTCAGCATCGGAGAGGGCGGTATGCGGGTCGTCCCGGTCGGCGTGTCGAGAACGAACCCGGCTTCGTCGACGTAACACCAGCTCCACAGCTCTCCCGGCTCGAGCGAGCGGATGAGCGGATGCGACGCCTCGCGCGCGTGCCCGGTCGCGTGCCGGCCCGGCGAGCTGTCGCAGCAGCCGACATGGCCGCAGCTGAGGCAGATCCGCAGGTGCAGCCACTCGCCGCCGTCGCGCAGGCAGTCCTCGCACCCGTCGACCGACTCGGGCAGCTCCTCCAGCGCGATCTGGTCGAGGTGGGAGCAGACCATCGTCCGAGCCTAACGACCGAAGAACTACGTCTCAAGCGTGCCTTCGCTGACGCTAGGTCAAGCTGTCGAGGAACTCGCGCGGCGACAGGACGGGAATGACGCCTCCGAGGGACAAGAGATGGGAATCGCCGCTCACGAGCGTCGCGTGCGCTGCCGCGGCCGCTGCGATCAGGTAGTCGTCGTTCGGGTCACTCGAGCGGGTTGCTGGAGGGACGCCGGGGTCTTCGACTCTGTCCGCCAACCCGCTGCGGAGAAGCGCGAGGAACTCGTCGGCCTCATCCGCAGCGAGCCGTCGGCGAATCTTCGGGCGGGCGAGCGTCCGCTGCAACTCGCTCAGCAGTAGATCGGAGACAACGAGCTCGAAGTCGCCGTCGAGCCACCTGCGGACGAGCAGCGCCGGCGCCCCGCCACGCGACAGCAGCGCCGCAACCAGGACATTCACGTCGAGAAGTGCGCGCACTAACCGCTTCGGGCTTTGTGCTGCTCCTCGACCGCGATCGCGAGCGCCTCTCCCTCGTCAATGTCGGCGTTCGCCCAAACTCGCTCGAGGAGCTCGAAGCCGAGGTCGCGGCGTAGCGCTTCCTCGATGACGTCACTGTCACGCCGTCCGGTTCGTGCGGCCTTCACCCGCACTGCACGGAGCACACGCTCGTCCAAGGTCACCGTCGTCCGCAGTTTTGGCATCACTGCATCATAGCATTATGATGCTGTTAGGCGGCACAGCGTTCAGTTCGGCGAAGGGACATACGGGACGAGACCGTCGGCCTGAAGGACACCGGTCAGAAGCAGCAGGCGGCAGAGCTCGTCCGCCCCATCCTCCGAGACGACCTCCTCGAGGGCTGCTTCGAGGTGCGCCGTCGTGCGCGGCGCGCCTTCCACCGGGAGGATCCGACCGACCGGCTCGGCTACGGGCAGGGCACGTTGACGGTGCGCGGGCGTGACGGTCACATCCGCGAACGCGAATGTCGCGGACACGCGGTCGGCCGGGTGCAACTCGGCCGGCGCGAAGTCGCGCGCCGTCTGGATCTCTCGCGCAGACCAAACCGAGGCGGGGTGAAGCAGGCTTGCGAGAACGTGGAGCGGCCCCGGCGCAGATTCCGCCGTCGCCTCCCGGGTCTGAACGAGCCACCGCTGCGGCGGCTGTTGCTCGAGCACTGCGACGGTGACCACGCCGACGAGGAGCGGCTCGCGCGCTTCGGCCGCTCCGACAACGGCCACGAGCATCCGCCAGCGTTCGGGGGCCAGGTCGTCAGCGAGCGAGACGAGGCGGCTCACCTCGTCGTCGGCCAGCCCGCTCATGACTTCCTCGACGACTGCGCGAGGCACCGTCCCGGTCCACTCGCCGAGCGCGGCCGCGGCTCCGTCGGTCGCCTCCCGGTCGGACAGGCGTAACAGCGGCTCTTCCTCCGCGAGCCGGAAGACGCTCATCGCCGCGAGAGACGCTTCCGGCCTGCTCCAAACGTCGCTCGCCGTCACCGGTCCGAGGATACGACCGGTCGGCACGCCTGCCTAGATGATTGATGTCACGAGATCGTCTGCTCGGGGGCGTGAGCTGGTGCGTCTGGGGCGCCGCGGCGGACGCTTCTCGCTGCTGGTGGCAGCGGGAAGCGGGCGACGTGGCGAAGCGCAGGCCCGGCGGAGGTCGGCTCCGCCGGCCGCAGCCGGGGACTGCGCGGCCCAGGCGTGCCAGATCGCGACCCGGACACGCGAGATGGTGGCATCAATCATCTAGTGGCCGTTTTGGACGCATCCGCGGGGAAGCGGACTCGCCGACGCGCGAGCCGCCGGCGACACCGTCGTGCTCGTCGCCCTCACGAAGGCGACGTCGACATGAAGGCGAGTATCTGCCGCGCGACCGCGTTCGGCCGAACGAGCATCGAGAGGTGGCCCGCTCCGCCGATCGTCACCAAGCGCGTGTGGAGAGCGGCGGCCGTGGCGCGGCCGCTCGCGAGCGAGTCGACGGTGTCCTCGGCGCCCCAGATCACCGCTCTCGCCACCCGGAGCCGCGCGAGCTCCGGGAGCGTCAGACCGGGGATGCCGCCGGCGGCGAGCTGCTTCAGCGCGGCGTCCGTCCCGTCCACCCGGAACGGGCGCTCGAACTCGGCGAGCGTCGCGTGCGAAAAGGAAGGCGGGGTCGGCCCCCACGCGTTGCGGAGGACGGTTCCGACCAGCCAGTCGGAGCCGGTCACGATCCGGTAGACCGCCGTGAAGTACGGGTAGACGAGGAGGTGCGAGAGCCAGCCGCGGCCCCCACCGAACGCGAGTGCGTCGCCGTCGAGGAGAACGACGCCTCCGACCTTGCGCGGCCGCGCGAGCCCTTCGGCAACGGCGACGCCCGCTCCGAGGGAGTGCCCGACGATGACGGGCCGCGCGATGTGGAGCCGCCGCTCGAATCCTTCGAGGAGCCCAAGCCAGTGCGTCATCGTGTACGGGCCACGGCGTTCGCTGTACCCGAACGGCGGCAGGTCGAGCGCGTAGACGCGATGCCCCGCGCGCGCGAGCAGCGGGCCGACCTCGTGCCAGACCCAGGATGGCTCGGCAGCTCCGCCGAGCAGCACAACCGGCGAGCCGCGCGTCCCCCACGTCCGGTAGGCGAGCAGCGTGCCGTCCGTTCGGACGAACGGGCCGTCGTAGAGCGCTGTGGCAGGCCGCATCTCCCCGTTCGTAGCGAGATCGAAGGCAAGCGCGGCGAGCGTGACGAGGAGGATGAGCGCGAGCAGCGCGAGAGCGAGTCGACGGCCCCAGCGGCGAAGGCGACTCCGGACGTGGCGCTGCTCTTCGGTCGCTGCTATTTCCGCACTCTAGAGTCCGCCGATGGCGTTCGCCGGCGGCCTTGTCCTCTCGTTCCTCTCCGCGATCGCGATCAACTGGTCGTACTCGACCCAGCACGACGCCGTCGCGGCGATGCCGGAGCTGTCGCTGCGCCGGCCGGTCGACGCGATCCGGGCGCTGCTGCGCAGCACGGCGTGGCTCGTGAGCTTCGGAGTCGAGTCCGCCGGCTGGCTCCTCTATCTCGCAGCGCTCCGGCTCTCCCCGCTGTCGCTCGTGCAGGGCGTCGGCGCCTCCGGGATCGCTGCGCTCGCGATCTTCAGCGCACACGGACACCCGAGTCGGCTGCCGCGCCGCCAGCAGGCCGCGGTCGTGGCGGGCGTGGTCGGACTGCTCCTGCTCGCGCTCTCGCTCGTGGACACGAGCGAGGCTGACCGTAAGCCATCCCCGTATGCCGTGGCGATCTGGCTCGGCGCGCTCGTCGCCGCGTCGGGAGCGCTGACCGGGGCGCGAGTGCGGATCGCGCGGGCGCCGGCTCTCGGCCTCGCTGCCGGCGCTGCGTTCGCGGCGGGCGACATCCTCTCGAAGCTCGGCGTCTTCGGCGGGATCTGGCTCGTCGCCTTCGTCCCGCTCCTCGTGGTCTACGCGCTCGGTACGGGACTCCTGCAGCAGGCGTTCCAGGCCGGCGGCGCGCTCTCGACGGCGGGGCTCGCGACGCTGACGACGAACGCGGTGCCGATCGTCTCGGGCTTCGTCCTGTTCGACGAGCCGGTGCCGGGCGGCGCGCGCGGGATCCTCCAGATGCTCGGTTTCGCCGCCCTGATCGGAAGCGCGGTGCTCCTCGCGCGGCGCCCTCGCCCAGACGACGAGCTCTTTGCTCAGCGAGGCTCGAGCGCGTAGATGCGCCCGAGGCCGATGAGGAAGAGACGGCCGTCGGCGGCAATCGCCGGGGAGTAGTCGCCGTCGTTCCACTTCTCGATCAGGTGACCGGTTAGGGCGCTGACGGCGTACGTCGTTCCCGGGTGCCCGAGTGTCGAGAAGTAGACGATGCCGTTGATGACCGACGCTGCGCCCGAGATCGGGCCGTCTGCCGGGAACGCCCAGCGCTCCGATCCCGACGCGGCGTTGATCGCGTAAAAGTTGTGGTCGTAGGAGCCGACGAGGACGATGCCGCGCCACACGGCCGTCGACGCGTAGACCCATCCGCCCGTCGGGAAGGCCCAGAGCGTCTTCAGGTTGCGGGCCGAGAATCCGTACACGTGGCCGTCGATCGAGCCGACGTAGACCCGGCCGTCGGCGATCGAGGCGCCCGCATAGAAGTTGCCGTGGCCGCCGTTCTGCCAGAGCAGGTGCCCGGTGCGCGCAGAAAGGATGTAGAAGCTCCCGCCGTAGTTGCCGACGTAGAGACGTCCGTGCTCGAGAGCCGGGGATCCCTTGACCGCCCCGCCGGCGTCGAAGCTCCAGCGTTCCCGGCCCGTCGCGGCGGCGAACGCGTAGACGTGGCCGTCCGTGTCGCCGAAGTAGACGGTGCCGTGCGCGACGAGCGGTGACGACTCGCTGTCGCCGATGGTTCGCTGCCAGCGGATGCGCCCCGTCCGCGCGTCGAGCGCAACGAGCTCGCCGTTACTCAGCTGCGCCCGCGGGCAGCTCGAGTTCCCGATGAACGTCGCGAAGACGAGACCGCCGGCGAGCGCCGGAGACGACCAGCCGCAGCGGCGCGAGTCGTAGCGCCACTGCACCTTGCCGGTCTTCGGGTCGATCGCGCTGATTCGCCCGTTGAAGTCCTCCTCGTAGAGCAGCCCGTAGCCGGCGACCGGCGGGAGCTCGAGGAGCGCGTGGCCGTAGAACGTCCACAGCCGGCGGAACGGCGGCCGCAGACCGGGCGCCGTTACCGCCCGCGTGCGGGCGTTGTCGACGCCGTACGTCGGCCACGGCAGCGACTCGTTCTGCTTCGGAGGCGCGGGCTTCGTGACCGGAGGCTTCGAGACCTTATGGTGCGGGGTGCCGCAAGCGGCGAGGAAGCCTGCCACCAGAACGACGCCGCACGCGGCAAGGCGCCATCTCACGCGCCCGGCCTCTCGCCGCTCAGATGGCTCCAGAGGTTCGAGACCATCCGCGAGATGTTCGGCCAGTGCGCGCTCGCTCCGAAGTTGAACACCCCGGCATCGAACACCGTGGAGCGACCCTTCCGGTAGATCGTCATGTCGGCAGCCTTGTTGCCGAACTCGTGCGGGATGTCGGCGAGGACGTCGGTGTCGTCGGGCGAGACGGTGTTCGGCTCGTCGATCTCGATCCCGTATTTGCCGAACGTCGCGCCGTTCGAGAGGCCTGTCCCCTTGAAGAGCCACGGCGCCGCCTCGCGGTTGACGACGTGGTACGGACGGTTCGGCCAGTTGGACTCGTTCCAGCCGACGTACTGCGCGCCGACGAGCGACGCCTCGGGCTTGCCGAGGTCACGCCAGCGGGTGCGGCCGGTCATCGTGTTGCCGTGGACCTCGACCTTGTAGAAGAAGTTGTTCGCGGAGAGGAACGCGAGGTTGCGGCCGGCGTCGCGGTACTCGGTGATGAGCTTGTAGACGTGCGACGTGACGTACTCCTCATGCCCACCGAACACGATGAGCTTGTAGCGGAGAAGCTGCTTGACGTTCTTGATGTTCTCGAGGTCGTCGTCGGAGAAGAAGTCGGCGCGGTAGCCGCTGTGCCAGTACCAGCGGAGGAAGCCGACGTCGAGGACCATGAACTGTCGCGGGAGTCCCGCGGGGACCGGCCGGCCTTTGACGTCGTGGTCGGTGAACGGATGCGTGAGGTCGATGACGTGCACGGCCGAGTTCATGTACCAGCTGTCGCCGTCGTACGCGTTGTACGCATGCCAGGTGTTCGTCGGCTCGATCACGAGCACGGGCGCCGTGCCGAGCCGCTTCGGGCGGAGGATGAACGGCGCGTAGTCGCTGTGGTCGCCCCAGGTGAGGCGCGCGACGTAGTCGCCGCTCGGCCAGTTCGCGCCGAGGTGAACCGGAACGGTCCACGCCGCGCCGCCGGCGGGACGGCGGACCGGGTGCGGCGTCGTGACGGCCTCACCGAACACGTGCTTGTCCCAGCCGGCCTTCTTCGCAACCGGCGCGTCGCCCCCACTGGCTCCGGCGAGGAAGACCTGGAGCGTCGCACGGTTCGTGACTCCTTCCCCGAGCCGGAGAAGGGCGACCTGGCCGGGCCGGTAGCTGCGCTGCCCGAACCCGGCAAGGAGCGGCGCGGAGTTGGCGGAAGCCAAGACAGAGGTGTAGACGTAGACGGACGCGGCGACGATGGCTGCTCCCGACAGGAGCGAGAGCGCGGCGAGCTGCTGCCGCCTCGCGCGGGGGCCCGTACGGAGGAAGCGGTCGCGAGAGGGGATCGGAACGGTCGTCATTGGCCTGCGGCCACAGGGTACGCCTAACGGGGGAGATGGACCTCCGACCACCGAAGTACGCTCCCCCACAGCCCAGGCTGCACATACGTCACGACCTACAAGGAGGGTAAATCTTGCATTCCCGCACAAAAACGTGGCTCATCGGAGCCGCGCTCACCGTACTCGCGGTCGCCTTCGCGGCCGCCCTCGGCGCCTCGAGCGCCGCCGCCGCGTCGCAGCACGTGACCAAGGTCAAGATCCACAAGATCTCGGGTTGCGGGTACACCGCCTCGGTGTCCGGCACGTACGAGCTCACGAAGAACGTCACGGACTCGGGCTCCACCTGCATCACGCTCAACGCCAACAACATCACGCTCTATCTCGACGGGCACACGATCACGGGCACCGGCTCGGACACGTGCCTCTACGTCGAGGGTGGCGGAACGAGCCTGAGCACCAACGAGACCGTCATCGGCGGGACGAAGCTGAAGCCGACGAAGACGGCGACGCTCACCAACTGCAAGGACGGCCTGTACGTCTACTGGACGTCCGGAACCAAGGCCAGCCACCTCAACATCGTGGCGCCGATGTCGTACGGCGTCTACGAGTACTACGCCGGCGGGATGACGTTGAGCAACATCAATGTGCCGTTGCACTCGAACACGGCCTACGGCTTCTATCTCAACTATGGCGCGGACAACGTCGTCACGAAGTCGACGGTCGACAACAACGGCTCCGACGCGTCGTTCTACGTGGAATACGAGGTCGGCGACGCGTTGACATGGGACTCCGCCAAGGACACGTACAGCACCTCCGGCAACAACGGCTACGGGTTCGAGGACTACTACAGCTCGCGGAACATCTATTCGCACGACACGTCGAAGGGCCAGTACGACGGCTTCTATCTCGACCCAGATTCGTACGGGCCCGTGACAGTGACGTACGACTCCGCGACGGGGCCGTCCGGCAACAGCAACAGCTACGGCTTCTACATCAACGGGGCGTACCAGGAGGCCGACTACGCGTCTCCGTTCCACACGCTCGTCAGCCATGACAAAGCGAGCGGGTTCCAGTACGGCTTCTACGACGAGAGCGAAAACTCGTACGCGGTCGCCGAGAAGTGGATCGACAACACGGCCGACAACTACTCGGAGTACGGGTTCTACATCTACTACCCGACCGATTACACGATGACCGGCAACATCGCCGACGCGAACACCGGGACTAAGAAGTACGACGGCGCGTCGACGTCGTACGGGTTCTACCTCTTTTACCCGTACTCGTACTACCCGTTCGCGTCATTCTCGAAGAACCAGGCCTACGACAGCCAGTACGGCTTCTACTCGGACGAGTACATGGTTGGCGGCAAGGGCAACGTCGCCAAACGGAACAAGTACAACTCGTACGACGTCGAGATCACGGGCTAGATGGTTGACGCTCCGACTGCGAGGGGAGAGCCGGCCGGCCGGCCTCCCTTCGCAGTCCTCTCCGCCCGCAACGAGGCGCTCTTCCGAGAGGTGAACGAGAACATTTCACGGCTCGAGGACCGCTTGGGCGACTCGACTCAGCAGCCGGTCTTCATCTGCGAGCGCTCGAACGATTCCTGCACCGAGCGCATCCCCGTCGACGCGGAGACGTACCAACGGGTACGCGAGCATCCGCGCCGCTTCCTCGTCCTGCCCGGCCATGTCGACGAGACGCTCGAGTCGCGTGTGGAGGCGCATCCCGGCTATGTGATCGTCGAGAAGACGGGCGCGGCCGGCGAGGTCGCCGAGCAGTCTGCGTAGACGCGCTCGTCATGGCCCCGTCGTCGGCGGCTTGCAACCGAGTCCGGCGGGAAGGTCTCGCTGATGCGGGCGCGCTGGCAGAGCTTCAAAGCGATCGTCGCGCTCTGGGTCGAGCTCTTCTCCAAGGACAAGCTCCTCACCTACGCGAGCGCGATCACGATCCAGGCGCTCATCGCCACGGTCTCGTTCGTCCTGCTCGGCGTCGGCCTGCTCGGCGCGACCGGCGACAGGGAGCTGTGGAACCATACGATCGGGCCGGCGATCCACCGCCGCGTCCTGCCCGACGTGTACCGCGGGCTCAATGCAGTCGTCCAGCACGTCTTCGCGACGTCGTCGACCGGGTTGATCGTCTTCGCGACACTCCTCTCCATCTGGAAGATCTCGAACGTCGTACGCGGAGCGAGCGACGCGCTCAACGTCATCTGCGGAACGAAGGAGGAGCGAAGCTGGAAGGTTCGGCTCCCGCTCTCGTTCGCGATCTCGACGGTGTTCATCGTCGTGATGATCGGCGCGATCGTGCTCGTCACCGCGGTGCACGGGCCGGGCGGGTGGGAGTGGCCGGTCGCAGTCTTCCGCTGGACCACCGCGATCGGGCTGATCATGTTCGCGTTCGGTGTCCTCGTGCGCGGCGCGCCGGACGCGGACCGGGAGAAGCGGTGGGCGAGCGCCGGCGCGATCCTCGCAGTGACCGCATGGATCGTCGAGACGCTGATCTTCCGCTGGTACGTGACGAGCGTCGCCGACTTCCGTTCGGCGATCGGGAGCTTCACGGTCTTCATCGTCCTTGCGGTCTACCTCTACGTCGGCGCGATCATCCTGCTGGTCTCGATCGAGCTCGACGAGCTCGTCCGCCTCGACGCCGGGCGCCCGCGCAACCGGCAGAAGCTGCTGCCGCTCGTCGCCGGCGTCATTCGCGGCGGCTAGCCGACCCGGGCGAGATACCCGAGAGCCGCTCGGGCGGCGTGCCAGCCGCACATGCCGTGGACGCCACCGCCGGGCGGCGTCGACGCCGAGCAGATGAAGACGTTCGGGAGCGGCGTCGTGTACGGCGACCGCCGCGCGACGGGGCGCGTGAACAGCTGTCGCAGGTCTGCGGCGCCGCCGTTGATGTCGCCGCCGACGAGGTTCGCGTTGTGCCCCTCGAGCTGCGCGGGGCTGAGCGTCGAGCGGGCGATTATCCGGTCGCGGAAGCCCGGCGCGAAGCGCTCGACCTGGCTTTCGATCCGCTCCGTCATGTCGGCCGTCCAGCCGTTCGGGACGTGGCAATACGCCCACGCGGTCTGCTTCCCCTCCGGCGCACGGGTCTCGTCGAAGAGGCTCGGCTGCGCGAGGAGGACGTAAGGCTTCTGGCTGACCGAGCCGCGCCAGGGCTCTCGCTCGGAGGCGGCGATCTCCTCGAGCGTGCCGCCGAGGTGCACGGTCGCGGCGCGGGTGCACTCCTCCGCCGTCCACGGGATCGGCCCGTCGAGCGCCCAGTCGACCTTGAAGACTCCCGGCCCGTAGCGGAAGCGCTCGAGCCGCCGGCGGTAACCGGACGGCAGCTTGTCGCCGGACATCGCGACGAGCTGGCGCGGAGTGACGTCGAGGAGAATCGCCTTCGCATCGCCGAGCTCGGCGAGCGACTCGACGCGCGTGCCCGTCTCGATCTCGCCGCCGAGCGAGCGGAGGTGCGCGGCGAGCGCGTCGGCGAGCTTTTGCGAGCCGCCGCGCGGGAACGGCCAGCCGACCGCGTGCCCGAGCATCCCGAGCATCAACCCGAACGCCGCC
>DATLQV010000031.1:0-23159 GCA_035534955.1 Gaiellaceae bacterium
AAGAAAGTCAAGCTGATCCTCATCTACCCGATGACGACCGGGCGCAACTTCGACGAGGTCCTGCGCGTGATCGACTCGCTCCAGCTGACCGCGAAGCATCGCGTGGCGACGCCGGCGCAGTGGCAGCAGGGCGACGACGTGATCATCGCGGGCTCCGTCTCGAACGACGAGGCCAAGGAGATCTTCGGCGACTGGAAAGAGCCGCGTCCGTACATCAGGATCGTCCCGCAGCCGAGGTAGATCGTCAGAAACTGAACTCGCCGCGTGCGACGACCACGGCGGCGCCACCAACCTCGACGCGGTCGAGGTGGTCGCCGTTGCCGTGCGCGGTGGCGTAGAGCGTCGACGGGCGGCCGATTTCGACGCCTTGCGAGATCTCGATCTGCTCGCCGAAGGCGATGCGGCCGTGCCGTGCGAGATGGACAGCAAGCGGCCCGGCGGCCGAGCCCGTCGCGGGGTCCTCGACGACGCCGTGGTTCGGCGCAAACATGCGCGTCTTCCAGCGTGAGCCGTCGCGCGCGAAGCAGTTGACGCCGTCGTCCGTCGCGCGCCCGAGCGCGCCGATGTCGGGGTCGAGCGCGGCGACCTCGTGCGCCGATCCCAGCTCGACGAAGACGTGGCCGGGCCCGAGGTCGTAGCGCTCGACGGGCAGCCCGGAGGCCGCAACGCCGAGGGCGGCGAGAATCGCACTCGGATCCGTCACCGGCGTCCAGACGGGCAGCGGCTGTTCCATGCGCCCGAAGACGATGCGTGGGCCCTCACGCTCGAGCTCGACAGGGACGACACCTGCCGCGGTCTCGAGGCGAATGACGATCTTCGACAACGGGCCGCCGAGCACGAAGGCCGCCCCGAGCGTCGGATGCCCAGCGAACGGCAGCTCGAGCGCCGGCGTGAAGATCCTGATGCGCACATCGGCCGCGTCCGAGGACGGCGGCAGGACGAACACCGTCTCGGACAGGTTCGTCTCCTTCGCCAGCGCCTGCATGTCCTCGGTCGTCAGATCGCGGGCGTCGGTGAAGACGGCAAGCTGGTTCCCGGCGAGCGGAACGTCGGTGAAGACGTCACAGACGACGTAGCGGAAGCGGCGCACGACGCCGACTCTAGATGGCGCCGTGCGCCGTCGTTTCTGTCCAGGAGTGACGCGGAGGGGCCACCCCCTCAGAGCGACCTGAGAGTCCGGACTTGTATGACGGCCGATCCATCACCGAGAATCGGCCTCGCTTAGGCACAACACCCCCTAGGAGGTCTGGTGGAAAGCCACCCGCACGACAAGGACACGCGGATGCTGCACGCCCTGGGCTACGCCCAGGAGCTCTCGCGCAAGATGAGCGGGTTCTCGAACTTCGCCATCTCGTTCACGATCATCTCGATCCTGTCCGGGACACTGACCCTCTACGGCACGGGCCTCAACTACGGCGGCCCGGTCGAGGAGGCATACGGCTGGCCGATCGTCTCGGTCTTCGTGATCATCGTCGGTCTCGGCATGGCGGAGATCGCCTCGAAATACCCGACAGCCGGCGGTCTGTACTACTGGGCCTCGAAGATGGGCGGCCCTGCCTGGGGCTGGTTCACGGGCTGGTTCAACCTGATCGGGCAGATCGCCATCACGGCCGGCATCGACTACGGCGCCGCGGTGTTCGCCGACGCGCTGCTCCAGCTGCTCTGGGGTGGCTCGTTCCACGGCACGCAGCACGAGATCGTGGTCGTGTACGGCGTCATTCTCATCCTGCACGCGCTGATGAACACCTTCAGCGTGCGGCTGGTGGCGCTGCTGAACGACGTCTCGGTCTGGTGGCACGTGATCGGCGTACTGGTGGTTGTCGCCTTCCTGATCTTCAAGCCGGCGCACCACCAGTCGTTTGGGACCGTGTTCGGCCACACCGTCAACAACAGCGGCTTCTCGCACAGCTGGCTGTGGTTTGTGCTGCTCCTCGGCTTGCTGCAGGCGCAGTACACCTTCACGGGCTACGACGCGTCGGCGCACATGAGCGAAGAGACGACGAATGCGTCACGGTCGGCCGCGCGAGGCGTGATCATGTCGATTGTCGTCTCGGCGGTCTTCGGCTACATCCTCGCCCTGGGCGTCACGTTCGCGATCCAGGACATCTCGAAGACCGCGGGCGCGGGGACGTTCGCCGTGAAACAGGTGTTCCTCGACTCGCTCGGGACGCACACCGCCGAGGTGATGCTGTTCATCACGGTGATGGCCCAGCTCTACTGCGGCATGTCGTCGATCACGTCGGCGTCGCGCATGCTGTACGCGTTCTCGCGTGACGGCGCGACCCCGGGGCATCAGCTGTGGCGGCGCCTGAACGGACAGCGCGTGCCGGTGTATGCGGTCTGGGCAATCGCCGTGCTCGCGTTCCTGTGCGCATTCCCGGCGTACTTCGGAACCAACGGCGTCGTCGCCTACGTCGCGGTGACGTCGATCGCGACGATCGGGCTCTACATCGCCTATGCGATCCCGATCTACCTGCGGTTGCGGGCGGGCGACTCCTGGGAGCCCGGCGAATGGAACCTCGGTCGCTGGTACAAGCCGATCGGCTGGATCGCGGTCATCTGGGTCGTGTTCATCAGCATCCTCTTCGTCATGCCGACGCTTCCCACGGGCATCCCGTTCAAGCACGGCTTCACGTGGCTCGCCGTGAACTACGCGCTGATCGCCGTCGGCGGCACGATGCTGCTTGTCGGCGGCTGGTGGATGCTCTCGGCCCGGAAATGGTTCACCGGTCCCGTCTCACAGGGCAGCGAGGACGAGCTTGCACGCATCGAGGCTCAGTACGAGCACGGAGCGCACGGCGGGGCATCCCCGGCGGCGTAGGATCGGTTCAGGAACCGGATCGGCGGGAGCCGGCTCGCGCCGGCTCCCGCCACGAAGGAGGACAGACGCTCGTGC
This sequence comes from Gaiellaceae bacterium, assembly GCA_035534955.1. Lineage (GTDB taxonomy): Bacteria > Actinomycetota > Thermoleophilia > Gaiellales > Gaiellaceae > PALSA-600. Next base: position 2,897 of record DATLQV010000031.1, read on the forward strand.
TGACGCTCGAAGAACTGCGGGGCGACCCGTCGATCGACACGGTGATCATGGCGTTCACCGACATGCAGGGACGCCTGCTCGGCAAACGCCTTCACCGCGACTTCTTCTTCGAGCAGGTCGACCACGGCCACGGCACCGAGGGCTGCAACTATCTGCTTGCGCTCGACATGGAGATGGAGCCGACGCCGGGGTACGAGCTTGCATCCTGGGAGCGCGGCTACGGCGACTTCGACCTGAGGCCCGACCTGTCGACGTTGCGACGCATTCCATGGCTCGAAGCGACTGCCCTCGTTCTCTGCGACGTCGCTTGGCCCGACGGGGCACCGGTCCGCCCGTCACCGCGTCAGGTGCTGCGCGCGCAGGTCGAGCGCGCAAGCGCGCACGGCTTCGAGGTGATGGTCGGCTCGGAGCTCGAGTTCTACTTGCTCCGTGAGACGTTCGAGGAGGCGTACCGCAAGGGATACCGCGACCTGACACCGTCGGTGCCGTACATCCTCGACTACCACATCCTCGCCGCCACCTACGACGAGCCGCTGCTCCGGCAGATCCGCAACGGCATGCACGGCGCCGGCATCCGTGTCGAGACTTCGAAGGGCGAGGCATGGCCGGGACAGCAGGAGATCAACTTTCGCTACGACGACGCGCTGACGATGGCCGACAACCACGTCGTCTACAAGAACGGGGCGAAAGAGATCGCGCACCTGAACGGCTGCTCGCTCACGTTCATGGCGAAGCCCGACCACACGTGGATCGGCTCGTCGTGCCATATCCACTCGTCGCTGTGGCGAAGCGGCGAGAGTGCGTTCGCAGGCGAGAGCGACACCTTCAAGCACTACCTCGCCGGCCAGATCGCCTGCTCCCGCGAGCTGGCGATCTTCCTCGCGCCGAACGTGAACTCGTACAAGCGGTTCGCCGCCGGGTCGTGGGCGCCGACCACGCTCGCCTGGGGCCACGACAACCGGACGTGCGGGTTCCGCATCGTCGGCTCGGGGCCCACGATGCGAGTCGAGACGCGCATTCCGGGCGGCGACGTGAATCCGTATCTCGCGTTCGCGGCGACGATCGCCGCGGGGCTCTACGGGATCGAGAACAGCCTCGAGCTGCCGCCTCCGCTCGAAGGAAACGCCTACGTCTCCGACGCTCAGCGCTTCCCGTCCACGTTGCGCGAGGCGATCGCCGCTCTCGAGGGCGGCTCGATGGCCCGCGCCGCGCTCGGCGACGATGTCGTCGACCACTACCTGAACTACGCGCGCACCGAGCAGGAGCTCTTCGACCGGGTCGTCACGAACTGGGAACGGGAGCGGCTCTACGAGCGTGGGTAAACCGGTCGTCGGCATCACGACCTACCTGACTCGTGCCGCGTGGGGCGCATGGGATCTCGAGGCTGCGCTCGTCCCGGCGTCGTACGTTCGCGCCCTCGAGCACGCGGGCGGGAGCCCTTTGCTCGTTCCGCCCGGAGCAGCGCCGGCGGAGACGCTCGAGCGCGTCGACGGGCTGATCTTCTCCGGCGGTTCCGATCTGGATCCCGAGCTGTACGACGCAGAAGCGCACCCGGAGACGGCGGGCGTCATTCGCGAGCGCGACGATTTCGAGCTGCGCCTGATGCAGGCGGCGCTCGAGCGCGACATGCCGCTGCTTGCGATCTGCCGCGGCTCGCAGGTGCTGAACGTGGCCCTCGGCGGCGATCTCGAGCAGCACGTCCCGGACCGAGTCGGCACGAACATGCACAAGGAGACGCCCGGCGTGTTCGCCGAGCACGACGTGACGGTGCTGCCTGCGACGCGGCTCGCGTCGATCCTGGGCGACCGCCACGACGTGAAATCGCACCACCACCAGGGCTTCGGCCGGATCGGGGACGGGCTCGTGGAGTCGGCGCGCGCAGCCGACGGGACCCTCGAGGCGCTCGAAGCTCCGGCGCGCCGCTTCACCCTCGGCATCCTCTGGCATCCCGAAGAGGGCGACGACCTGGCGCTCTTCGAGGCCCTCGTCGCCGAAGCGACCGTCTACCGAGCCGCCAGGCGCTAACCCTTCCGCACCCCTTTTTTCGACAGGCCGCGGCGAGCCCCGTCCTGTGGTCAGACCAGGGTGACAAAAGCGCAACATTTCCTCCACAGACGATGCGCGAAGCGATTCCTTTCTTCACGCTCGTGGAATGGCCCCGCTCCGCATCGTCGATCCGACCGGCATCTACCACGTAATGTCGCGCGGCAATTTCCGTCAGACGATCTTCATCGACGACGACCACTACGCGCGGTACCTATTCCTCGTCGAGCGCGTCACCGCCAGGCGCAACTGGATCGTCCTCGACTGGTGCCTGATTCCCAACCACTACCACCTGTTGATCCAGCTGACGGACGATGGGCTGTCGGACGGGATGCGCGAGCTGAACGGCTGCTTCTCCCGTTGGAGCAACGCTGTTCGCGACCGCACCGGTACGGGCCATCTCGTTCGCAACCGATTCGCATGCCGGCACGTCACGACCGACTCGCACTTGGCGAACATCGTTCGCTACCTGGCGCTGAACCCCGTGGCCGCCGCTCTGGTGCAGTCGCCGAAGGAGTGGCCTTGGTCCGGCTATCGGGCACTGGCGGGAATCAGCCACGCGCTTCGGTTCCACCGGCCATCCGAACTCCTCAGGTATCTCGACCCGGACCCGCAACTGGCGATGGAGCGGTACCGGACGCTCGTAGCCGACAGCCCTGTCCCCCAGGGACTAGACCCCTGGTCAGACCACGGTTACGACGTGCTTAGATCCGGGGCGTGAGTCTCATCGTCCTCAACCCGGCGACCGAAGAGCCGATTGCGACGCTCGAGCAGGCCGGGATCGAGGAGACCGACGCGGCGGTCGCGCGGGCGCGCACCGCGTTTCCCGCCTGGCGGGACGTCTCGCCCGGCGACCGCGGGCGGCTGCTGCGCCGCCTGGCGACGCTCGTCGAGGAGCACCACGAGGAGCTCGCGAGGATCGAGTCGCAGAACGTCGGCAAGCCGATCGCCGGCGCGCGCGGCGAGGTCGGCATGGTCGCCGACGTCTTCCACTTCTATGCGGGGGCCGTCGACAAGCGCCACGGTGAGACGATCCCCGTGGCGGGTGGGATCGACATGACCTTCCGCGAGCCGCTCGGCGTCGTCGGCCTGATCGTGCCGTGGAACTTCCCGCTCAATATTTCCTCGTGGAAGCTTGGTCCGGCGCTCGCATGCGGCAACACGGTGGTGTTGAAACCGGCCGAGCTGACCCCGCTCTCGGCGCTCCGCCTCGCGGAGCTCGCACTCGAGGCGGGTATCCCCGACGGCGTGTTCAACGTCGTCGTCGGGAAGGGGTCCGTCGTCGGGCAGCGTCTCGTCGAACACCCCGATGTCGCCAAGATCGGTTTCACCGGCTCGACCGAGGTCGGCCGCTCAGTGATGGAGGGCGCCGCCGCCACGATCAAGCGCGTCACGCTGGAGCTGGGCGGCAAGTCCGCGAACATCGTGTTCGCCGACGCCGACCTGGAGAAGGCCGCCGCCGCCGCGCCGTATGCCGTCTTCGACAACGCCGGCCAGGACTGCTGCGCGCGCTCGCGCATACTGGTCGAGCGCAGCGCCTACGACCGCTTCGCCGAGCTGCTCGTCGCTGCAACGCGCAACGTCAAGGTCGGAGACCCGAGCGACGAGGCAACCGAGATGGGCCCGCTCATCTCCGCACAGCATCGCGAGACGGTTGCGAGCTTCGTCGAAAGCGAGCCGCTCTTCCGCGGCGAGGTGCCGGACGGCAAGGGCTACTGGTATCCCTGCACCGTCGTCGAGGCATCCAACGACGACCGCATCGCACGCGAGGAGGTCTTTGGTCCGGTCGCAGCGCTGATTCCCTTCGACGACGAGCCCGACGCGATTCGCATCGCCAATGACACGCCGTACGGCCTGTCCGGCTCGGTCTGGACACAGAACGGCGGCCGCGCGCTGCGTGTCGTTCGCGCGCTCGAGACAGGCGTGCTGAGCGTCAACTCGAACAGCTCGGTGCGCGTGTCGACGCCGTTCGGCGGCTTCAAGCAGTCCGGCTTCGGGCGCGAGCTCGGCATGAACGGGCTGGACGGCTACTCGGAAGTGAAGAACGTCTACTACTCGACGGAGGGCTGATGGGGCGTCTCGACGGCAAGGTGTGCGTGATCACGGGTGCCGGCGGCGGCATGGGCCGCGACGCCACCATTCTGTTCAGCGAAGAGGGCGCGCAGGTCTGCGCCGCAGACGTGAACTTGGAAGCGGCGGCGGAGACGGTGACGATGGCGCGCGATGCGTTCGCACACCAGGTCGACGTCGCGGACGAAGCGAGCGTCAAGGCGATGATGGCCGCCACGATCGCGCGTTACGGCGGCATCGACGTCCTCTACAACAACGCCGGCATCTCGCCGAGCGACGACGCGTCGGTGCTCGACACGAGCGTCGAGGCCTGGGACCGCGTTCAGGCCGTGAACACGAGGGGGGTCTTCCTGTGCTGCAAGCACGGGATCCCGCACCTGCTGGAGCGCGGCGGCGGCAGCGTGATCAACGTCGCCAGCTTCGTCGCGATCGTCGGCGCGGCAACGAGCCAGATCTCGTACTCCGCGTCGAAGGGTGCGGTGCTGTCGATGAGCCGCGAGCTCGCCGTGCAGTTCGCACGCGAGAACGTTCGCGTGAACGCGCTCTGCCCGGGCCCGGTCGAGACACCGCTTCTGCTCTCGATCTTCGGTGACGATCCCGCCGCCCTCGAGCGGCGGCGGCTCCACTGGCCGACCGGCCGCCTTGCGAAGCCGCGCGAGATCGTGAACGGCGCGCTCTTCCTTGCCTCGGACGAATCGTCGTACGTCACCGGATCGACATTCCTGGTCGACGGCGGCCTGACGGCGGCCTACGTGACACCCGAATGACGCAGGTCGTCGCATCGACAGAGACGGTCGCCGCCGTCGGTGAACGGGGAGGGACGCTCTGGGTCGCAACGCGCGCGAGTCGCTGCTGCGGCGGCACGGTCCGCCTCGAGACGGCCACCATGCCTCGCCCGGGACGCGACTACCGCCGCATCGCCAGGACGCCGTTCGAGGTGTTCCTCGCCTCGGCCGCACCACCCCCGGCGAAGCTGCACGTCGAGCGCTCGAAGCGCGGCCGGCTCGACGCCTACTGGAACGGCTGCGCCTGGGTGACCTGATGCGTACGAGCCGGTCACCGTCCTTGGCGACGTCCCGGCGCATCTAGTCTAGGACCGATGCGTTTGTTCCTCGTCCGTCACGCCGAGGCCGCACCCGGCGAGCCGGACGCGCTGCGGCCGCTCACCCAGACGGGCCGTGCGACTGCGCGCGCGCTCGGCCGGCGGCTTGCGGCCGAGCAGCCCGCAGCGGTGCTGTGCAGCCCGCTCCTGCGCGCACGCGAGACGGCGGACCAGATTGCACGGGCAGCCCGCCTCGCCGCCGAGCCCGACGAACGCCTCGCGCCGGGCGCGACCCTCGACACCTTGCGCGAGGCCGTCGCAGGCCGTAGCGGGACGGTGGTCGCCGTCGGTCACCAGCCCGACTGCAGCGAGATCGTGCTCGCGCTCACCGGCGAGGAGCGCTCGTTCGCGCCGGGCGCCACGGCCGAGATCGAGCTGTGAGCGCCGTCAGCGTCACCGGGCTGCGCAAGAGCTACGGCGCGTACGAAGCGCTGCGCGGGATCGACTTCACGATCGAGCCGGGCGAGGTGTTCGGCCTGCTCGGCCCGAACGGCGCCGGCAAGACGACGACCGTGGAGATCCTCGAGGGCTATCGCGCGAGGAACGCGGGCACCGTCGACGTGCTCGGCATCGACCCGCAGCAGAGTGGCTCGGCGTGGCGGGAACGCATCGGTGTGATGCTCCAGTCGTCGTCGCTGTACCCGAACCTGACACCTCGCGAGAGCCTGCAGGTGTTCGCGGGGTACTACGCGAAGCCACGCGACGTGGACGAAGTGGTCGAGATCGTCGGTCTCGCGGAGAAGGCCGACGACCGCGTCCGCACGCTTTCGGGCGGGCAGAAACGCCGGCTCGATCTCGCGCTGGCGCTCGTCGGCGATCCAGAGCTCGTGTTCCTCGACGAGCCGACGACCGGGTTCGATCCCGGTGCACGCCGCACCGCCTGGGACACCGTGCGCAACCTGCGCGCGCTCGGGAAGACGATCCTGCTGACGACGCACTACCTGGACGAAGCCGAGCAGCTGGCCGACCGCGTGGCGGTCCTGCGCGACGGCGTGATCGTGCGGGAGGGTTCGCCGGCCGAACTGACCGGCGGCATCGTCGAGACCGAGATCCGGTTCCGCCGCGGCGGCGAGGATGTCGTCGAGCACACGAAGGACGCGACCCGGCGCCTCCATGAGCTGACCGCGGAGGCGCTCGCACGCGGCGAGGAGCTCGAGCAGCTCGAGGTGCGCCGGCCGACGCTCGAAGACGTGTACCTGGAGCTGACCGCCGAGTGAGGCTTTTCATGCACGAGCTGAGGACGGAGCAGGTGCTCTTCTGGCGCAACCGCGAGGCTGCGTTCTTCACCTTCTTCCTGCCGGTGATCTTCTTCCTCGTCTTCGGCTCGATCTACGGCAACAGCACGATCACGAAGGAGCACCTCCGCGCGGCTCCGTTCCTCGAGGCCGGGATGATCGGTTACGGCGTCGCCTCAACCGCGTTCGCAGGGCTCGCGATCACCATGGTGATCCGCCGCGAGAGCGGAGTGCTGAAACGCGTCCGTGCAACGCCGCTTCCACCGTGGACGTATCTGCTTGCCGTGCTCGTCTCGACGTTCATCACCTTCCTCGTCGAGGCCGTGCTGCTGATCGTGCTCGGCCGCGTGCTCTTCTCCGTCGCGGTGCCCACGCGGCCGCTGTCGCTCTTTGTCGCCCTCGTGATCGGCGCCGGCGCGTTCGCTGCGATGGGGCTCGGGCTGACGAGCGTGGTGCGTTCGGCCGAAGGGTCGTCGGCGGTCGTGAACTTCGTGTACCTGCCGATGGCGATCATCTCGGGCACGTTCTTCACGCCGAAGGAGTACCCCGCGTTCCTGCGTGTGATCGCAGACGTGCTGCCGCTCACCTACTTCACGAAGCTGACCCGCGACGTGATGGTCCGCCACCACCACCTGTGGTCGGAGTCCGGATCCGTCGGCGTCGTCCTGTTGTGGGGCGTGGTCGGGATCGCCGCTGCGATTCGCGGCTTCCGCTGGCAGCCGCGCGAAAGCTGAGCGCTTCTATGAGCGCTCGAGCGCACGCTCGACCGCGTCGAGTGTGCGCGTTGCCTGCCGGTGGGCGACCGGCTCGAGCCCGTGACCGCCGAAACGCGCGAGCAGGCCGGAGAAGTGCAGCTCGGTCCGCCAGCGCATCAGCGTGCCGCCGTCGACTGCCGTCAGGTCGAACGTCGAGGTCACGTCGGCGCCCGCACCGTGCGCCCGCAGTGCGGCGTGCTCGGGCGAACGGCGGTCGAGCACCTCGAAGTGGATCGTCACGCTCGGCGCGAACGGCAGCGGCGGCTTGACCTTCGCCTCCCAGCGATCCTCGCTGAGCACGGTGTGACCCCGGACGGCGGGCATCGCCGAGGCGATCACGTCGGGGTCGGTGAGCAGCGCAAAGACGCGCTCAGGCGCGGCGCTGAACGTTCGCTGTCCCTCGACGACGGCCACGTCGTCGAGGGACGCTAGCGAACTCCTACGTGAAGATGATCTGGCCGCCTGCTGCGAGCTCATAGAACTCACCGACGGTGGCGATGCCCGTGACCTGCGGGACGAGGTCGTCCTCGCTCAGATCGAACATCTCGACCGACGCCTTGCAGGCGTAGATGCCGACGCCCGAGTCCGCGACCAGCTCGATGAACTCCGGAATCGACGGGATGTCGAGCTTCTCCATCTGCTTCGACATCATTCGAGTGGCGAGTACCGCGAAACCGGGCAGGGCGCCGAGCAGCGTCGGCAGATGCAGGCCGGGGTTGCCGACGGTCGCGACCTTGATCTTTGCCTGGCGGTCGCGGCGAATCGCGTCGAGGCCGAAGAAGGTGAAGAAGAGGTCGGCCTCCATTCCTTCCATCCGGGCGCCGTTCGCCATGATCAGCGCGGGGTAGATCCCTTCGAGCGATCCCTTCGAGACCACGATCGCGACCTTGTCGATCGTCTTGGGCTCGATCGCCTCGAGGCGAGGCTCTTCGAGAATGGCGGCCATCGTCGCTCCTTCCTGTCTCTAGATGCAGCCGCGCGGCTTCGGGATGCCACCGATCTTGGCTGCGAGCTTCGCGGGCCCCTTGGGGAAGAGCGAGTAGAGCTCTTTCACGGGGACGCCCGACTCCTTGCCGAGCGAACGGATGCTCGGTGCACTGCCGGTCTCGATGTAGCGGTCGCGCATGAACTCGACGACCTGCCAGTGGCGAGGGGTGAGCTCGGGGATCCCGCTCTCCCGGGCGATCTCCTCGGCAAGCTCCCTCGTCCACTCGGCGTGGTCGGTCAGGAACCCTTCGGGGTCACGGGCGACAGTCACTGTGCTCATCTCCGCCTCCTCGATCGATCGTCTAAACCACGTGCTCCAGGCGTTTGCCGGCAGTCGGCATCTCCGGCCCGACGAGCGGCAGGTCACGCCCCGGCAGCAGCGCATGCCAGTAGATCCACTGGAACATCAGCTTCCCGAGGTGGTTGAGCCGCGACTCGCGCAGGAGCGGCAGCGGGCCGAGGGCCGTCGGGAAGCGGCCCGGCAACGGCTCGGTGTCGTAGTTGAAGTCGATCAGCAGCGCCTTCTTGTAGCCGGTCTCGATGAAGCAGGTCGAGTGCCCGTCGAAACGGCTCTCGAGCTCGGAGCCGTCGAGGAAGCGCGCGATGTTGCGGTCGAGCAGCTCACCCTCGAAATGCGTGACGGACCCGGCCTTCGAGCTCGGCAGCGCTGTTGCGTCACCGAGCGCGAACACGTTCGGCCGCGCTTCGCTCTGCAGTGTGTACGGATCGGTCGGGACGAAGTCGAGCGCGTCGCCGAGCCCCTCCGACCGCGACACGTAGGCGGCGCCGCCGTGCAGCGGCACAGCGACGAGCAGGTCGAAGTCGATCGTGCGCCCGTCGTAGGAGGTGAGGACTCCGCCGGCACCGTCGACCTCGCCGGCCGAGAACTCGACCTCGAGCTCGATGCCCTTCTGCTCCAGCAGGTAGGTGAGGTGCTTCGAGGCGATCGGTTTCGTGAAGCACCCGTCGAGCGGCGTCGCCAGCACGATCTCGCTCTGGTCGCGGATGCCCTGCTCGCGCAGGTACCAGTCGGCGAGGAAGGCGAACTCGATCGGCGCAACCGGGCACTTGATCGGCATGTCGGCGATGTCGACAACGAGGCGGCCGCCGCGGAAGCGCTCCAGTGTGCGCCGCAGCGCGTCGGCGCCCGCGAGGTCGTAAAACGTATGGACGCGCTCGCCCCAGCCGGGGCCGGTCAGCCCCTCGGTCTCCTCGGGGAGCAGCCTGGCGCCGCTCGCGACGACGAGCACGTCGTAGGGCAGCTCGATGCCCCCTTCGAGGCGAACACGATCGCGGTCGAGCGCCACGGAGTCGACGCCGGCCTCGTGAAACTCGATCCCCCGCCGCAGCTGGCGGCGGCGCGGCCGCACGAGCTCGTCGGTCGTGGCCAGACCGAAGGGGACGAACAGGAGGCCCGGCTGGTAGACGTGGCGATTGTCGCGGTCGATGACGTGGATGTCGGCAGCGTCGGCAGAGAAGCGCTTGCGCAGGCGGTTGGCGGTGATCGTCCCACCGGTGCCGCCGCCGATGATCACGATCTGCTTTCTCATGACCTGAGCGTCGCAGCGCCGCTGCAACGCCGAAACAGCGCATGCGCGCATCGACCGTTCGGGGATCTACGGGTTCACTCGGTGACGCTCAGCGCGTGCGCGTGATCTTCGACAGGCCGAGCGGGTTGTCGAGATCGACGCCGCGGGCCTGCGCGAGCCGCAGCGCCGCGAGTTGACCGGGGACCACCGCGATGAGGGGACTCAGCCACTCGGGAACGTGGGTCCAGAGCGGCAGTGTGATCTCTGCCCGCCGGAGCACACGCTCGTCGTCGGAAATGACGACGAGCCGCGGTTTGCGAACCGCGAGCGCGTCGATCGCTTCTGACATCACGTCGAATGCGGGGCCGCGCGGGGCGATCGCGAACACCGGCCACCCTTGCGCAATCGCGGCCACCGGGCCGTGCATCAGGTCGGCGGCGGAATATGCCTCGAAGACGAGCCCCGAAAGCTCGCGAATCTTCAGCGCGATCTCAAACGCCGTCCCGTAGTTGACGCCGCGCGCCACCACCGTGCCTCCTTCGATCGCGTCCAGCCGCTGCAGGGCCAGCGAATCGTCCCACGACCGTTCGATCTGCAAGGTGAGCTGTGACGGCACACGCTCGAGCTCCACGAGTGCATTCCGATCGTCGTTCGCGACGGCAAAGAGCAACGCGACGGCGCCGAGTGAGTTCAGATAGGTCTTCGTCGCCGCGACCGCCAACTCGTCTCCCGCCTCGAGCGGCAGCACCTCGTCGGCAACTGCAGCAAGCGGCGAGGAGGCATCGTTGGTGACCACGACCGTCGGGCGCCCCTGACGGCGCGCCTCCTCGAGGACCTCCTTGACATCGGGCGAAGCACCCGACTGTGAGATCCCGACGACAAGGGCGCCGTCAAGGCGCGGAGGCTGCCCGTAGAGCGTGTAGAGCGAAGGCGTCGCAAACGCGACCGGCACGCGGTGGGCTCGTCCGAGCAGGTACTGCGCGTAGCGCGCCGCGTTCGATGAGCTACCGCGCGAAGCGATCAGCACGTACTTGACGTCGGGCCGGCGAAACAGCTCTCCGATGCGCGCGGCATTTGCACGCTGGGTCTCGAGCAGGCGTGCGAGCGCATCCGGCTGCTCGCGCAACTCGCGCTCGAGGTGCGAGCTCACTGACCGGCCTCGGGCTCGAGGCCAAGGCGCTCGGCCACCGCTTCGAACGACGCGCGGCCGCCGCCGTAGGTGGCGATGTAGCCGCGACCCCGGCTCGGCCGCCAGACCGGGAGCCCCGTCTCGACCACGACCACCCCGGGCCGGTCGGCGGCCTGCCGCATCCAAGGGTGGAGGTGCGCGTCGGAAACGACGATCACGTCCGCGAGAGGAACGGGCTCGCCCTCGCGGACGACCACCGCGCTCCGGAGCCGGTGCGCGGCCTCGCCGGCTGCGAAGTTCGCGCGCCCACGTAGCTCGACGACGGCCGGGACGCCGACGACGCTGACCTCGCCCTCGACATGCAGCGCACGCGCGGCGCCCGCCGCCGCAACGGCGCGGTCGACCTTGCCAGGCCTCGGCCTCGCCCAGGCGGCAAGACGCGCAATGCGGGCTGCTGCCTCGCGGAGGCGTTCCTCGGCGACCTCCGCGCCGAGCGCCGAGCGGATCCGCGCGACGGCGTCCTCGCCGAGGTCGTGCCCCACGCAGACGGCGTCAACGCCCGCAGAGAGCGCACGCACCGCCGAACGCTCGACACCGTAGTGGTCGGCCACCGCCTTCATCTCGAGCGCGTCCGCCAGCACGACGCCGTCGAATTCGAGGCTCTCGCGCAGCAGGCCCTGGACGATCGCGGGGTCGATCGTGGCCGGCAGCTCGCCGACGCGAATGTGCGCCGTCATGATCGACCGGACACCCGCGCCGATTGCGGAGCGGAACGGTTCCAGACCGTCCGCGACGTCGCCGACGAGCTCCGGCAGCTCGAGATGTGAGTCCTGCAAGGTCGATCCATGTCCCGGGAAATGCTTCGCACACGCCGCCACGTCACAGCTCTGCAGACCGCGCACCCAAGCGGCGACATGTCGTGCAACGAGGTCAGCGTCGGAGCCGAACGCCCGGGTTCCGATCACCGGATTCGCCGGCACGTTGACGTCGGCGACCGGCGCGAGGTTCCAGTTGATCCCGACGGCAGCGAGCTCGGACGCGATCGAGGTGGCAACCGCCTCGGTCAACACCGGATCGTCGACGATGCCCAGCGCCGCACCCCCGGGGTAGGAGCTGCCCGTCTCCCACTCGAGCCGCGTCACGTCGCCGCCCTCCTCGTCGATCGCGAGGAGCACCCCGTCTTGCTCCGAGCGCAGTGCAGCGCAGAGCGACGCCAGCCGCTCGCGTGACGGCACGTTGTAGGCGAACAGCACGATCCCGCCACCGCCGCCTGCGAGAAACCGCTTGACCCAGTCAGGCGGGCTGTCGCCGGGGAAGCTCGGGAAGATGCAGCGGGCGGCGAGCTCCTCCAGCTCGCGGCTCACCCGCGCACCGCCCCGGCGGTCAGCCCGAAGGCGATCCGCCGCTGCACGAGCAGAAAGAAGACGACCACCGGGATCGCCGTCAGGGTCGAGGCGGCCATCAGCGCTCCCCAGTCGGTATGACGGCTCGAGCCGAGGAAGTACGAGAGCCAAACGGTGATCGTCTGCTTCGACTGATCGTTCAAGAGAACGCGCGCGAAGATGTACTCGTTCCAGGTCGTGATGAAGGCGAACACCGAGGTCGCGACGAGACCGGGGCCCATCAGGGGCAACAGGATCTTGATGAACACGCCGAGACGAGTCGAGCCGTCGACCATCGCCGCCTCCTCGAGCTCCTTCGGGATCCCGAGCAGGAACCCACGCAACGTCCAGACCGAGAACGGGAGCACGAATGTCATGTAGGTGACGATCACGCCGGTAAGCGCGTTCACCTGGTGGTAGCGCGCGAGCACCACGTAGAGCGGAATGATCAATCCTGCCTGCGGCAGCATCTGGATCCCGATCACGAGGACGACGAAGAGCTTGCGACCGCCGAAGCGGTAGCGCGCGAGCGCGACGGCGGCTAGGAACGCCAGCACGATCGAGATCGCCACCGTCACGCTGACGACGATCAGGCTGTTACGGACGTCTGTCCAGAAGTACGGCCGATGGATCGCATCCCGGAAGTGGACGAGTGTCGGGTGGAGCGGAAACCACGTCGGGCTCAGGCTGACGATCTGGTCGTTCGACTTGAACGCCGTCGAGATCATCCAGAACACGGGGAACACCATCACCACGAAGACGGCGAGACCGACCGCGTTCCAGCCCGCCTGCCGCGCCCGGCGACCCCGCCGGCGCGAGCTCACTGCGTCTCCCCGATCCGCACCATCTTGCGCACGTAGACGACGCTGAGGACGGCCACGATCAGGAGCATCAGGATCGAGATCGCCGCGCCGCGACCGAAGTCGCTCTTGAAGTAGCCCTCCTCGAACAGGTAGATGCTCATCAGGTAGTTCCCGCTCGTGATCTTCGACTGGCCGATCAGGAGGTATGGCTGGGTGAAGACACCGAAGTCCCAGATGATCGAGAGGCTCGTGAGGATGAGCAGGATCGGCCGGAGGATCGGGAGCGTGATGTCGAGGAAGATGCGCCACGGCCGGGCACCGTCGACCTCTGCCGCCTCGACCAGGTCGTGGGGTACCTGGGCGAGCCCTGCATACAGCGTGATCACGACGAACGGCAGCGCCCCCCAAACGATCAGCAGCGTCACGAGGCTGAGCTGCGAAAACGTCGTCGCATACCAGTCGTGCTGAAAGAAGTTGCCCACGTGGAGCTGCGTCAGAACGTAGTTGACGACGCCGTTCTGGAAGTTCGTCATCCAGTACCAGATCTGAACGGCGACGACGACCGGCATCGACCAGACGAGCACGAGGCCCGAGCTCACGACCAGCCGCACCACGGTGCTCACCCGCACGAGGAGGAGCGCGAGCAACGTGCCGAACACGATCGTCAACGTGACGTTGACCGCCGCAAACACGACGGTGCGAAGGAGCGTGTGCCAGAAGATCGAGTCGTGCAGCACCGAGCGGTAGTTGTCGAGCCCGACCGATACGCCGGCACGCCGGATCAGCTCGAACAGGCCGTAGCGCTCGGTCGAGAGCTTCGCGAGCCAGTAGAGCGGATACCCGAGGATCACGCCGATCACCACGAGCACCGGCAGGATCAGCCCGTAGGGAATCGAACCGCGCAGCGCTCGCCCCCAGAAACGGCGTCGCCGCCGAGACCGGAGAAGCGTGGTCTCGGCGGCGGCCGCCATTGGACTCTGGTCAGGCACCGGTTACGGCTGGTTCAGCACCGATGCGATGTTGTCGCTGGCCGACGACGCCGCCTGCTTGATCGTTAGCTTGCCGGTCAGGATCTGCGCCAGCATGTTGCGGAGAATGTTGCCGTTCTCGACGTCGACCCAGTGCTTCGCCGTCGGCACGAACCAGCTCCGCGCGGCGGCCCGCTCGTTCACGCTCGAACCGAGCAGGTTGGTCGCGTTCGGGATGTTGCCCTTCGCCTGCAGAGCCTTCTCGGAGCTCGTGCTGGTGAAGTCCTTGATCCAGTCAGCCGCGAGTGCCGTGTTGGAGCTCGTCACAGGAACGGCGAGATCCGAGCCGCCGAGGAAGCCCGGAATCGCCTGGCCCTTCACGTGGCCCGGCATCACGAACTGCGCCGTCGCAGCCTTGTACTTCGTCCCGACGCAGCAGGAGAACCAGCTCGGGCCGATCATCGACGCGGCCTGGCCCTGTGCGTAGACGTCGTACGGGTTCGGGTGCGTCTCGTCGGTCGTCTTGGACGCCCGTGATGTGGCGAGGAAGAAGTTCTTGAACGCGGTCAGTCCGGCGATCGACTTGGGCGTGGTGAGCAGGCCCTTCCACGTCCCACTGATCCGCGCCGCGATGCCGCCGCCGTAGTCGAAGACGAAGCTCATCGCGACGTACCAGTCGGTCCCCGCGATGTAGATGGGCGAGAAGCCCTTCTGCGGATTCTTCGCGAGCAGCTTCTGGGCGTCCGCCGCGTACTCCGCCGTCGTCGAGGGCAGCTTGGTGATCCCCGCCTTCTTGAACAGGTCACTGCGATAGGTGACGACACGCGAGCCGGCGTAGTACGGAACGCCGTAGAGCTTGCCACCGAACGAGCCCGACGCGGCGAGCCCCTTCAGCCAGGACGACGAGTTGGCAAACGTCGAGCGGTACGAGCTGAGATCGGCGAACGCGCCCGCCGCCATGTACTTCGTCATCTCGGTGTTCCCCATCTCGATCACGTCCGGCCCGCCACCGCCCGCGAGCGTGGCGTCGAACTTCTGCAGGTGATCGCCCCAGTTCTGATACTGGATGTTCACCGTCGTGCCGGGATGGTCGGACTGGAACTGCTGGTTCGCGGCCGCCACGACGTCCGGCCACCCGGACTGTGCGTCGACCTGCAGCCACACCGTCAACGAGTTGGCCGCCGCCTTCTTGGTCGCTCCCGTGCTCGCAGCCGTGAGTGCTGCCGCGAGCACGGCAACGCCGACGAGCGCGACGATGTTGCGTCTCTTCATCTGGATGCCCCCAGAGTCAGGCGGCCCTGTCGCTCGGAACGAGCCCCGGCACCGCGCTTTTGGTACAGACCACTTTCCACTGGGGTGGATAATTCCACAACGCTCCCCAAGAAGTCAATACCAATTCAGAACTGGTCCAGCCCTGCGACCCCGAGCGGCTGCAGGGGACGGCCCCCGACACCGATCTCCGTGACCAGCCGGTAGCGGTCGCCGCGGTAGGTCGAGCTGGTGAACTCGACCACGTCGCCGGCCGACGAGCGCGTGACGCGTTCGAAGAGCAGGGCGGGCGAGTGCAGCGGCACCCCGAGCACCGCGGACTCCTCTTCGTTCGTCACGGTCGGCTCCACGGTCTGGGTGCCGCCGACGATCGAGATGTCGTATCGGCTCACGAGCAGGTCGTAGAACGAGTTGACCTCGAGGTCGCTCCCCGTCAGGCCCGGGACGAGCGATGAGCGCACGTGCAGGAACTCGATCGCCATCGGGTCGCCGTCGGCGAGCCGAAGGCGCTTCACCGAGACGATCGGCTCTGACGGCGAGACGTGAAGAATGCGCCCGAGCCGCGCTCCGGCCGGGATTTCGCGCAGGTCGAGCGTGCGGCTGCCCGGAGTGAGACCACGCGCGCGCATGTCATCGCTGAACGACGTGATGTCGATGCCCTTGGCGACCTTCGGCTCCGCGACGAAGGTGCCGGCGCCGCGCCGGCGCACGAGGTAGCCCTCGCGCACGAGCTCGTCGAGCGCGGCGCGCACAGTGAGCCGCGAGACGCCAAGGTCGATTCCGAGCTGCCGCTCGGAGGGGATCGAGTCGCCGACGCTCAGCGGCTCGATCAGTTCGAGCACGCGCTCGCGCGTCTCACGCTGCTTCGTCAATGAGCGACGAGCTCCGGCGTCGCGGCGCTGTCGAGCCGCGCGCCGGTGTCGGGGTCGAAGAAGTGGAACCCGCGTGGGTCAACCGCAAGCTCGAGCATCGAACCCACCCGAGCGCCGGTCCGGGCGTCGACGCGAGCCGTGAACAGTGCGTTGTCGGTGGCGAGCAATCTGGCTTCCGAAGCCGATTCCAGCACTTCGGCGGTCATCGGCGGCGCAGCCACGCCGAAGAACAGGTGGGCGTCGGACCCGAGGTCCTCGAGCACCTCGACCTGGACCCGGATGGTCGGCAGGCCGGGTGCGAGCGCGGCGTCCTCGAAGCTCTCGGGACGGATGCCCACGACGATGCGACCGACGTCCGGACGCGACGAGACCGGAATCCGGAATTGCCCGAACCGCACGCTGCCACCCTCGACCGCCCCCTCCACGAGGTTCATCGACGGCGAGCCGATGAAGGCGGCAACAAACAGGTTGGCCGGTCGTCCGTAGAGCACCTGCGGCCGGTCGCACTGGAGGATCTGACCGTCGCGCATCACGGCGACCCGCTGCCCGAGGGTCATTGCCTCGGTCTGGTCGTGCGTCACGTAGACGGTGGTGACACCGAGTCGCCGGTGCAGTTGGGCCAGCGATGCACGCATCCCGACCCGCAGCTTCGCATCGAGGTTCGAAAGGGGCTCGTCGAGCAGAAACGCCTGCGGCTGGCGGACGATCGCCCGCCCCATCGCGACCCGCTGCCGCTGGCCTCCGGAGAGCTGCGCGGGCCGACGCTCGAGCAACTCGGTCATCCCGAGCAACTCGGCCACCTCGGCGACCCGGCGGGCGATCTCCGGCTTCGGCGTCCGGCGCGCCTTCAACCCGTAGCCCATGTTCTGGCGGACGGTCATGTGCGGGTAGAGGGCATAGGTCTGGAAGACCATGGCGATGTCGCGGCTCCTCGGAGCGAGGTCGGTGACGTCACGGTCGCCGATCCAGATCTCGCCGCCCGTGGCCTCTTCGAGGCCCGCGATCATCCGCAAGAGCGTCGACTTGCCGCAGCCCGACGGGCCGACGAGGACGAGGAACTCGCCGTCGGCGATCTCGAGCGAGACGTCGTCGACGGCGGTCACGGCACCGAACGTCTTGGTCACACCCGCGAGCCGGATCTCCGCCATCGGCGCGATGGTATAGACCAGATCGGGTGGACACAAGCCCTGGTCTGCGAAATCGGGGCAACTGGTATTGACCAAACGGTAGGACCACTTCTACACTGACGCCGATGAAACTCGGAGTCCAAGCCGCGCTCGTCGACGGCCTGCTCGTCCAGGGAGACGTGGAGGTCGTGGACGGACGGGTAGCCGCGGTCGGCGCGGCCTCGCCGGGTGGGCGCGGGATTGCGGTGCCGGGGTTCGTCGACCTGCAGGTGAACGGCTTCGGCGGCGTCGATTTCCTCGACGCGGACGCGGACGGTTACCGGCGGGCCGGCGACGCACTGCTCGAGACGGGCGTGACGGCCTACCTCCCGACGTTGATCACGAGCCCTGAACAGCAGATCCTCGCCGCGATGCGGGAGGTGCCGCTCGGCGAGGCGCGACCGCGCATCCTCGGCATGCACCTCGAGGGCCCGTTCCTCTCGCCGAACCGTCTCGGCACGCACGAGGCGTCGTCGCGCCGCGATCCCGACCCGGCGCTGCTCGACCGTCTGCTCGACGCGGGCCCGGTCCGGCTGATGACCTTGGCACCGGAGCTGCCCGGAGCCGCACAACTGATCGACCGTCTACTCGAGCGCGGCGTTGCCGTGTCGCTCGGGCACAGTGACGCGACCGCCGAACAGGCAAATGCCGCGTTCGACCGCGGAGCCCGCAGCGTGACGCACCTCTTCAATGCAATGCGGCCGTTCCTGCACCGTGACCCCGGCATCGTCGGCGCCGCGCTTGCGCGTGACGACGTCGTCGTCTGGATCATCGTCGACGGCATCCACCTCGCACCGGAGACGGTGCGCGTGGTGTGGCGTTCCGCTCGTGGCCGTCTTGCTCTCGTGACGGATGCGATCACGGGCGCCGGCGCGGCCGACGGCTCCTACAGCCTTGGCAACCTCGACGTGCGTGTGCACGAGGGAACGGTGCGCGGGCCCGACGGCGTGCTTGCGGGTAGCGTCCTCACGATGATCGAGGCCGTGCGCAACCTCCACGCACTTGGCGTCCCGATCGAGGACGCCGTTGCGGCTGCCACGTCGACGCCGGCCCGTGTGCTCGGCGACGCCGAGCTCGGAAGGATCGACCTGGGTCTGCCTGCCGACCTCGTCGTGCTGAACGACCGGGTAGAGATCGAGCGCGTGCTCGTCGCGGGCGAAGTCCGCGTCGCCGTTTAGAGGCTCTCGATGCCCGACTCCATGCGTCCTCTGCTCGTCCGGCTCACCACCCACTACCTCGGCGCGGTGCACCGTGCGCTCTATCGCGCGAGCGGCGGCCGCGTCGGCTCGCGGATCTGGGGGCTCCCGATTGTGCTTCTGACGACGACCGGCCGCGAGACCGGGCGTGCACGCACGGTGCCGCTCTGCTCACTCCGTGACGGCGACGCCTTTGTCGTCATCGCCTCGTACGGCGGCCTCGACCGCTCGCCCTCGTGGTGGCTCAACCTCGAACGCGAGCCGCGCGCAATCGTGCAGATCGGCGCCACGACGTATGACGTCGTCGCTCGCGAGGCGGACGGTCAGGAACGCGAACGGCTGTGGGCCGATGTGACGACGCGGGCGCCGGGTTACCTCGACTACCAGCGGCGCACGGCGCGCCGCATCCCGGTGGTCGTGCTCGAGCCCGCCGCAGATTGAGGGGCGGCGCGCACGCCGCCCCTCAAATCCGGGTCAGGCTCCGATCGCGCTTGCGATCGCGGCTGCGAGGAGCTTGTGCCCTGCCGGTGACGGGTGGATGTTGCACGTGCCGTCCGGCAGCTTGATCAGCAAGCCCGCGGCGCACGGGTCGCCACCGTATAGGGCGGACGGCGCTGCGAAGGCGGCGAACCCGTCGGCCACAACGCCGCCATATGCGTGCGTGACCCCCGTGAGGACCGAATCGAGAAACGCCGTGAGCAGGTACTGCGACGGATCGCTGTAGCTGAGCGAGTAGTAGGTGAGGGTGACGATCTGACCCTGGTAGTGGGCGACATTGCGGAGCTGGTTGTAGATCGCGCCGAGGTTCTGGGCGATCTGGGCGACGAGACCGCCGAACTCTGCGTTCGAGCTGCAGTGATCGGGGGTGGTCTCCTGGCACACGAAGGCGTCGTTCGCGCCGATGTCGATCGTGATCAGCTGCGTGTGCTGGTGGTGCGCCAGGTAACTGAGGGCGTAGCTCATCTGCGTGCCCTGGTACTGCACGTGCAACGGATAGAGCGTGCTGTACCCGACCGGGGACCCGATGGAATTCTCGCAGCCGTTGCTCTGTGCCCCTGCGGTGAGCATGCTGGCGGTCGTCTCGCCCGGGCAGGAGGCGTTCGAGACGCGCTCTCCCAGTTGCTGGGCCAGAAACTCCGGGTAGCCGACGAACGAGTGAGCGTCGTAGTAGTTCGGCGCCGGCACGGCCGCCGCAGGCACGTAGCCGAACGCGACCGAGTCGCCGAGCGCGAGGTAGGTGCCGTTCGCGTCGGTGCCCGTCACCGGGTCCGCCGACGCCACCTTGGTCACGAGCCCCGCCGCGATCACCAGTGCGACCGCGGCGACGATCACGACCGCCCGCCGACTGCCGTCTGCTCCGGAAAGCTTCATGTTCTCCCCCGTTTCCTCGTCCTGCTCGGATTCTGCGACTGCCCTCGGCATCCAATACCTCGCGGGATCAGTTCGTCAAGGCCCTGCTGCGCCGGAGACGGCGGCGGAGGCCGACCGCGAGCAGCGCCATCACGACCGGTACCGCGAGAAATCCGGCCGAGAAGACGGCGAGCGCAAGCGCCAGCGCAAACGACACCCCCGCGGCGACCCGGATCTTGCCGTCGAGGATCCTCGCCGCAGAGGCAAGCGCGAGCACGTAGACCGCGATGAAGCAGGCGGAGGTCGCGCGCACCAGGTCGGCGGTGGTGGCGGCGCCCTCGAGCACGACGACGATCAGCGCGACGATCACCGGGGCGTAGACGACAAGCGGTCGCCGCGGGATGCTG
>DATLQV010000032.1:0-66103 GCA_035534955.1 Gaiellaceae bacterium
GGCCGAGCCGGGCGGCGGCAATCCGCTCAGCGACCTCGCGCTCGCCGGGGTCGAGATCGGGACGGGCGAGGTAGCGGGCGACCGGCGCCCCGCCGCCCTGCAGTTCGCGGTCGGAGTTGAACCAGGTAAGAAGGAGCGCGAAGTCGCGCTCTCCAATCCGATCACTCTCGGGATGGAACTCCTCGAACGCCTCCGCGAGCTCGTCGCCGAACTGCTCGACCGACCAATCCGAGATCGACCGCCCCACCCGGCTATCGTCGCAAGCCTGCTTCGCCAGCCGCTCCTCCTCGAGCAGGCAGCAGTGCTTGTACTTGCGGCCACTACCGCATGGGCACGCTGCGTTCCGGGCAGTCTTCGCCACCGCCCGGAACGCTACGACCGGCGACGGACGGCGTCCCGCCCGGGCACCGGCAGGTCCGCTCGTTACGGTGCTTGGCCAACGCGGCCATGCCGGAAAACGACCTTCAACCCCGGGTCGACGGAGCCCTGCGCGAGGTCGACCAACTGCGCGCCGAGAACGAGCGGCTGCGGACGCTGCTCAAGCTCGCTCAGCGCACGAAGACGATCCTCGATCCGAGCAAGCCGGAACCACCGCCCTCGGGCCCCGGCTCTCCGGCCTCGGCGGACGAGAAGGTCGCGCTCGTGCGACGTCTGTTCCGCGGCCGCGACGACGTGTACGCGCTTCGCTGGGAAAGCACCCGGACAGGCAAGAGCGGCTACGCGCCAGCGACCGCGGAAGGCTGGAGTCGGCATGGCCCAAAGACCTATCTGCCGATCAGCGACGAGGCGATCGCGCGCCATCTGCGCGGACGGGAGTCGATCGGCGTCTACCCGCTGCTCGCAGACGACACATGCTGGTTCCTCGCCTGCGACCTCGACGGTGCGACATGGCAGCTCGATGCGCTCGCGCTGCTCGAGGTGTGCGATGAATACGGAGTGCCGGTGGCGCTGGAGCGAAGCCGCTCGGGAGCGGGCGGGCACGTCTGGGTCTTCTTCACGGCTCCGGTCGCGGCCTCGGTTGCCCGCCGGCTCGGCGCGCTGCTGCTGCGCGCGGCGATGAGCCGGCGCGGGGAGCTCGACCTCGCAAGCTACGACCGGCTCTTCCCCAACCAGGACTTCCTGCCCGCGAAGGGGTTCGGCAACCTGATCGCACTGCCGCTGCAGGGTCGCTGCCGCGCCGTCGGCACGAGCGTCTTTCTCGACCCGGCGACGCTCGAGCCGTGGCCAGACCAGTGGGCGTTCTTGAACTCGCTCGAACGAGTCACGCCCGAACGGCTCCAGTGGCTGCTGAGTGAGCATGAGGAGATCGCGGTAGGCGCGGCAGCGCTCTCGCCGCAACGGACGCTGCTGCGGGACGAGCGTCTGGCGGCGGAGATTCGTTGCACGATCGGCGCCGACCTCGCGATTGCCAGAGCCGACCTGCCGCCGTCGCTGCTGGCAGAGCTCAAACACCTGGCCTCGCTACACAACCCGCTCTTCTACGAGCGGCAGCGGCTGCGGCTCTCCACTCACCAGACGCCGCGGCTGATCCGCTGCTACGAGGAGAACCTGACCCACCTCCGTCTTCCGCGCGGCCTGCTCCATCAGGTCGAGGATGCGGCCGCGATCGCGGGTAGCCGGCTCGTGACCGACGACCGCCGACCAACCCACCCGCTGCTGCCGCTCGCGTTTCATGGCGAACTGACGCCGCTGCAAGCGAGCGCGGCTGCCGCGATGCTCGCGCACGATGCCGGCGTTCTGGTCGCGCCGCCCGGTACGGGCAAGACGGTGATCGCTTGCGCGCTGATCGCGGAGCGGAAGCTGCCGACGCTGGTCCTCGCCCACAGCAAACCGTTGCTCGAGCAGTGGCGCGCGCAACTCGCGACGCTTCTCAACCTCTCGTCGAAGCAGATCGGCCAGAAAGGCGGCGGCAGACGCAAGCTGACCGGGATCGTCGATCTCGCGATGATCCAGAGCCTCAAAGCGATCGACGATCTCGATGCGTTCTTCGGCGACTACGGCCTGATTGTGATCGACGAGTGCCACCACCTGCCCGCCTTCTCCTTCGAGGCTGCCGTTCGGCATGCCCCCGCCCGCCACTTCCTCGGCCTCACTGCCACCCCCTACCGCCGCGACGGGCTACAGGAAATTGTCACGATGCAGTGCGGACCGATCCGCCATCGGATCGCAAGCAGCGAGAGCCCAGCCGGCGAGATCAGCCTCTCGCTGATTGTGCGCGAGACCGGGCTCGCATTCGCCGATGCCGCTGAACAGCCGATCCACGAAGTCTTCCGTCTGCTCGTCGAAGACGAACAGCGCACAACGCTCGTCTGCGACGACGTGCGCGCCGCGCTCGCCGGAGGCAGACGCTGCCTCGTGCTCAGCCAATGGAAACAACACTGCCATGCGCTCGCCGAACGGTTACAGGACAGAGGCGTCTCGCCGCTTGTGCTCGAGGGCGGTCTGGGAAAGCGCGCACGCGCTGCCCTGCTCGCCCAGATCGAGAACACGCCAGCTGACGAGCCGCTCGTCGTCATCGCCACTGGCCAGTATCTCGGCGAGGGCTTCGATTGCCCGCAACTCGACACCCTCTTCCTCGCCTTCCCCATCTCCTTCAAGGGCCGCCTCGTCCAGTACACCGGTCGGCTCATGCGAGCGCACGACGGGAAAGCAACCATCCACGTCTACGACTACGCCGACCTCAGAGTGCCGGTACTGCGGGCCATGCACGCGCGACGCCTGACCACCTACAAGACGCTCGGCTTCGCACGCGAGCAGCAAACCCTCCCGGCGGTCGCCGCCTGAACGCTTGCAAGCGCGAGGCACTACCCCGAGGCCGGTCGCAGCCAGTCTGCGAGCTCACGCTCCGAGATGTTCCCGGCCGCGACACCCTCCATCGTCGTGACCGTCTCGTCCACCGACGGCGGCATCCACTCGACTCCGTTCCGGGCGAGAAACTCGACCATCGCGAGGTAGGCGACGCGCTTGTTCCCATCCGGGAGCGGGTGGTTTCGAGCGAGTCGCACGCAGAGCACTGCGGCCTTGTCGATCACGTTCGGATATAGCTCGACGCTCTCGAAAGCCGCCGCTGGCGCGTGCAGCGCTGAGTCCACGAGACCGATGCCCGGCCATCGCGCGATCTCCTCGGCGGGCACGCCGAGGACTGCTTCGGCGATCAGCAGGTAGTCCGCGAGATCGAGGTACTCCAAACGTCAGCGCGCGAGCCGCTCGAGGATCTCGCGATCACGCTCCATGACGGTGCGAAGACGCGCGCGAAACACCTTGTCCTTCCGCTTGCGCGCGATGTGCTCCGCGATCGCTTCGCGCACCGCGTCTGAAACGCTAATCCCTTCGGCACGAGCGACGGCCTCAAGCTCATCCGCCTGCCCGGCAGGAAGCCTCAAGGTCATGTTCTTGCGATCATTCATCACGCCTCCATCTCGGTATCAAGATACCAAGATAGCACATCGTATCCGCCGCGGAAGATGGAGCACTTATGGAGCCCAGCGGGCGCAATCGGTGGCAACCAGTGGCAAATCGGACACCCCCGAAAACCGCCCAACAAGCCGATCCGCAACTGGTGGCAACCCACGGCAACGGTTCGAAAAATCATGGTAAGGAGGGGGTCGACGGTTCGAGTCCGTCAGAGGGCTTCAGGAAGGTCCCGCCCGCATAGCGCGGCGCTTTTTCTATAGGAAGGCCGCCGATCTTCCGCTCCTCGGCGAGGACATGGTTCTCGCGACGCGCTCGACCGAGCAGAGCCCCTCTGACTGCCTTCGGCAACGTCGAGCTGGACCGACCAATTACGCAACCACTGCGGTGAGACGCCGAGCTCCGGCGCGAGCTGCGGGACAGAACGACCACTGCTCCGGAGCAACCTCACGACCTCCGCGCGGAACTCCAGCGAGCAGCGCGGGATCCTTGGCATCAGCGGACATCCTTCCCGACCAAGCGAACTCAGTCAGAAGATGTCCACGGAAGGGGAGGGAACTCCTCTCTCTCTCTTTGTGCTGAAGAGGCGAGCCCTGCAACCCTTCGGTTGCCGGGCTCGTCTCGAGGCTGTCGTTGGAGTGTTCGCGCTTCACGCGGCGTCGACCACCACCGCGGGCTCGCCCAGCGGCTCGACGGCCGGTGCTTGCGGACGGCTGTTGCTTGCGCGCGAGGCGATCACGCTGGCAGCGACTAGGAAGATGCTGCAGGCGAGGAGCGCATGGTGGAAGCCGGAGGTGAGTGCGACCGACCGCGTCACATGGGCGTTGATGAGGTGCTGGGTGTGGCTTGCGGCGATCGCGGTGAAGATCGCTAGGCCGAGTGCGCTTCCGAGTTGGGCGGAGGCTGTGCCGAGTGCAGCGGCGAGGCCGGCCTTGTCGGCCGGGACGCCGGCGTTCGCGGCGGTCTGGACGCCGACGAAGATCGCACCGAGTCCGAGCGCCATCACGACCAGGCCGGGCAGGACGTCGGCGATGTAGTTGCCGTGCACCGGGATCTGTGCGAGCCAGAAGACGCCGGCGGCCCCGATTAGGGCGCCGGCCATGATGATCGGCCGCGCGCCAACGCGAGGCAGCAGCTTGGTCGCGACGCCGGTGGAGATGCCGACGCCGACGGTGACCGGGACGTAGGCAGCTCCGGCGGCGATCGGGGAGAAGCCGAGCACGTTCTGCATGTACAGCGTGACGAAGAAGAACATCGAGTAGAAGCCGGCCTGCGCGATCACTTGCGTAGCGTCGGCGGCGGCGATGCCCTTGATCCGGAAGATCGAGAGCGGGAACAGTGGGTTGCGATGCCGCAACTCGGTGACGACGAACAGGCCCAACACGGCGACCGCACCTGCAAGCTCGCAGATGGTGCGGGCGCTGCCCCAGCCGACCGTCGGTGCGTTGACGAGCGTGTAGACGACGCCGAGCATGCCGACGGTGGAGAGGACTGCGCCGATCGCGTCGAAGTCCTTGATCGGCGCCTGCCTTCCGTCGTTGGCGAGCAGACGGAACGCACCTGCGAGAACGAGCGCGCAGACGGGAAGGTTGACGAAGAACACCCAACGCCAGCCGATGCCCTCGGTGAGCACGCCGCCGGCAAGGACGCCGATGACGGCGCCGAGCGGGATCGTCGCGCTCCAGAGCCCGATCGCCTTGGTGCGGTCCTTCCCCTCGGCGAACGTCGTCGTCAGGATCGAGAGCGCGGCCGGGGTCATCATCGCCGCCCCGAGGCCCTGAGCGAGGCGAGCGCCGATCAGCACGCCTTCGCTGCCGGCGAGCCCGCAGGCGAGCGACGAGGCCCCGAACAGCAGCGTGCCGACGACGAATAGGCGGCGGCGGCCGAGCAGGTCGGCGGCGCGGCCGCCGAGCAGCAGGAAGCCACCGTAGGTGAGCAGGTAGCCGCTTGCGATCCACTGCAGGCTCTGCACCGTGAAGTGGATGTGCTCGCGGATCGAGGGAAGCGCGATGTTCACGATCGTCGTATCGATCACGTCGAGGAACGCCGCGAGGCAGACCAACGCCAGGATCAGCTTGCCCTGGCGGGTCGAAAGGGCCGAATTGTCCGTGGCGGTGGTGCTCATCGAAAGACCTCCATCAGGTCGAGAATGTGACGGTTCGTGAAGAGGACGAACGGCCACAGCTCTGAATGGACATTTCGGCCTTCGCTCGGGTCGCCGCGGGTCAGATCGAGGCTTCGCCGAGCCGTTTGCGGAGGTAGCGGCGCTCGGCGTCGGTGGGAGCGAGCTCGAGCGCCTGCGCGTACGCGATGCGTGAATCCGCCGTTCGCCCGAGCCGGCGCAGGAGATCGGCGCGCGTAGCGGGGAGCAGGTAGTAGTCGGCGAGCTCGCCGCCGCGCTCGAGTTCGTCGACGAGGTCGAGTCCTGCCTGAGGCCCGAAGGCCATTGCGACCGCTACGGCCCTGTTCAGACCAACCACGGGTGTGGCCGCCAGTTGGTTCAGCCGGTCGTAGAGGAGGACGATCTCGGCCCAGTCGGTCTCGCCAGCGCTTTCGGCTGTGGCGTGGCAGGCGGCGATCGCGGCCTGGAGCTGGTACGGGCCCGATCGGCGCAACCGCATCGCTCGGTCGAGCAGGGCGCATGCCTCCTCGATTGTTGAGCGGTCCCAAAGGCTACGGTCCTGATCCTCGAGCGTGACGATGTCGCCCGCCTGATCGAGGCGGGCCGGCCGCCGTGCATCGTGCAAGAGCAGCAGGCTGAGCAGACCAAGCGCCTCAGGCTCGTCAGGCATCAGCTCGACAAGCAGGCGCGCGAGCCGGATCGCTTCGAGACAAAGGTTTTGACGAATGAGGTCCGCGCCTGCTGTCGCGCTGTAGCCCTCGTTGAACAGCGCGTAGAGAACGACGAGCACCGCGCGCAGCCGGTCCGGCAACTGATGATCAGGCGGCACGCGGTAAGGGATGCCGGCGTCTTGAATCTTGTGCTTCGTTCGCACCAGCCGCTTGGCCATCGTTTCGGTTGGAATCCTGAACGCGCGCGCAATCTCGACGGTGGTCAGTCCGCACAGCGCTCGCAGCGTCACGGCAACCTGTCCCTCGATCGGCAGCGCGGGGTGGCAGCAGGTGAAGATCAGGCGCAGGCGGTCATCCTCGATGCCACCTTCGTTGTCTTCGTATTCCTCGTTTTCGCTCATCGTCTTGCCGACCTCTTGCAGCTTGTGCTCGCCCACGCGTGTGCGTCGTAGGCGATCGAGAGCTCGGTTGCGCGCAGTCACCTTCAGCCAGCCGCCAGGGTTGTCGGGAACGCCGTCGCGAGGCCACCGCTCCAGCGCTCGCGTAAACGCATCCTGGGCGCACTCCTCGGCGAGATCCCAGTTGCCGGTGACGCGGATCAGATGCGCAACCACCCGCCCCCACTCGGTCCGGAAGGCGTCGCTGACCGCCTGCTCGGCGCTTACCCCACCCAAACGGGCCTCACCTCGACGGTTCCAAACTCGGCAGCAGGATTCCGGGCTGCAATCTCAAGCGCCTCGTCTAGATCGTCGCATTCGAGCACGTAGAAGCCGACGATCTGCTCGCGCGTCTCCGCAAACGGACCGTCGGCCAAGACGAGCCCCCCACCCCGCTTGCTCACCTTCGTCGCCGTCGACGTCGGCTGCAACCGCTGCAGAAACACGAGTGCGCCGCGAGCCTCCATGTCCTCCTGGAACCCCAGGAACGCCTCGTATCGCTCCTGCACCTCTCTCTCGCTTAGTTCCTGGCTCTCGTCTGCACAAACAAACAGCGCGTAACGCATCACACCCTCCTTGGTCGAATCAATCGTCTCACGCGTCGGCTCGTCGATCGCAAGAGCGGCGGCGCCGGGCCAGCGTTGCCGGCCCCGCCGCTCTCAGGCCAGCCCTAGCTGACAAAGAAGACGACGTGCTCGATCTTGATCTTGCCGTTCTCGTCGAACACGTACATCCGCGCCCCGGGGGCATCCATCTCCGGCGCGTCAGGGCCGAACTTGACCCTGGCGCTCACCGTCAACAGCGCCTGCCTGTCGTCACCGACAGCCTCGACGACCTCCGTGCTGTCGGGGACGACCCCGTCGGCGAACTGGATCAGCCCCTGCATGTACGCGTCGATCCCGTTCAGGTCCGTCTTCGGGAAGTTCGGATCCGCCGCGATCACCGTCACCCAGACGTCGTCGGCGAGCGCCTCACGCGCCGCCTCGTAGTCACGACTACCCCACGCCTCGACGTGAGCCCGCGCTGCAGCAACTGCTGCTGAGTTCTGCTGAAGGGACATCACAACTCCTCTCGTCGTTGACCTGCACTACTCCCTGGACGAAAGGCACGACACCGAAATGGACATGTCGCCCACCAGCCGAGACTTCTTCTTCAGCAACGCAGAGGCCAGAATCGACCCTCTATACACCTGAGGCCGCATCGACACGACCTGGGCTCGGAACGTCGGAACCCTTCTCCGCGCCTCAAATCCGCAACGCATGGATGGAGCACTTATGGAGCCCGGCGGGCGCAACCGGTGGCAACCGGTGCCAAATTGGGACGCGCGCGAAAACGCTCGAACAAGCCGATCCGCGCCCGGCGGCAGCCGACGGCAACCGTTTCACAGCGCATGGTAAGGAGGGGTCGACGGTTCGAGTCCGTCAGAGGGCTTCAGCGAGGCGCTGCTCAGCCACCGTTTTCGTTGTCTATTCGGTGAGCGCTTCGAATGTGTCAAGCGCCAGATCGTCGACCGATTGGACGTGGCGGGCGCGGACCCGGCCGAGTCCGAGCGCGGCGAGCGCGCTGCCGATGCCGCCGCCGATCATCAGCGCCCAGACGTGGTGGAAGGTGCCAATGGTCGAGCCGCCCGCGTTGAGGAGCGCGACGAGGAGCGCGATTCCGATGACGGCGGCCAATTGGCGAAACATCGAGAAGATTCCGGAGCCGGTCGAGAAGCGGTCACGCGGCAACTCGGCGACGGCGGCCGACGCGAAGCCGCCGAACGTCAGTCCGACGCCGGCGCCGGTGAGGAGGGTCGCGGGTAGGAACGCCGATGCGTAGTGCGGCGTGGCGGCGACGCGGGTCGCGAAGAGCAGCGTCCCGAGCGCGAAGAGGAGGCCGCCGGGTGCGGCGACGACGCGCTGGCCGAAGCGATCCGCGAGTCTTCCTGCGATCGGCGAGAAGGTCGTCGCCATCAACGGCCCGGGTGTCAGCGCGACACCGGCGCGAATCGTCGAGTAATGCCACACACCGGTCAGGAAGAGCGCGTTGGAGAGGAGCAGCGCGAAGAACGAGAGCGCGAAGATGAACGCGCCAAGGGTCGCGACGGCGAACGAGCGGACGCGGAAGAGCGACAGCTCGATGAGCGGACGGCTCGAGCGCGCAGAGTGCGAGACGAACGCGGCGCCGAGAACGGCTGCGGCGGCAAACGCGCCGACGATGCGTGCGCTCTCCCAGCCCCACTGACCACCGTCGACGATCGCGAGCGAGAGCGCGCCGATCGCACCGACGAGCAGTGCGACCGCGAGCGGGCTCGGGAACGGTTGAGCGTGCTCTTCTCGCAGCTCGCGCAGGATCCGCCGCGCGGGGATGAGCGCGGGCAGGCCGATGAAGAGGTTGACGAAGAAGACTGCGCGCCAGTCGAAGGCCTCGATGAGGACGCCACCGAGCGCCGGCCCGGTCGCCGCGGCGATACCACCGGTCGCCCCCCAGAGCGCGGTCGCGGTCGCGCGCTGCTCGAGCGGAAACTCGGGGAGCAGGAGACCGAGCGAGGTGGGGACAAGTGCGGCAGCCCCCGCGGCCTGGACGACGCGCGCGGCGGTCAGCAAACCGGCGGTCGGCGCGAGCCCGCAGGCGACCGACGCGGCGAGGAAGAGGAGGACGCCGGCGAGGAAGACCCGCTTGCGACCGACGCGGTCGGCGAGGCGGCCGGCGGGAATGAGCAGCGAGGCGAAGACGATGTTGTAGGCGTTGATCACCCACGAGAGATCGCCGAGGCTTGCGCCCGGAAAGGAGGCGCGGATCGACGGAAAGGCGATGTTCACGATCGTCGCGTCCAGGAAGCTCATGAAGACGGCGACAGAGGTGACGGCGAGAACGAGCCATTTGCGTTGCATGACGAAACCCACCGTACCAGATTAGAGTTGCGTCACGCAACTTGCTATCCTGAAGCGATGCTCGGACGCGACTACGAAGGCCAAGACTGCTCGGTGGCGCGCACGCTGGAGCTCGTCGGGGAGCGCTGGACGCTGCTCGTCGTGCGGGACGCGTTCCTCGGCCGGCGACGATTCGAGGAGTTCCAGGAAAGCCTCGGGATCGCGCGCAACGTCCTCGCCGACCGGCTGGCGAAGCTCGTCGAGCACGGCATCTTCGAACGCGTCCGCTACCAGGAGCGCCCCGAGCGCTACGAGTACCGGCTGACGCCGAAGGGCCGCGACCTCCGGCTCGCGCTGGCCGCACTGATGCAATGGGGCGACCAGTACGTCTCGCCCACGCCGCCGCGACTCCTCCGCCGCAAGTCCGACGGAACACCGGTCCGCGTCGCCCTTATCGACGCCGACGGAACGCCGATCGAGCCCACAGAAATCGAAAACGTCGCCGCCTAAACGTGCTCGAGGAGCGCAGACCGGATCGCCTCCTCGAAGCTTGTGCGTTGGACTCCGACGATGTCCCAGAGTCGATCGTCGTGTGCGACGGTCGGGACGCGCAGTCCCTCGACGAGGGGTCGCGCCACCGCGACGCTCGCAGGTGTGACGAGGTGCAGCCACAGCGACGAAAGCCGCGGCGTCAACAACGGGACCTCGATCAGGAACGGATGCTTGCCACGGACACGTGCGACTCGTTCCATCATCGTCCGGTAGGTCATCACCTCGAGGCCACCGACATCGAAGGTCTGGTCGTAGGCGAGGCGTTGCCACACACGCCGACGAGGACGGCGAGCACGTCGGCCATCGCAACCGGCTGCGTCTCGACCGACACCCACCGCGGGAGGATGGTCGACGCCACCATCGATAGAAGCGTCCGATGTCCCAGCCTTACACGGGCGCAGAGGCGGGCACAGCGGCACGCGGGAACGTCCGTGGGGCGAGCAGCCTGTAGAACGTGAGCCAGAGCACAGGCCCTGCTGCGAGCAGTGCGACCACGGGGCCGCCGAGCCCTTTTAGGTCGGTGCCGACGAAGAGCGCATGGCCGAGTGACAGCGCAAATCCGGCGAAGGCCGCATAGTGGAGGCGACGCCAGCCTTTCTGACCGATCCACTTCCGGAGATAGAACGACGCGGCAATCGCGAGGCTCAGCCAGCCGCCGACGACGCCGGCCGCGACCGCGCCGGGCTTGTAGGGGGACGCGAACGGGACGATCGCCGTCAGTGCGGAGAAGTGCATGACGGGGTCGAGCATGAGCGCGACCACATGCAGGCCGACCGCCGCGAGCCCTGTCCAGACGAGGGTGCGGTGCAGGCCGAGCAGCGGCTTCATTCGCTTAGACCCGAGCAGCCGCGTGCTCATCGCGAGGCCGAGCCAGACTGAAAGCGTCAGCAGGCCGAACGCGACGAGTCCGGCGGCGCGGGCGATGAGCCACGCGATAGGGAGCGTCGTCGCCATCACGCGGCCCGAAGGAGCATGCGGCGTGCGAGCGGGAGCGGGCCGAGCTCGACTGGCTCGCCGTCGACCGGGAGGTACAGCGCAGCGATGCTTGGGTGCAGCGCCACGTGCGCTGCGGCGTCCTCGGGCGTAGAGATTGCGAGCGCGGTCGCGTGCGCCTCGGCATCGGTCGCGGTCGGCGCGACGACGGTGACCGCGAGCGGGCCGGGTTGCGCTGGCGCGCCGGTAGCCGGATCGATCAGATGGTGAAGGGACGCGTCGGGGCCGAAGCGGCGCACGTCGCGGCCCGAGGTGGCGACTCCGCCGCTCCGCAGGGCGAGGATGCCCGCAGTCGTTCCGGGGTGGCGGGCGTCTGCGATGGCGATTCGCCACGGCCCGCGCTCGGGCGTCTCTCCGGCGAGGGCGATGTCTCCGCCGAGATCGACGAGCCCGCCGGGCAGTCCGGGCCAAGCGTCCGCCATCGCCTCGAGCGCGCGCGTCGCCGCGTAGCCCTTGCCGATGCCGCCGAGATCGACCGCAGCCCCGGACTCGATTCGCACGCGGCCGGCCCCCGCGTCGACGTTGATCTCGGCGCCTGCACGCCAGCCATTGGCGCGTCGAGGAACCCGCACCGCGAGCTGTTCGAACGAGCGGTCGTAACCGGCGGCGATGAGCGCGGGTAGGACGGTCGGGTCGAAGCGGCCCCCGGTCGTCTCCCGCGCTCGGACGGCCAGGCGCAGCACCTCTACGAGGCGGCGATCGACCGGCAACCATTCTCCGCCGGCGGCGTTCAAGCGGGAGAGGTCGCTGGTTACGTCGAAGCGAGAGAGTGCCGACTCGCAGGCGGCGACTTCGGCCCGCGCCGCCGCCAGCGCACGCTTTGCCCGCCCGGAATCGCCCGGAGCAGAGGTGACCGCGGCGGCGCAAGTGGTGCCGACCGCATGGAACTCGACGCGTTCGAGCCGGCGGATCACGGCTTCACGACTCCGGACGTGGAAGTCGTCGCGTGCGTCGCGCCGATTGCGCCGGGCTGGACGACGACGAACTGCTGCTTCCCGTTGGGCCCCTTGACCACGAGCGTCTGCGCGGCGGGCGCCGGCGCTGCCGTGGAGACGGGCCGGTACGACCAGGCCAGAACGGTCACGATGGCCAGCATCGCCCAGACGGAGAGCACGACTGCCCAGACGCGTTGCATCAGTCCCCCCCCTCCCAGGTCTGCGTGGGCGCCGGCGGCTGCTGCGCTTGCACAACTGCTGCAGGCGCCGGCTGCGCGACAGCCGCCGTGTGGCTTATGCCGAGGATCGCCGCGCCGCCCGTGAGGACAGTGGCGGCAAGCACGCCTGCGAGTGTGAGAGCGGTTCGCTTGTTCATCGTGGCTCCTTCACTTGGGGAACGCTCTCGTTTTATGGCGACGCCGGCAAATGCGGGGCGAAGGTATGGCGAGGGTTCGGTAAAGACAGATCAGGCTCGCCGGAGGCGGACCACGGCGTCGAGGCCGCCGCCCGGCGCGTCGGCCAGCTCGACCGAGCCTCCATCCGCCTCGACGAGCCTGCGGACGATGGCGAGACCGAGCCCGGAGCCGCCGGCCCCAGAGCCCGCGCGCCAGAACCGGTCGAACGCACGCGTGCGCTGCTCGGCTGTGAGACCAGGCCCTTGGTCGCCGACGTGGATCTCGACCGCGTCCGCTTCCGACCGAACCGCGATGGTGACGGCGCTCCCCGCCGGCGCGACGGCGAGCGCGTTCGCGACGAGGTTGTCCAGAACCTGCACGAGGTGGTCCCGCGCCGCGCGCACCATCACGTCCCCTGCGGTCCGCGCGAGGATGCGAACGCCGCGTTCCTCGGCGAACGGCGCCCAGTGAGCGACGCGCTCGCGCACGACGGCGCTGGCATCGAGCGTTGCGATCGGGGCCGTGCCCGCGTCGGCGCGCGCAAGCGCGAGCAGCCCCTCGACAAGATCAGAGAGCCGCTCCGCCTCGCGCAGCCCCGCCTCGACGTCACCGTTCTCGAGCCGGAGCCGGAGGGCCGTGAGCGGGGTCCGGAGCTCGTGAGACGCATCGGCAACAAAGTCTTCCTGCGAACGGACGAGTTGGCCGAGCTTCGTGACCGTCTCGTTGAAGACGGCCGCGAGAGACCGCACCTCGGGCGGGCCGGCATGCTCGGATGCGCGTGCGCCGAGATCGCCCTCGCCTACCGTTGCCGCCGTCCGTTCGAGGTCGCGCAGCGGACGGGTAACAAAGCGCGCGGTGAGCAGACCGAGAGCAACCGCGGCAGCGAGGACGACCAGGCCAACGGCACCGAGGATGAGCCAGTAGTGCATGATCCGGGAGTCGACGGCCGACGTCGGATACGTCACGCGCACGGCGCCATGCACGACTCCTCCGGATGCGATCGGCACTGCGACGTACAGCAGCGTGGTGTGCAGCGTCGCCGATCGCCGCGTACCGGATGCGACATTCCCACGCAGCGCTGATCGGATCTCGGGGCGCGTGGCGAAGCTCTCGCGCCCCGTATGGCTTGCGCTCGTGTCGACGACTGCGTCGCCCTGCTTGTCGACGATCACCACCCTTGCGCCGCTGCTACCGGTGTACGCGTACGCCTTCTGCGCGATACCGCGTAGCTGCGGCTCGGAGAGCGTCTGCACGGCGTCCTCCGAGAACGACGCGAGCGTGGTCGCGTCGTGCTCGAGCCGAACGGTCAAGTCGTGCCGCTCGTTGCGCTGGTTCTGAATGCCGAGCGGAACCTCGAGCGCGAGGAGCACGAACAGCGTGATGCCCAGATACCCGAGGAGAAGGCGGCGGATCACGCGTCGCGCAGGCGGAAACCGACGCCGCGCACGCTCTCGATCCAGCCGGGATCTCCCAGCTTGCGACGCAGGGCGGCGACGTGGACGTCGATCATCTTCGCCGATCCGTACCACGTCGTCTCCCAAACCTCCTCGAGCAGCCGCCGCCGGCTAACCGCAGCGCCCGGATCTCGTGCGAGCGCGGCGAGCAGCTCGAACTCCTTCGGAGTCAGCTTGAGATCGCGCCCGTCGAGCTCGGCGCGGCGGGATCGCTCGTCGACCTCGAGCGTTCCGACCCGCAGCGGCTCGTGCGCATGTGGACGGTCTTGCGTTCGCCGTGTAACGGCCCGGATACGAGCGATCAGCTCGCGGAGGCCAAAAGGCTTGACCACATAGTCGTCGGCTCCAAGCTCGAGGCCGACGACGCGGTCGCTCTCCTCGCCGCGTGCGGTCACGACGATGATCGGTACCGCCGAGGTCGAGCGAAGCTGGCGGCAGACGTCGAGCCCGTCCCCGTCGGGCAGGCGCAGGTCAAGAAGGACGACGTCCGTTGGCCCGGCGGCGAGCGCGCCTGCGGCGGTGCCGACCCGCTCAACGTCGAATCCCTCGCGCCGCAACCCTTCGGTCAGCGGCTCGGCGATCGCATCTTCGTCCTCGACGAGCAGGATCTTCACGGCCTCAGTGTCGGATCGCCGGCGAGTCTGCGCATCCGGTCTTTACCGAATCCTTGCCGAGGAGTGCCCGAATCCTGGTTAGACGCGTGCCCGGCGCTAACTGCGTGCTCCCTACCGTCGGGGTCATGTCCAGATCACACATCGCTCTTATCTCGGGACTGCTCGCGCTCGCCGCAGTTGTCGGCACCGTTGCGGCGACGCGGACCGTCTCCCTCAGCTCCACGAGCCGGCAATCCGTGGACGCGATCGTGGCCGCGCGTACGAAGCAGCTCGACCGCCTGCAGGCCGCCCTGCAGCGCGCGCTCGCCAAGCGCCCGCCCGCCCGCGTCGCGGCCGCAGCCGCACCGACCCCACGGGTCGTCTACCGCCGGCCGCCCTCGATCCTCGTCGTCAAGCACGTGCATCACGGCGACGACGGTGCATTCGAGAACGCCGACGGCGGAGGCGGCGGGGATGGCTAACCACACCGTCCGCCTGTACGCGCTCGCGCTTGGCCTCGTCGTGTTCTTCCTGGCGTGGGCCGTGGTTGCAGCCAGGCCGTGGACGACAAGGGCGGCCGACCCGCGTCTGCGCGCGCTCGCCGTACGCGCGGCGCTGCTTCGCAAGGAAGCGAAGCTCGTGAATCAGATCGTCGCCGCACGGCAGCGCGCAGCCTCCGCAGCCACTGCCCCCGCCGCAGCGTCGAGCGCCGTCAGAGTCGTCACGCTCCCGCCACTGACGATCACGAGGACGTCGTGATCGAGCGGCGCGGCTTTCGCGCGATGGGCACCGACATCGAGCTCATCGTCGAGGCCGGCGACGCCGGGCCTCAGCTAACGGCCGCCGAGCAGGAGTTCGACCGGCTCGAGGCGCTCTTATCGCGCTTCCGGGACGACTCGGAGCTCTCACGCCTCAACCGCGACGGCTCGATCGACGCGGGGCCGGATCTGCAACGGCTCGTCGCGCTCGCGCTCGAGGCGCGCGAGCGTACCGGCGGCCGATTCGATCCCACCGTCCACGACGCCCTCGTCGGAGCCGGCTACGACCGCTCCTTCGAAGACGTCCCCGGCGACTCGGCGGAGCCGCCGCGGGCCGCGCGCTGCGGCGGCGACGTCCGCATCGACGGAGGCCGCATCGTGCTCGGCGACGGCGTCCACCTCGATCTCGGAGGCATCGGCAAGGGCTACGCGGCCGAACGCGCGGCCGAGCTGCTCGGAATCGCAGGGCCGTGTCTCGTCAACGCGGGCGGCGACATCGCAACGCGAGGCGGTGCATGGCCGGTCGGCGTCGAGACCGCCGACGGGACGATGACGCTCGAACTGCACGCCGGCGGGCTCGCCACGTCCGGACGCGACCGCCGCCGGTGGCGCAAGAACGGCCGGGAGCAGCACCACATCATCGATCCCTCCACTGGCGAGCCCGCCGAGACCGATCTGCTTCGTGTCACCGTCATCGCCCGAGACGCCGTCGAGGCCGAGGTCGAGGCGAAGGTCATCTTCCTCTCCGGGTCGCGCGCCGCTGCACATACGGAGCTCTCGACGATCCTCGTCACCGACGACGGACGCACGCTGCTCACGGGAGCGCTCGCATGACCCACGACCCAACCTTCTGGCTTCTCGCGCGCGCGAGCGGTCTCACGGCCTATGTGCTCATCACCGCCTCCGTGCTCGCCGGGCTCGTGGTCAAGTCGCGCCCCTTCGGCCGCGCGGTCAAGGCGGCGGACTCCGTCGATGCCCATCGAACCCTCGCACTGCTCGGTCTCGGGATGCTCGCCTTGCACGGCGTCGCGCTCACACTCGACAGCACACTGCATATGCCGACTGCGGGGCTTGCCGTGCCGGGGCTGTCGCCCTATCGGCCGGCGTCGGTCGCCCTCGGCGTCGTCGCGTGCGAGCTCGCCGCACTGCTCGTCGTCTCCTTCCCACTGCGCCGCCGGATCGGGATGCGCGCTTGGCGCAGGATCCATTGGGCCTCCTACCTCATCTTCGCCATGGCTACCGCTCACGGCATCGCCGCCGGCACCGACTCGACACAGCCGTGGGCACGCGGCCTCTACCTCGGAGCGGTGGGCGCCGTCGCGTTCGCAACCGCATGGCGTGCGCTCATCCGCCCCACCCACACCCCGGCCCCCGAAAGGAGCACGTGATGTACAAGATCGTGATCGACCGTTCGCTCTGCAGCGGCTTCGGCTCCTGCGCTGAGCTCGCTCCAGAGATCTTCGAAGTCGACGCGGGCGGTCTCGCCTCCCTGCGCGTCGGCACCACCGGCGATCCGGCCGTCCTCGAGGCGGCGAGCGCCTGCCCGATGGCGGCCATCACCGTCGTCGAGGAGGAGGCAGCATGACTCCGCGCACGGTCGTGATCGTGGGCGCCGGCCTCGCCGGCGCCCGTGCGGCCGAGGCGTTGCGCGCCGAGGGTTTCGACGGGCGCGTGGTGCTCGTTGGCGAGGAGCCGTTCGGCCCGTACGAGCGTCCCGCCCTCTCGAAGGAATTCCTCGCCGGCACGCGTGATGAGACCTCGTTGCAACTGCGCAAGCCCGGCTTCTGGAACGAGCGCGAGATCGAGCTCGTGCTCGGCACCCGCGTCGACTCCGTCGATCCGGTGTCGCGCGTAGCCAGGACGAGCCGTGGGTGGGAGCTCCCTTTCGACGCGATCGTCCTTGCCACGGGCGCTCGCCCCCGGCGTCTTCCGCTCGATCTTCCGGCGGGCGTGCATGAGCTGCGCACACTCACGGATGCACAAGCGCTCCGGGACGAGCTCGTGCCGGGACGCCACCTGGTGGTCATCGGCGGAGGCTTCGTCGGTGCGGAGGTCGCCTCAACGGCGTCCTCCCTCGGCATGCATGTGGCTATCGTCGAAGCTGCGCCGGCGCCCGTCTCGCGCGTCCTTGGAGAAAAGGTTGGGCTCATGCTCGCAAGCCGCTGGCGCGCGCGAGGCATCGACGTCAGGCTTCGCACCGGCGTCGAGCACATCAGAGCGGACGTCTCCGGACGCGTCGACGCAGTCGCGCTCACCGACGGCACGACCCTCCGAGCCGATGCCGTGCTTGTCGGGGTCGGCGTCGAGCCGCGGC
Organism: Gaiellaceae bacterium; assembly: GCA_035534955.1. Taxonomy (GTDB): domain Bacteria; phylum Actinomycetota; class Thermoleophilia; order Gaiellales; family Gaiellaceae; genus PALSA-600. Next base: position 17,491 of record DATLQV010000032.1, read on the forward strand.
GCGAGCTCATGCCGAAACGTCCTTCGGCCGACGTCCATCCCGCCGGCGACGTCGTCGGACCCGGGCACTGGAACGCCGCCGCACTCGACGGAACCGCGGCCGCTCGCCGGATCCTCGGCCTCGAGGTTCCTCCGGCGCAGCCACACTACGTCTGGTCGGACCAGTTCGGCCTCCGCCTGCAGGTGGTAGGAACCCCGCGACCCGACGACCCGTTCGAGCTGAACGGCGACGACGACTCCTTTGCCGTCCGCTACTTCGATGAGCTCGGGCGCACTCGAGCGGCGCTGCTTGCGAATCGTCCTGCCGAAGCCGCGGCGATCAGGCGCACGCTGCAGGAGAGCGCGTTACCGTTCGCGGCATGACACGACGCCTCTCCACAGTCGTCCTCGGGGCGCTTCTGCTCGCCGCCGCCGCCGGAGCGATCGTCGTGCTAAACGTCCTCCTGCTCGGTCGTGCCTCCGCGACGAACGACCCCGTCGGCCATCTCAGCGCACGAACGCACCTGCCGGCGGCTCCAGCATGGACAGTGCGACCCACGCACGGAGAGGTGGAGAACGACGGCACCGACGACTAGCAGGACTGCCACCGCCTCATCGGCGGTCGCACGCTTGCTCGCGAGCATCTCAGGAGCCCTGGAGTTCTGTATGAGCAAAGCGTCTGGCTGCATCGAGCACCTCCTTGGAGGACAGGTACCCGGCGACCGAGAGCGGCTGGGCATCGATTGAGCGGAACTCCTGGAGAGCGATGCGTTCGACGACGCTGGGCTGATCAGTCCTTTCGTCGTCGGTGGGGACGACAAGAACGAGCTTCGGCGTCCACCGAGCGTCCACGCGCCGGTGAATTCTTCGCCGACGCCTCGCACTGCTGTTGCTGAGGACGTTGGCCCGCCTTCCGGTCGACGTCGCCGGCAGGCCCGAATGTATGCTATACCTCTATTTAACTGTTTAGTTGATTGGAGGATTGATGGCACTTCCGCACCCTTTGCCGGACGACCTCGTTGAGCTGATCGCCCGGCGGTTCCGTGTGATCGGCGAGCCGATGCGGGTCCGCTTGCTCGACCGGCTCCGCGATGGCGAGGCGACCGTTTCCGAGCTCGCGGAGGCGCTCGCCGCCTCGCAGCAGAACATCTCGAAGCACCTCTCTGTCATGGCCGACGTCGGCATCCTGGGCCGTCGGAAGGAAGGCAACCACGTCTACTACCGGATCGTGGACGAAGGTGTCTTTGCTCTCTGCGATCAGGTCTGCGGGGCCGTCCAGGAGCAGCTGCGCACGCTGAACGAGCTCGTGGAAAGCGTAGGACGTTGATGCACCCTTCCTGGCCGCTGGAGCGGGTCCTGTTCGCGCTCGCAGGCTCGATGACGCTTCTGAGCGTGCTCCTGGCGGTGCTGGTCAGCCCCTGGTTTCTCGTGCTGGCCGCCTTCGTCGGCGTGAATCAGTGGCTGCTCGTCGGCGTGGGCTCGTGCCCGGCGTCGCTCGTGCTCGAGCGGGGCATCGGGATCGAACGAGGGTGCCGACGATGAGCGTCCTCGCCAAGCGCGCCGCTATCTCCCCCGTCGTTCCGCCGCCGCCCGACCACGACCCCGTCGTCGTCGGTCCGATCGGGCGGCTCGGCCGTTGGACGGCCGACCATGTGCGGTTCGTCGCCGTGTCCTGGGTGGTCGTCGCGGTCGCGCTCGGCGTCTTTGCGCCTGCGGTCGAGACGGCGCTTTCGGGGGCGGGCTGGCAGGCGAACGGCTCCGAGTCCGTTCAGGCCCGGCAGCTGATCCAGCGGAACTTTGGCGGGCTTTCGAGCTCCTCCCTGCTCGTCGTCGTCCATTCGAGCAGCGCCACCGTCTCCGAGCCCGCGTTTCGCGCGACGGTGTCGCGCGTGGAGCATCTGTTGCGGTCGAACCGTTCGGTGGCGTCGGTCGTGCCTCCGCGTGCAGGAGCCTCGATCTCCGCCGATGGTCACACGGCACTCGTCACCGCAGGCGCAAAGGGCGACCCGACGGCAATGGTCGCCGCCGCGGACGCGCTCAAGTCGAAGCTGCATGCCGCCGGCACGAACGGCGTCGAGGTCTCGCTGACCGGGGCGTCCGGAATGTGGAGCGACTTCAACACCGCGAACCGCACCGCGATGATGAAGTCGGAGCTCTACTCGTGGCCGGTTACCCTCGCGATCCTCACGCTCGCATTCGGCGCTCTGGCGGCGGCAGGGCTGCCGCTGATGCTGACGATTCTCGGGCTCGTCGCCTCCGCGGGATTGCTCTCCGTGCTCACCCACGGGTTCGAGATCTCGATCTGGGCGATGAACTTCGCGCTCATGTTCGCGCTCGCGCTCGGCATCGACTACGCCCTCTTCATCGTCAACCGCTTCCGCGCTGCGCTCTTCGGGTCGAAGCTTGCGGTGCGCGATGCGGTCGCGGTCACGATGGACACCGCGGGCAAGGCGGTCCTCTTCTCCGGCGCGACCGTGCTGATCTCGCTCTCTGCGGTGATGCTGGTGCCGAGCCCGGCGTTCCGCTCAATGGCGCTCGGGATCATGATCAGCGTCGTCTTCATCCTCGCCGCGACACTGACGCTCCTTCCTGCAGTGCTCGCGAAGCTCGGGCCGCGCGTCGACGCGATGCCGCTTCGCTGGGTGCACTCCGGCGAGCACCGCTCCGCTCGCTTCGCGCGGTGGGGCGAGCGGCTTTGGCGCAAACCTCATCTCTACGGCCCCGCCGCAACGCTCATTCTCGTGCTGCTGGCGCTCCCGATCTTCGGGCTGAAGACCGGCATGCCCTCGATCAAGGTCGTGCCGACGACCGACGGCTCGCGCATCGGCTACACCCAGGTGCAGCAAGCATTCGGGACGGGTGCTCCGGGTGCGCTGCAACTCGTCATGCCGCAGCACGATGCTGCGGCTTCGATAGCGATCGCGCGTCGCGATCCCGGCATCGCCCGCGTCGCCGCCGCGCAGCGCGGCGGTCGTGGCCTCGCGCTCGTCCAGGCAATTCCAAAGACCGATCCTTCGAGCACGGCCACCGGCCGCACGATCGACCGCCTGCGTTCGACGTTGCCGCAGGCCGCACTCGTTGGCGGCGCCGCGGCGGAGAACCACGACCTCGAGCAGGCGCTCTCGGCCAAGACGCCGCTCGTGATCGGCGTAGTCCTCGCGCTCGGCTTCCTGCTCCTGCTCTTCGCGCTCCGGGCGCCGCTGATCGCCGCGCTCGGCGTCGCAACGAACCTGCTTGCAACCGGTGCCGCCTTCGGGATCGCGCGCTTGATCTTCCAGGACGGGCACGGCGCCCGGCTGCTCGGCTTCCAGCCGCAGGGCTTCCTCGATGCCTGGGGACCGGTGTTCTTCTTCGCGATGATCTTCGCGATCTCGATGGACTACACGGTCTTCCTGCTCTCCTCGGCGAAGGAGCACTACGACCGGACCGGCGATCCGCGCGATGCGATGATCGGCGGGCTCGCCCACTCGGGCCGCGTCATCTTCGCCGCCGCAGCCGTGATGGTCGCCGTCTTCTTCACCTTCGCGCTCTCCGGGCCGCTGCCGCCGAAGGAGATGGGCGTCATCCTGGGCGTCGCCGTGCTCCTCGACGCAATGCTCGTCCGGCTCGTCCTCATCCCAACGCTTCTCCGGGTCTTCGGCCACACAGCCTGGGCGCTCCCACACTGGCTCGACCGCATCCTCCCCGACGTCAAGTTCGGGCACTCGTGATGCTCGAGCCGTGGCGGACGGAATGGTGCCCCCCCTCGCATCGCGTGCGCACTAGTCCACCGGGCGTCCACGGCGTGGCCCTCGGCGCTGATTGGGACGGGAGCGAGCATCGAGGAGGTGGATCGCGTGCTCGCGTCCGTCGCGGGCGAGGAACTGAAGACACGGACGCTCGAAGGCTTCGAGCGCATGTTCAACGACGGCGATCTCGCCTCCGTCGACACGACCCTGGCACCCGGTGCGGTCGACCATCAGGAGCCAGCCGGCACCGACTTCGCGTCCCACCTCAAGAACGTCATCTCGACGCTGCGAACGGCCTTCCCCGACCTGCATTTCGACGTCCACCAGCTCATCTGCGAAGACGACACGGTCGCCTGCCGTTCGACGATGACCGGCACCCACCAGGGGCCGCTGCGGATCGGGCCGCTGGCCGGCCTCCCCGTCAATAGCACGCCGATCGACGTTCCACACATGCACTTCTTCCGCTATGACGACGACGGCCGCGTCACCGACCTCTGGCACGTCTGGAACACGATCGGTCTCGCCCGTCAGCTCGGCGCCCCCGCGCCCAACCTGAACATCAGCGCCCCCGCATGAAGGCCGCCGCGACCGACGACCATGAGGAGAACTACATGGCGATCGTCGACAGCATCGAGATCGACCGCAGTCCCCTCCGGCTGCGCGGCACGGCCGAGGGGGATCGTGGAGACGATCGCGGCGAAGCCGTCACGTAGGCGTCTGAGGCGCTGACCGAATCGTCTCAGCCTACGGCGAGAGACCATGCAGCAGCGGAGGCCGGCTTTGAGCCTCCCTCTTTCCTTGTTTGTCCAAGGGAAGAGGGAGGCGCGAAGGCAGAAGTGCTAGCTGTGCGTGGTCGTGGTCGTCGACGTGGTCGTCGTGCGGTTGTGATGGTCGTCGTTGGTGTCGCCCTGGTCGTTGGCGTCCTTCCCTGTCGTCGCTGTTTCGGTCGTGGACGTCTCGAACGCCTTCAGGTCGACCGAACGGACGGTGAGCGTCGAGGACGTCGTCGTCCCGGTTGCACCAGAGCAGGCGTTGACGTCTGCCCGCACCGTCTGGCCGGCGCCACCGATGGTGAACGTGACCGTCGAGCCCGGCGAGATCGAACCATGGCCTTCGGCGCGCGTCACCGTCAACGTGAACGTCTGCGGCGAGACCGTTCCGGAGACGCGCGACGCGCGGCAGCCGGTGCCACTCTCACCCTGGCCGTTCCCGTTGCCATTGTCGGCGACGGCCATCGACGCCCCCACCCCAGCGGCGGCAAGCGCGACGAGGAGCAGTGCCTTCAGCTTCATGAAGTCCCCCTTGTGTGAACCATCGACCAACAAGATGCCCGGGCGGGCCGAAAACTTGCGCAGTACCCGATGGCCTACGGTGGGAGCGGCAGCCGGAGTGCGTGGACCTCCCTAGCCTGCCTTGATGTCGTTGCCGTTGGAGGCCGCTACCGCGATGACAGCCCGCGCGTAGCGTGAGGCGGCGGCGGGACTCAATCGCCCGGCGGGCAGCTCGACGACGAATGCGGTGCCGTTGAGGTGCTGGTGATTTGTCCAGCCGACAACGCTTCCTGGCTCGCGTGTGAGTCTGGCGAGCCGCATACCGGTCAGCTTGGCGAACTGACGCTCGAGAGCGAGGTTGCCGCCGGACTCGTCGACCACATCGAGGTGCTGGTGGAACCAGATAGAGACCCTTGGTTCCAGGCGCCTGATTAGGCGGTAAGCGATTCGGCTCTCGGGTTCGGAAAGCGCACGCGGGCCCGAGTAGAAGATGCCGCCGAGAGCTCGCCAACGCCACGGGAAGTTGCGGTTCAAGTCGACGTGATCAGCGTTCCCCCGCGTGCCCGCGGACACCCCATCCGGGTTGAGGTCGGGAATGATCCAGAGGTCGAGCTCGCTAGGCGGTCTCGCGTGTGCGAGTCGCACCGCAACTGCGATGCCCGCAGGCTCGTTGCCGTGGATGCAGCCGACGACGAGCGCTCGCCTCGGTGCGTCGAAATCGCCGATCTCGATTGCGGTGATCGGACGTCCGTCAACCGAGTACCCGAGAGTGATACGCCTCTCTCCGAGCGGGTCGGAACGCTCCGAGGCGAAGCTGGCCGCACCGAGGCTCAGCAGTGCCACGAAGGCGACCGCGCACGAGGTGCCGAAGCGAAGCAACCGCCGACGTCTCAGTATGTATGGGCCGCGGCGCAACATTCGATGACTAGAGAGTCGATCATGCGCAACGCCCGGCTCAACAAGAGAGGATCGTCCATGGGAGGTCTCACTGATGGCCGCTGATCTTCGCGCACGTGCTGGCCTCCGTCTCGGCGGCGGTCGATGGCTCGTCCCGCCGTGGAGCGCGCCGGCGCTACTGGGCTGCGCCGTTGTGCTCGTTCCATGGACAGCGTTGCTGTTTGCGACCCTGCCGCGCCACTATGTCGCTAACCACTGGGCGATCGCCTGGGGTGGATTCGACGTCGGGCTTGGCGTTGCGCTCGCCAGCACAGCCGTGATGGTCGCGCGGCGGTCGCCGTTGGCGGAAGTGACCGCCACGATCACCGGGTCGCTTCTCTGTTGCGATGCCTGGTTCGACGTCCTGACGTCGCGCGGCGTTTCAGACGTCGCTCAAGCGGCCGCCTCCGCACTCTTCATCGAGCTGCCGCTCGCTGCGCTTTGCTTCTGGATGGCGCGCAATCTCGCCCACGCGGTCGAGGTTGCTCGTCCCTTCCTGCAAGCAGCCGGATTCACGATCATCGACAACAAGCTCGTGCCACCGACCGAGGCGACGAAGTCCAGCGAGCATCGTTCTGGGTCGTAGGTCAGGCTTCGAAACGGCTCAAACAAGCCGATCCAGCGGCTCAATCTGGCCTTGCTGTTCAAGAGCTGCAACTAGTCAGCATGCCGAGCTCGAGCAGGCGGCGAACGGTGCGTGCGACGTCCGCCGCATCGAGTTCTGCGGCTGCAGCGACCTCCGCCAGCGTGCGCTCCGGCGTCAGCTCGAACAGGAATGGGAGGACGTGCGGCTCGATCTCTGCGACGAGGCCGACGGTCGCCTCCAGCGACATCGCCACACCGGCGATCTCGTAGTCGTCGCGAAACACGAGCGCCTGCTCGAGCCGGTGTCCGCGCACGAGCTCGAAATGACCGTCGAGCAGCTCCTCCTCGGACGCGAGGCGCTCCAGGCGGTCGGCGCCCGCGAAGATCCGCCGGATGTGCTCCCCGGCCGCCCCGGCCGCGGGCGTCGGCGCCGCAAACCCGCGCACCCAGCCCGGACCGTCGCGGCCGCGCAGGATGACGGCGCCGATGCCGATACCGACGATCCCCTCCCGTTCGTAGTAGTCGAGCCAGCGACCCACCGCGCGCGCATATGCCTCCGGGGCCTTCCGGTGCGGCTCATTCCACCGCGACGCGTACCGCAGCGGCTCGATCACGCCATGCGAGAAGAGGAGCGCGTCACAGCTCAGGCCCTCGACCCACCCGGCGAGCGGCTCCCAGCGCTCGTCCGGCGATCGGCAGATCCAGTTGCACAGGACTGTGGCGAAGCCGCCGGGACGCAGGTGCGCAGCCGCGCCTCGCACGACCTCGCGGCAGATGGCGTCACCCGGAAGGCCGCTGTCGCGGAAGACGAAGTCGGTGTCCGGGGAGACGACGAAAGGCGGGTTGGCGACGATGAGGTCGAACGTCTCGCCGACGACCGGGTCGAAGAGGCTTCCCTCGCGGATGTCGAGAGATAAGCCGTTGAGACGCGCGTTGAGCGACGCGAACTCGAGGGCTCGGGGATTGATGTCGGTCGCGACGACGGTCGTCGCATGACGCGCCGCGAGCAGCGCCTCGACGCCAGAACCGGTGCCAACGTCGAGCACCCGCTCGACGTCGTCGCGCACGGTCAGCGTCGCGAGCGTGCGCGAAGCGGCATTGACTCCGGTGACGAATCCCTCGTCGGCGACCTCGGCCTCGTGCACGACGAGAATTCCCGCAAACGGGGTGATCCGGACCCTCGAGCTCACCCAGCCGTCGTGCGCGTCGACGAGGCCGGCTTCGGCGAGCGCCCTGACGTCCACAGGAAGCGTGTTGCATGCGACCCGCTCGCCGAGCACGAAGACCCGGGCGAGCGCGGCGCGCGGGTCACCCGCGCGGTACCGGTCGAGGACGAGCGGGATGTCGTCGCTCGTCCACGCCCGTCCGAAGAGCTCGGCGAGCGCGAACTCGTTGAGTCCAGCCAGCTGCAACGCCCGTCCAAGTTGGTGCATCTCGGTGAACATCTTGCCCCTAGACGCGCCGGCCGGAAAGTGGTTAATTCGTGTCATTTACAGGTCTCTCGATTGGAGGAAGGCCATGGGTAGGAAGCTCAATGCTGCGAAGGCGAGCCTCGTCGCGGCGTTCCTCGCCGCCGGGGGCGCGGCGACGGCCAGAGCGGTTCACGCGGCTCCTGCGCGGCCCGCGAACACGATCGGCGGCGTCTCGGTCAACTGGGGCGACCAGCTCGTGCGGTTCCTGAAGCTGGACGGGTTCCCGGCGTACCTGAAGGCCGACGGGTTCGAGGCGCTGACGCAGTTCTACAAGGAGGTACTCCTGTCCGACGCGTCGACGCTGTACGCGAAGTACGGCGGCACGGTGTCCGACGTGCTCTCGCTCTACCAAAAAGCAGACGGCGGCCCGCTCGCGGGCATCCTCAGCGGCCTCGAGCAGTTCTACAAAGACGACAACCTCCAGCCGCTGCTCAACGACTTGAAACAGCCCGGTGCCATGGACGCGTTCGACAAGTGGGACAAGTGGTTCACCGCGCTGCAGGCCGTCGGAGAAGCCGACCAGCAGGCCGGCGCACCGAGCGCACTCGACTACTACATCAAGCTAACCGGGATCCAGGGCGACCCGCTCCAGCAGATCACAAACAGCGGCGCACCAAGCTAGCTGCAAGACCCGAGCGCGTTGCTTCAGTCAACCACGAGGCTGGTGGCCGAGGGCTGCGTTACGCCCGTGCTGATGACGTGCTCGAGCGCTAGCTGCTTTTGTGCTCGCGTATGCGGCTGATCGCCGCCTGCGCGACAGTCGGCATCGCGAACTCAGGGAATGCGAAGGTCGAGCTGACGTTGATCTCGCAGAGCACGTAGGTGTCAGCGCCCCAAGCGTCTTTTGGCCCGTAGAGGAAGTCTGCGTCCCAGATGACCGGGAGCGAGTAGGTATCGATCTCGAGAATCCTCTGCAGTTCGGGCACCCATTCGGACTCCAGTCGGGCGCGGAGGTCGCGATAGGACGGCTCCCCCGCTGGCTCGAACAGCTTGGTCGACGGTTGAGCATCTGAGTCGGCGGGCAGCAGACCGCGCGGGTACTGGTGCGTGAAGCCGACCACTCGATCGTGGGTGAGGTAGGCGCGGATCATCCCTTCGCCAAGCCGGGGCTGGTAGGGCTGCTCCACCATCAGCCCGGCGCCTGCGAAGTACGGTTCGCACCACCCGAGAAACTCGTCGAGCGGTATCCGCTCGGAGGCTGCGGCTCCGGCGGCATGCTGGGCGATAACGGTCGTCGCGTCGGCGAGCTCGACCTTCCAGACGCCGTGTCCGCCCATTCCGCGCCGCTGCTTGAGGACGAGTGGCCCGGCTTCGGCGAGTCGCGCGGGCAGCTGTTCGCGAAGGTCGGCTGCCGTCCGGTAGATCCGGGTGTCGGTGCCCCAGCTCATGCTCCGCGTGTCGACGAGAACGTTCTTGGTTCCCATCTTCAGGATCACGTCGGGATGGGCGCTGACGAAGACGCCGCGGCCGGCTGCCTCCCGGAGCAGCGGGTCGAGCGTCGAACGATCCCGCCCCTGCTCGATCGGGTTGACCCAGACGAGCACGCCGCCCAGCTTCAGCAACCGCTCCCGGACATCCTCCGCGGTCTCGTCCGAATAGACGATGGGCTCGGCGGCCACTCCGAGCTCTGCGAACGCGGCGAAAACACCGTGCAGCCTGCAAGTCGCTTCCGACTCGAAGGTATCCCACTCCGCACGCCACAAGAGACCGACCGTCATGTTCCCGCTCATCTGGCGACGATCGTAAGCGCCGGCAACCGGCAGCAACCGCCGCAGAAGTTGAGCGCCTCCGCGGAGAGTGTGTGGGCCGCCCTAGAGGTCTGGTTGTGGCTCATGTGCCGGGAAGACGAGGCAGCCTTCGGTCTGGAAGGTGATGCCGACGATTTCGCCACGGTGGGTGCGCTGTGGTGCGTAGCCGCCGGTAATGCGGGCGCGCGGTCGTCGAGTTCACGGACGACGACTGGCTCCCGATCGTCGCCGAGCCCGGTCGCCTCACGCGAATCATCGCCCCGACAGCGCTTCGCTAGGCCCGCCTCATCCACGTTCACCGTGCACCTCCTGACGCGCTACTTCAGACGAGCAAACCTCATCCCCTTCGGGATTTACTGCGTGCTGTTCGGCCTGGCGATGATCGGCTACAACGCATAGACGCGAGTGATCACCACACCTAGCTCACGTTGAGGCGAACTCCCCGACGAGAACATCCCAACGTTCGACCGATTTCGTCTCGAGTACGTCAACGGTCGTCCACGGATCGTCTTCGAGCCGCGCTGCGGCTTCGCTCTCGTCGTCGGCGTTGACGACCAACATTGCTCGATACGGATTCCCATCGCCAACGGGTCCGGCCACGATCAGGAAGCCTTCGTCCGCAATAGCGTTGATGAATTCGACGTGTTCAGGCCACTGGTCCTGTTCGCGCATCGCCAGCGACGCGTCCCACGCCCGGCTTTGTTCTCGATTAACCACGAAGTACACGGCTCGAGTCTGACAGGCGCATCCGGGCACGTGCGGTCCAGGTTTGTCGGCATCTCGTCGATAGGTCAGGCGTAGGCCCGCTGGGCCGCCTTTCGACGAAGGAGCAATCGCGGCCCATGAGAGCGCGCGCGTGGTGGATCTTCCTGCTCGTGATGGCTCCGATCGTGGGTCTCTATCTCTTTGGTCCCCACGCGTTCAACGCCGGGCCGGTGTTCAACGGCATCGGTCTGAGCGCAGTCGTGGCCATCGTGGCCGGTGTGCGTCTGCATCGCCCGCGCGCCCGGCTCGCCTGGTATCTGTTCGCAGTCGGCCAGGCGCTCTTTGTCGGCGGCGACGTACTCGCCTACAACTACCAGCGGATCTTCGGAAGCGCGCTTCCGTTCCCATCGATTGCCGACGCGCTCTATCTCGGCGTTGGTCCGGCGATCGCCGCCGGGCTCGTGCTGCTGATCAGAAGGCGGGATCGTGGTGGAGCCCGTGCGGCCCTCATCGACTCGCTGATCATCAGTACAGCGATCGGGCTCCTCTCCTGGATCTTCCTGATGGCGCCCTATGCACACGACACGACTCTCTCCGTGCCGGTGAAGCTCACGTCGATCCTCTACCCGTTGATGGACGTGCTCATCTTGTCGGCAGCCGTCCGCCTGGCGTTCGGCGGCGGTCACCGCGGGAAGTCCTACTACTTGATGGTCACCTCGGTCTGCGTGCTGTTCGCCACCGACGGTGTGTACGGCTGGCTCCAGCTGCATGGCGGCTATCAGACCGGCGGCCTTTTGGACGGCGGGTGGATTCTCTTCTACCTCCTGTTCGGCGCCGCAGCCCTTCACCCGTCGATGGCGACTGAAGACGCAGCGACGGCTGCGCCGGAGCGCCTCACACCGACGCGACTTGCGGTGCTGGCCGTCGCCACCTTCGTCGCTCCGATCACCGGGCTCCTCGGACCGACGAGGACGACCGACCGGCTCGTGATCGCCGGCTCGGCCATCGTCCTGTTCAGCCTCGTCTTGCTACGAATGGTCGGGTCGGTGCAGAAGCACGAGTCGGCGGTTGCTCGGATGCGAGCGTTGCAGGAGACAACGGATCGCATGCGCGAGCTCGATCGACTCAAGGACCACTTCGTTGCGACGGTCTCGCACGAGCTCCGCACGCCGTTGACCTCGATCCACGGCTATCTCGATCTCGTTCTCGGCGGTGACTCCGACTCGCTGGAGGACGAACAGCGCCGGTTCCTCTTGATCGCCGATCGCAACACGGACCGCCTGCAAAAGCTCGTCGAGGATCTGCTGTTCATCTCCGAGCTCGACGCCCACGGACTGACGCTCGAGCTCACCGAATGCGACCTGGGCGGCCTTGCGCGCGAGAGCCTGGAATCGGCGCGGCCGCGAGCGGAGGCGGACGGCATCAGCCTCGGATTCTCGTCGACGAGCCCGGTCCATCTCAGGGGTGACCGCATACGCCTCGGCCAGTTACTCGACAACGTGATCTCGAACGCGGTCAAGTTCACCCCCCGCGGAGGAAGCGTGTCGGTCCGGGTCGGGCGATCGAACGGCTCGGCCGTGCTCGAGATCGAGGACACCGGGCTGGGGATCGCCACCGACGAGCAGTCGCAGGTCTTCGATCGCTTCTTCCGCACACAGGCCGCGGGCGACCACGCCATTCAGGGGACAGGCCTCGGGCTGTCGATCTCCCAGGGCATTGCCCAGGCCCACGGCGGGCTCATCGGCGTCACGAGCGAGGAGAATGTCGGCACGACGTTCCGCGTCGAGCTGCCGGTGCACGCGACGATCGTGTAGGTGGGGTCTCCCGCCGGCTGCGCGCTCACCTGACCCCCAACGACCCTCAACAAGGTTTCTGGGCCGCTCGTTCAGGGGAAAAGGAGAAGGCGCGTCGGCGGCATGCAACCGGAGCCCGACGACCTCCGCTTTAGGACTCCGCCCCAGCAAACGGTCGGAAATCAGATATCGGCAAAGCGGCCGATCAAGACCCGGCGGTTGGAGGCGACATCGATAGGTCAGCAATCAGGGCTTCGCACGCGACACCGGTGGTTGCGGATTGGAAGCAGCCGCTCAGCGGCGCCTACAAGGCGATCAACCTCGCGGGAATCGCGCTGCCACTTCTCGGGCTCGCCCTGGCAGTTGCTCTGCTCTGGGACAGGATGGTCGGAGTCACGGAGCTTGCGATCCTCACCGTCGGGTATCTCGCCACCGGCCTTGGGATCACCGTCGGCTTCCACCGTCTGTTCACGCACCGGTCATTCCAGACATCGCGGGCGGTGCGCTACACCCTCGCGATCCTCGGACAGATGGCCGTCGAGGGCGATGTCCTGACCTGGGTCGCAGACCACCGCAAACATCACCAGTACTCCGACCGCGCAGGAGATCCGCACAGCCCGCACGTCGACTTCGGCGACGGTCCCATCGAGAGCATCAAGGGGCTCTGGCACGCGCACACCGGCTGGCTCTTCTCCCACGTCGGGCGCGCCAACCGCGAAAAGTACGCCAAGGACCTCATGGCCGACGCGGGGCTGCGAGCGATCGCCGGGATGTTCCTTCCACTAGTCCTGGTGTCGCTCTTGCTCCCCGCCCTCGTCGGTTGGCTCCTGCTCGGCGGCTGGTACGGCTTCCTCGCCGGCCTGGTCTGGGGCGGAGGCGTCCGGATCTTCCTGCTCCACCATGTCACCTTCTCGATCAACTCGATCTGCCACATGTGCGGCCGCCGCCGCTTCGCCTCCGGCGATGAGTCACGCAACGTCTGGTGGCTCTCCTGGCTCTCGTTCGGCGAGTCCTGGCACAACAACCACCACGCCTTCCCCTCCTCGGCCTTCCACGGGCTCCGCGGCTGGGAAGTCGACCCCGGCGGCTGGTTCATCCGAGGACTCGAATGGTCCGGCCTCGCGTGGGGTGTCATCCGGATCGACACCAAGCGCCAAAGCCGAAAGCTCTTGCAAGCGCGGTAGCCTCGTCATTCGCCGCGCAGCCGCGCGAGCAGCACGGCGTACCCGTCGCGGTCGACAGGCAGCGGCACAGCGCGCTCCTCGTGCGTCGACAGGACGATCGCGTTCGCGAGCTCGAGCGAGCAGAGCGCATCGCGCGCTGGGACGCGCGGTTCGCGGCCCTCGAGGACGGCTGCGGCGAAGTCCGCGTGCACGTCTCGATGGTCGCCGCGACCGGGCGGGAGCCCGACGGCCTCGGTGACGCGCTCGGGCTGCGCGAACATCTCGGTCGCGCTCCTGAGATGCTCCGAGATCGGCGGCTCGAAGCGCTCGAAGACGATCGACTCGGCGACGATCTCGATCCGGCCGCGGTCGCCGACGAGCTCGATGCGCTGCACGCCGGGCTCGAGCGTCGAGACCGCGATCGTGCCGACAGCGCCGCCTTCGTACGACAGGAGTGCGGTCGCCGTGTCCTCCGCCTCCATCGGCTGCGCGCGCCGTTGCGCGACGCCCCACACGGTCACAGGAGGCCCCGCGAGATGGCAGAGGAGATCGAGCGTGTGCGGCGCCTGATTCATCAGGACGCCCCCGCCTTCGCCCTTCCACGTGCCGCGCCAGCCTGCTGTGCGGTAGTAGGCGTTCGGCCGGTACAGCGGATCGACGATCGACGCGCGCACGAGCGTCCCGAGCCGGCCCTCGTCGACCAGTTGCCGTGCGGCCGCGATCACCGGCCGGAAGCGCTGCTGGAAACACACGCCGAGGAGCCGGCCCGCCCGGTCGGCCGCGGCGATCATCGCGTCCGCGTCCCGCGCCTCCGGTGCGAGCGGCTTCTCGCACAGCACATGCGCGCCCGTCTCGAGTGCCGCGATCGTCAGCTCGGCGTGCGAGGGGTGCGGCGTGGCAACAACGACGACGTCGAGCTCGCACGCGAGCAGCTCGTCGCTCTCGGCAAAGGGGCGGCTGCCAGACTCCCGCGCGCGCAGGGCCGCCGATTCCGTGTCGTGCGCGGCGATGCCGACGAGCTCGACGTCGTCGAGCGCCGCGATCGCTTCGAGATGCATCCCCGCGACGACGCCTGCGCCGATCAAGCCGTAGCGCAACGTCACGCCAACGACCTGAGGGCGGCGATGCAGTCGCGCGTTGCGAGCTCACCGCTGCCGTCGCGCACGTAGTGCGTCTCGAAGGAGAGATACCCGTCGAAACCGGCCCGCGCGAGACAGTCGAGCTGCGCCCGAAAATCGACGATGCCGTCGCCGACTCTCGTCCACTCCCGGGACGGGCTGACGTCTTTCACGTGGACGTGCGCGATGCGCTCGACGATCGTCTCGAGCCCGCCGAGCCCGTTCCACGCGGCCGGGTCGAGCATCGCGGCGTTGCCCGGGTCCCAGATGAGCCGCAGTTGCGGCGAGTCGGCGGCATCGAGCGCGGCGTGCGCCTCGGCGGCGGTGGCAACGTTGCACTCGTGCTCGTTCTCGAGCGCGAGCGTGAGACCCGCAGCGTGCGCGAGCGCCGTCGCGTCGTACAGCGCGCGGCCGAGGTCGGGCAGTGCGGCAGCCGGATCGGGCTCGCGCCAGTAGCCGAACGCGCGGATGACCGGTGCGCCGAGCGCGATCGCGGCACGTAGCGTTCCCGCGAGCACGTCGTCCTGGCCCTCTCCGCGGTCGCACTTGAGGAACGGAGAAGCGACCGCACAGACGGTGAAGCCGCGCCGGTCGAGCGCGTCCCGGATCGCGGCCAGCTCCGCGTCGGAGCGCTCGACGACCTGCACGCCATCGAGCGTGCGCAGCTCGACCGCATCGATCCCGAGCGCCTCGCAGACGTCGAGGGCCGGCGTGAGGCCGGGGTCGATCTCGTCGGTGATGACGCTCAACCGCACCGACCGTGCTTGTATCACCTGGATGGGTTCCGATCTTCAGGGTCGCACCGCGGTTGTCACGGGCGCCTCCGGCGTGCTCGGCGGGGCGATCGCGCGCGGCCTCGCGGCGGCGGGCGCCCAGGTCGGATTGCTCGCGCGTCGCCGCGACCGGCTGGAGGCGCTCGCGACCGAGCTCGACGGCGCATTCGTGCTCGAGGCGGACGTACTCGACCGCTCCTCGCTCGAGCGTGCCCGGGCGCAGCTCGACGAGCTCGACGTCCTCGTCAACGCCGCGGGCGGAAACGTCGCGGCGGCGGCGACCGGCGAGCAGACGTTCTTCGAGCTGCCGTCGTCGGCGATCGACGAGGTCGTGAAGCTGAACTTCAACGGCACGGTCCTGCCATGCCAGGTCTTCGGCGAGGCGATTGCGGAGGGCGGCTCGATCGTGAACGTCTCGTCCCTCTCGGCCCACCGCGCCCTGACCCGGGTCGTCGGCTACGGCGCCGCGAAGGCGGCGGTCGAGAACCTGACGCGGTGGCTCGCGGTCGAGCTCGCTCCGCGCGGCGTGCGTGTCAACGCGATCGCGCCAGGCTTCTTCGTCGGCGAGCAGAACCGCGCGCTGCTCCTCGACGAATCGGGCGGGCTGACCGAGCGCGGCGAGCGGATCGTCGCGGCCACGCCGATGGGGCGCTTCGGCGAGCCGCACGAAGTCGCGGGAACCGTCGTCTGGCTCGCAGGCGCCGGTGCGTCGTTCGTCACCGGGATCGTCGTCCCGGTGGACGGCGGCTTCGACGCGTTCAGCGGCGTCTAGACCCGGTACGCGCGCTTCGCAAGGTCGTAAGCGAGCTCGCGCGCGATGCGGCGTGCCTCATCCTCGTTTGCAAAGCCGCCGGCAACCCGGCGCGCGAGCCAGCCGCACGTGCGGCGCCGCCAGAGATCGTGTCGCGCCGGAAGCGCAGTGAGCGCGCGCGCGTCGTCGACGAAGCCGGCCAGGTTGCGGACGCCGGCCGTCTCGACAATGCGATCGAGGAAGCGGTCGATGCCGAGCGGGCTGTCGTGAAACCACCACGGACACCCGAGCAGAACAGCCGGATAGTGGCCGGCGAGCGGAGCGAGCTCGCGGCTATACGTGCTCTCGTCGAGTGTGAACAGAATCAGCGTGAAGTGCGGGTCGTTACCGCACGCCTCGAGCAGCGGCCGCAGACCGCGCGTCCAGTCGGTCGCGACCGGGATGTCGGCCCCGAGGTCTGCGCCGAAGCGCGCGGCAAGCGGCACGTTGTGGTCGCGGAGGCTACCGATGTGCAGCTGCATGACGAGGCCGTCGTCGAGGCTCATGCGCGCGAACTCGTTCAGCATGTGCGCCTCGAAGCTGCGCGCTTCTCCGTGCGATACCTCACCCGCGAGCGCAAGCGCGAAGAGGCGGGCAGCGTCGGCGTTCGCGAGCCGCGTCGTGTCGGCGCTCGTCGCCGCGTGGTCGGTCGCCGTCGCGCCGAGCGCCTTGAACGCGGCCCGCCGCTCGGCGAGGGCGTCGAGGAACGACTCGTAGTCGCCTAGCTCGCGACCGACGGCGACGCCGAGCTCCGCGAGTGCGCCACGCCAGCCGGGAGCGTCGAGCACGACGACCGCGTCCGGGCGGAACGTCGGCCGGATCCTCGGGGCCAGACCCTGGTGGTCGTCGAGCGGCGCGCCGGCGGGATCGGTCGTCGCCAGGCATTCGACGCCGAACCGGTCGAGCAGCGCCGGCGGTGCGAACTCCTCGCTCGCAAGCTGCGCCTCGATCGCGTCGTACGCATCCACCGTGAGCTCGTGGATCCCGAACACGCCCGCGAGCGTCTCCCGCAGCCAGAGCCACGACGGCGTGAGCGCGAACAGGTCAGCGTTGTCGACGAGAAGCTGCCAGACGTCCCGGTCTTCGCCGCGCGTCGCCTCGAGCGCCACGCCTTGCGAGTAGAGCATCCGGACGACGTAGTGGTCACTCGTGACGAACAGGCGGCCGGGCGGCTCGAGCCGCGCGCCCGGCCGGGAGAAGAGCCGAACGTCGATGTGTCCGTGCGGACTGACGAGCGGCAGCCCGGCAACCTCGCGATAGAGATCGAGCCCGAGCGAGCCGCCCTCGATGTAGCGGTCCGGCGACTCGCGGATCGGCATATAGGCCGAAGCCTATGCCCCTCGTCGCATCTCCATCAGTGGTTGTGCAGCGGGAACTTGCACGCGACCGCCGCGCGCACGAACGCCGGCGACTGCGGATCGAGCGAGGACGGGAACACGAAGATCACGCCGTCGATGTCGGACACCTCACGAACGCCTGCGCCGAGGCTCCTCGGGACCGATGTCCCAGGATCAGGGAAGTTGGGGATGCCGTGCCCGCGCATGCACTCCGCGGCCTTCACCATCTGCGCCAGCCACTGCGTCGTGGGGTGCGTCTGCGCTCCAGGCGCGAGCCCGGCTCCGATCGGTAGGAACTTTGCGCACTTCGCGTGTGCCGTCCCGAATGCGGGCGACGAGGGATCGACTCCGCTGCCCACGCGGAATTGGAAGCCGCCGGAGCTCGGGTCCGGGAAGTTGGGCTCGCCGTTGGCTCGCATGCACGCGGCGAACTTCAGCAAGCTCTCCTGCAGCTGCGTTTGGGTCGGCGCCACGGCAGAGGCGGAGGTCGTCGTCGCGCCGACGCCGGCGACCGGCGGCGGCTTCGAGCCGCCGCCGCATGCAGCAAGCCCGACGACGGCGGCTGCGGCGAGCACTGCGAGTGCCCCAACCCTCGCGTCAATGGCCGGCGTTGTTGATCGCCTCTCTCACTTTCGCGGCGGTGAGCCAACCGTGCGACGCCGGGAGACACGCCTGCACGACGTGCAGGAACGTCGGCGCGTGCACGTCGATGCCCTGCGCCTGCACCGCCGAGACCGGCAGCTGACCCTGCGCGGTCGGATCGGGGAAGCGCGCGATACCGTGGCTGCGCATGCACTTGGCGAAGGACAGCTCGGCTGCGAGCTGCGAGCGCTGTTGCGCGGCAGTTTGCTCCGTCCCCCCGGGACCGCTCGGGAGCAGGTGATTGCAGGCGTTCAAGGCGGACTGGACCGCCGGGTTCGTCCCGAACCCGTGGATGGTCAGCTTGACGTTGCCTCCGGCGAAGCGCTGCGGATCGGGGAAGTTCGGCACGCCGTTGGAGCGCATGCACTGCGAGAAGGCGAGCAGCGCGCTCGGCTGCGGCGGCGTCCCCGTCGTCGTGGCTGCGGTCGTCGTCGAAGAAACGGTGTTCGCAACGCCGGGCGAACCTCCGCCCCCGCCGCAACCGGCGGCTAAGAGTGAGAACGCCGCAACGGCGGCGACGAAGGCGAGGATGAGCGGACGGCGAGGCATATCGGTCCTTTCGTCACACGGTTCGGAGGGCTTCAGTCGGTGAGAGGCGGGCGGCGCGGATGGCGGGCAGGAGCCCGGCGACCGCGCCGATGAAGACGGCGGCGACGAGGCCGCCGGCCCACGCGGTCGTCGGCACGACGGTCGTCCAGTGCTTGAGGTGCGCGTAGACCGCGGTGGAAATCGCTCCGGCGGTGACGCCGACTGCGCCGCCGATGACGGCGAGCAGGATCGCCTCCGAGAGGAACTGCGCGCGGATGTTTCTCTTCGTGGCGCCGAGCGCCCGTCGCAGCCCGATCTCGCTGCGGCGCTCGAGGACGCCGATGAGCATGATGTTGGCGACGCCGACCGCGCCGACCAGAAGTGAGACGGCGCCGAGGCCGAGGAAGAGACTGTTGAGCGCACCTTGTGCGTCGGCGCGCGCGGTCAGCGCCGCCGACGGTTGGCTGACGTTGACCTCGTTCGGCGCTTCGGGATTCGCGGTCGCGCCAAGCACGGACTGCACCGCCGCTGTCTCACTCGTCACGGAGCGGACGTAGATGGTCGTGGGGTGCCCGTCGAAGCTGAGGTAGCGCTTCGCGGCCGCGAAGCCCACGAGCACGCTCGAGTCGATCTCGGGAGCGAGCGCGGCGGAGTTGAGGATCCCGCCGAGGTAGAACCACATTCCGCCGAGCCAGATGCGCTCGCCGGGAAAGATGCGGTCGATACCGAGACGCTGCGCGGCGGCGTAGCCGAGCACGGCGACCGGCTGCCGCGCGGTCGCCGCGTTGAGGAAGCTGCCGGCGGCGACGGTCGCGCCGACCGTCCGCGGCAGGCCGAGGCTCGCCGCCTGGACGGAAAGCGCGTTCGTGTTGACGGACGGGATGAGCGGGCTGCGGTAGACGTTCGCGCTCGTCGACCCCGTGTACTGCACCTGCTGCACGGGGCCGATGCGCGCGATCATCCCCGGGGCAGCGAGCGGGAGCTCCGCGGTCTGTCCGAACAATGTCTGGCCGTTCTGCACCGTGAGCAGGTTGGTGCCGAGCTTGTCGATCTGCGCGAGCAGCCCCGCCTGCGACGACGAGGAGAGCCCGAGCACCGCCACGATCGCAGCGACACCGATCGCGATCCCCAGCGCCGAGAGCGCTGCGCGCATGCGCCGCGTGCGCAACCCGACGCTCGCGACGCGTGCGAGATCGGACAGCCGAAGCTTCGGCGACTCGATCCTCAACGCGGTATGACGATGAGCGCGAATGCGGTGCTCCTCGATGTGCCGCGGACGGTGGCGGTGACGACAAAGCCTCCGGCGGTGTCGCCGGCGGTGAACAGCGGCGCCACGGCGATGCCGTTTGCGTTCGTCGCAACGCGCGCGACGCGGGTCCGATGCTTGTGCGGACGCTTGAAGGACCCGCTGGCGCCCTTGACGGGAGCCCTGAACACGACGACGGCGCCCTTGATGGGATTGCCGTGCACGTCGGTGACGGTGACGGCGAGTGGGACGTCGAAGCGCGAGCCGACGACGGTCGACGTGCCCGATGCCGCGCCGGTGCTGATCGCATACGGCGAGGACGCGAGGTTCGTCAGCGTGAATCCGAGCGGCTCCGCGCCCGCGGTGGACGCAGTGGCGCCGAATGCGCCTGCAGTCTTGTCGGCGACGAGTGCAGGCGAGACCGCACGCCCGTCGGTGTCGGTGAGCGCGGTCGCCTGCGCGCCCCCGCCCAGGAAGCTCGCGCCTGCGCCGTTGTCGGCGGCGGCGATCGCGAAGGTGACCGTCGCCCCCTCGACCGGTTGCCCGGTCGCGTCGACGACCAGCGCCTGCAACCGGTCGCGATAGCTCGTGTCCACTCTTGCCGTCGGATCCTTCGGCGTCGAGTTCGAGAGCGTCATCGCGGCCGCGTGGTTGTCGAGCGCGAACATCGCCACGCTCGAGAGCCCGTCCGTCGACGCGGTGGCGGCGAACTTGCCCGGCACGCCGTTGGCGAGGAACGGCGGCGAGGTCGCGACGCCGTCGGCGTTCGTGACGGCGCTCGCCGGCCCGCCGCCGAGGAACGTCGCGCCCGCGCCGGTGGCACCTGGGAGGACGGCGAAGCTCACGGTGACGCCTTGCACACCGGCGCCGTTCGCATCGGTAATCCGCACCTGCAGTGGCTGCGCGTACTGCGTGTTCACCACCGCCTCCGCCGTGCTCGATCCTTCCGGCGCGATCGCGGCGGGCAGACCGTTCGCGGTGTTGCTCAGGTCGATGCCGACGGTCCCGTAGTCTGAATGCGCGTCGACCGTGTACCCGCCGACGGTGAAGTTGGCGGTGAACGGCGGCGCGGTCGCCACTCCCTGGGAGTCCGTGCCGACGTAGGCCTCGCGCGATCCACTGCTGGCGAAGATGCCGCTCGCCCCGCTGCCGGGAGCGTCGAAGTTGACGGTGACGCCGGCGAGGTTCCCCGTGAGCGGGCAGCCGTTGGTGTTCGCGAGCGCAACTTGCAGGTTCTGCCCGAACTGTTTGCCGAGCTGCGCCTGCTGCCCACTGCCGCCCGCGAGCACGAGCTCGTTCGGTTGGTTCGACGTCGGACAGGCGTTCCCCGCCCCGCGCGCGCTGCCGCCCGCGACGGCGAGCACGACCGCCGCCATGACTGTGCCGAGAACGAGCACGCGCCTCATGTCGTTTCCTCCTTGCGGGTGTCCGAGACGACGCGGCCGTCGAGCAGCGTGATCCGGCGCGGGAAGCGGCCGGCGATCTCGTGGTCGTGCGTGATGACGACGATCGTGGCCCCGTCGGCGTTGAGCTCGTCGATCAACGCCATGATCCCGGCGCTCGTTGCGGAGTCGAGGTTGCCGGTCGGCTCGTCTGCGAGCACGATCGCCGGCCGCCCGACGAGGGCGCGTGCGATCGCGACACGCTGTCGCTCGCCGCCGGACAGCTGCGTCGGCCGGGAGTCCAGCCGATCGCCGAGCCCGACACGCATGAGCGCCTCTGCGGCGAGCGAGCGCCGCTCGTCGACGGACGGTCCGGCGTAGAGGAGCCCGTCGGCCACATTCTCGAGTGCGCTCGAGTGCTCCGACAGGAAGAACTGCTGGAAGACGAATCCAATTCGCGTCGCGCGCACCGCGGCGAGCTCTCGGTCCGACATCTCTGCGACGTCGAGCCCCGTGATCGCGACGCGCCCGGAGGTCGGCCGGTCGAGCGTCCCCATTAGATGCAGGAGCGTCGACTTGCCCGAGCCCGACGGCCCGACGATCGCAACGAGCTCGCCTGCGCGGACGACGAAGCTCACGCCCTGCAGCGCGTCCACGGGCGGATCGGATCCATACGACTTCGTCACGGTGTCGAGCTCGAGCGTCGTCATGACGCCGGCACCACGACGTGCTGGCCGGCAGTAAGACCCGAGCCGCTCACCTCGACCGTCCCGGCGGCGTCGTCGAACATCCCGACGCCGACGCCGACGAGCTGGTGGACGCCAGTCGACTCGACTTCCTCCACCGCGTAGCCGCCGCTCGCGAGCGCGACTAGCGCGTTCACCGGCACGGCGAGGACGTTGCGCACGGTCGCCGTCGTGATCGACACGTCGACCGGCGCCTGATCGAGCCGTCCCGTCGCTGCCGCGCGATCGGGGGCGACATCCACCTCGATCGTCGGCGAGCCCGAACCGCCGCCGTTCTGGTCGGACGGCGTCGTCGCGACCGTGCCGACGTACGAGACGCGTCCAGGCGTCGTCGAGTTGTCGGGAAGCGTGATGAGCACCGGGTCACCGACCTTGATGCTCGATTGCTGCGACGCGTCGAGGGCGATCGTCACGACGCGACGAGTCGAGCTGATGCCCAGGACCGGCCCGGCTTGCACCGGCGAGCCTTCGGTCGGAGTCACGCTCGTCACCCGCACCGCACCCGGCTCGAACACGACCGACCCGAGCGGCAACTGCCCGGTGGCCGGCAGGTGATGCTGCGATTGGAACCGCTCGACCGCGATCGTCGTCGACGCTCCGAACACGTCGCTGCTCGGCGCGCCGTACCCCCGCAGGTCGCGGTTCAACTCGGCGACGTCCGCGCCGGCCGACATCCCCGGCATGAACGCGCGCGACGCGGGCACGCCGCCGTACAAGAGGAACGCGGGCGCCGCGTTGATCGCGTACAGCGGCTGACCGGCGCGAACGATCGCGCCAACCTTCGGCAGCATCGTGTACACCGCGTCCTGCCCGTAGGTCGCCGCCGACTCCTCGCCCTGGCTGAGCGTCGCGGATGCCGCCGAGAGCCCGCGCTGATCGGCCTGCACCTTTCCGGTGGCGGCGGTCACGTTCTGACGGTCGGCCGTGATCGCCTGGGCATCGGTCGCGCACGGACCGGTGCCGGTTTGCGCAGCGCTTCCGCCGCGGCAGTCGACCGCCACCTTGCGCATGTCGGCGTCCAGCGATCCCTGCGCCTGCGCGAGCGCGCGCTGGTCGTCGGCGAGCGTCTGCTGGGCAGATGCCACTGACTGCTGCGACTGCTCGAGACTGGACGGCGCCGTCCCGCTCGGAACCGACACGGTCGACGTACCGGCGTAGCCGAGCGTCGCGCTCACCTGCGTCTGCTGCGACAGGTCCATCCGCTTCACGGTCGCCACCGACGTGGCGGCCCCGTTGTCGGACACCCCGCTCGCAGCGGGCGAGCTGGACGCGAAGGGATCCGCGATCGCAACAGCCACTCCGGCAACGAGCAGCACCACCGCGCCTGCGGCCACCAGTCGCTTGCGCGCACGGGTCATCGGCTCACCCGCCCTTGAACGGCATGTACTTCTGGCAGGCCTGCTGGGCCTTTTGGAAGGTCGGGTTGTTCGGCTCGAGATCGCTGCCGGGATGGACCGAGATCCGGAGACCGCCGTTCGAGGGGTCGGGGAAGTCTTTGAGCCCGTGCGCACGCATGCAGGCCGAGAACACGAGCAGCTTCTGCTGCTGCTGCGCGATCTGCGCCGGTGTCGGCCGGCCACCGTTCGGAAGCAGCTTGGAACAGGTCGCCTGGGCGGACCGGAACGCCGGCGAGCCCGGGTCGAGCCCCATGCCCGAGTTGATCGTGATCACTCCCTGGCTGTTCGGATCGGGATAGTTCGGGAGGCCGTGCTTGCGCATGCAGGCAGAGAACTTCTCTCCGTCGGCCGCGTTTCCGGTCCGCATCGAGAGCGAGAACTGGCCGTGCCCGCCGCCGGGCGGGCCGAACGGCTTCCCTCCCGAGCTGGAACCGCTCTGTGTCGTCGTCGTACCGCCGGTCGTGGAGGAGTCGGCGAGGTTCGCAACCCCGGGGGCCTTCCCGCCGCCGCCGCAGCCCGCAGCGAGGAGCCCAAGGGCGCCGACCACGACGATGAGGGCGATGCAGCGCATGCCGAAGAGATAGCCGGGCCTCGGTTACGGCGGGGGAACAGAAGCTGTTACCTGCGCGTAACCCGGGCTGGGGCATCCTTTGCTGATGCGGGTTCTCGTCGTCGAAGACCACAAGGAGCTCGCCGCCACGATCGCGGTCGGGTTGCGCCGCGAGGGAATGGCCGTCGACATCGCCTTCGACGGCGAGGACGCGCTGCGTCACGCCGCCGGGGACAGCTACGAGGTGATCCTGCTCGACCGCGACATTCCCAAGATCCACGGCGACGACGTCTGCCGTGCGCTCGTTGCGCGCGGGTCGCGGTCGCGTGTGCTCATGTTGACCGCCTCCGACGCGATCGAAGACCGGGTGGACGGGCTCGGCCTCGGCGCCGACGACTACCTGCCGAAGCCGTTCGCATTCGCCGAGCTCGTCGCGCGCATCCGTGCACTTGCCCGCCGCGGCCAGGCCGGGCGCGCACCGACCCTCGCGCGCGGCGACCTCCGCCTCGACACCGTGCAGCGGGTCGCGACGCGCGCCGGCCGCCGGCTCGAGCTGAGCAGCAAGGAGCTCGCCGTGCTCGAGCTCCTGCTCGCTGCCGGCGGCGCTCCGGTCCCGACACGCGAGCTGCTCGCCCGCGGCTGGGACGAGTACGTCGACCCCGACGGCAGCGTCGTCAAGGTCACGATCAGCCGGCTGCGGCGCAAGCTCGGCGACCCGCCGATGATCGAGACCGTCCCCCACACCGGTTACCGGATCAATCCGTGACGATCAGGCTTCGGCTCACGCTCATCTACGGCGGGCTCTTCCTCTGCTCGGCGGTGGCGTTGCTCGCCATCACCTACACGCTCGTCAACCACCAGTACACGAGCACGTTCTTCGTCAGCTCGGGGCGACAGGCACTGATCGCGAAGGCGTATCCCACCAAGCGTCTGCTCGGCGCCAGCCCTACGCCGAAAGGCTTCATAGTCCCGGTCGGCCCGAAGGCGTTCGCCACCAACTCGAAACTCGTGGTCGCCGCCGCGCAAGGGCAGTCGGACGCAGCCGTGCACAAGCTGTTCGTCGACTCCGCATTCGCGCTCGCCGTCATGACGGTTATCTCGCTCTGGCTCGGCTGGGTGATCGCCGGACGCGCATTGCGCCCGCTGCGGACGATCACCGAAACCGCGCGGGAGATCTCCGCGAGCAGCCTTCACCGCCGGCTCGACCTCGCCGGCCCCGACGACGAGCTCAGGCAGCTCGGAAACACCGTCGACGGACTGCTGGGCCGGCTCGAGACATCCTTCGAGGCGCAACGACAGTTCGTCGCCAACGCATCGCACGAGCTGCGCACACCGCTCACGCTCGAGCGCACCCTGCTCGAGCTCGCATTGAGCGACCCGAATGCCAGCATCGAGTCCTACCGGCACACGTGCGAGCAGCTTCTCGCCGTCGGCGAGCAGCAGGAGCGCCTGATCGAAGCGCTGCTCATGCTCTCGCGCAGCCAACGGGGTGTCGACAGCCATCAACCCGTCGATCTCGCCGCGATCGCTTCGGCCGCAGCAGCGGCGGTGGATCATGACGGCCTGGCATTCGACACTTCGATCGAGCCCGCGCACACGACCGGCAATCCGCGCCTGGTCGAGCGGCTCGTCGCCAACCTCGTCGGCAACGCGATCCGGCACAACGTCGAGAACGGAACCGTCAGCCTCGCGACCGAGACGCGCGGCGGTCGCGCGCTTCTCACGATCACGAACTCCGGACCGACGATTCCGCCGGCCGAGCTCTACCGGCTCTTCCAGCCGTTCCAACGTCTCGAGGGAAGCCGCACGAACAGTCACGGGCTCGGACTCGGCCTCTCGATCGTGCGTGCGGTCGCGGATGCGCACGACGCGACCATCGCTACGGACGCGCCGGACGACGGCGGCCTCCGTATCCAGGTCAGCTTCCCCAGCTCATGAGCCATTCGGATGGGTCCGCGCGTAGGCGTCGTACGCGGAGTTCGACGGCATGTACGGCGGCCGGTACTTCCCGCACGCCTGGTTCGCTGCCTGGAACCTCGGCGAGCCCTGGTTGATTCCGACAGTTGCGGGATCGGGGATGCGACCGCTGCTGTCCGGGTCGGGGAAGTTCGGCACGCCGTGGGCGCGCACGCACCGGGCATAGCTCAGCCCCTGAGCTTTCTCCTGCTGGAGCTGGGCCTGGTTCGGCGGCCGTCCGCCGTTCGGGAGCAGGTGTTGGCACGCCCGCTGAGCCGACTGGAACCGCGCGCTCGTCACACCGAGCCGCTCGACGCTCTCCTTGGGGATCGCGCCGCCGCTGCCGGGGTCGGGGAAGTTCGACACGCCGTTCGAGCGCATGCACTGGGAGAACGCGAGCGGCCCGCTCCCCTGCACCGACACCGAGGGATGTGCCCCGCACGCGGAGACCAAGAGGACGGTGGCTATGACGGCGACGACGGACGAGGCTCTCATGACACGCCGAGTGCCGTCTGCGCCTGTTGCTCGCAGGCAGTCTCCACCGTCTGGAACTGCGGCGAGTTCGGATCGATCCCCGAAGGCAAGGCCTGTTGTCCGAGATGCGTCGGATCGGGAAAGTCGGGATATCCGCGTGCGCGCAAGCACTCGGCGACCTTCACGCCAAACTCGAGCTTCAGTTGCTGCTGCGCCGGCGTGGCGGTGCCGCCGCTCGAGAGCCGGCGGCGGCAGGCCTCGTCAGCAACGCTCGACGTCTGCTTCGAAACACCGGTATCGAACGGAGGGAACTTCCCCTGCGCGTCAGGGTCGGGAAAGCTCGGCACTCCATGTGAGCGCATGCAGCGCGCGAAGGCCAGCGCAGCGTTCGGCTGCGCCGACTGAGTCGAAGCACGCGGACTCGATGAGCCACCGCATGCGGAGACGAGCAACGACAGTGCCCCAACTGCGAGGGCGAGGAGCAGCAGGCGCGGATGCATGTTGTCGATGTTCGCTTGGCCCGATGACAGCGGCACGTGCCCGCGATGAAAAGCTGATGAAAGCGACTTCCCGCAGGCCTGGAAGGACCGTGTTTGCGTGACACTGCGTCGTGTGACCGGCGATGACCGAACGGCAGCGTCGATCCTGGTCGTCGAGGACGACGAGCAGATCGCGGAGCTGATGCGCGATTTCCTCGAGGCGGAGGGCTTCCGCGTGCGGCATGCGGCCAGCGGGCGCGAGACGACCGAGCAGTTCGAGCGGGGTCGTCCCGACCTGGTGCTGCTGGATGTCATGCTGCCCGACGAGTCCGGCTTCGAGATCTGCCGTCGCCTGCGCCGTGACTCGACCGTGCCGGTGCTGTTCCTGAGCGCACGCGACAGCGACGCCGACAAGATCCGGGGGCTCGGTCTCGGCGGTGACGACTACATCGTCAAGTCCGCCACACCGGCGGAGGTTGTCGCCCGCGTCAAGGCGGTCCTGCGACGCACGTCTCCGTCCGGCGGTCAGAGGTTGCACTTGGGCGGGCTGGAGGTCGACCTCGCCGCGCACGAGGTCAGCTGCGAGGGGCGGCAGATGGTGCTGACGGCACGCGAGTTCGAGCTGCTGCGCGTGCTCATCGAGCATCCGCGGCAGGTGTTCAGCCGCGACCAGCTGTTCGAGCTCGTCTGGGGCTCGTTCGGCGACCGCAGCGCAGTCGCCGGTTACATCGCCCGGCTCCGTCAGAAGCTCGAGCCCGACCCGGCGAGCCCGCGCTACATCGTCACCGTCTGGGGCGCCGGCTACCGGCTCGACCCGGGCAACAAATGAGACGAGCGCCGGTCCGCATCCGGACGTTTCTCCTCGGCACCGTGCTCGTGTTGCTGGTGCTGCCGACGCTGGCCGGTGGCGCAGGCTGGTTGATCGAACGCGACCACCAACGGGCGAGCATCCGTGAGCGGCTGAACGCCGCCGCTGCGTACCTCACCTCCCATCGCAGCGAGATACACGCGCCGGCAACCATCCACGGATTCGCGCGGCTGGTCGACCGGTTCGATCTGCTCGGGCAGCTGGTCATCATCGGGCCTTCCGAGAAGGCGGTGCTCTACGTCAGTCCGAGCCTCGAGCAGGGATTCCAAGGCAAGACGCCGCCCGGCCGGGACGATGACCGCCGGCTCTTGGAGGTCGGAACGACCAAATCGCGGGCGACTCTGGTCACCGACCTGTATTACCGGCCGGCCTCCAGCACCAC
Organism: Gaiellaceae bacterium; assembly: GCA_035534955.1. Taxonomy (GTDB): domain Bacteria; phylum Actinomycetota; class Thermoleophilia; order Gaiellales; family Gaiellaceae; genus PALSA-600. The sequence continues at coordinate 45,538 of DATLQV010000032.1, forward strand.
AGCGCCGCTCGTCGCGCTCCTCAGCGGACTCATCGTCTTCCTCGCCGGGCTCGCGCTCGCGGTCTGGCTCGCCGGCCGCTGGATGGTCGCGCCGCTCGCCAGGCTCAGCGCCCAGGTCGACAAGGTCGCCGGCGGCGAGCTGACGATCGATGTCCCACGCAGCCGGATCGGCGAGGTCGCGAACATCGCGCAGGCGGTCGAGGGCATGACAGACGCGCTCGGCGAGACCGCGAAACGACGAGCCGAAGCCGACGAGGCAAGACGGTTCCTCGTCACGAGCATCGCCCACGACCTGCGCACACCGCTGTTCGCGCTCCGCGGACATCTGCAGGCGATCGGCTCTCGGCTGGGCGACCCAGGCGTCCACCTCGAGCGCGCCGAAGCACGAGCAGACGCGCTCGAACGACTGATCGGCAACCTGTTCGCCTACACGCGCGACGACTACGCCCAGCCGGCGCCCCAACTCGAAGCGGCACCGGTGGCCGGCCTGCTCGGCGAGGTCGCGGTTGGCCTCGAGCATACGACCCGCCTCCGAGACAACACGTTCGACTTCGACGGCGACCGGACGCTCGCCGTCATCGTCGACCGCGACCGGTTCAAACGCGCTCTCACCAACGTCCTCGACAACGCGCTTCACTACAGCCCGCCGGGCGCTCCGATCCACCTCAGCTGGGCGGCCGCCGGCGAATCGGTCGTCCAGATCACCGTCCGGGATCACGGACCGGGAATCGACCCCGACGTCCTCCCGCACGTCTTCGAGCCCGGCATTCGCGGGACACCGGCAGCCGGCAGCGCCGACAACGGAGCCGGGCTCGGCCTCACGATCGCGAAACGCCTCCTCGAACACCAACACGCCACCCTCACCGTCGACAACCAACAGACCGGAGGCGCAGTCATCATCCTCACGCTCCAGCGCGCGCTGTAGACCGACTCGCTGCGGTTAGGGTCCCGGAGTGGACGCTCCCGCGAGCCCGATGTTGTCGGCATTGCAGCTGGCGACATTTGCCGAGCTCGGCGAGGAGCGGACGGCAAAGGTCGGTGACGTGCTCTATCGCGTCGGTGATCCGACGTATCCGTTCATCGCCATCCTCGACGGCGAAGCGGCGATCCTGGACAGCGCCGGCAACGAGCTCGTCCGCCATGGGACGTCGGGCTTCCTGGGGGAGTTGAATCTGCTCTCGGGGCAGACGGTCTTCGTCACGGCAGTGGTCACACAGCCGTTGCGCTATATCGCCGTCGACCGCGAGGCGTTGCGGTCGCTGCTGTTCGAAGACGGCCCGCTGAGCGATCTCCTGCTCTCGACCTTCATCGCGCGCCGCGAGGCGTTGCAGACGGTCCAGGGCGTCGGTCTGGAGATCGTCGGCCCCCACTCGTCGGAAGCGACCATGCGGATGCTCGAGTTCGCCCGAGGCAACCGCCTTCCGTACACGTGGGAGGACGTGTCGCCACCCGCCGGAGGACCGTTGCCGCTCGTGCGCTTGCCGGGCGGCGCCGAGTTGCGCGGGCCGACCACCGGCGAGGTCTCGCGCGCACTCGGGATCGGCCGGGAGCTCGCGCCCCTGGAGGAGGCCGATCTGGTCGTGGTCGGCGCCGGACCGGCCGGTCTCGGTGCGGCGGTCTACGGGGCCTCCGAAGGCCTCGACACGCTCATCGTCGAGAGCACTGCACTCGGCGGTCAGGCCGGCTCGTCCCGCCGCATCGAGAACTACCTCGGCTTCCCTGCCGGGATCTCGGGATCGGAGCTGACGAGCCGCGCAGTCACCCAGGCGCGGAAGTTCGGGGCGCGCATGGCGTCGCCGTACCGCGCAGTGTCGCTCGAACCGGGAACGGATCGACACCTCGTCCATCTGGAAGACGATCACGTGATCGCCGCGCGCGCCGTCTTGCTTGCGCCCGGCGCCCAGTACCGCCGGCTCCCCGTCGACGGGCTCGCCGAGTACGAGGGGCTCACCGCCTTCTACGCGGCGGGACCGCCCGAGGCGCAGCTCTGCGTCGCGTCGCGTGTTGCAGTCGTCGGCGGCGGCAACTCGGCCGGCCAGGCCGCGGTGTGGCTCGCACGCGGCGGAGCGCTCGTGACGCTGCTGCATCGTCGCGCCGATCTGCGCGAGACGATGTCCGACTACCTCGTGCGCGAGCTCGAACGTTTCGGGGTGGTCGTGCGTGACCGCAGCGAGATCGCCGCGCTGCACGGGAAGGACGGGCACCTGAACGCCGTCACCCTGAAGAGCGGAGAGCAGCTGCCGTTCTCGTTTCTGTTCCTCTTCCTCGGCGCGAAGCCCTGCACCGAGTGGCTCGACGACGCCGTCGCACGCGACGACAAGGGCTTCATCCTCACGGGCGCCGGCGCCGCCGCTGAGAACCTGCTCGAGACCGACACTCCGGGCATCTTCGCGGCCGGCGACGTCCGCTCAGGATCGACCAAGCGCTGCGCGACCGCCGTCGGCGAAGGAGCGATGGCCGTGCAGTTCGTCCACGCCCACCTCGCGGAGGATTCGCCCAAGCAAGCGGCGTGACGGGTACCTAGGAGTCGAGCAGCGGGAAGACGATCGTCTCTTCCTTCGTCATGTGCGCCGTCACGAGCGCATCGAGGCGATGGAACTCGCGCGTGAGACAGGCGCGGTCGTCGCGGTCGATGCGGGCGAGCTCGCACGCCTCTTCTTCGATGGCGCGATGGTCGAGCAGCATCGCTTCGATCAGTGGGCCGCCGCCGTGCAGCCGTTCGACCGCTGGATAGATCTCCAATTCTTCGACACGCGCATGGTGCAGGATCCGGCGCATCAGGTCGATCGTGACCAGTGCGAACTCGTGGCAGCGCACGTCGGTGAGCCCGGGCAGGATCTGTACGGCGGCGCGCAGCTCTCGCAACTCCTCTTCGAGGCTGCCGTGCTCGGCGCGCAGCGCACGTAGCGTCTCGACGCGCGCCGCCATCGTCTCGATGTCTGCTCCGAAGACTCTCGCCGCCGCCGATTCGATCCGAATGGGATCGCCGGTCCTCAGCTCCAATTCGACCGCCGACGGCTGCCGTCGAACGACGGAAACGTCCGCGAGCCGAACCTCGTGCGGCTCCTCACGGCCGGCCGGCGTGAACGCGACCGCCCTGGGCGTCAGCTCGAGACGGCCGGGGACGGCCGCCCCGCCGTCTTCCTGCCACGAAGCCGAATACGTCGTCTTCATTGCTTCGATTCTGCGCTCCCCAGGCGAACCCGGCATCGGGTCGCACCCTGAGCCCGTCAGCGGAGAAACGCCGATGTCGCCGGCGCCGACCGGATGCAAGCTGGGAACATGCCCGAGCTGGACACGATCGCGCTGCGTTGGAACGACGCGCTCGACGCCGCCTCCCGGGCGCTGGACGCCGAATCCGACGTCCTTCCGGCAGGTGAGCTGGGCGAGCGCCGACAGGCGCTGGCGCGCGACCGCCACGAGATTCCAGAGCTGCTCATGCGCGTGGCGAGCGCCCTCGGCGTCGACCCGAAGCCTTGGCTCCCGCCGCGGCCCGTCTCCGCACGCATGCTCGGCCTCGACTCCGCCACCAAGGCGTGCATCTTCGACCTCGACGGCGTCCTGACCGACAGCGGCATGCTGCACGCCGTCGCATGGGCGGAGGCGCTCGACCCGGTGCTGGCATCACTCGCGCACACGACGCCCTGGGCTCTTCCTCCGTTCGACCCCGCTGCCGATTACGTCCTGTACTTCGACGGACGCACGCGGCTCGATGGCATCCGCATGTTTCTCGAGGGCCGCGGCCTCCACCTGCCGGATGCGACGGTGCGGGACATCGCCCGCCGAAAGGGCGAGCTCCTCGAGGGGCGGTTGGCGCACCGCGGTATCGCCGCCCTCGCAGACGCCCGGAGGTTCCTCCAGGCGGCCGGATACGCACACCTGGGGCGTGCGGTCGTGTCCGCGAGCACGACGACCGAGCCGATGCTCGAGGTTGCGCAGCTGGTGCAGCTCGTCGATGTTCGCGTCGACGCCGACACGATTCACGCCGAGCATCTGCACCCGCGTCCCTCACCGGACCTCCTGCTCGCCGCGTGCGCCGAGCTCGGCGTCGCACCGGGCGAGGCCGTGAGCCTCACGCACAGCGGAGCTGGGATCGTCGCCTGCCGCGCGGCCGGGATGCCCGCGATCGGCGTCGCCTCCGGCGAAGAGGCGGAGCGGCTACGCGACTACGGGGCCGAACAGGTCGTCGCTTCTCTCTCCGGCCTCCTCGCTCCCGAGCTCCGCACCGCAGCCTGAGCGGCAGCGAAGGAGGCGGCGGGCGGAAACCTGCCCGCCGCCTCCGCTCTCTGTCGTCAGCGGGCGACCGCCGGCGCTGCCTCCGCATGCTGCGGAAGCATCGGCACCGGCTCCGCGGTCAGCACGACCTTGAGTGCGTGCGTGTCGGCCGCGGCCGCGAACACGTCGTACGCATCCTCCGTCTGCGAGAGCGCGAAGCGATGCGTCGCGAACGGGCTCGGGTCCAGCCGGCGCTCGGCGATGAGCCGCATGAGCTGCGGCGTCGTGATCGTGTCGACCAGGCCCGTCGTGATGGTGATGTCGCGAATCCACAACGTCTCCAGATGGAGCGTCGCGGAATGGCCGTGGACGCCGACGTTGGCCACCCGGCCACCGGGGCGGACGATCGCTGTGCAGAGCTCGAACGTCTCCGGCACGCCGACCGCCTCGACCGCGACGTCGACGCCGAGGCCGTCCGTCAACGTCTGGATCGCCTCGGCCGCGTCCTCGCGGCTGTTGTTGATCACGACGTCGGCGCCGAACTCGAGCGCCTTGTCCAGACGTGCGTCGGCGAGATCGATCGCGATCACGCGGCTCGGCGTGAAGAGCTTGGCCGTCATGATCACGGCGAGGCCGATCGGGCCTGCGCCGACGACCGCGACGGTGTCGCCGGGCTGCACGCCGCCGTTGAGGACACCGACCTCGAATGCCGTCGGCAGGATGTCGGCGAGGAAGATGACGTCCTCGGGCGTGAGCCCTTCCGGCAGCTTGTAGACGGAGGTATCGGCGAACGGGACGCGGGCGAGCTCGGCCTGCAGGCCGTCGATCGTGTGGCCGAAGATCCAGCCACCCCCGCCGGTGCAAAGGCCGTAGTGGCCCTCTTTGCAGAACCGGCACCGGCCGCAAGACGTGATGCAGGACACGAGCACCTGGTCGCCGGGCTCGATCGTCGTAACTGCCGAGCCGACCTCGACAACGGTGCCGACGGCCTCGTGGCCGAGGATCGTGCCCGGGGTCACCTCCGGCACGTCGCCCTTCAGAATGTGCAGGTCGGTCCCGCAGATCGTCGACACGTCGATGCGGACGATGGCGTCGGTCGGATCGAGGATGACCGGGTCGGGAACCTCTTCCCAAGCCCGTTCCCCAGGACCGTGGTACACGAGCGCGTACATGGCTCCTCCGTTTCGTTGTTCGACATTCAGACCGCGGCCGCGACGAGCACGCGCTGCGCGAGCTCGACGAGACGGGTCGAGTAGCCCCATTCGTTGTCGTACCAGGCGACGACCTTCGCCTGCGTGCCTGCGACGACGGCTGTCAGGTCGCCGTCGACGGTCGCCGAGTAGGACGACTTGATGACGTCGCTCGAGACGAGCGGCTCGTACGAGATGCTGAGAATCCCGTCGAGGCCGTTGCCCGCCGCGTCGGCGAATGCGGCGTTGAGCTCCGAGGGGGTCGTCTCCCTGGCGAGCTCCACGGTGAGATCGACAAGCGAGCCGGTCAGGACCGGCACGCGCGCGGCCATCCCGTGCAGCTTGCCTTCGAGCTCGGGAATGACGAGCCCGATCGCGCCCGCCGCGCCGGTCGACGTCGGGATGATGTTCGCGCCTGCTGCACGTGCGCGACGGAGATCCTTGTGCGGCAGGTCGACGACGCGCTGGTCGCCGGTCACCGCGTGGATCGTGGTCATCGTGCCGTAACGGATCCCGAAGGTGTCGTTCAGCACTTTCGCCACGGGTGCGAGGCAGTTCGTGGTGCACGATGCGTTCGAGATGACGTGGTGGATGTCCGGGTCGTACGCGTCGTCGTTCACGCCGCGCACGATCGTGGCATCGACGCCTTTGCCCGGCGCCGAAATGATCACCTTGGCTGCGCCGGCGTCGAGGTGCTTCGCTGCGTCGGCGCGCGCGCGGAACCTCCCGCTGCACTCCAGCACCACGTCGACCCCCGTGGTCGCCCAGGGTAGGTCCGCCGGGTCCGCGATCGCCGTCACCGGGATCTCGACTCCGTCGACGACGAGCGCTCCGTCGTCGATTTCGACTGTTCCGGGAAACGGACCGTAGACGGTGTCGTGCCGGAGAAGATGCGCGAGCGTCTCGAGGTCGGCGACGTCGTTGATGCCGGCCCACTCGATCGGCGCGTCCGTCTCGAATGCGGAGCGGAGCGCACACCTTCCGACACGGCCGAAGCCGTTGATGGCAACCCGAACGGACATGACAGGCTCCTTTCGTCAGCCGCCTGCGGGGACGTAGGCGGTCTCGTGGTCGTGGGCGAGCGCGGCTTGCGCGGCGGCGAGTCGCGCGACCGGCAGGCGGAACGGCGAGCAGGACACGTAGTCGAGCCCCACCTCTTCGCAGAATGCGATCGATGCGGGGTCGCCACCGTGCTCGCCGCAGATGCCCACGTGGAGCTCGGGGTTGGACGCGCGGCCGCGCTCGACAGCAAGCCGGATGAGCTCGCCGACGCCGGCGACGTCGAGCGTCGCAAACGGATCCTTGTCGAGAATGCCGTGCTCGAGGTAGTAGGTGAGGAACCGTCCCTCTGCGTCGTCGCGCGAGAAGCCGAGCGCCGTCTGCGTCAGATCGTTCGTCCCGAACGAGAAGAAGTCGGCGTGACGCGCGAGCTCGCCCGCGCGCAAGGCAGCGCGCGGCAGCTCGATCATCGTCCCGCAGCTGTAGTCGAGGCCCCCCTCCTCCGCGACGGCTCGCGCCGTCAGCTCGCGCAGTCGGATGAGCTCGGTGTCGAACGCGACCAGCGGATGCATGATCTCCACCGTCGGCGCGACGCCGGTGCGCTCCTGCACCGCGTGGGCGGCCCGGACGATGGCGCGGATCTGCATCTCGTAGATCTCGGGCCACTCGAGGCCGAGCCGGCATCCGCGCGTGCCGAGCATCGGGTTCGCTTCGTGGAGCGCGAGCACGCGCTCGCGCGTCTTCTCGTCATGGACCTCTTCGAGCGGCGGTAGGAACTCGTGCAACGGCGGGTCGAGTAGCCGGATCGTGACCGGCAGGCGCCCCATTGCCTCGAAGAGCCCCTCAAAGTCTCCCTGCTGCAGCGGGAGAAGACGCGCCAGAGCTGCAGCGCGCTCGTCATCGGTCGCAGCGAGGATCATGGCGCGCACGATCGGCAGCCGGTCGTCCGCCATGAACATGTGCTCCGTGCGGCAGAGCCCGATGCCCTCGGCGCCGTTCTCTCGTGCCCGCCGCGCATCGACAGGCGTGTCGGCGTTGGCGTGCACACCGAGCCTGCGCAGGTGGTCGGCCCAGTCGAGGACGAGTGCGAGATGGGCGTTCGGCTCCGGCTCGACGAGCTCGACGGGGCCGAGAATGATGTCCCCGGAGGTGCCGTCGATGGTGATGACGTCGCCCTCGCGGATGGCATGACCCGCCAGGTCGGCGGCCCGCGCTCCGAGGTCGACGTGGAGTGCGGAGCACCCGGCGACGCACGGCTTGCCCATCCCGCGCGCGACGACGGCTGCATGCGAGGTCATCCCGCCGCGCGCCGTGAGGACGCCGCGTGCGCCGATCAGCCCGTGGATGTCGTCGGGTGTCGTCTCGGGCCGTACGAGGATGACGTCTCCACCGGCGGCCGCCTGCTCGGCGGCGCGGTCGGCGTCGAAGACAGCGCACCCGCACGCCGCGCCGGGCGAGGCTGCGAGACCCACGGCGACGACGTCGACGGCGCTGTCCGGGTCGATCGTCGGGTGCAGCAGCTGGTCGAGCGACGACGGCTCGATGCGCCGTACCGCCTCGGCCCTGTCGATCAGCCCTTCGTCGACGAGAGCGACCGCACACGCGAGCGCGGCAGCGGCGGTGCGCTTTGCTCCGCGTGTCTGCAGAAGATGGAGCCGTCCGCGCTCGATCGTGAACTCGACGTCCTGCATGTCGCGGTAGTGGCGCTCGAGCTCGGCGACGAAGCGTTCGAGCTCGCCATACGCCTCGGGGAACTGCTGACGCATGCGGGCGATCGGCTCCGGCGTGCGCGCACCGGAGACGATGTCCTCTCCCTGCGCATCGGCGAGGTACTCGCCGAAGAGGCCGGGACGGCCCGTCGCAGGATCGCGGCTGAAGCAGACGCCGGTGGCGGAGTGCTCGTCGCGGTTGCCGAACACCATCTCCATGACGTTCACGGCCGTACCGAGGTCGTCCGAGATGCCGTACTCGTGCCGATACACCTGCGCGCGCGGAGCATTCCACGACTCGAACACCGCCTGGATCGCCAGCCCCAGCTGGACGTGCGGCTGGTCGGGGAACGCCTCCGACGTCTCGGTGAGGTAGATCTCCTCGAAGCGCTGCGCGATCTCGGCGAGATCGTCGGCGGAGAGGCTCCACTCGAGGTCGACGCCGCGGCGCGCCTTCACGTCCGCGAGGACCGACTCGAACGCGTCCACGTCGATGCCGGCGACGACGGTTCCGTACATCTGGAGCAGCCGGCGGTAGGCGTCGAAGGCAAAGCGCCGGTCGGCGCCGAAGCCGTCGCTCTCGACGACGCGGCGGTTGAGGCCGAGGTTGAGGACGGTCTCCATCATCCCGGGCATCGAGATCGGACCGCCCGAGCGGACGGACAACAGCAACGGCTTGCGCACATCGCCGAAGCGTTTGCCGGTCGCGCGCTCGAGCCGGGCGAGGTGCTCCGCCACCTCGGTGGAGAGCACCGGAGGCTCGTGTCCCGTGCGCATCGTCACGCGACACGCTTCCGTCGTGATCGTGAATCCGCGCGGAACTGGCAGGCCGAGCTGCGTCATCTCCGCCAGCCCGAGACCCTTCCCGCCGAGCAGCGCACGTCCCTCGTCGCATGGTTCGTCGAAGTCGTAGACGTAGGTCATGATCGTGCTCCCTTCTCGTCGCAACGCTCGCGCAGCGCCGCCCACTCGCGGTCGACGCGTTCCTGGATCGCTTCCACCAGCTGCGCGCTCTCCGGGCGAAGGAGGTGTGCGAATCGCTTCTGTCCCTCGAGCCAGCGCTCGATCGGCTGCAGGCTCTCGGGCTCGTAGGTGATCCGGTAGGCGCCGTCGACGACCTCGTACAGCGGCCAGAACCCGGTCTCGACGGCGGCCGCGACGACGTGCGGCGCGGTGCGGGGCTCGTGCCCCCAGCCCAGTGGGCAATCGGTGAGCACGTTGAGGAACGCAGGCCCGTCGACGGCTGCGGCGCGCTCGACCTTGACGCTCAGGTCGTGCCAGTACGTGGACGCCGCCTGTGCGACGTACGGCACATGGTGGGCGACGGCGATCGCCGTCATGTCCTTGCGCTGCTGTGCCTTGCCGAAGCTCTCGAGGCCGACCGGGCTCGTCGTCGTCGACGCGGCGAACGGCGTCGCGCCGGAGCGCTGCACGCCCGTGTTCATGTACGCCTCGTTGTCGTAGCAGACGAAGAGGAAGCGATGGCCGCGCTCGAGCGCGCCCGAGAGCGCCTGCATCCCGATGTCGTAGGTGCCGCCGTCTCCGGCGAAGACGACGACCGCGACGTCCTCGTCGGCGGGAAGCGCATGACGGCGGCGGAGCGCTCGCTGGGCCGCCTCCACGCCGCCCGCGACCGCGGCGGCGTTCTCGAAGGCGACGTGCATCCACGGCACCGTCCAGGCAGTGGTCGGGAACCGGGTCGTCGCGACTTCGAGGCAGCCGGTCGCGTTGATGACGACGGCGGGACGGTCGATCGTCGAGAGCACGGTCCTGACGACCATCGGGATGCCGCAGCCCTGGCAGAGCGCGTGACCTCCCCGAAGCGGCTGAACGCCATGCTGGTTCGCGACGAGGGTCTTCAGGCGGGACATTCGTCACCTCGCACACCGACGTAGTGCGGCGCCCGTTGGAGGAAGACGTCCCGTACCGCCTCCGGGTGCAGGTCGCGTCCGCCCAGGCCGTAGACGTGGCTGTGCAGGCACGAGGCCTCGCCCGCAAGCGCGAACGCGACGTCCGCCGCGAGCGGTGGGGCGCCTCCGGGCGAATCGGCGCGGTCGAGCACGAACACGTCGGCGGCGTCGGAGAGCAGGCAGCGCAGTTCACGCAACGGCAGCGGCCGGAATGCGCGGATCTTCAACAGGCCGACGTGCCTCTGCGCTGCGCGTAGCTCGTCGACGACGTCCTTGATCGTGCCCGCGGACGAACCGAGCGCGACGATCACCTCGTCGGCTCCGCCGACTTGGTACTGCTCGAGCGCGCCGTTGCGCCGGCCGGTGAGGCTCTCGAACTCGTCGGCCACTTCGTCGATGACGCGGCCGGCCGCAGTGATCGCGTCGGCCTGGGCCCGGCGGAACTCGAAGTAGTAGTCGGGCATCGCAAACGGGCCGTGCGTCCCGGGGTGGGAGACGTCAAGGAGCGCATCGGCGCGGCGATACGGCCCGACGAAGTCGCGCACGAGCTCATCGGCGAGCAGCTCGACCGGCTCCGCCGCGTGGGTGATCGTGAAACCGTCCTGGCACACGAGCACCGGCAGCAGCACATCGGGGTGCTCGGCGATGCGCGGCGCCATCACCATCAGGTCGTATGCCTCCTGCGCGTTCTCCGCGAAGAGCTGCACGACGCCCGAGTCGCGCACGAGCATCGAGTCCGAGTGATCGCAGTGGATGTTGATCGGCCCGGACAGCGCGCGGTTGCCGACGGCCATGACGATCGGCGCGCGCATCGACGCGGCGATGTAGACCACCTCGGCCATGAGCGCGAGCCCCTGCGACGACGTCGCCGTCGCCGTGCGTGCGCCGGCGAGAGCCGCTCCGATGGCAGCGCTCATCGCCGAGTGCTCGGACTCGACGTTCACGATCTCGGTGTGCGCGGCGCCGTCGGCGACAAGCGTCGCGAATGTCTGGATGATCGGCGTCTGCGGCGTGATCGGGTACACCGGCACGACATCCGGCTCGATCTGGCACAGCGCGTGCGCGACCGCCTCGCCGCCGGTCAGGAGCTGCGGCTCGGCGGCGATCATGTGTCAGCCTCCGGCGCCATCTCGAGCGCGGCGGCGGGGCACACCTCGACGCACAGCTCGCAGCCCTTGCAGACGTCGTAGTCGATTCCGACCAGCGTCGTGCCCTCGAGCTTGAACGCAGAGTCGGGGCAATAGAGCCAGCAGAGCAGGCAGCTGACGCAGCGGTCGAGCCGCAGCTCGGGTCTGCCGTTCGTCCGCCAGTCTCCCGTCTTCGGCCGCGGGCTCTCCGTCGGCGTGACGACGCCACCCGGTCCGAGCTCGTCCCAGCGCATCAGTTCAGACATGCGAATCCCTCCGCGGCCGCCGCACGCAGCGCGTCCGGGGACGCCTTTGCACCGAGTGCCTCGACAATCGCGTCCTGCAGCGTCTCGAGCGGCGGCTCGCCGAGCGCGGCGGCGACGGCGCCGAGCATCGCGACGTTGGCGAAGCTCCCGCCACCGGCACCGGCAAAGCGCGCCGTAGGCACGGCGTGAACCGCTGCACCCGCGAGCGTCGGCATGGCGCGATCCGCGTTGACCAGGACCATCGTCGTCGCCGAGACGCCATCGCACACCGCCTGCTCCCCGAGAAGCGACTCGTCGAGAACGACCACGAAATCGGGCTCCTCGATCGAGTCATGGCGGCGCACGCGGTGGTCGCTGTAGCGCGTGTACGCCCGCAGCGGGGCGCCGCGCCGCTCCGGCCCGTATTCCGGGAACGACTGCACGCTCTTCCCGGTGCGGAGCAGCGCGAGCGCCAGGATGTTCGAGGCGGTCTTCGCGCCCTGGCCTGCACGTGCGTGCCAGCGAATCTCGGTCAGGTCGCGCACAGCGCCTCCTCGATGGCGCGCGCGGCGCGCTTGCCGTCGGCGACGGCCTGCACGACGCTCGCGCCGCCGTTGATCGCGTCACCGCCGGCGTAGACGTAGGGGGCCGAGGTGCATCCGGTCTCGGCGTCCGTGGTGAGCACTCCCTGAGCCTGGTCGAGACCGCCGAACCAGCTCGAGATCTCGGTGCGGGGCTCCTGGCCGATCGCGGCGATCACGCTGTCGGCCGACAGCGCGAATTGCGCGCCGGGAACGACGTCGAGGACGCGCCCTTCTCCGAGGCGCAGCCGGTCGAAGACAACGCGTTGCACGTGGCCGTCTCCCTCCAGCGCCGCCGGCGCGGCGAGCCATTCGAAGGCGACCCCTTCCGCTTCGGCGTCCGCGACCTCGAATGCGTATGCCGGCATCTGCTCAAGCGTGCGCCGATACGCGATCGTCACCTGTGGTGCGCCGAGCCGAATGGCCTCTCGCGCGACGTCGATCGCGGTGTTGCCGCCGCCGAGGACGACGACGTGCTCGCCGAGCTCGGGTGCGCGCCCCTGCTTGACCGCTGCGATGAACTCGAGAGACGGCCAGACGCCCACGAGATCGGTGCCGGGGCACTCGAGCCGGCGGTCGGCGCCCAGGCCGACGCCGAGGAATATGGCGTCTGCGTCGCCGAGCAGGTCGGCCAGATCGCCGTCCGAGTCGATCCGAACGCCGAGGCGGAAACGGACACCGAGCTCCTCGAGCGCGATCCGCTCCTCCGGGAGTGGATCGACGAGCTGCCGGTACGGCGCGATCGCGGTCCGGACGACGCCACCGACCTCGTCGTGCTCGTCCACGACGACGACGTCGAATCCGTCCGCGGCGAGCTCTCCGGCGCAGCTCAATCCGGCCGGCCCCGCGCCGACCACGAGGACGCGGCAGCCGGTGGGGGCCAAACGGCGGCGCAGGGGTACGTCCTCGTCGCGCCCGGCATCGGTCGCGAATCGCTGGAGCGCGGCGATCGCGATCGGCTTCTGGCCGATGTGCGACAGGACGCAGGCGCCTTCGCAGAGCACTTCGACCGGGCACACGCGCGAGCACGTGCCCCCGAGCAGGTTTTCGCGATAGATCGTTCTCGCGGCGTCGAGCGCTGCACCGGCTGCGAGCTCGCGGATGAAGCGCGGCACGTCCACGCCCGCAGGGCACGCGGCCGTGCACGGCGCCTGCGCGTACGGCCCGGAGCAGTCGAGACAGCGGTCGGCCTCGATCAGCGCGGCCTCCGCAGCAAGCGCCGGCCGAAGCTCTGGGAACCGGTCGAGAACAGCCACAGAATGAGCTTGGCCGCACCAGGCCTGCGGAACCTCCGCATGTTCCCTGATCGGCACTCAGCGAGTGACCCGATTCGACGCCGCCGCGGAGCGCCAACACTAGAGGTCCACGAGTGAAGTGGAGGACAGGATGAAACCGATCATGTTGGCAACCGACGGGTCGCCCTCGGCGGAGGACGCGACGCGAGAGGCGATCGAGCTCGCGAGCGAGCTCCATGCTCCGCTCACGGTCGTGGCCGTCGCACATGCACACCTGCCGTTCGTCGGCTATTACGGCTACGCGTACACCGACGTGATCGCCGAGCTGCAGAAGATGCAGCGCGAGCACGTCGAGCAGGTGCTCGAGACCGTTGGCGAGCGGGTCACCGCCGCCGGCGTCGCCGGCGAGACACTCGCGCTCGAGGGCATGCCGGGCGAGGAGATCTGCAAGGCCGCGCAGGAGCGCGACGTTCGCCTGATCGTCGTCGGCGCGCACGGCTGGGGCCGAGTCGGCAGGGTGGTCCACGGCAGCGTCTCGGAGTACGTCCTGCACCACGCCGATGCGCCGGTGCTCGTCGTGGCAGGGGAGCCTGCAACGCCCACGGACGCGGAGACCGAGAAGAACGCGGTCGCGGCATGAGCTTCCACGCCGCGAATCCCCTGGCAGCCGCGGCGATCGCAGTCATGTCCGGCTACCTCATGGTGTCTGCCGGGATCGCGAAGAAGCGTCTCACGGTGCGCGGGAAGGCCTGCCCGACGTGTCACAACCCGCGCACCGGGTGTACGTGCCGGTGGCTCTGAGCTCACCCGTCGAGCGCTAGCCGCTGCAGCACCGCGTCCACGCGCAGGAAGCCGCCCTTCGCTCCCTCCTCGACGCCGTACTGCATCGTCGTGTCGCGCTCCTCGGTCGTCGCGAAGTGCATCGTCTGCGTCAGCTTCGTCCGCTCGCCGAGATCCTCGAACTCGAGCGTCTGCAGATGGTTCATGAATGTCTGCACGAGCCGCTCGGGCGCGTCGACCTCGCGGTATTCGCCCTCGACGACGCCGAATGCGGTCCGGAAGCGGTACGTGCCACCGGCACGGACATCCATCTCCTCGACGACCGTGCCGTCGCCCCACCACTCCGGGATCAGCTTCGGGTCGGTCCAGACGGAATAGACGTGGGCGCGCGGCGCGTCGAAGATCCGCTCGACGCGAATCTCGAGCTCGTTCGGCATGGTGACTGTGGTCTCGTTCATCAGCTTGCCGCTTTCTTCACGAGCGCCCGAATCTTCGTTTCATCGGCTGCTGTCAGCTTCGTCAGCGCGAAGGCGATCGGCCACATCGAGCCTTGGTCGAGCTTGGCACTGTCGTTGAAGCCGAGCATCGCGTATCGCTCCTTGAATTTCGCCGCGTCGCGGAAGAAGACGACGACTTTCCCCTCTCGGGCGTACGCGGGCATGCCGTACCAGGTCTTCGGCACGAGGTCGGGTGCAGCCTCGGTGACGATCGCGTGAATGCGCTTCCCGAGCGCGCGATCGGCGGGCGTCATCTTCGCGAGCGCGTCGAGCACGGCAGTCTCCCCCTCGGCGGCCGCCTTCAGCTCTTTGGCCCGCGCCCGCATCGCCGCCTTTTCCTCGGCGCTGAATCCTTCTTTCTTCTTCGTGGTACTCATCGTTCTCCTTTTGTCCGTTCGACAACATGTGCAAAACGGTCGAGCCGTTGCAGCCACGTGCTGATGCCTTCGAAGGCGTAGGGCGCGAGCGTGCACCTGCGGACGCGGCCGACCTTCTCCGTCGTCACGAGCTCCGCCGCCTCGAGCAGCCGGATGTGCTTCTGCATTCCTGTCAAGGACATGCCGAAGGGCTCGGCAAGCTCGCTGATCGTCGCCCTGCCGGAACCGAGCCGTTCGAGGACAGCCCGGCGGGTCGGGTCGGCCAGGGCCGCGAACGCTCGATCGACCGCCGCTGAATGCTGAACCATTCGGTTCACTGTAGCAGCGCGGCCGCGAACGGTGGTTCGGCTACGCGTCGAGCGTCTCGCGCACCTTGCGCGCGAGGTCGTTCGGGAGATAGGGCTTCTCGATGAACGCTGTCTGCGCCTCCGCGATTCCGTGGCGCAGGACGGTGTCGGAGGGATAGCCGGACGTGAAGAGCACCTTCAGGCCGTGACAACTGGCTATCAGTCGCTCTGCAAGCTCTCGTCCGTTCATCCGTGGCATCACGACGTCGGTCATCACCAGGTCGATCCGGGTGTCCGTCTGTTCGGCGATGCGCAGTGCATCCCGGCCGCCGGCGGCGGCGAGCACGGCGTACCCGTACGACTCGAGCGTATTCGTGACGAGCGCGCGGACCACCTCCGTGTCCTCGACGAGCAAGATCGTTTCATTGCCTCTGAGCGACGGCAGATCGCGCGAGATGGTCCTGGGCTCCACGTACGCGTTCGTGGTCGGGAAATAGAGCTTGAAGGTCGTCCCCATCCCCGCCTCGCTGTAGAACCAGATGTGGCCGCCGCTCTGCTTCACCAGGCCGTAGACCGTCGCCAACCCGAGGCCGGTGCCTTCGTCCTTCGTCGTGAAGAAGGGATCGAACACACGACTCTGCGTCTCCTTGTCCATCCCTGTGCCGGAGTCGGTGATCTGCAAGAGGACATACGAGCCCGGAGCGACTTCCCCATGGGTATGCAGCAAGTCCTCATCGAGTTCGACGCCGACGGTGCTGATCCTGAGCGTGCCGCCGCTTTCGCTCATCGCGTCCCGGGCGTTGAGGGCGAGGTTCATGACCGCCTGTGCAATCTGGCCGCGATCGACGAGGACCGTCCCGATGCCCGGTTCGAGCTCCGATTCGATCTGGACACTTGCACCGATCGAGCGTTGCAGCAGCGTCAGCGTCTCCGCGACGACCGCGTTGAGGTCGGTGACCTCCGGCCGAAGGACCTGCTGCCGGCTGAACGCGAGTAGCTGACGTGTGAACTCTCCCGCTCGTTCTGCGGCGCTGTCGATCTGCTGCGCGCTATCGCGTTGGTCCTCGTCGCTCAACTCGTTGAGCAGGATGGCGCTGTAGCCGCGAATCACGAGCAACAGGTTGTTGAAGTCGTGTGCGATGCCGCCGGCCAGCCGACCGATCGCCTCCATCTTCTGACCCTGCCGTAACTGTTCTTCCAGCTCGCGCTGAGCGGTCATGTCCTGGGCGAGGACCAGACCCGCCTGGCGTCCCTCGAACGGGATCGAATCCGACGACACGAGAACCTCCACGAAGGTGCCGTTCTTCCGCCGGTGGCGCACGATGCTGGCCTCTCGTCCCTCACCGAGTGCCGCCTCGTCCTCCGGCGCGAGGATCTTCTTGATCGTCATCGAGAGAAACTCATCGCGCGAGTAGCCATACGAAGCGATGGCGGCTTCGTTGACGCGCAGAAAGCGAAGCGTCGCCAGGTCGTAGAGCCACATCGGCGCCGGATGGCGCTCGAACAGGGCGCGGTAACTGTCCTCCGATCGATGAAGTGCCTCCTGGAGCTCCCGCTCGGTCAGGTCGGGTCTCATCGACGCTACGGCATCGGTCATGTCGCCGCCCCTTCCACACCAGAGACTTCCGTGTCCACAGGATCCACGCGGGCCGAATCGCGAGCGGCACCGGCAGGTGGTCTGATTCCACCCTACTCCCGGTAGTCCAAACGTCAACACACATTTGGGTCTATAGCGTGTTGAGGTGCCCGAGCCCAGGCTCCGGCGGCCCGCCCGCAGCTACGACCTCCATCAGCACCTGACGGTGCTGTTCGTCTGCGCCGTTGCGACCGTGATCTTCACGCGCGCCTTTCTCGCTGCGACCGGCTACCCGCAGGTCGGCGGCTCGAAGTTGCACATCGCGCACGTGCTCTGGGGCGGTCTGCTGCTCTTGACGGCGCTGATCACGACGCTCGCATTCCTGAGCCCGGCTGCAAAGCCGATCGCCTCGGTGTTGGGCGGCGTCGGCTTCGGCCTCTTTATCGACGAGGTCGGCAAGTTCGTCACGAAGGACGTGAACTACTTCTACCGGCCGGCTATCGCGATCATCTATGTCTGCTTCGTCGTCCTGTTCGGTGTGATCCGCTGGTTGTCGCGCCGCCGCTTCAGCGCGCAAGAGGCAACGCTGAGTGGGCTCGACGCGCTGCAGCGAGCGGCCGTCGGGGCTCTCAGCGCAGAGCGGCGCACGCACATCCTCAATCTGATGGCAAGCACGGGAGCCGACACTCCGCTCGCGCAGAGCGTGCGCGAGCTGCTCGCGCAGAGCGCGAGCGAGCCGGTGCTCCACTCACCGGTGACGCACCGTCTCTCGAAGTGGCTGGAACGGCGCTGGGTTCCGCTCACCGAGCACCGCCTCTTCCGCCAGGGACTGTTCGCCATCCTGTGCGTCGCGGCGGCGATCTCCGCAGCAGAGGCCGGCTGGCTGCTGCGCCACGGGGTCGGGCACCTTTCCTTCAGCCAACGCGCGTTCACGCTGACGACGGTCGTCGCCGATCTCGCGCTCCTGATCGGCGCCATCAGGCTCTCGCGGTCACTGCTCTCTGCACTGCACTGGTACGACCACGCCGTCCTGCTCGAGATCACCGTCGGCCAGATCTTCCTCTACACCTCCGAGCAGCTCGCAGCGACGCTCAACCTCGTCGCCCTCTTGATCGTCTGGAGCCTGATCCGCTGGGCGCTCCAGTTCGAGACCGCGAAACAGTCCACGCACCCCGCGGTGGCCGCGCGAGGAGCTGGTTCGGGCAAGGAGAACTGAGAGGGGCGAGCAGGCAGCGTCGCCGAAGGAGTAGACCGTGCCCAAGAAGAAGGTGTCGGCGTCCAAGAAGCGCAGCAGGCCCGAGCACTGGAAGGACGAGCCAGACGAGCACGACTTCCCGGCGGCCGCGGACTATCTGACGCTGGTCGTGTCGGAACCGGCAGCGGCAGTGCTCGTCGACGGGCTGAAGCGTGCCGAGAAGGTCGCCCGCCAGGCGAAGGATCTGCTGCGCGCCAGCCGGCTGACGCTGCTTCCGCGCAACAACGCCCATGTCGCCGCGGATCTGAAGAAGGTGTCCGGCGGCGAGCGGCTTTCGCCCGTCCTGCTCGTCCGCGGCCAAGCGGAGAAAGGCCTCCCGCTTCTGGTCGCCGACGGCTACCACCGCATCTGCGCGAGTTACCACCTCGACGAGGACGCGGACATCCCCTGTCGCATGGTCGAGTTGCCGTGACCGAGCTCCCCGCATCGCCGCGGGACGATCAACACGTCCGGCGGGCGCTGCTTGCGCTCGAGTTTCCCGGCCTGGGCGACTTCGACGACCCGAAGCTCGCATGGCGGCGGCTGTTCGGGGAGCTCTTCGGGACGTTTCTGCTCGTCCTCGTGGGCGCAGGCGGCGCCGTCGTCGGCGCGCTCAGCCACGGCGCGGTCAGCCGGACGGCTGCCGTCGCGGCGCCGGGGCTGATGGTGATGGCGATCATCCTCTTCATGGGCGCCGTGTCGGGCGCGCACCTGAACCCCGCGGTCACGCTCGCATTCAGCCTGCGCCGCGACTTTCCCTGGCGGCGCGTCCCCGGGTACCTGCTTGCACAACTCGCCGGCGCGACGCTCGCGTGCCTGTTCCTCTGGGGGGTCTACGGCAAAGTGGGCGCGCTCGGGGCAACCGAGCCCGGGGCGGGCATCTCCGACTGGAAGGTGATGCTGACCGAGCTCGTACTCACGGGCGGGCTTGTCAGCACGATCCTCGGCACGGCCTCACGTGCCCAGAACGTCGGCCCGTTCTCCGCCCTCGCCGTCGGCGGCTACATCATCCTCGCCGGCCTCTGGTCGAGCCCGATCAGCGGCGCGTCCATGAATCCCGCGCGCTCGTTCGCGCCCGATCTCGTCCTCGGCCGCTTCGACCACTTCTGGGCCTATGTCGTCGGACCCGCCATCGGCGGCACGATCGCGGTCGGCATCGCCTGGCTCCTCCGCGGGCCTGGAGGCGACCCCGGCGGCCTCGCCGCCGCGCGTGGCACGCTCGAGGATCCGAGCGCAACGGCCGGCCCGCCCGGCTGACAAAGAGGCTTCCTCGCGATGAGTTACCCGCCCCGCGCTCGTCTGGGTTAGACCGCGGGCGGGAGCCAGACGGGGATCTGCATCGACACCTCCGACGTCGACGCCGACCACGCCGCGCTGAAGGCCGCCGGCGCCGACGTCGACGACGAGGTCACCCGCTGGGGCGGCCCGATCCCGCCGATGTTCTGGCTGCGCGACCCGGACGGAAACGCGCTCATCATCGTCCAGCCGCTCTAGCCCCTGCCGTGCTACCGTCGAATCAAGGTGTGAGGCCAAGGCTCGCCTCTTCTCGAGTACTCGAGCTGAAAGGCGGAAGTCGTGGCATCGAATCTCTCCAACGGCCCCACGTAGCGTGCCGGCCTACGATGCAATCGTCGTCGGCGGCGGACCTGCCGGGTCGACCTGTGCGTACAGACTCGCGACCGCGGGCAAGTCGGTCCTGCTGCTCGACCGGGCGCGGTTCCCGCGCGACAAGGCGTGCGGGGGTGCGGTCACCGCTCGTGCGCTGCGGGAGATGCCCGTAGGGATCGAGCAAGTCGTGGAGAGGACCGTGAGCCGGTTCGAGCTTCGGGCGCGCCATCGGCACGGATTCTCCCGCGTCGCCGCGAGCCCGCTCGCGTACATGACCCAGCGCCACCGCCTCGACGCGTATCTCCTCGGGCGCGCCGTCGAGGCAGGCGTCGAGCTTCGAGAAGGGACGGCTGCGTCGGAGATCCGGCAAGACGGCGTCGACGACGACGACGCTCGCGTCGTCATCGGCGCGGACGGCGCAAACGGCGTCTCCCGCCGCCTGTTCGACACGAAGCGCAGGAACGCGGTCGCGCTCGAAGGGAACCTCCCACACAGAGAAGCGCCCTATGAGCGCTATGCGGAGCGCCTCGTCCTCGAGTTCGGAACCGTCCCCGGCGGCTACGGCTGGATCTTCCCGAAGGCCGATCACCTCAACGTCGGCGTCGGCGGATGGACATCGGAGGGGCCGCATCTGCGCGATCACCTCGCGCGCCTCTGCGAGGCCCACGGCTTCGACCGCGACGCCCTGACAGACGTCCGCGGCCATCTGCTTCCGTTCCGCAAGCGCGGCGCCGTCATGGCGACCGGGCGAGTCGCGCTCGTCGGAGACGCTGCCGGTCTCGCCGACCCTCTCTCGGGCGACGGCATGTACGAGGCTGCACTGTCGGCAAGGCTCGCCGCGGAGCACGCACTGCGGATCCTCGCAGGCGAGCTCGACTGCTTCACCGGCTACACGCGCGAGCTCGCTGCGCGCCTCGCTCCCCTCATGCGCGTGTCGTGGGGAGCGAAGTTCGCGTTCGACCGCCTTCCCATGCTCTCGTTCACCGTCGCGAGGAC
>DATLQV010000033.1:0-77339 GCA_035534955.1 Gaiellaceae bacterium
GTGCCGAACGACGCGCGGTTGAAGGCGTGCAGCGCTTCGCCGCGGTGGAAGTAGCTGATCCAGCGGATCCCGGGGTCGTGATAGTGCGAGCCGTCGGGATTGGTGCCGCTCATCGTGCCGACCGGGATGTGCTCGAAGACCGCGAAGGTGCCGAGCTGCGTGGGCGCCGCCGGAACGCCCGTGTTGCCCGGCGAGGTGAGAACGGTCTTGCCGTTGTGCCACAGCGTCAACAACTGCGGCACGTTGCGGTGGACGTAGACGTAGCTGTAACCGTCGCTGCGCTTCGTGCCTGCGGCCGCGTCGAGAAAGAGCGCATGCCAGACCTCCGCGCCGGCCGACCCGTCGACGGCCAGGCCGTGGTCGTGCTCGAACATCATCACGGCGCCGCGCGTGATCGGGTTCGGCTGCCCCGCGATCCAGAGGCGTTGCAACTCGGGCGGTGTGTTCGGGTAGCGCCAGGTGAAGGAGCCGGCCGGCGGGCTGACCGCCGCGGTGATCTGGGCGGCCGACTGCCGCGCCACCGAGGCGCCTGCGGGGTGCCAGCTGACCGGCAGGTAGCCGGCGTCGGCGAGGAGCTGCTGAAGGCGGAGAAAGCCGGCGCCGGCGACCTGCCAGACGGTCGAGGTCGTGACGCTGAGCCCGGCGGGCAGCTCGAGGTGCAGGGAACCCGCGAGCGGGAAGCCGAACCCGGTCGGCGTGAAGACGAGCGTGCGGCTGTCGGGCTTGCTCCACCCGCCAGGGACGCGCGTTGAAAAATGGGGCCGCGCCGCGCCGATCGCCTGGTCGACCGGCTGCGAGAACGTGAGCCGGATCGGCTCGAGCGGCGAGATCGGCCGGCCGACCGCAGGGCTGACGACGACGACAGGCCGGCGGGAGACCGGAAACCACGTGATGCGGACGGGGTCGCCCAGACGTTCCCACGGACGCGCGGCGCTCGAGACCTCGACCGAGCCCGAAGGCGCCTGCGCTCCGAGCGACACGACCCGCCGACCGCCGGCCGAGACGACCTTCTGGCCCGTCCCGGTCCCGTAGGAGACGCGGTCGACAGGCTCGTCGAAGCGCAGCTGGAGCGGCGCATGAGCAGCGACGGTCAGCCACCGCTGCGACACGTGCGGGAGCGGTGTCTGCAC
Organism: Gaiellaceae bacterium; assembly: GCA_035534955.1. Lineage (GTDB taxonomy): Bacteria > Actinomycetota > Thermoleophilia > Gaiellales > Gaiellaceae > PALSA-600. The sequence continues at coordinate 1,131 of DATLQV010000033.1, forward strand.
CGTCAGGCGCTCCGTGCGGCTCGAGCCGAGCGCCCAGCGAAGCCAGGCCGGCCTGCGCACGACGACCACCACCGTGACCTGCTCGCCCGGAGCAAGCGGCGCCTGTGGCGCCAGGCGGCCGCCGCTGACCGCAAGCGGGATCCGGGCGCCGCCGGGCCCGAACGCCCTCGCCGAGACGAGCGACCCGCCGAGCGGTTGCAGCGTGACCCGCGCGAGTGCGACGGCGTCCACCCGGAGCGTTGCGCCCGACCACCAGAGCACGGCCGCCGCCAAACCGAGCGCGACGATTGCAGCCGGCGCGGCGAACACCCAGATCCACCGGCGGCGGCCGCCGCCGCCGCCGTGCCGCCGCCTCGCTGCTGATCCCATCCGGAACACGATACGGACGCCGCAAGGCGCGCGAGCAACGGAGGAGTAAGGTCGTCAGATCAAACGAGGAGGCGCACGATGGCAATCGCACGGATCATCGAGACGAGAATCACGGTTGCGGAGTACGACCAGATGAGAGAACGTCTGGGGATCGGCGACACGCCGCCGCCCGGAGCCGTGTTTCACGCGGCCGCGATCGGTGAGGACGGCAAGGTGCGCATCGTCGAGGTCTGGGACTCGCGCGCAGAAGCCGAAGCGTGGGGCGAGAAGGTGATGGCCGCCCGCACCGAGGCGGGATTCGGGGACGGCCCTCCGTCGATCGAATACCTGGAGGTTCACAGCGTCGTTCAGCGCTGAGAAGCTCGTGCGCGCCGACCGGCAGAGGAGTAGCGTGTAGCCACTGGCCCTGCATTTGAGTTCCGGCCCTTGGCCCGCAATCCACCGACGTGCGCTTGCGCGCGAGGCGACGAGTCCAGGCGAACGGAGTTCCTGATGCAGGGTCAGTGGTTTTTGCTGGAGACGCGACCCTGGTTCCGGCTGCGCCGGCAACCAGGGTCGAAGCAGCAACCGGGCACGATTGAACCTGGTTGCTGAGACGCGACCTGCAGCTCGGCGTCTTCGCGGCCTGACGCCTACAGCTCGGCGAGGCGGTGGAGCAGGTCGATCGCCTGCAGGAGCACCTGCTGTTCGGCGGGCGTGAGCTCGTCGGCGATTGCTTTTGACAGCCAGTCCTCGCGTTTGCGGCGCTCCGCCAGCACGAACTCGCGGCCGTGGTGGGTCAGCTCGACGAGGATCTGGCGACGGTCGGCCGCGTCGGCCCGGCGCTCGACGAGGCCCTCCTTCTCGAGCTCGGCGACCGTCTGGGCCATCGACTGGGGCCGCATCCGCTCTGCCGCAGCGAGGCCGCTTGTCGTCTGCGCCCCCGACCGGTCGAGCCGGCTCAGGACGGCCAGGTGGGAGGTCGGGAGCGCGCCGTCAGCGCGCAGGCGGCGCATGAGCTGGCCGAGCACGATGCGCAGCTCGCTCGCGGCGCTCGACAGGTCGTTCGGAGCCGGCATGCGGCTCCATCCTACCCGCGAAGCCTGCAGGGAGACTGTGCAGTTTACCTGTATGGTTTGGCGGGTGCCTGCAGACCGCTACAAGTGGGTCGCCCTCTCGAACGTGACGCTCGGTGTGCTGCTTGCAACGCTCGACGCGTCGATCGTGCTGATCGCGATGCCGGACATCTTTCGCGGCATCCACCTGAGCCCGCTGCGGCCGGGAAACAGCTTCTACCTGCTCTGGATGATCCTCGGCTACCTCGTCGTGACGAGCGTGCTCGTGGTGGGCCTCGGCCGCCTGGGCGACCTCTTCGGACGCGTGCGCATGTACACGCTCGGCTTCGCGATCTACACGGCCGCGTCGTTGCTGCTGACGATCGACTGGATGCAGGGCCGCGCCGGCGCGGACTGGCTGATCGGGTTTCGGCTCGTGCAGGGCGTCGGCGCAGCGTTCCTGATCGCGAACTCGGCGGCGATCCTGACCGACGCGTTCCCGTCGCATCAGCGCGGCCTTGCGCTCGGCCTGAACAACGTCGTCGGCATCAGCGGGCAGTTCATCGGTCTCCTCGTGGGCGGCCTGCTCGCACCGGTGAACTGGCGCCTCGTCTTCCTCGTCTCCGTGCCGTTCGGGCTCTTCGGCACGGTGTGGTCGCATCGAAAGCTGCGCGAGATCGGCGTGCACAACCGCGCCCCGATCGACTGGGTCGGCAATCTCACGTTCGCTCTCGGGCTCGTGCTGATCATGATCGGGATCACCTACGGCATCCGGCCGCACGCCGGACACGCGATGGGCTGGTCGAGCCCCTTCGTCCTCGGCTGCCTGGGCGCCGGCGTCGTGTTGCTCGCCGGGTTTGCATTGCTCGAGGCGCGCATCCGCCATCCGATGTTCAAGCTGCCGCTCTTCCGCATCCGCGCCTACACGTTCGGTGTGCTGTCGAGCTTCCTCTCGTCGGTCGCGCGCGGAGGCCTGATGTTCATGCTGATCATCTGGCTGCAGGGCATCTGGCTACCGCAGCACGGCTACAGCTTCAGCCGCACGCCGCTCTGGGCCGGTATCTACATGCTGCCGTTGACCGCCGGCTTCCTGCTGGCCGGCCCGCTCTCCGGGTTCCTCTCGGACCGCTACGGATCGCGTGTGTTCGCAACGACCGGCATGCTCGGCTCCGCATTCAGCTTCGTGCTGCTCGACCGGCTGCCGGTCGACTTCTCGTATCTCCCGTTCGCGGGCGCGCTGCTTTTGATGGGGCTCTCGATGGGAGCCTTCGCCTCGCCCAACCGGGCCGGGGTGATGAACAGCCTGCCCGCCGGCGATCGCGGCGCCGGCGGCGCCATGAACCAGACGTTCCAGAACTCCGCGCAGGTGCTGTCGATCGGCATCTTCTTCACGCTGATGATCGTGGGGCTCGCAGCAACCCTGCCGGTCTCGCTCACGGCGGGGCTCGAGGCGCACGGGGTGCCGGCCGGCACGGCGATGCACGTCGCGCACCTGCCGCCGGTGTCGGTGCTGTTCGCGGCGTTCCTCGGCTACGACCCCGTGCGCACGCTGATCGGCCCGAGCGTCCTCGCCCACCTGTCAGCCGCGAACGCCGCCGCGCTCGAGAGTCACGGCTTCTTCCCGAACCTGATCGCCGAGCCGTTTCGCTCCGGCCTGCACAAGGCGTTCGCGTTCGCAATCTCCGCCTGCCTGCTGGCAGCCGTCATGTCGTGGTCTCGCGGCCGGCTCCCAGTCGCACGCGACGCGCGCGTTCCGGCGCCGAGGCTGATCGAGACAGCCGAAACGGACACCATCTAAAGGAGATCTGCGATGCGGATTCAGTGGTACGGCCAGTCGGCGTTTCTCCTGGCCGGCGAGCGGACGGTGGTCATCGATCCGTTCGACCGGCCCGGCGAGGCGCTGGCCGCGCGCGGGCTCGAGTTTCACTACCCGCCGATCGAGAACGTGACTGCGGACCTGCTGCTGATCACCCACGAGCACCTCGACCACAATGCGGCCCAGGTGGTCGGCGGCTCCCCGACGGTGATCCGCTCGACCGCCGGTCGATTCGAATCGCCGCTCGGCGAGGTTCGTGCGATCGCCTCGGAACACGACGGCGTCGCGGGAACCGAGCGCGGGCCCAACACGATCTTCTGTTTCACGCTCGACGGCATCGCCTGCTGCCATCTCGGCGACTTCGGCCAGCCCGCGCTTCGCCCCGAACAGCGCGCCGCGATCGGCAACGTCGACGTGTTGTTCGTTCCGGTCGGCGGCGGCCCGACGATCGGCGGCGAACCTGCCGCGGAGCTCGTCCGCTCGATCGCGCCGCGGCTCATCGTGCCGATGCACTACCGAACACCGTCCGTGAACTTCCTCGAGCCGCCCGAACGCTTCCTGGTGGCGCTCGACGTGCGCGCCACGCTCATCGGGGCGAGCGACGCCGAGCTCGATCACCTGCTCGGGACCGTTGCCGTTCCAACCGTCGCGCTCTTCGCAGCGCCGTCCATCTAGCCCTGGGCCAGTGCGTCCTGCGCGTGCTTGCCGGTCTCCCGATGGATCGCCCACTGCAGGAGCGACCAGAGCAGCAACAGCGCGACGAGGTTGAGGGTCGCTGCGAGCTGCTCGGAGGTGAAGAGGAACACCTGGCCGACGGTGATCTCGATCAGGACGGCGTGCTCGTACCAGTGCAGCGCGGAGAGCAGCGACCGCCGCAGCTGCACCGCACCGACGGCCAGCGCGCAGTCGGCCACGACCGTCGCGAGCGCGAACGCGCGCTGGCTGAACGACAGGTGCGTGACGCCGTCGCGCAGCAGCCAGCCAACTTCGGCGGCCGAGATCGCCGCCGCGCCGACGAGCACGGCGACGATCGCCTGGCGGAAGAGCCGGTGAGCGGTCAGCGAATCCCAGACGGGGCCGAGCCGGCGAGAGAGGCGCAGCGCCCGCGAGCGATGTTCCTGCTGCGTCGCACTGTCCACGAGCAGCTCGCGCACGCTCTGGGCCAGCGTGCCGTCGGCGCCCGCGGTGGTCAGCAGGTGGAGCACGCGGGCGCGCCGCTCGTCGCTCAGGTCACCGACGGCCGCGCGTTGTAGCGACTCCAGGCCGATCAGCGTCGCCTCCTCCGCGCTGAAGCTTCGGCGGGCGAGCCAGCGGATGACGCCGAACAGCACGACGAAGCAGATGTAGATGATCGCGATCGCCGGGCGGTAGAAGTAGTTGACGTCCTTCGTCACGAACTTGCCGACCTCGTCGATGAAGAGGCCGAAGCCGACACCGCCCGCGACCGCCGCGACCGGCTTGGCCGTGGGGTTGAGGAACGCGAGTGTCGCGATCAGCCCGGCGGTCAGCAGCAGGCCGCCCCAGAGCACGTGCGCGATGTGCAGCGAGCCGCCGCCGACCTGCGGATACCCGGTCGCCGCCAGGAACGCACGTGTGAAGACGACGGTTGCGACGGCGCAGACGAAGAGCGTCGTCAGCTCGCGGTGGAGGTCGAAGCTCCGCGCCGGGCGGCGGAGGCCTACTTGATGACCGCGACCGGGCACGTCGCGCCACTCTTCAGCACGAGGCAGCTCTGGGCGATCTGCTTGGTCTCGTTGCGGGCGCTCGTGAGGCTGAGCGAGTCGCTGGCGGCCTGCGCGAAGTACGTCTTGCCGTCGGTTGCGACGTCGAGCGAGACGGTGACGCCGCCGCCGAGCGCGGTTGCGAGCGCGGGCGCGAGCGCGACGAGGTCGGCGACGTGTGCGCTGTAGCGGCCGTGCGCGGCCAGGTAGGTCTGCTCGCTCGTGCCGATGCTCGTCATCGCCTGCTGCGTGCTCGTCGCCTTGGCCGACGTGCTCGGGCCGCCGCCGCTCGACTTCTTGGTGAGCAGCGGGAGGATGAAGATGAGCGCCGCGAAGATCACGATCATCGGCAGGAAGCGCTGGATGTTCGGAGGCATCGCGGCAGGGTAGCGGTGGCGCGCGTCCGGTGCTGAATTGTCACACCCACCTGTCCCGAAGGTCCGATGACGGGGCGCGCCGCGAGCGGTTGAATCGGGTGGATGAGCGACCACGGGCTCGAGCCCCTCGACGACGGCCTCGACGACGGCCTCGACGACTTCGTCTTCGAGCCGGACGGGTGGGACATGGCGACCGACCTGGGGATCGGTGTCGACCCCGAAACCGACCGTCCAGCGCTCGACGAACTGGCCGACGCGATGCTCGTGTCGGCGGAGGGCGCCGAGCTGGAGCGGCTCACCGACGAGGCGGTCGAGCGGATCTGGTCGGACGAGCTCCAGGAGCTGATCCGGGAAGGGCTGCAGCGGCTCGGCCTGCGCGCGGAGTGGGCGGCAGGCGTCGAGGCCGCGCTCGCGGAGTTCGACCGGCACCCGCGCACCGCTCAGGTCTCACGCGAGGTTGTCCGTCATCTCGCCCTGCAGCTCGGCCACGAGGACACACCGTTCTTCTTCTGCTTCGATTGTCTCGAGGAGGCGGTTGCCCACGCGCCGGCGGCGGAGCGGCGCGGCCTGGCGCTGCGGGCTGCGATCGTCGCCTGCCGGAACGCCGCCGTCCCCGAGGGATCGGCGGCACGGCGACGGGCTGTGCGCCTCCGTCTCGGCCGGCTCGGCGAGCTCGGGCGCGAATCGCTGCCCGCACTTGCGGCCGAGCTTCGCGCAATCGCCGCCGAACCGCTCCCGCGGCGCGCGGCGGAGGACGACGCGTGGGCGGTGGTCAGCGCACGGCTTCAGGCGGAGGTCGTTCGCCCCGAGCTGAACTGAACTGCGTATGACAAACGTGATACGCTACGAGTCGGTGGCTGAAAAGGCGATCTCCGTTCGGCTCGACGCCGAGGCCCGGCGGGCTCTGACGTTTTTGATGCGCAACGAGACCTCGCAGTCCGAAGCAATCCGCTTGGCCGTGATCGCCGCCGCTCGCGCCGCGGAATACGACCAGATCGCGGCCGATGCGAAACGGCTCGCGAACGACCCGCAAGACCGCGCACTGATCGCCGAGATACGCGCCTTCTTTGACGAGTCCTAACCTTCGTCGTGGCGAGGTGGTGAGCCTTCGCGCCCCACGCAGCGCCGTGGGCCGCGAGCAGAAGAGAGCTCGGCCGGCGGTCATCCTGCAGTCGGACAGCGCTTCGTGGCTGGGCACCGTCGCCGTCGCGCCTACATCGACGAGCGCCCAGCCGGCCCTCTACCGCCCCGCAATCACTGTCCGCGGACGCCCCACGCGTGTGCTGCTCGATCAGGTGACGAGCGTCGACCGCGGGCGTCTCGGGCGCTCGAGCGGCCACCTTGCAGCAGCTGAGCTGCGCGAAGTCGAGCATGCCCTGAGCCTGCTCTTCGGCCTCTACTGACCCGATTCGGGTGCCTTCCGAGAGCGGGCGTAGACTGACCGCTCCGCGATGGCAGCCCCGTCCAAAAACGCCGATTTCGTTCACCTGCACGTCCATTCGGAGTACTCGATCCTCGACGGCGCCTGCCGGGTTCCCGACCTCGTCGCCCGTGCCGCGGAGCTCGAGATGCCGTCGGTCTCACTCACCGATCACGGCTCGATGGCGGGTGCGGTGCAGCTCTGGAAGGCGACGCGCAATACCGGCGTGAAGCCGGTGATCGGCTGCGAGGTCTACGTCGCGAACGATCGCAAGGCGCACGAGAAGGGGAACGCCCACCTGACGCTGCTGGCCGCCGACAACACGGGCTACTCGAACCTGATCAAGCTCTCGTCGCTCGGGTTCCTCGAGGGCTACTACTACAAGCCGCGCGTCGACTGGGAGCTCCTCGAACGGCACAAGGACGGCCTGATCGCCCTGTCGGGCTGCCTGAGTGGCCGGGTGTGCAAGGCCCTCGAGGAGAACCGCGTCACCGATGCGGAGGCAGAGCTCGACCGGCTCACGCAGACCTTCGGGCGCGACAACGTCTACGTCGAGCTGCAGAACGCGCACCTCGAGGTGCAGGCACGCATCCTGCCGCAGCTCGTGCAGCTCGCGACGAAGGTCGGCCTGCCGACGGTCGCGACCGGCGACGTCCACTACCTCCGCGACACCGATGCGCGCGCCCACGAGGCGCTCCTCTGCATCCAGTCGGGCGACTCGCTCAAGAACCCGAACCACTGGCGCTTCGAGACCGACCACTTCTACTTCAAGACGCCGCAGGAGATGGCGCTCGACTTCCCCGGCCAGGAGGACGCTATGCGGCGCACCCTCGAGGTGGCCGAGCGCTGCAACGTCGAGATCGAGCTCGACCGGATCCTGCTGCCCCGCTTCGACGTGCCCGAGGGTCGCGACGCGTTCGACTACCTCGTCGAGCTGTGCGAAAAAGGCCTGCAAAAGCGCTACGACAAGGTCACGTCCGAGCTGCAGGAGCGCCTCCGCTACGAGCTGAAGACGATCAAGGAGATGGGGTTCACCGACTACTTCCTGATCGTCTGGGACTTCATCCGCTTCGCGAAATCCAACGGCGTCCCGGTCGGGCCGGGCCGCGGCTCGTCGGCCGGCTCGCTCGTCGCCTACACGCTCGCGATCACCGACATCGACCCGATCCGCTACGACCTGATGTTCGAGCGCTTCCTGAACCCCGGCCGCAAGTCGATGCCCGACATCGACATCGACTTCGCCGTCGACGGCCGCGAGCGCGTGATCAACTACGTGCGCGAGAAGTACGGCGCCGACCGCGTCGCGCAGATCATCACGTTCTCGACCATGGCCGCCCGCGCCGCCGTGCGCGACGCCGGCCGCGTGCTCGAGGTTCCCTACGGCGTCGTCGACAAGATCGCGAAGCTGATCCCGGAAGGCCCCGGGCAGACGCTCGACGAGTGCCTGAAGCCGGGCTCGGAGCTGCGCAAGGCGATCGACGCCGACCCGGTCGCCAAGGAGATCATCGAGCTCGCCCAGCCGCTCGAGGGCCTGACGCGCGCCGACTCGATCCACGCCGCCGGTGTCGTGATCGGCGCCGAGCCGCTGATCAATGTCGTGCCGCTGCAACAGAAGGGCGCCGACCAGGAGCTCGTGACGCAGTTCTCGATGAAGGACATCGAGGCACTCGGCCTGCTGAAGATGGATTTCCTCGGCCTGCGCAACCTCGACGTGATCGACAAGGCATGCCAGCTGATCGGCGGGCTCGACATCGCTACGATCCCGCTGGACGACAAGAAGACCTACGCCATGCTCGCCAAGGGCGATGCGGCCGGCGTCTTCCAGTTCGAGTCGTCGGGCATGCGCGACGCGCTCCGCCAGGTGAAGCCAACGGTGTTCGAGGACCTGATCGCGCTCGGCGCGCTGTACCGGCCGGGCCCGATGGCGAACATCCCGTCGTACGGGAAGCGCAAGGCGGGCCAGGAAGCCGTGACGTACATCGACAAGCGGCTTGAGCCGATCCTCAAGGAGACCTACGGGATCTGCCTGGCCGGCGACACGCTCGTCTTCGACGCGGCCTCGGGGCGCCGCGTTCGCATCGATTCGCTCGAGCACTGCGACGATGTCCTCGTCCAGGGCGTCGACGAAGAGCTCAGGCCGGCACATGCACGGATCACTCGCTGGTTCGACAACGGCATACGTCCCGTCTACACGCTCAAGCTCCGCAACGGAGCAGAGATACGAGCGACGGGGAACCACGAGTTCCTGACCGAGGCGGGATGGCGGACACTCGACTCACTCAAAGCCGGCGACTACCTCGCAACACCCAAGAAATTGACGACCACGGGCTCCAGGCGGAGCGCGCCGCACGAACGCGCGCGCCACCGGGCGCTCGCCTATCTTCTGGCGGACGGGTCCTTGTCGGGGGCGTCGCCCTCGTTCTATTCGTCGGACCCGTGGCTGCTCATCGATTTCGAGCAGTCGTGCACCGCCGGTTTTGGTGAGCTCTCGCTCGCACGTCATGCGCAGGTACGGGGCGTTGTGCGAATCGTCCCGACCAAGAGCAAGAGAATCGCGGCTCGCTATCACGACCCCTCGCCGCTCGAGGAGTGGCTTCGTGAGCTCGACCTGCGTTGGAGACTCAGCGACCCGCGGGCGAAGGGCACGCTCCGGCGAGGCCCGGCGAGCGCCGAAAAGTGGATTCCTGAACAGATCTTCGAGTTGCCCGAGGCCGAGATTGCGGAGTTTCTTGCGACGCTCTGGGAGTGCGACGGGCATGTCAGCGGGCGCGTTGCGCTCTACAAGACGATTTCCAAGCGGCTCGCGGACGACGTCCAGTCGCTGCTCCTTCGACTCGGCATTCGGTCATCGATCTGGCAGTCGCGGTACGCAGCCGGAGACGGGTCGGGACGGATCGCGTACCAGGTCACCGTGCACGGTGCGAAGCGCTTCGGCGCCCTGGTGCAGGAACACATGGTCGGGCGGAAGGGTGATGTCGCAATCCACGCCGAGGAGGGATCTCTCACACTCTCTCGCGCACGTGTGCTGACGGAGGTGCTCACCGCAACCCGCGAGCCCGAACCCCTCGGGACACAGCGCCGTAGCGATGGTCGCGCGTCGCATCGCGCAATCGAGACGCAGACGGGGTTCGGCCACCAGCACTTTAGGAGTGCATACAGCCGGATCTCCGTCCGGAGCCTCGAGAAGATCGCGCGCACCCTGCCGTTGCCGGAGAGCGAGCGGGCGCAGCGAGTCGCATGGGTCGAAATCGCGTCGATCGAGCCGGCGGGCGACGAACGTGTCTACGACATCGAAGTCGAGGGCATCCACAACTTCGTCGCGAACAACTTGGTCGTCCACAATTGCGTCTACCAAGAGAGCTATATGCGCATCGCGCGCGAGCTCGCCGGCTTCTCGATCTCCGACGCCGATGACCTGCGGAAGGCGATCGGCAAGAAGATCCGGACGCTGATGGACTCGCTCAAGGGCAAGTTCCTCGAGGGCGCCGCCGAGCAGAACGTCACGCCGGGTGTTGCGAAGCAGCTCTGGGAGGAGGTCGAGAAGGCCGCCGACTACTCGTTCCCGAAGGCGCACGCCGCCTGTTATGCGCTGATCTCCTACCAGACCGCCTGGTTGCGCCAGAACCATCCGCGCGAGTACATGGCGGCACTGATCAGCTCGGTGATGTCGACGAAGGACCGCGTGCCGATCTACGTCAACGCCTGCCACGAGCTCGGCATCGAGGTGCTGCCGCCCGACGTGAACGAGTCGCAGGTCGACTTCGCCGTCGTCGGCGGCAAGATCCGCTTCGGCCTGAACGCCGTGAAGGGCGTGGGGGAGGGCGCGGCCAAGGCGCTGATCGCCGCGCGCACCGAAGGCGGCCCGTTCGAGTCGATCTGGGACTTCGCCGAGCGCGTCGACCAGACCGTGTCGAACAAGCGCGTGCTCGAAGCGCTCGTCAAGTGCGGCGCGCTGCCCGGCTCGCGCAAGGGCAACCTGGAGGTGCTCGAGCAGGCGGTCGCGTGGGGGCAGAAGCAGCAGGCCGACCGGCTCGCCGGCCAGGGCTCGATCTTCGACCTCGGCCCGGCGGAGGATGAGAGACCGAAGCACCATCCTGCTACGCCGGCCGACGAGTACGAGAAGGGCGAACTGCTGCGCCTTGAGAAGGAGGTGCTCGGCCTGTATGTCTCCGAGCATCCGCTCTCGTCGATCCGCGACCAGCTGCGGCGCAAGTCCGACGCCACGATCGCTGAACTCGACCGCCGCCGCGACGGCGAGGTCGTCACCCTCGGCGGCATCGTCAGCGGGGTGCGCCACATGACCACCAAGCGCGGCGACGCGATGGTGTTCCTCCGCTTCGAAGACGTCACCGGCACCGTCGAGGTGGTCGTCTTCGCCGCCACCTACGACAAAGTGCGAGAGCTCTGCACGGCAGACCGTGTTCTGATCGTCAAGGGTCGCGTCGACCGCAAGGAAGGCGAGACAAAGCTCGTCGCGCTCGAGCTGATCGCCTTCGAAGCGGTGCCCGACCGGCGCGAGGTGCGCCTCGTGATCGACGCCACCAAGGCGGCCGCGGGCACGATCCGCGAGCTTGCCGCGCTGATCAAGGACTTTCCCGGCGAGTCGCCGGTGTACGCCGACCTGATCACCTCGCAGGGCAAGAAGGTCTACGCCTTCGGACCGCAGTACAAGGTGAAGCCGGCGCCGGACTTCTACGCTGAGGTGAAGATGTTGCTCGGCGAGTCCGCCGTCGCCTGAACCTGCTGGTTCTGGAAGCGCGGCGGGTGGCCCACTGGTTCGACTGACGCGCTTCGGAGAGCGTTGCGGCCTACGCCCTGGTTCGACTGACGCGGTTCGGAGAGCGTTGCGGCCTGTGCCTGTCTCGAAGGGACGCCGAACGCGGTGCGACGTCATTCTGCGAATCGCGAACGAAACGCACAATTCCCCTGCTCAGCGCGGCCACGGCCGGTGCCAGGCACCGTTCGGGTGGGTCGAGGAGCGGCCGACGGCTCCGACCGGCGAAGCGGGAACGACAACCAGGTTCATGTCTTCAGCCGACGAGTGTCACGAGCCGATCCCGGCCGCGGCGAGGAACACGAGTACGAGCGTCGTCGCGGCGAGCACGCCGTGAAGGCCGACGATTGCGACCGGGAACCGCTGCTCGGCGGCGGCGACCTCACGGCTCTTGCGTTGCGCGAGCCAGATGAAGAGCATCGAGAATCCGATCAACGCCACGACGGCGAGCAGGGCGAACGCGAGCCACGCAACTGTGGTCGACCCCGACGCGACGTAGACGATCCAGAGCACGAGCCCGACCGCAGCGAGTGCGAAGTGGCTGAGGATCCGCGCTGCGCGGATCCGGCCGCCGTCCTGCTGGTTCATGCCGCCGTTGCGCAGCCAGATCGCGAGCAGCACAAAGCCGCCGCCCGCTGTGACCACCCAGGCAATGAGTGCAGCCCAGTTCATCTACTCCTCCTTTACGCGCATACCGTGGACGAAGACCATCGCGCCGCCGAACCAGCCGCCGGCCGTGAGCGTGACGAGGCCGGCGAGCGCGAACACGAGCCCGCCCGCCGTCACGCCCCCGTCGCGCCAGCCCGGCCACTGCAGCCACGCCGCGACTCCGTACAGCCACACCGCCGTGACCATCGCCGACAGGTGGATGGTCGCCGTGCGCCAACGCGGCGTGCCCCATTCGATCGCGATCCAGTCGGCGAAGCCGGTGAGCGCCGTTGGGCCCGAGACCACAAGCCCGCCGGCGAGGGCGAGCCAGGTGGCGGGGCCGAGCTTGCCGGGGGCCACATCGAGCTTGCCGAGTGTTGCGAGCCCGCTCGCCAGCACGAACATGCCGATCGTCGCGTCGGTGAGGGGAGGATGGGCCGGGTGGCCGGGCAAGCCGCGGCAGAGACGCTCGAGCATCTCCTTCTTTCTACCACAAAAAGAGATTTAGACCAACGTGATCAAGACCCGGCACGACGCGTGGTCGTCGGTGCAGCCGTGTGTCTCGCATTCGATGCGCACGGCAGCGGCGCCCGAGGCCTGCGCGACGAGTCCAGACCACATGCCGCGATCGATCTCCACCGCCTCGGGGTGGGCGCGTACGAGCGGCCGTAGCGGGCACGTCGGTGTGGTGATCACGGCGCGGTCGGCGGTCACGTCGTCGAGCGATGCCTGGTAGCCAAGGCGGCCGACTGCCTTGCAGACACCGCCGCAGGCAGCGCGCAACGACGAGCTGGGGCGAAGTTTCGCCGCTCGCGCGAGCTCCTCGCCAAAGGTGACACCGATCCCGTGCAACCTCTTCTTCCGTCCGCTCGCCGGAAGCCCGTCGACCAGCAATCCGAGCAGCGACTCGTATCCGCGCGCCGGGAACTCGATTGGCGTGAGCTGAGGCTCGACCGCGTACGTCTTCGCGGGGCGGCCCGCGCCTGGTCCTGTGCGGCCGGTGCGACGCTCGTATCCGGACGCGAGCAGACCTGCCTCGACGAGGCGCTCGAGACGTGAGCGTGCGACGTTGCGGTGCACTCCCTGGGCTTCCGCCAGGTCGTCCGCGGTCACGGGCCTTGGCCGGCCGCGCGCGAAGAGGAGCGCCTCGCGGAGCCCCGGATCACCGACTGCCTCGAGCTCGTCCATCGTTCTATCGCCAAGCTAGCAGGGTTTAGAGGCCGAAGATCGGCGCCGGTCGAAGAGGCGCGGGCCCGGCTCGTCGAGATCGGCGAGCGCCTGCACGGTCAGATCGAGCGTGACGACGCGGCCGGCCGCGTCGACGTTCTCGACGAGGTCGGGCGGCACGAGTCGAAACCCTCCGGGGATCGACTCTCGTGTTCGCACGATCAGGTAGTCGGGTAGGAGCGCCGTGCCCGAGAAGACCGGCGTCTCGACCGAGCCGACGATCTCGCCGCCCGCCTGCACCTGAAACCCGTTGCAACGGGCGAGGACGCGGACGGTTTCCGGGGAGAGCGCCACAGGAACCGACGCTACGGGTGCGGCGTGAGAGGGGGGCGAGCCAGCCTCGCCGTCTGTTAGCGGTTTGTAAGGATTCGCTTACAAAGCGACGAGCTTGTAGCCGAACTCGCGCACGGTGACGATCCGTTCGGGGTGCCCGGGGTCGCGTTCGAGCTTGCGCCGCAGGTTGGAGATGTGCACGTCGCACGCGCGGCCGTCGCCGACATGGGGCGTCTGCCAGAGGTGCTCCATGATCTGCGTGCGCGAGAACACCTGGTCGGGCGACTCGGCGAGCAGGGTGAGCAGGTTGAACTCCGACGGAGTCAGGGTCACGTCGCGGCCGTCGATTTCGACCGTGTGGCGCGTGTAGTCGATGTTCAGCGTGCCGATCGTCAGCGTCGCACGACCCGAGCCTGCGCGGTCGAGCTCGCGGCGACGCAAGAGCGCGCGCACCCGGCTGACGAGCTCGGCGACCGAGAACGGCTTCGTGATGTAATCGTCGGCGCCGAGCTCGAGCCCGAGCACTCGATCGACCTCGGCGTCCTTTGCGGTCAGCAGGATGATCGGCAGGTCGCTTTCGGCTCGCAGGATGCGGCAGACGTCGGTGCCGAGCGTGCCCGGCATCAGCACGTCGCACACGAGCAGGTCGTACTCGCCGGTGCGCGCCTGCTCGATCACTGCGTCGCCGTCTCCGACCGTGACCACGTCGAACCCTTGCTGGCGCAGTGCGTAGCCGACAGGCTCCAGGATGTCGGGCTCGTCGTCGGCGAGCAGGATCCGCGGGCTCATGACAGCGGCAGTATCACTCGCGCCGTCGTGCCGAGCCCCGGGGCCGAGCTCAGCTCGAGGCGGCCGCCCATCGCGGTGGTCGAGTCGCGCGCGATCGCAAGACCGAGGCCGAACCCGTCGCGCGAGCCGCCGCCGCCCGCATAGAAGCGGTCGAAGATCCTCTCCCGCAGCTCGGCCGAGATGCCGGGGCCGCTGTCCGACACCTCGATCACCGCGTTGCCCGCGTTGCCCGCGGCGCGGGCGGCGCGCACGACGACTTCGCCTGTCGGTGCGTGCTTCAGCGCGTTGCTGACGAGGTTTGCGACCACCTGCTCGAGCACGTCGGGTTGCGCCGTCACCGAGAGGCCCGGCTCGCACTCGACGCGCACCCGATCGAGCAGCTCGCTCGAGGCGGCGATCTCCTCGATCAACGGCTCGAGCTCGACCGGTACGAGTTGCATGCCCTCCTCGCGGGTCTGCGCCCGCGCCAGGATCAGCAGGGAATTGGTCAGCCGGGTCAGGCGCGTTGCCTGGCGGCCGATCAGCCGGATGAAGCCGGCGCGCGCCTCGGGATCGTCGCTCGCACCCAGCTCGAGCGCTTCCACAGCGCCCGCGATCGCGCTCACAGGCGTGCGCAACTCGTGTGAGGCGTTGGTGACGAACTCACGCTCGGCGCGCTGCCGCCGCTCGTGCTCGGTGATGTCGGCGAGCACGAGCACCGCGAGCCCTGTCCCGGCGGCCGGGATGCCGACCAGGGAGATCGTCGCTCCCGCCCCGGTGTCGCTCCGCGCCTCGGAGACGGGCGCGCCCAGTGCAAAGAGCCCGGTGGCGAAGGCGCGCAGCGGCAACTCGGCGAACGTCTCGGGGAGCGGTGCGCCGGGCTCGAGCCCCTCGGGAAACAGCCGGCGCACGCCCGCGTTCGCGAACTGCACGGTCAGCGTGCGATCGACCGCCATCACGCCCTCGTGGAGCCGGTCGAGCAGCAACCCGAGCCGGTCGCGCTCGGCCTCGAGCTGCTGGAACGCACCGCCGAGCCGTTCGCGCATACGGTCGACTGTCGAGGCGAGCGAACCGATCTCGTCCTGGAAGCCTGGGCGCAGCTCGATGTCGAACCCGCCCTGCTCGATCCCGGCGGCCGCCCGCGCGATGCGGCGTAGGCGGCGGGAGACAAGCGTTGCCGAGAAGAGCCCGAGCACCGCCGCAGCGAGCGCCGCCCACACCGAGACGCGCACGACCTCGTTGCGGAAGATCGTGAGCGACGCGCCGTAGGCCCGCGCGCTCGGTGCGTAGGCGACGAGCGCCGCCGCCACCTGGGTGCGCCGCAAGGGCAGCGCCACGACCGTCGCCTGCTCGCCGTTGAACGAGTTGGCGAACCTGCGGCCGGCGAGCGCGCGCGCCAGCGCAGTTTCGCCGCCGGGAACGTTCTGCCAGCGGATGCCGGGCAGCGTCGACTGGGCGATCAGCGTCTCGTCGCGGGCAAAGACGAAGAGCGCGAGTCCGTCCTGGCGTCCAGCGGCCTGCGTCTCCTGCGGAAGGCGGTTGTTCGGGATCGCGCGCTCGAGCGTAAAGCCGGCGGACACCGCTTCGCCGATCGCGATGTTCCGCGCGTTTGCGGTGATGTCGCGTCCGACCTGGCGTGTCGAGACCGTCGCGATCAGGGTTGCGGTGAGCACGGCGATCGAGACGAATGCGCCGGCGAGCCACCAGCGCATGCTGAGACCGAATCGGTGCACGAGGGAAGTATCTCGCGACTTTGTGAGCAGAACCTCACACAAGCCTTGCGCGGTCTTGACTGCGCGCGTTCCGAAGTTCAGAGGCGGCCCCTAGCGTCGTTTTCCATGAACTCGAAGGAGGACGATCAAATGACGCATACGAATTCCAAGGCTCGCCGGCTTGCGAGTGTCGCGTTGGCGGCAATTGCAGCCGCCGCCGGAGCACTGCTCGTCACGAGCGGTGTCGCCGCCGGCTCGTCGAGCTCCGCGCAGTACCAGTACAGCGCCCCAGCGGCGACCGTGCAGCCCGCGATCAGCGGCACCGCGCAGGTCGGTTTGGCGCTGGTGGTGTCGAACGGCACCTGGACGAGCGTCGGGACTCCCACCTACACCTATGGCTGGGGCCGGTGCGACAGCGCAGGTAACAACTGCGTCGTGATCGCCGGCGCGACGGCGAACCAGTACATGCTCGTCACCGGAGATCAGGGTCACAAGGTCGTCGCGTACGTCTCGGCCACGGACTCGACCGGCACGACCAAGGTGACCACGGCTCCGACCGCGGTCGTCGCGGCTGAGAGCAACGTGATCGCCGCTTCTTCGGTCGTGCCGCCGAACAGGCTCGTGATCGACACGGTGACCTACTCGCAGTCGCCGATTCGCTCGCGGCTGCAGCCGACGCAGATGCGTATCCATATCGCCGACTCGTCCGGCAAGTCGGTGCAGGGCGCACTCGTCTACGTGCTCGGTGTTCCGTACAGCCGGATTCTGAACATGCCCGAGGTGCAGACGGATGCGACCGGCTTCGCGACGGTGAACCTCACGGCGGGGCAGTTCTTCCCGCGCACCGGCTACCTCGTGCTGTTCGTTCGCGCACGGGTGAACGGGCAGGATCCGCTCGCCGGAGCCTCGACACGTCGCCTCGTGCAGGTGACGATCCAGGCGCCGAACGGGCAATAGGACGATGGTGCATGCTCGCCGGCCGGGGGTGGCGCTCGCGCTGCCCCCGGCCGCGCGCGGCGCCGCACTCGCGGCGCTTGCGATCTTCCTGCTCGCCGTCGCCGAGGGAGGCTTCTTCCCCTCGGCCTGGCGCTTCGGCGCCGCCGCGCTGGGTGCGACCGCCGCACTGCTTGCGCTCTGGTCGCCGTCGGTTCGCCTGACCCGCACGGCCGGCCTGTTTCTCGCCGCCCTCACCGCCCTTTGTGTGTGGTCGCTCGCGTCGGCTGCCTGGTCGGTCGATCCCGCGGCGTCGCTGCTCGACACGCAGCGCACGGTCCTCTACCTGGCAGCGGCTGCGAGCTTCGTGCTCGTGCGGGAGGGCCTCACGCTCGGGGTGCTCGCCGGAACGACCGCCGTCGCCGCGTGGTCGCTGGGCGACCGGTTCGTCGCCGGTTCTGCGCACGATCCGTTCGAGGGCACGCTGCTGACCGGGCCGCTCGGATATGCAAACGCGCTTGGTGCGATCGCCGCGATCGGGGTCGTGCTGTCCGCCGCGCTCACGCTCGAAGCGGCCGGACGGACGCGTGTGCTCCTCGCCGTCCCGCTCGTCGTGCTCGCACCGGCGCTGGCGCTGACGAACAGTCGCGGGTCGTGGGCGGCAACGGGCGTTGGGCTCGCCGCCGTCGCCGCGGTGCGCACACAGCGCCCCAAGCTTGCGGCGGCTGTCGTGATCGGGTCTGCGGCCCTCGTCGCCGCGCTGCTCGTCGCCACGCCCGGCGGCATCGGCGTCGGCGACCGTGCCGTCTACTGGCACGTCGCCCGGGACACCTTCTCGGCCCAGCCGCTGGCCGGTACCGGCGCCGGAACGTTCGCGTCGGTGTACGCCGCCGCGCGCAACGGCGGGCCGGCTGTGCGCGACGCCCACAGCCTCTACCTCCAGACGGCAGCCGAGCTCGGGATCGTCGGCCTCGGGCTCGTCGCCCTGTTCCTCGCCCTCCCGCTCGTCGCCGGCCTCCGTGCCCGCGCCGCAGCACCACTCGGCGGTCTCCTCGTCTTTGTCCTGCATGCGGGGATCGACTGGGACTGGCAGATGCCTGCCGTCACCGTGGCGGGGATCGCTCTCGCTGCGGCACTTGTCGCGCATGTGCGACCCTCCGGCTAACACCAGATTCATTCTCGATATCCCCCGGGTTGGGGAGACCCGCCGCGGTCTGCGCACCGAACATAGAGGCGGAGGAACAAACGAAATGCCAACTGCGGAAATCCACGCCACACCCACCGAGCAGGAGCTCGTCGAGCGTTGGCGCGCCGAGGGACTCGAGCGGGCCGGCTTCCCTGCCGACCTCGCCGCCGAGCTTGCGCTGCGCTCCGACGTCGACGTGCATCGTGCGATCGACATGCTCGATCGTGGCTGCTCGCCCGAGCTCGCAGCGGCCATCCTTCGCTAGCGCGAACGAGGAAGCTCTCACAGCATGAGCGGTTGTGTCGCCCGGCCGCGCTCGCCGATCGCACCCGGATCGACGAACCTCATGCTGTGAGAGCTTCCAGGTGCGATAGCGTCGGGGCCGATGCTCGGCTTCATCCCGTCGCCCCACACCGGCGTCGTCCATCTCGGACCGCTGCAACTCCACATGTACGGCCTGACGCTGCTCGCCGCGATCCTGGCGGCGATCTGGCTGACCGGCCGCCGCTGGAAGGCCGAGGGGGGCGAGTTCGAGCTGATCACGCGCGTTGCCGTCTGGGGGGTTGCCTTCGGCGTCGTCGGCGCGCGGGCCTACCACGACATCACCTCGTGGAACGAGGTGCCGACCCCGAAGTGGCAGGGGATCTTCGAGGTGTGGAAGGGCGGCCTCGGCATCTGGGGGGCGATCGCGCTCGGTGGGCTCGCCGGTTCGATCGTCATCCGCCGCTCGGGCGCGGACGTCTCGAAGTTCCTGGACGTCGTTGCGCCGAGCCTCCTGCTCGCGCAGGGCATCGGCCGCATCGGCAACTGGTGGAACCAGGAGCTCTTCGGTGGGCCCACCAACCTCCCGTGGGGGCTCGAGATCTCGCCCGACCACCGTCCGCTCCAGTACCTCGACCGGGCGACCTTTCATCCGACGTTTCTCTACGAACTGATCTGGGACTTCATCGGGGTTGGGGTGCTGCTGTACGTGGCGCGGCGTTTCACGATCGTCGCGCCCGGGCTCTTCGCCCTGTATGTCGTCTGGTACTGCTTCGGGCGCTTCTTCGAGGAGCTGCTGCGGATCGATCCGGCGCACCACATCGCGGGGCTGCGCTTGAACGCCTGGGTCTCGATCTTCGTCTTCGCCGGCGGCCTCGCGTACTTCCTTCGCCACCAGTTCGGACTCCCGCGCCGCCGGCGCAGGCCGCCCGGCGACGGGCACCGCCCCGCGATGGCGATCCCCAAGGGCCGCGTCCGGTAAGGCGGCTAGCCTAATCCGGTGCTAGCCGTCCGCGAGCTCGAGCTGGACCTCGACGCGTTCGAGGGGCCGTTCGACCTGCTGCTCTCCCTGGTGCTCCGTGAGGAGCTGCCGTTGTGCGAGGTCGACCTGGCCGAGATCGTGATCGCGTTCGTCGAGCATCTCGCCGACAAGGGCGAGCTCGACCTCGACGCCTGCGGCGAGTTCCTCGTCCTCATTTCCGCGCTGCTCGAGCTGAAGGCACGCGCGATGTTCCCCGAGGAGGAGGCCGAGCTTGCCGAGCTCGAGCCCGAGGAGGCTGCCGAGGAGCTCGCGCGGCGGCTCGCCGAGTACCGCCGCGCGAAGGAGGCGGCGCGGTTCCTGCGCGAACGGCTCGACACGCGCCGCGACCTGTACTTCCGGCTTGGCCCGGCGCCGTTCGCGCCGAAGCCCGAGCGCAAGCTCGCGCCGCAGAGCGCCGACAAGCTGGCTGCCGCGCTGCGGGTGCTCTCGATCGAGCCGCCGGCGCCGTCAGTTGCGCACATGGCGCTGCGCTTCCCACCCGTCTCGCAGTTCCTCGACCGTTGGCGCTCGCTGCTGCGCCGCCGCAGCCGGTTCGACTTCGACCAGGAGGTGGCCGGGCTCTCGCGGGTCGAGGTCGCCGTCGCCTTTCTCGCGCTGCTCGAGCTGCGCAAGCAGAACGAGATCGCGATCACGCAGGCCTCGCCGTTTGCGCCGATAAGGATTTCCCGTGCCGACGCTGAAAGGAGTCTCTTGTGGACAGCCCACTCCGCCTGATCACCACCGAGGTCACCCCCGCCGCCGAGCTGGCGAAGACCGTCGAGGCGCTGCTCGTGGTGGCGTCGCAGCCGCTGCCCGTGGAGGAGATCGCGCTGGCGGCCGAGGTGGCGGTGCAACATGTGGGCGAGGCGCTCGAGATCCTGAGCGAGCGCTACTCCGAAGAGACGAGCGGGATCGTGCTGGAGCACGTCGCGGGCGGCTGGGCCTTCCGCGCGTCGGCAGCCGCCTCCGAGGCCTGCGCGCGCCTGTTCGACAAGCCGATCGAGAGGGGTCTGTCGCAGGCCGCGCTCGAGACGGTGGCGATCATCGCCTACCTCGGCCCGCTGACCCGGCCCGAGATCGCGCGCATCCGCGGCGTCAACGTCGACGGCGTCGTCGCCGGCCTCGTCGAGCGCGGCCTGATCTCGGAGAGTGGCCGCGAGAACGAATTCGGCGCGATCCGCTACCGCACGACCCCGCTCTTCGAGCGCGTCTTCGGGCTCGAGTCGCTCGCTGCGCTGCCGCGCGTCGACGATCTGGGCGCCGACGTGAGAGAGATCCGCGACCGCCTCGAGGCGGTCGCCGAGAAGCGCCCCGCCTGACCGCAGCACGACCTGGGCGATCCGTACCTGGTTGCCGGCGAAGCCGGAACAAGTACGGATCTGAAGCGCTTCGACCAACGTTTAAGACCTGAGCCTGGTTCCGCCTGCGGCGGCAACCAGGCTCAACCAACGCCGCAGGCGCTACCTTGGACGTCGTGGACGCGACCGAGAAGACCTTCGAGCAGGACGTGATCGCAGCCTCGGCCGGCGAGCCCGTTGTTGTCGACTTCTGGGCCGAGTGGTGCGGGCCGTGCAAGGCGCTCGGGCCCGTGCTCGAGGAGGCGACGACGGCGAGGGGCGTGAAGCTCGCCAAGGTCGACGTCGACTCGAACCCCGCGCTCGCCGGCGAGTACGGCATCAGCGGCATTCCGGCGGTGAAGGCGTTCCGCCACGGCCATGTCGTCGCCGAGTTCGTCGGAGCGCAGGGACGCACCGCCGTCGACGCGTTCCTCGACGAGCTGACCAAGCCGCCCGTCGCCGAGACGATCGACGACGAAGAGGTTGCCGCAGCGCTCGCCGCAAACGACTATGAGCGTGCGTTCCAGACGCTGCTCGCGCGGATCGACGGCGACCCCGCGCAGAAGGACGCCGTGCGCGAGCTGATGGTGGCGCTGTTCGGCGAGCTCGGCCACGAGCACCCGTTGACGGTGCAGTACCGCCGCCGCCTCGCCTCGGCGCTCTACTAGAACCAGAGGAGCGGTCAGTCCAGGAAGTCGGCGAAGCGGGCGAGCCGGTCCGATTCGACCGGCCGGCGGCGCGGCTGTGCGCGGATCGCATCTGCGAGCCGGCCGCGCTCGGCCACCAGAACGCCCTCGCGCACGAAGGTGCGCTCGCTGGAGCAGATCACCGGTGTCACCCAGCAGCCGATCTCGTCATGGAGCTTGCGGGCCTGGCGCTTCGCCTTGGCGAGGTGAACCTCGTCGTGATCGCTGAACGTGGTCTCGATCATGAAGACGCCGTTCGGGCCGGCCACCACGTGGTCGACGTTCCTCTCGTTGCCGAGCATGAAGTCGTGCATGACGACGTAGCCTTCGTGACGCAGGGCTTCGAGCTCCTGCCCGACCGTGAGCTCGGCCGCTGCACCTTTCCCCCACGGGATGAACGACCGCAACCACCGCTGCGCCCGCCGCGAAGCCCCCTCCTCGGGCGCGCGATCGACATCGGACGCCATGTGCCCCGTATCGGTTGCGTTGACTCGGGGCAACTCCCTCGTGCGAGGGAGAGCTCGTCGAAACCAGCTTCAATGGGGCGATGCGTCTCAACGCCTTCATCGCGCGGGCCGGTGTCGCTTCGCGGCGGAAGGCCGACGAGCTGATCAAGGCCGGGCGCGTCGCGGTGAACGGCGAGGTGGGGCAGCTGAACACGTTCGTGCAAGCGACCGACGAGGTGAGCCTCGACGGCAAGCCGCTCGCCAAGCAGAAGCTCGCCTACGTGCTCCTGCACAAGCCGGCCGGGGCCGTGACGACAGCGAGCGACCCGCAGGGGCGGACCACCGTCGTCGACCTGGTCGATCACCCGTCGCGTGTCGTTCCGGTTGGACGGCTCGACGCCGACACCACGGGCGCGCTGCTCCTGACGAACGACGGCGACCTCGCGCATCGCCTCGCGCATCCGAAGTACGAGATCGACAAGGTCTACGAGGTCGAGACATGGACACAGCCGACCGACGCCGACCTCGAGCGGCTACGGGCGGGTGTCGACCTCGACGACGGCCCCACGAGCCCTGCGCGGGTGCGCCGGATCTCAGGGGCGCGCATCGAGCTGACGATCCACGAGGGGCGAAATCACCAGGTCAAGCGGATGCTCGAAGCGGTCGGCCACCGTGTGAAGGCGCTGCACCGTTCCCGCTACGCGAACCTGACCGTCTCCGACCTCTCGCCGGGCGAGTGGCGTGAGCTACGGCCCGACGAAACCCATGCGCTCGTACATCCGGGTGAGCGTGGGCGCTGACGTCTCGCGCGCCTTCTCGGCTCCGACGCGCAGCAGGCGTCGCAGCTCCGGTTCGTCGGCGCGCAGCTCCCGGTACCGCGCCTGGATCGGCGCGAAGAGCTCGACGACGGCTTCGCCGACATCACCCTTCAGGTCGCCGTAGCCCTTGCCGTCGTACGCGCGCTCGACGTCCGAGACCGGGACTTCCGTCGCGACCGCCATGATCTCGATCAGGTTCGAAACGCCAGGCTTCCCGGCCGGGTCGTAGCGGATCTCGCGACCCGAGTCGGTGACCGCCGTCTTGAACTTCTTGCGGATCGCATCGGCCTCGTCGAGCACGAGCACGGTTCCCTGTGCGGTGCCGCCCGTCGTCGACATCTTGTTCTGCGGCTCCTGCAGGTCCATGATCCGCGCGCCGACCTCTGGGAACACGGCGCGCGGGACCTTGAACGTCTCGCCGTAGCGGGTGTTGAAGCGCTGCGCGACATCCCGTGCGAGCTCCAGGTGTTGGCGCTGGTCGTCGCCGATCGGGACGATGTCGGTTTGGTAGAGGAGGATGTCGCCCGCCATCAGCACCGGATAGGTGAAGAGGCCGGCGGAAACCGACTCCTTGCCTTCGCCCTTTTCCTTGAACTGGGTCATGCGGCCGAGTTGCCCGAACCCGGTGACGGCCGAGAGCAGCCAGGCGGCCTCGGCATGCGCCGCCACATGGCTCTGCAGGAAGAGCGTGCAACGGTCTGGGTCGAGGCCGACCGCATAGAGGAGTGCCGCCAGGTCGAGCGTACGGTCGTGGAGGTCCTGCGGGTCGTACTCGGCGGTGATCGAATGCAGGTCGACGATGCAGAAGAAGGCTTCGCCCTCGTCCTGCGTCCTGACGTACTGGCGCATGGCGCCGATGTAGTTGCCGATGTGCTTGGCACCCGTGGGTTGGATGCCGGAAAAGACGCGCAATTGGGTCACCTCATCTAGGTCGTGGTCGCGCTGGAGTCGAGTCAGCGGACGAGGCGGCTGTTAGCGCGGGCCTCCGCCTCGCCCGCGGCGCCATGACCAACCGATGCGGGAGGCGAAAGACATGCCGAAAGGATAGAGCAAAAGCCGCAACTACACTGGGAAACGATGACCGCCACCTCACCCACCTGGTCGCCCGAGTCCTGGCGCGAGCGCACCGCGCTTCAGCAGCCGGAATGGCCCGAACCTGCGGCGGCCGACGCTGCCGTCGAACGCCTGAAGGCGAGCCCGCCGCTCGTCTTTGCCGGTGAGGCGCGCGCCCTGCGCGACAACCTCGCAAAGGTGATCGACGGGCGTGCATTCCTGCTCCAGGCGGGCGATTGCGTCGAGTCGTTCAACGAGATCTCGACGATGCGGATCCGCGAGAAGCTCAAGATCATGCTGCAGATGTCCGCTGTCCTCACCTACGGCGCGATGCTGCCCGTCGTGAAGGTGGGGCGGATCGCCGGTCAGTTTGCAAAGCCGCGCTCGGAGCCGTTCGAGAGCGTCGGTGACGAGGAGATCCCGAGCTTCCGCGGCCATATGGTCCACGACGACGCCCTCACCGCCGAGGCCCGGATCCCCGACCCTCGACGCATGGTCGAGGCGTACAACCAGGCGGCCTCGACGCTGAACCTGCTGCGGGCGTTCACGAAGGGTGGCTACGCCGACCTCACCCAGGTGCACCTGTGGAACAAGGACTTCGTCGCGTCGTCGCCGGAGGGACAGCGCTACGACCAGCTCGCCGGCGAGATCGAGCGCGCGCTCGCGTTCATGGCCGCCTGCGGCATCGACCTGGCGAGCGAGCGGCGGCTGCACGAGGTCGACGTCTTCACGAGCCACGAGGGGCTGCTGCTCGACTACGAGGAAGGGCTGACGCGCAAGGACTCGATCACAGGCGACTGGTACGACTGCTCGGCTCACCTGCTGTGGATCGGTGAGCGGACGCGGCAGCTCGAAGGGGCGCACGTCGAGTACTTCGCCGGGGTGCACAACCCGATCGGCGTCAAGCTCGGGCCCGCCGCGACGCCCGCCGACGTGGTCGAGCTTGCAGAGCGGCTCAATCCGCTGCGCATCCCCGGCCGGCTCACGTACTACGCCCGCATGGGCGCCGAGCAGGTGCGCGAGCTGCTGCCGCCGCTCCTGCGCGCAGTGCAGGAGGAGGGGCACCCGATTCTCTGGGCGTCCGACCCGATGCACGGAAACGGGATTCGCACCGCCGACGGCGTGAAGACGCGCCGCTTCGACGCGATCATGTCCGAGCTCGAAGGCTTCTTTGCCGCGTGCGCCGAGGTGGGCGTGTGGCCCGGCGGTGTACACCTCGAGTTCACGGGTGAGGACGTGACCGAGTGCCTCGGCGGCGCCGACGACGTGCTCGAGGAGCATCTCGCCTCGCGCTACCACTCCCTGCTCGACCCGCGCCTCAACGCCCGCCAGTCGCTCGACCTCGCATTTCGCCTGGCCGAGCTGATGCGCGCGCAGCGCTGATGCGCGTCGCAATCGTCGGAACGGGCCTGATCGGCGCTTCCGTCGCGCTCGCAGCGCGACGGCGTGGAGACGTCGTCGTCGGCTGGGATCCCGACCCGGCCGCGCTCCTGGTCGCGGTCGGGCGCGGGGCGGTCGAGGCCGCCTCGAGCCTCGAGGACGCCGTGCACGGCGCCGAGCTCGTCGTCGTCGCGGCGCCGATCGCGGCGCTGCCTGCGGCCGTCGCGGCAGTGCTCGCGGCGAGCGGCGATGCGACTGTCACCGATGTCGGCTCGACGAAGACGTCGGTGCTCAGGGCGGCCGAGGGCTCGCCGCGATTCGTCGGCGGGCATCCGATCAGCGGCTCGGAGACGCGCGGCGCCGAAAACGCGAGCGTGGGCCTGTTCGAGGGGGCGACCTGGTTCCTGACTCCCGACGCACACACCGACCCCGCACGGCACCGCACTGTGCACGGCTTCGTTTCCGATCTTGGCGCCACACCGGTCGCGATTCCCGCCGACGCGCACGACCGGCTCGTCGCGATGACGAGCCACGTGCCGCACGTTCTGGCGAACATCGTCGCGAACCAAACCGGCGAGTCGCGCGTCGAGGGTCACGAGCCGCTCGCGCACGCCGGCGGGTCGCTGCGCGACATGACGCGCGTCGCGGGTGCGAATCCACGCATCTGGGTCGACATCTTCCTCGACAACGCCGAAGCGATTCGCGGCGCACTCGCCGAACACCGGCGGCGCATCGAGCAGGTCGAGACGGCCCTCGCACAGGGCGACGCCGGCTTTCTCGCCCGCTGGATCGGCGAGGCCTCCGCCAACCGTCGCCGCATGCTCGAGCGCGAGTACCCGGACCCGGGCGCGCTGCAGCGGGTGCGCGTGCACGTACCCGACCGCCCCGGGGTGCTCGCCGGCATCACCCAAGCGCTCGGCGCGGAGCGGATCAACATTGAGGACTTCGAGCTGCACCATGTCTCACCCGAGCGCGGCGGCACGCTGACGCTGCTGGTCGAGGGCGAGGGTGAGGCGCAGCGTGCGGCGACGATGCTCGAATCGCAGGGCTACAGCGTCGTCATCTCGGCGGTCATCGATGAGGGTTGAGCCGGCCGCCATGCTCGAGGGCCACTTCGCCGTGCCGGGCGACAAGTCGATCTCACATCGCGCGCTCCTCCTGGGTGCGATCTCAGAGGGCGAGACGGTCGTGCACGGCTTTGGGCGCTCCGGCGACACCACGTCCACTCTCGCGGCGGTGCGCGCGCTCGGTGTGGAGGTCGACGACGAGGACGACCGCCTCGTCGTGCATGGGGTCGGGCTGCGCGGCCTGCAGTCCGCCGGCATCGAGTGTGGTAACGCGGGGACGCTCGCGCGCCTGATTGTCGGACTGCTCGCCTTCCAGGAAGGAACCTTCACCCTGACGGGCGACGAGTCGCTCTCGACGCGGCCGATGGAGCGCGTCGCCGAGCCGCTCCGGCGCATGGGCGCACAGATCGAGACCACGGACGGTCACCTGCCGCTGACGGTCACCGGCGCGCCGCTCACGGCGATCGACTACGAGTTGCCCGTCGCGAGCGCACAGGTGAAATCCGCAATCCTGCTCGCGGCGCTCGGCGCGACGGGGCGGACGACCGTGGTCGAGCCTGCCCCGACCCGCGACCACACAGAGCTGATGCTCCAGGGCGCCGGCGTGCAGGTGAGCATCCGTCCGAGCTCGGTGAGCGTCGACCCGCCGGGGCACCTGCACCTCGACGCCGTCGAGGTTCCCGGCGACTTCTCGTCGGCTGCGCCGTTCATCGTCGCGGCGACCCTGATTCCGGAGTCGCGCATCACGATCCACGACGTCAGCCTCAACCCGCGCCGCACAGGGCTGCTCGCGGTGCTCGACCGCATGGGCGCGCGCGTCGGGATCCTCTCGCGTCGCCGGATCGGCGGCGAGCAGGTCGGCGACATCGAGGTGCGCTCCGCGGAGCTGACTGCGACGACGATCCACTCGCAGGAGGTGCCGCGGCTCGTCGACGAGCTGCCGCTCTTCGCCTTGCTCGCCGCGCACGCGCACGGAGAGAGCTGGGTCTACGGCGCGGGTGAGCTGCGCCACAAGGAGACCGACCGGATCGAAGCGGTCGTCGACGCGCTGCGCGCGATCGGAGTGCGCGCGAAGGCGCACGAGGAAGGATTCTCGGTCACCGGCGTACCGACGCGTCCGAAAGGCGGGCGCGTCGATGCGCGCGGCGACCACCGGATCGCGATGCTCGGCGCCGTTGCAGGGCTTGCGAGCCGCGAGGGTGTTGAGGTGGAGGGCGCCGACAGCGTGGCGATATCCTTCCCCGGCTTCTTCGACCTGCTCGGCCAACTCGCTCAGAGACCGAGCGAGCTGGTCTAGCAGACTTCTCATGTCGATTTCTCCCGCAGCCCTTCCCGCTAGCCGCTCCGTCCGAAGGACGGAGCGGCCATGATCGTGGCCATTGACGGACCCGCAGGCGCCGGCAAGAGCACGGTTGCCCGCAGGCTCGCGGAGCGGCTCGGCTTCAGGTACCTCGACACGGGGGCGATGTATCGCGCGTTGACGTGGCTTGCCATGCACGAAGGGCTTCCGCTCGGCGAGGGCGAGGCGCTCGGCGATCTCGCACGAGCGCACCCGGTGCACTTCGACGATGCCGGCCGTGTGTTCGTCGACGACACCGACGTCACGTCGGCGATCAGGCAGTCGCGGATCGACCGCATGGTGCCCGTCGTCGCGCGCCACCACGAGGTGCGCGAGGTGATGCGCGAGCGGCAGCGCGAGCTCGGCCAGCACGGGAACGTCGTGATCGAGGGCCGGGACATCGGCACGGTCGTCGCGCCCGACGCGCAGGTGAAGATCTACCTGCACGCCGACCCGGAGATCCGCGCCGCGCGGCGGCAGGCAGAGCGTCCCGATATCGGCGCTGACGCGCTGGCCACCGACCTGCGCATCCGCGACGAATCGGATCGCGTGCGCATGCAGCCTGCAGACGACGCAGAGCTGATCGACACGACCGACCTCGAGGTCGACGACGTCGTGTCGCGGATCGAAGACCTGATCCGCACCCGTTCAGTGGCTGCGCCGTGACGAGGTTTCCGCTCCAGCGCCGGCCAAGCCGGCACCTCCTCTCCTGGTCGGCTCTGTCGAGCCTACGCCTCCGGTGACGGCGCAGGACATCTCGTGGGCGCTCGGCCGCCGCTACATGGGCTGGCCCGCACGGCTGTTCACGCGCGCCCGGGCGTACGGACGCGACCACGTGCCGGGAAGCGGCGGCCTCGTCTACGCGATCAACCACCTGCACTGGATCGACATTCCGATCGTCGGGGCCCTCTCGCCGCGCAACGTCAGCTTCGTCGCGAAGGCCGAGGCGGCGCTCTTCCCCGGCATCGGCCGCTTCCTGCGCTGGCACGGCACGATCGCCGTACGGCGCGGCGAGTCCGACCGCGAGGCCGTCCGCCTGATGCGCCAGACCGCACGCGACGGCGGCGTGGTCGGCCTCTTCGTCGAGGGCACGCGCATGCAACATGGGCGGCCCGGGGCCGCACAGCCGGGGGCGGCGATGGTGGCGTTGCAGGAAGATGTGCCCGTGATCCCGGTTGCCGTCTACGGCACGCAGTTCTGGAAGGTCGGCAACTTTGCCCCGTGCTCGATCGCGTTCGGCGAGCCCGTACGCTTCGATGGACTGCCCAAGGGCGGCCGCGGTTACAAGGAGGCATCCGTTGAGATCGAGCGGCGCATCAACGTCCTCTTCGACTGGCTGGCGGATGTCCACGCGCAAGGGCGTCCCGCCGGCCTGACGCCGCCGCTATGAGCAGCGCCGCCGTCTCACTCGAGGGCACCGTTGCGATCGTCGGTTTCCCGAACGTCGGCAAGTCGACCCTCGTCAACCGGCTGACCGCGACTCGGCAGGCGGTCGTGCACGAGACGCAGGGCACGACGCGCGACCGCAAGGAGCTCGTGTGCGAGTGGAACGGCCGCAGCTTCCTGCTGATCGACACGGGCGGTGTCGACATCGCCGACCCCAACCCGATCACGCGGCAGATCGCCGAGCAGGCGCGGGCGGCGATTCGCGAGGCCGACCTCGTGCTCTTCGTCGTCGACGCGCGCGCCGGCATCACCCCGGGTGACGAGGAGCTCGCACAGATCCTCCGCGAGGCGAAGAAGAACGTGCTCGTGCTCGCGAACAAGATCGACGACCCGTCGCAGGCGAGCCTTGCGTTCGAGTTCCACCGCCTCGGCTTCGGCGAGCCGTTCCCGATCTCCGCGCTGCACGGCTCGAACACGGGTGACCTGCTCGACGAGATCCTCGACCTGCTGCCCGGCTTCTCGACCCGGACAGCGGGCGAAGACGCGATTCGCGTTGCGATCCTCGGCCGGCCGAATGTGGGTAAGTCGTCGCTCTACAACAAGCTCGTCGGCAGTGAGCGCACGATTGTCTCGGAGGTGCCGGGCACGACTCGCGACACGATCGACACGATGATCGAGCACGAAGGGCGCCGATTCCAGCTGATCGACACGGCCGGCCTGCGCCGGAAGCGCAAGCAGCGGCAGGGAATCGACTACTACTCGGAGCTGCGCGCGCTCGAGGCGGCCGCGAACGCCGACGTCGGGCTCGTGCTGATCGATGCAGGCGAGGGCATCGTCGAGGGCGACATCACAGCCGTCGAGGTGGCGCGCAAGGCGCACTGCGCGACGCTGATCGTGCTCTCGAAGTGGGACATCTCGGAGATCACGATCGAGGACGTCCGGCCCGAGCTGGCCCGGCGACTGCGGCAGCGTCCCGACTTCATCACCGTGTCATCGCTCACGGGCCGCGGTGTGTCGCGTCTGCTCGGCAAGGTCGCCGAGCTGTACGACCGCTACGTCTCGCGCGTTCCGACCGCCGAGCTGAACAAGTTCATCGCAGAGCTGAAGGAAATGCGCCAGGCACCGTCCAAGGGCGTTCGCCGGCTCAACCTCCTCTACGGCGCGCAGGTCACCTCGCGGCCGCCGCGCTTCCGTTTCACGGTCAACGATCCGGCCCTCGTGACGCGCGACTACGCCTACTGGGTCGAGAACCAGCTGCGTGAGCGCTTCAACCTCGAGGGTGTGCCGGTGGTGGTCGACTTCCGGGAACGGCCATGAGGATCGTCGTCGTGGGCGGCGGCGCGTGGGGCGCGGCGTTCACCCACTTGCTGCGCGGTCGCGGGCACGACGTGTTCGTCGCCGGCCGCGCGACGCTCGACGACGCGCCCTACGACGAGGCCGACCTCGTGGTGCTCGCCGTGCCGAGCCATGCCTTCGGTGACGTGCTCGGTCACGTGCGCGGCGCGGCGCCGGTTCTCAGCCTGACGAAGGGTCTCGACCCGGCGACGGGCCACCGCCTCTCGACGCTCGTGCAGGGCCGGCCGGTCGCGGTGCTCTCCGGCCCCAACATGGCCGAAGAGGTCGCGACGGGGCTTCCGGGCGCTGCCGTCGTCGCCTCCGACGACGAGCAGCTCGCTCTGCGCCTCCAGGACGCGATCAACTCGCTCGCGTTTCGTGTCTACGTGGGCAGCGACGTGGTCGGCGTCGAGCTCTGCGCTGCCGCGAAGAACGTGATCGCACTCGCCGCCGGTGGTGTCGACGGGCTTGGGCTCGGCGACAACGCCAAGGCCGCGCTGATCACGCGCGGGCTGGTCGAGATGGCCCGGCTCGGCGAGGCGTGCGGCGCGGAGCCGGAGACGTTCTCGGGCCTCGCCGGCATGGGCGACCTGATGGTTACCTGCTTCCACCCGCACGGTCGCAACCGCCGCGCCGGCGAGCTGATCGCACGCGGCGCGAGCCCGGCCGAGGCGAAAGCCCAGATCGGACAGGCGGTCGAGGGCCTGACGACGGCGCCGGTGCTGCGCGACCTCTCGCGGCGGATCGGTGTCGAGCTGCCGATCACCGAAGGGGTCTGCGCGGTGCTCGAGGGGATGCCGTTGCACGAGCTTGCGGGCTCGCTGATGGGCAGGCGCCCAACCGAGGAGTGACCTCGGGCGGGTCAGCTAACCTCCATGCCAATGGCGGAGCGGACCTTCCTCTTCACATCCGAGTCGGTGACCGAAGGGCATCCCGACAAGATCGCCGACCAGATCTCGGACGCGGTCCTCGACGCAGCTCTCACAAACGATCCGGCGAGCCGCGTCGCCTGCGAGACGCTGATCACCACGGGCCTCGTGGTGGTTGCGGGCGAGATGACGACCGAGACCTACATCGACATTCCGCGCATCGTGCGCGAGACGGTGAAGGGGATCGGCTACACGCGTGCCAAGTACGGCTTCGACGCCGACACGTGCGGCGTGATCGTGACGCTCGACGAACAGTCGCCCGACATTGCACAGGGTGTCGACACCGCGTACGAGTTGCAGCACGACCCCAGCGACGACGACCCGCTCGACCGGGTCGGCGCGGGCGACCAGGGGATGATGTTTGGCTACGCGTCCAACGAGACGCGCGAGCTGATGCCGCTGCCGATCATGCTGGCGCACCGCATCGCGAAGCGGTTGTCGGAGGTGCGCAAAGCGGACGTCCTGCCGTATCTGCGGCCCGACGGCAAGGCGCAGGTCTCGGTCCGCTACGAGGTCGACGCCGATGGGCGGCAGACACCGGTCGAGATCGAGCGGGTCCTCGTCTCGACGCAGCACCGCGAAGGGCTCGACCCGGAGACGATGATCAAGCCCGATCTGATCGAGCACGTGTTGCGGCCGATCCTTCCGCACGACCTCTACGACGAGCGCCGGCTCGAGGAGCCCGACTTCGTCTACGTGAACCCGACCGGCAAGTTCGTGATCGGCGGTCCGATGGGAGACACCGGCCTGACGGGGCGCAAGATCATCGTCGATACGTACGGTGGCGCGGCCCCGCACGGCGGTGGCGCCTTCTCCGGCAAGGACCCGACGAAGGTCGATCGGTCGGCGGCGTACGCGGCGCGATATGTCGCGAAGAACGTCGTCGCTGCAGGCCTCGCGGATCGCTGTCAGATCCAGGTCGCCTACGCGATCGGCGTCGCTCATCCGTTTTCGGTGCTCGTCGAGACCTTCGGCACCGAGAAGCTGCCGGTGGCGCGGATCGAGGCGCTGGTCAAGGAGTACTTCGACCTGCGTCCCGCTGCGATCTTGCGCGACCTCGACCTGCGCCGCCCGATCTACCAGAAGACCGCCGCGTACGGCCACTTCGGCCGCGACGACCATGACTTCACGTGGGAGCGCACCGACAAGGCCGACGCACTCCGCGCTGCCGCCGGGCTCGCGACCGCAGCCGGCGTCTGACACTTACGGTGTCAGACCCGTTTGCCCGGCCGAGTCGCGGTACAGGGCTGGGGTCGCCGTAGCCGGCGTTTGGCAGCGCCGGCGCGAGCCGGGATTGGTTCTCGGTCGGAGCGTTCGACTTGTGGCTTTCCGCGGCGCTTCTTGCCGCACTTCGGTCGGTGCCTGGCACCGACCGGGGCATCCCGCCCCAGTTCGTTGAGCTTGCCGGCGAATCGTCCGACTCGCAAGGCGCCGGGGCGTGAGTTTCCACTCTTGGCACACGTGTGTGGCACTTCCGAGGGTGCCTGGCACCGTCCGCGCCGACCGCCGTCCCGAGAACGTGCCTGGCACCGTTGGTGTCAGGCACCAACGCGTTTGACGAAGAGGCCGGCGGCGGCTTTTTCACCGATTGCCTTGTCGGTGCCTGCGACTCCGACGCGGAACTGGCCCGCGGCCGGTTCGGCCGCGCGGAGCTCGACGCCGGTGCCCGGGGTCAGCCCCTGGTCGTAGTACCAGTGCAGAAGATCGCCGTCGTGCTCCGCCAGGCGAACGATTGTGGCGTGCGTGCCCGGTTCGAGCGCGGACAGGGGCTCGAGCTCGCGGTTCTCCGCCTGCTCGACGTCCGGGTCGATCGGCCACCCGTGCGGGCAGCGGTCCGGGTGGCCGAGCTTGACCTCGATCCGCTCGACCATGTCGTCTGTGAACGTGCCGCCGAGCTCGTCGGCGTGGACGTGCGCTTCAGCCGCGGTGTAGCCCATGAAATCCGTCAGGAGCCGCTCGATCACCCGGTGCTTGCGCACGACCTTCCGTGCCCGCTCCGTCCCGGACGGAGTCAGGATTGCCTCCTTGCGTTCACCGCGCTCGACGAGCCCCTCGGCCTCGAGCCGCTTCAGCATCTCGCCTGCCGAGGCCCGTGAGACACCGAGCATCTCCGCCACGCGCGCGGCGATCGTCTGCGACGTGCCGGTGGACGCGGGGCGGTATTCGCCGATCGGAAAGGCGAGGAAATAGATCGTCTCCAGGTACTCGTCGATGCCGTGGCTCGCAGCCATACGCCGGATCGTAGTGTGGGAACCTTCTGTAAGGTGGGCCTTACAACGCCCCATGTCGACGGCTCAGACCCTCATTCTCGGCGCGATCGCCGGCTTCACGATCTTCGTGGGCCTGCCGATGGGCCGCGTCCGCACGACGAACGTCGCCCTGCGCGCCTCCCTCAGCTCGATCGCCACCGGCATCCTCGTCTTCCTCTTCTGGGACGTCGTCAGTCACGGCGTCGCGCCGGTCGAGAGCCATCTGCAGGTCCGCGATTGGAGTGCGTTCGCCGGCTACGCAGCGCTCCTCTGCCTCGGTTTCGCGGCCGGGATGATGAGCCTCGTCTACTACGACGGCTGGCTGACGTCGAAGCGCGCAACCCCGCTCGTCGGCCCGGGCGCCGCCGCCGTCGACGAGTTCCAGCACCGCTCGTGGTTCGAGGCGCTCACGCCCGGCAGGCGCCTCGCGCTCCTGATCGCAACCGGCATCGGGCTGCACAACTTCGGCGAAGGGCTCGCGATCGGTCAGTCGGCCGCCGCGGGCGAGCTTTCGCTGGCGCTGGTCCTGATCATCGGCTTCGGTCTCCACAATGCGACCGAGGGGTTCGGCATCGTCGGTCCCATGTCGGGCGAGTCGGAGGTGCCGAGCTGGCGCTTCCTCGGGCTGATGGGCCTGATCGGCGGCGGCCCCACCTTCCTCGGCACGCTGATCGGGCAGGTGTGGGTCAGCCCCGCGCTCGAGGTGGTGTTCTTCGCGGTGGCCGGCGGCTCGATCCTCTACGTGGTGATCCAGCTCTTCGAGGTCTGCAAGCGCTTTTCGATGCCGCGGCTCGTCAGCTGGATGCTCCTCGGTGGCCTTCTGCTCGGCTTCGCCACCGACTGGGTGCTCGTGGCCGCCGGGGCCTGATCTAGCCTGGGCGCCCTGGGCGTCTTCTTCCACGCGGTCGCGGTCTTTTTCCACCATCTCGCCGAGGTGAGGTGGACGGCGCTCGGTATCGCGCTCGCGTGCCACGTGGTCAAGCTGCTCTTTCGAGCGCGCGCGTGGCAGAACATCCTGCGCGCTTCGTATCCGCAGAGCCGGTTTCGCTACCGCAGCGCCTTCGGCGCGTACATGGCCGGCGTCGGCGTCAACTCGATCGCGCCCGCGCGCGGTGGCGACCTGGTCAAGCTGTACCTCGTTCGGCATCGCCTGGACGAGGCGACGTACCCGACGCTCGCCTCGACACTGGCGGTCGAGACGCTCTTCGACTTCGTCGTGGGGGGCGCGCTCGTGCTGTGGGCCCTGACGCTTGGGGTGCTGCCGACGCACGAGGCCTATTCGCGGATTCCGACCGTCGATTGGAAGTTCTTCCTGCGACATGAACGTGCCACCGAGATCGGCCTCGCGGTTGGTCTCGCCGCGGGGGTCGCGCTGTTTTTCTGGGCGCGGCGGCGGGCCCGGATCTTCTGGGCGCATTTGCGGCTCGGGTTTGCGATCCTCGCCGACCGCCGCCGCTTCTTCCTCGGCGTCGTGCTGCCGCAGGCGATCTCCTGGGTGCTTCGCCTGGCGGCCCTCTACTTCTTCCTCGAGGCGTTTCGCGTGCACGCCACCATCCACAACGCGCTCCTCGTTCAGGTCGTCGACTCGATGTCGACGCTCTTCCCGGCCACCCCGGGCGGCGCCGGCACGAAGCAGGGGCTGATCGTCGTGATCTTCGCCAAGGAGTCGATCTCCAGCTCGCTCTTACTTGCGTTCAGCGTCGGCGCGAACATCGCCGTCACCGTCACGAATCTGCTGCTCGGGCTCGCATCGATCGGCTTGATGGCGAAGACACTCTCGTTCAAGCGGCTGCGCTCGCATGCGCGCGCGGATCAGCCGGCTTAGGTGCCTTTCGCATCCGTGTATCCGCTCGTCACCGCGCGCGCAGTGGCACGCGAGTTCACGTACGAGGTACCGGAGGGTGTCGAAGTCGGCGCGATCGTGCGCGTGCCGTTCGGGCGCTCACGGGCGCGCGGGATCGTCATCCGGCTCGAGGACGCGGCGCCGCCGGGCGTCGACGCGAGGCCCATCGAGTCGGTGATCGGGCAAGTCCCCGCGACGCTCGTCGAGCTCGCGTTGTGGATCGCCGACTACTACGGCTCGACCCCGGCGCGCGCGCTGGCGCTCGTCGCCCCGGAGGTACCGAAGCGGCGGAAGGAGCAGGCACCGCCGGCGGAGCGTCAGACGCTGACCGGCGAGGCGGAGCCGCTCGAGCTGTCCGAGCCGCAACGTGCGGCAGTCGACCGGATCGTCAACGGCAGCGGCAACTTTCTGCTCTACGGCGCGACGGGCTCGGGCAAGACCGAGGTGTACCTGCAGGCGTGCGCCGCGATGCTCGAGCGTGGCCTGGGGACGATCGTGCTCGTGCCGGAGATCGCGCTCGCGCCGCAGACCGTTGGTCGCGTGCGAGCGCGGTTCGGTGAGCGAGTCGCGATCCTCCATTCGGCCCTCACCGACGCCGAACGCCGTGACGAGCGCGCACGGATCGCGAGCGGCGAAGCGCGCATCGTCGTGGGGGCTCGCTCGGCGATCTTCGCACCGATTCGGGGGCTCGGGCTCGTGGTCGTCGACGAGGAGCACGATTCGTCGTACAAGCAGGACTCCGACCCGCGTTACGACGCACGGACCGTCGCTGCCAAGCGCGCGGCGCTCGAGGGCGCGGTTGCGGTGTTCGGCTCGGCGACGCCGCGGCCCGAGAGCTGGGCGGCGCTCGAACGGCTCGAGCTCGGCGGGCGGATCGGCGCCGATCTGCCGCGGGTGCGCGTGATCGACCTGCGGCGCGAGGCCGGCTACCCACTCTCGGCGCCGCTTCTGCGTGCGTTGCGCGGCGTGGCCGAGCGGCGCGGCAAGGCGATCCTGCTCCTGAACCGCCGCGGCGTCGCGCCTGCACTCCACTGCCGGGCCTGCGGCACGACGATCCGCTGCCCCAACTGCGACGTCGCGCTCGTCCTGCACGGCGATGCGTTGCTTCGCTGCCATCATTGCGGCTACGGGACAGCGGCGCCCTCGATCTGTCCGGCCTGCGAATCGCCCGACATCGCGCGGCTCGGCGCCGGGACGCAGAAGCTCGAGCGCGAGCTCGCACGCGAGCTGCCGGAGCTCGCGTTGATCCGGCTCGACGCCGACGTGGTCGCGAAGCCCGAGCAGCTCGCGATTGCGCTTCGGCGCTTTCGCGACACGGACGGCGCCGTCTTGCTCGGCACGCAGATGGTGGCGAAGGGGCATCACTTCACGGGGGTCGAACTGGCTGCCGTCGTCGATGCCGACACCGGCCTCGGCCTGCCCGACTTCCGCGCCGAGGAGCGCACGTTCCAGCTGATCACGCAGCTGGCCGGCCGAAGCGGCCGTGATGCGCCCGGGCGTGTGCTCGTGCAGACCTTCCAGCCGGATGCGCGCCCGATCGTCCACGCTGCGCGGCACGACGTGGGCCGGTTTCTCACGGAGGAGCTGGAGCGGCGCAAGGCGCTCGGCTATCCGCCGTTCGCCCATCTGGTGCGGATCGTCGTCACGGGCCCCGCGATCGAGCCGGTGCTGCGTGCGCTCGACGAGCTGAAGGGACAGATGACAGGTGTCGACCTGCTCGGGCCGGCGGCTCTGCTGCGCCTGCGTGGCAAGTACCGGGCGCAACTCGTGGCGAAGACGGCCCAGCCGCGGCGGTTCGCCTCACAGGCCGCGCGGCTGCTTGCGGCCGCGGCGCCGAACATGCGCCGCGCCCAACTGAGCGCGGTCGTCGACGTCGACCCGCAGAGCCTCTAGGCCGGCCGCTTCCCCTACACTGCGTCGCCTTGACCGAGCACGACCACACCCACGAGCACGACCACGAGCATGAGTCGGGGCACGGGCACGAGGAGGACTCGAGCGCGACCGAGGAGGCGCGCGCCGAGGCCGAGGCCGCCGCCCGCCGCCGCCTCGCGCTTGCGCAGATCCGCCAGTACGGCGACCCTGCGCTGCGCCTCGTCGCGCATCAGGTCGAGGACTTCGACGACGACCTGCGGCGCCTCGTCGAGCGGATGACAGTACTGATGCACGAGGCCCAAGGCGTCGGGCTGGCCGCGACGCAGGTCGGCGTGCTGCGCCGGATCTTCGTGTTCGAGCCGGGTGAGGAGGGGCCGCACGCCGTCGTGAACCCGGTGGTCGTCGACCGCGCCGGCGAGACGCTCATCGAGGACGAGGGCTGCCTTTCGCTGCAAGGCGTGCGTGTGCCCGTCGAGCGTGCCGTCGGCCTGACGATCGAAGGCAAGGACGAAAACGGCGAGGACGTGCGCTACGAGCTCGGCGAATACGACGCCCGGGTCGTACAGCATGAGCTCGACCATCTGGACGGCGTGTTGATCATCGACCGCACCGACGACGAGCACCGCAAGCAGGCGCTCTCGACCTTGCGGCCTCGCATCGTTCTCCGGTGATGCGCATCGGCGTCGCCGCCACGGCGCCGCTTGGAGCAGATGTGCTCGAGCGCCTCGCGCAGACGCGCGAGATCGCCTTCCTGCTGACCCGCCCCGACGCGCCCCGCGGCCGTGGTCGCAAGCTTGCCGCCCCACCTGCCAAGGAGGTCGCGGCACGGCTCGGCATCCCGACGTACCAGCCCGCCGAGCCGGACCTGCCGGTCGATGTCGAACGGGTCGTCGTGTGCGCGTATGGGCTGTACATCCCGCCGCCGCTGCTCGAGCGGTCGCTGTGGCTGAACGTCCACCCGTCGCTGCTGCCCCGCTGGCGCGGCGCTGCGCCCGTCGAACGAGCGATCCTGGCCGGCGACACCGAGACGGGAGTGACGATCCACGAGACGATCGAGGCGCTCGATGCCGGCGGGGTCGCCGCGCAGGAGGCATTTGCGGTCGGCGACCTCGACGCGGGCGGTGTCTTCGAACGGTCGGCCGAGATCGCGGCGCGCCTGCTCGACACGGTGATCGAGTCGCCGTCGTTCGAGCCGCAGCCGGCGGACGGCGCGACCTACGCCGCAAAGATCGCACCCGCCGACCGCGAGCTCGTCCTCGACGATCCCGTCGATGCCTGGCGGCGCGTCCGTGCTCTTGCGCCGCACATCGGCGCCTGGACGACACTCCACGGTCGCCGCGTCACGATCTGGCGCGCCCGGCTCGACGAGGGCAGGTTCGAGCCCGAGCTCGTTCAGCCGGAGGGCCGCGGGAAGATGAGCTACGCGGAGTTCCTTCGCGGTGTTCGATGACCGGCGACACCCGGTGATCGCACCGGCGCGCCGGGCCGCGTACGAGGTCGTGCGCCGCGTTTTCGAGGAGGGGGCCTACGCCGACCGTGCACTCGACTCCGCCGTCGCGGGCCTCGACGCGCGCGACCGCGCGCTCGCGCAGCGGCTCGCCTACGGGACGGTTCAGCGCGCGCGGACGCTCGACTTCGGCATCGACCAGATCGGCAAGCGGCCTGTGCGCAAGCTCGATCCGCCCGTGCGCGCCGCGTTGCGGCTCGGCGCCTACCAGCTCGCATTCACCGACCAGGTCGAGCACGCAGTCGTCGACGACACGGTCGAGCTCGTGCGTGCCGCCCGGCTCGAACGTGCCGTGCCGTTCACGAACGCGGTGATGCGCAGGCTCGCGCAGAGCTTTCGCGGCCTCGTTGCGTCGCTGCCGGAAGGCCCGCTCAAGCACTCCTACCCCGACTGGATCGCCGAGATCTGGGCGCGCGACTTCGGCGGCGAGGCCGCGCTGGCACTGATGCGCGCGCAGAACGAGCCGCCCGCGCTCGAGGTTCGCTGCGCGGAGCCCGTCGGCGAGCCGACCGACGTGCCCGGTGCCTACGTGGTCGACGCCGTCGACATCGGGCGGATGTGGCCGATGAGCCGCGCGTCGCAGCTCGCGGCACTCGTCGTCGGCTCACAGGAGGGCGAGCGCATCCTCGACCTCTGTGCCGCCCCCGGCGGCAAGACCACGATGCTGCACGGCGAGATCACCGCGGTCGAGCTGCACCCCGGCCGTGCGGAGGCGCTCGCGAAGACCGTCGGCCCGAACGTCCGAGTGGTCAACGCCGACGCCCGCGAGCTCGACGAGACCGGCTTCGACCGCGCGCTCGTCGATGCGCCGTGCTCGGGACTCGGCGTGCTCGCGCGGCGCCCCGACCTGCGCTGGCGCGCCCGGCCTCTGCCGGAGCTGCAGCTCGAGCTCCTGCGCGCCGCCGCGAAGCGCACGAAGTCGGGCGGGACGATCGTCTACTCCGTCTGCACGCTCAACGCCGACGAGAACGAGGCTGTCGTGGACGCCTCCGGCCTCGAACCGGTGCCGCTCGGAGAGGACTGGCCGCGGTATGCCCACCCGAAGCGGCCCGAGTTTCTGCTCACGCTGCCGGATCGCGACCGGACGAGCGGATTCTTCATCGCCCGACTCAGGTCGTAACATCCGACGCGATGCCCTGGAACGACTGGATCAGGACGGTGGAGGTCGAGCCTTCGCTGTACGGCGCCGACTTCGCGCACCTCGGCGACCAGATCGAGGTGCTGCTCCGCTCGGAGTGCCGCATCTTCCACTTCGACGTTGGCGACGGGCACTTCGTCGAGCCGATCACGGTCGGCCCGATCGTCCTCCAGGCTATCTCGCCGATCATCCACCGCTACGGCGGCGTGATCGACGTGCACCTGATGGTCGAGAACCCCGCCAAGTACTTCGAGCCCGTTGCGGCCGCGGGCGGCGACAGCGTCACCTTCCACTTCGAGGCCGTCGACGACGTTCCGGCCACGATCCGTAAAGCGCGTGCGCAGGAGCTCCAGGTCGGGGTCGCGTTCAATCCGGAGACCGAGCCCGAGGACGTCGCCGCCGTGTCGGGAGACGCCGATCTTGTTCTCTGCATGGGCATCCATCCCGGCTACTCCGGGCAGCCGTTTCAGGAGGAGACGTTCGACCGTGTGCGGCGGCTGCGCGCGGCGCTGCCAGCCGAGGTGCATATCCAGACGGACGGCGGCCTCACCGCCGAAAACATCAAGCAGCTGTACGACGAGGGCGCCACGCTGCTCGTCGCGGCCTCGGCGATCTTCGGTCGCGAGGACCTGCCGCGCGCGTATCGGCGTCTCGTGCAAGCGCTCGCGTGACGCTCGCACGCGCGGTCGAGCTTGCGCGCGCGGCGCGCGGGCGGGCGTATCCGAAGCCCACCGTCGGCGCCGTGGTCGTGAGCGGCGGCGAGGTGGTGGGGGAAGGCGCGACCGAGGCGGCCGGCCGGCACGCGGAGATCGTTGCGCTCGAGGACGCGGGCGAGCACGCACGCGGGGCCACCCTGTACGTCACGCTCGAACCGTGCGCACACCACGGCACCACGCCGCCGTGTACGGAGGCTATCCTCGCCGCCGGTGTCGAGCGGGTCGTTTTCGGCGCGCGCGACCCGAATCCGGAGGCGGCGGGTGGTGAGCAGCGGCTGCGCGAAGCCGGCGTCGAGGTCGAATGGGTCGACTCGTGGGAGGCCGCGCGCGTCAACGAGGCCTGGCGAACCTGGGTGTCGCTTCGGCGGCCGTTCGTGATCTACAAGGCGGCGGTCACGCTCGACGGGCACACGACGGTGCCCGGCGCCCGCTGGGTGAGCGGTGAGGAGAGCCGGCGGCTCGTCCACGAGCTGCGCGCCGAGGTCGACGCCGTGGCCGTGGGCGGCGGGACTGCGCGCGCCGATCTGCCACAACTCGACGCGCGCGCGGTCGACACGCCACGTGGTCAGCCTCGGCGCCTCGTCTTCTCGAAGGGGCCGTTGCCGGACGGGCTCGACCTCGAACTGCGCAGCGGCCCGCTGCAGGACGAGCTGCGCGCGCTTGCAGTGGAGGGTGTGCAGTCGCTGCTGCTCGAAGGGGGCCCGACGATCGCCGCAGCGTTCCTCGCCGCCGGCCTCGTCGACAAGCTGCTCGTGTTCGTCGCGCCCGCGCTGGCCGGCGCGGGACCGGGCCTCCTGGCTGCGCTACCCTCGCCGCGGACCCTGTCGCGCCTGACGGCCCGGCCGGTTGGCGGCGACGTGCTCCTCGAGGCCTATGTCGATCACTCCTGAATCCCAGCGCGCCGACGACCGGATCGTCACCTACCTGAGCCACTGGCTGACCCGGCAGCTTGGCAACGACGGGCTGCGGCGCGAGCTCGAGGAGATCGGGACCGACGAGCTTCCCCCCGGCGGCCGCGACGCCGTCAACGAGCTGCTCGTCGAGCTCGCGGCCAGCTTGCCCGGCGAGCGCGCCCAGCTCGAGGTGCTCGTCCGCGAGACCGTCGAGACGCTCGTCTACAGGGAGTGACGCCGTGTTCACCGGACTGATCCGCGAGGTCGGCACCGTGCTCGCCCGTGAGGGCGGGGCGGGCGGCGTGCGGTTGACGATCGAGGCGCCCGAGACGGCGCGCACCGCGGCGGTCGGCGATTCGGTCGCGATCGACGGCGTCTGCCTGACCGTCGTCGCGGTCGACGGCGACACGTTCGCCTTCGACGCCGTGCCCGAGACGCTCGACCGGACGGCGCTCACAACTCTCGACCATGGGTCGAGAGTGAACCTCGAGCCTGCGCTCCGGGCCGGCGACCGGCTCGGCGGCCACTACGTCCAGGGGCACGTCGACGGCGTCGGGACCGTGCGCAGCGTCGAGCCCGAGGGTGACGGCAGGCGGCTCTGGTTCGAGCTCGCGCCCGATCTGCTCCGTTACGTCGTGGTGAAGGGGTCGGTCACGATTCAGGGCACGAGTCTCACGATCGCGGCCGTCGATGCCTCGGGGCTGGCGGTGGCGCTCGTTCCACACACCCTCGCGTCGACCACGCTCGCGCTCCTCGAACGTGAAGATCGCGTGAACATCGAGGTGGATGTGCTGGCCAAGTACGTCGAGCGGCTGCTCCCTCGCTAGCCTTCACAGGATGGCAATGACCACACCGTTCGCAACGATCGAAGCGGCGATCGAAGAGATCCGTGAGGGGCGGATGGTCGTCGTGGTCGACGACCCCGATCGCGAGAACGAGGGCGACCTGACGATCGCCGCCCAATTCGCGACGCCCGATGCGATCAACTTCATGGCGACGCACGCGCGCGGGCTCGTCTGTCTGTGCCTCACGGAGGAGCGCGCCGACCACCTCGGGCTGCGCCCGATGACCGACCACAACGAGGCCCCGCTGCGCACCGCGTTCACCGTCAGCGTCGAGGCGCGCGACGGCGTCACCACCGGCATCTCCGCCGCCGACCGCAGCCACACGATCCAGGTTGCGATCCATCCGGATTCCTCGGCCTACGACCTGGTGCAGCCCGGCCATGTCTTTCCGCTGCGTGCGAAGCCGGGCGGCGTGCTCGAGCGCATCGGCCAGACCGAAGCCGCGGTCGACCTCGCGCGGCTCGCCGGGCTCAACCCGTCGGGTGTGGTCTGCGAGATCATGAACGACGACGGGACGATGGCCCGCGTGCCGGATCTCGTGCCGTATTGCGAACGG
Organism: Gaiellaceae bacterium; assembly: GCA_035534955.1. GTDB lineage: Bacteria > Actinomycetota > Thermoleophilia > Gaiellales > Gaiellaceae > PALSA-600. The sequence goes on from DATLQV010000033.1 coordinate 44,066, forward strand.
CACGGGCTGAAAATGATCACGGTCGCCGACCTCGTCGAGTACCGGCGCCGCCACGAGAAGCTCGTCGAGCGCGGCGCCTCCGTGCGCTTGCCGACCGAGTACGGCGAGTTCAGAGCGATCGCATTCCGCGAAAAGCTGACCGGGAAGCTGCACGTCGCGCTTGTGAAGGGCGACGTCGACGGCGCCGACAACGTGCTCGTTCGTGTTCATTCCGAGTGCCTGACGGGCGACGTCTTCCATTCGCTTCGTTGCGACTGTGGCGAGCAGCTCGAGCAGGCGCTTGCGCAGATCGAGGAAGAGGGATGCGGTGTGCTGCTCTACATGGCGCAGGAAGGGCGAGGCATCGGCTTGCTCAACAAGCTGCGTGCCTACGAGCTGCAGGAGCAGGGTTTCGATACGGTCGAGGCGAACCTCGAGCTCGGCTTCCCGGCCGACGCGCGCGACTACGGGATCGGCAACCAGATCCTGTCCGATCTCGGCCTGACGACGATTCGCATCCTCACCAACAACCCGAAGAAGCTGACGGGCATCGACGGCTTCGGTCTGACGGTCGTCGAGCAGATGCCGATCGAAGTCCGGCCGAACGACGAAAACCAGCGGTACCTCGCAATCAAGCGGGATAAGCTCGGGCACCGTCTGCATCACCAGGATTTGAAGAACCTCGACTACGAACCGGAGGAAGAGTGAGCGAGTTCGATGACCAGCCACAGTTTCCGCCCCTGAGCCCGCCGCCGGCCGGCGCGCCGTTCGTGGGCGAGCCGGAGCCGACGCCGGGCGAGGACACCGACCCGGGCGGCGAACCCGTTGCCGAGCCGGCCGGCGATCCGTTCGAGAGCTGGCCGGCCGCCCAGTCTGCTGCGGTGATCGAGGACGCCCCGCAGGACGGTGTGAGCGTCGAGCATGTGCGCGGCGAGGTCGACGTGCCCGACGGCTACACGGTCCTCGAGGGTACGCCGCTCGGCAAGCGCCGCTCGGTCGGCATCGTCGTCTCGCGCTTCAACGGCGGCGTGACGAACAGGATGCTGCAGAGCGCGCTCGATGCCCTGGTCGAGGCGGGCGTTTCGCAGGACTCGATCACGGTGGTGCCGGTGCCCGGAGCCTTCGAGCTTCCGCTCGCGGCGATGGCGCTTGCGAAGACGCGCCGCTACGCGTGCATCGTCGCGCTCGGCGCGATCGTGCGCGGCGAGACGCCGCACTTCGAGTTCGTCGCGGCCGAATGCGCGTCGGGGCTTCAGCTGGCGGGGATCGAGACCGGCGTACCGGTGTCCTTCGGCGTGCTGACCGTCGAGAACGTCGAGCAGGCGGACGCGCGCATCCACAAGGCGGTCGAGGCGGTCCATTCGGCGCTCGAGATGGCGGACCTCTTCGCCCGGCTGCGTGCCAGCGCCCGCCAGTAGCGGACGGTCGCTACACTTCCGCCCGGCATGAGCAAGATCTGCGCAATCTGTGGGAAGAAGCCGTCGTTCGGCAACCACCGCTCGCACTCGATGGTCGCCTCGAAGCGCCGTTTCAACCCGAACCTGCAACGGGTCCGTGTCCTCCTGAAGGGCTCACCGACCCGCGCGTACGTCTGCACGCGCTGCCTCAAGGGCGGCAAAGTGCAGAAGGCGATCTAGCGCCACCGGTCGCGATCGGCTAGATCAGCAACCTTTCCAGGGGAGTTCGGGTCTAATGCCCTGTCGTGGCGGATGACCTCACCCTGGACCTCGAGCAGGGCCGGCTCACGATTTCCCGCGAGGCGGTCGCCGAGATCGTCGCCGAGACGACCCTCGGCTGTTACGGCGTGGTCGGCCTCTCGTCCGGTTCGCGGGTCGGCCGAATGTTTCGCCGAGAGGGGATCAGCGTCGACGGCAACGCGGGCGCGTTGCGGATCGAGGTGCACGTCGTCGTCGCACACGGACTGAACCTCGCCGAGGTCGCCTCGACGGTGCGCTCGCAGGTCGCCTACAGGGTCGAACGGCTGACCGGCCTGAGTGTCGCTGCGGTCGAGGTTGTCATCGAGCGCGTTCGACAGAGCGCATGAGGAAGCGCGTGCAAGAGCTCGTCGAGGGGGCGCTGGTCGCGATCGAAGCGAGCCGCCGTCACATCGACGACCTCAACGTTTATCCGGTGCCCGACGGCGACACGGGCACGAACCTGACGCTGACGGTGCGCGCGATCGACGAAGCGCTGCGGCGTGAAGGGACGAACGACCGGGCCGCTCTCGCCAAAGAGGTCTCGCGCGCAGCACTGATGGGTGCGCGCGGCAACTCCGGCGTGATCCTGTCGCAGATCATCCGAGGCGCCACCGAGTCGCTGGCCGAGAGCGACGATCTCGCGCGCGCGTTCCGCTCGGCGAGCGACGCCGCCTACCGTGCGGTCAAGAAGCCCGTCGAGGGAACGATGCTGACCGCGATTCGCTCGATGGCAGATGCAGCCGAGCACGGCGCGGACCTCCCGGGGATCGTTTCGCGCGGCGACGACACGGTCGCCCAGACCCGTGAGATGCTGCCCGTGCTGACGGAAGCCGGTGTCGTCGACGCGGGCGCGGCCGGTCTCGTCGAGATCGTGCGCGGCATCAACGCGGCGCTCACCGGTGTCGCGCTGCCGGCCTCGCGCGAGATCGAGGATCACCTCGGCTTCGAGGCGATTCATCAGGAGCTTTCGCGTTATCGCTACTGCACGGTGTTCGTCGTCGAGGGCGCCGGGCTCGACGCCGACGAGCTCGAAGCGGAGCTCGAGACGTTCGGCGACTCGTTGCTCGTCGTCGGCGATCGCACCGCGCTCAAGGTGCACGTGCACACCGACGATCCCGGGCGTGCGCTATCGCTCGGGGTGACGCGTGGCGCGATCGCCGGGATCGAGATCGCGAACATGCACGCGCAGACTCAGGAGCGTGAAGAGCGCCTCTTGCACGCTGTGCCCGATGATCACGAGGCGTGCGCTGTCGTAGCCGTCGCCTCGGGTGCAGGCAACCGCGCCCTCCTCGAGAGCCTCGGCGCCGTCGTCGTCGACGGGGGGAGGACGATGAATCCGTCGACCGCCGACCTGCTCGCGGCGATCGAGCATGCTCCCGCGCAGGAGGTGATCGTTCTGCCGGACAACGCGAACGTGATCATGGCGGCCGAGCAGGCCGCCGAGAACGCGTCGAAGGTTGCGCGCATGATCCCGACCCGGTCCCTGCAGGCGGGGCTCGCGGCGCTGGTCGCCTTCGACTCGACGCTCGGCGCGGAGGACAACCTGGAGGCGATGCGCGCAGCGGCCGACGCGGTCGCGACGGGCGCGGTCACGGTCGCCTCGCGCGACGTGCAGCTGAACGGCGTCGCCGTCCGGAAAGGGAAGTGGCTCGGTCTGGCCGACGGTGAGCCGGTGGCGGGCGGCGAGACGTTCGACGAGGTTGCGTGGGCGGTGCTCGAGGAGCTCCTGCGCGAGCCGCGCGGGGTGCTCACGCTGCTCACAGGCGAAGACCCGCCGCTGCTCGACGGGCTCCTGTCGACAATCCAAAGCGAGCATCCGGAGCTCGAGCTCGAGGTGCACGCGGGGGGCCAGCCTCACTACCCGCTGCTGCTGGCGGCCGAATGACTCCCGTTCGCGTCCTCCTCGTCGAGGACAACGACAGCTTCCGCGAGACGCTCGAGCTGCTCTTCGGGCTGCGGGAGGAGATCGAGGTCGTGGCGAGCATCGCCACCGGCGACGCGGCGCCGCCGCTCGTGCGAGAGCTGCGGCCGGACGTCGTGCTGATGGACTACCGGATGCCGGGCCTGAACGGCGCGGAAGCAACCCGCCTGGTGCTCGACGCCTATTCCGGCACGCACGTCGTGCTGCTCAGCGCATCGGTGACTGCCCAGGAGGTCGCAGAGGTGAAGGCGGCCGGCGCGGTTGCCTGCGTGATGAAGGACGCGGACTTCGATCGTCTCGTGGCCACCGTGTGCGAGGCCGCCCGCCAGTGAAGTTGACCGCCGAGAACACCGCGATCGTCCTCGACTCGACAGCCGATTTTCCCGACGCTCCGCAGCGGTTCCCCAATTTCAGGATCGTCCCGCTGTACGTGCGGTTCGGCGACGAGAGCTTCAAGGACTACGTCGACATGACGCCGGACCGCTTCTACGAGAGGCTGCAGAGCGACCCGGTGCTGCCGACGACGTCGCAGCCGACGCCCGGCGACTTCCTTGCCACGTACGAGGAGCTCGCCCCGCACTACGAGCGGATCCTCTCGATCCAGATCTCCTCGACGCTCTCGGGCACCTTCGCGAGTGCGCAGGCGGCAGCGGAGCTGCTCGGCGGCGACATCGTCCGGGTGATCGACTCGCGTACCGTGGCTGCGTCGCTGGCGCTTCTTGCGATCGGTGCGCAAGACCGGCTCGTGCGAGGCACGAGCGACGAGGAGATCGATGCGTTCGTCGCGCGTTACCAGCGCGAGCACCATCTGCTCTTTACCGTCAGCACGCTCGACTACCTCGCCAAGGGCGGGCGCATCGGGCGCGCCGCTGCTCTCGCGGGGAACCTCCTCAACGTCAAGCCGATCCTGACGATCCGCGACGGCGAAGTGATCCCGCTCAAGCGCGTGCGCGGAAACGCGAAGGCGTTCGCGGAGTTCCGCGAGCTGTTCGAGGCGACCTCGACGGACTCGCCGTCCCTGAAGGTCGGGATCGCCCACGCGGCGGCGCCCGAGCGTCTCGAGGCGCTGCGCGAGCTCGTCGAGCGCACGCGCCCGCAGGCGCGGATCGAGATCGCGACGCCGCTCGGCCCCGTCGTCGGCACCCACGCAGGCCCGGGCACGGTCGGCTTCTTCTGGTTCGACGACGCCCAGCTGGTTGATCGGTAATTGGTTTCGCTGCAGAGCCCACCCGCTGTCGTCCGTCACCTCCGCGCCGACGAGCGCGTGTTGCGGACTGCGACGGGCGCGAAGTTCGTCGCGGTTGCGCGTGACCGGCAGCTCGTGATCCGCACGCTTGTCCGCAATGCGAAGGACGCTGCGTTGGTGGTGAAGCTCGCGCCCGGCGAGCGCGACGACGTCGACGCCCGTCGCGATCTCAGCCGGCTCTCGGCCGGGAGCCCCCCGCAGGTCGGCGGGGTGAGCGTCGGCCCGGCGCGGCACGCGGGCACGCTCCTCTCCTTCTACCGGGAGGCGCAGCGGCGCTTTGGCATCCGCTGGGAGCTGCTTGCGGCGATCAACTTCGTCGAGAGCGACTTCGGCCGAGCACGCACGACCGCAAAGGCAGATGCGCAAGGCCCGATGCAGTTCGAGCCCGCGACCTGGCGTGCCTACGGGCTCGGCGGCGACGTCTACGACGCACACGATGCGATCCTTGCCGCCGCCAACCTGCTCGCGGCCAACGGCGGCCGCACGAACGAGCGCGCGGCGCTCCCGCACTACAACCTCTCGCCGCTCTACTGGGATGCGGTGCTGCACCTCGCACACCGCATGGCTACTGTGCCGACGGCGTTCAGGGAGTACTACGCCTGGCAGCTCTCTGTGCGGAAGAACTAGAGACTAGTCGTCGGCGCTCGCGGCCCGGGGCTCGCGGCTGCCGCGGTTCGGCGTGGTGCCGCTCGGCGCCGTGGGACCGACGAGCGGCCGGAGCGGCAGGTTCGCGACCGGGCTCAGCTGCCCGACCGGGTCGTTGTGCGTGCCGCCGTAGCCGAGCAGCAGCACGTTGATCGTCACGGTCGCCGCGAGCGCGGCGAGCATCACTCCGAGGGCCCATTTCATGCAGCTAGCTCCTGCCTCAGCATACGCACCAACGTGCTCATTCTGAGGCGAGGTCTCGTTTCAGAGGCGCGCGGCGGGCAGGGGGAACGAGCGCACGCCACGCGGTCGCTCCCGCGACCGAGCCCATGGCGCCGAGGTAGAGGCCGTGCGCCCAGGGCTGCACCGCGTCGGTGCCGGCGGTGATGCCGTGGACCGTGGCGAGCCCGAAGAGCGCGTAGGTGAACCAGTGCAGGCGCCGCCACCTGCGTGCGCCGATGCGCTTCCGCAACCAAAACGACACGGTGACGACGACGAACAGCCAGCCGCCGACCACGCCCGCTGCGACCGCGGCTGGGCGATAGGAGACGAGGCCCGGTACGACGAGGGCCGCGAGACTCACCTTGACGGTCGTGTCGAGCACGAGCGCTGCCGCGTGGAGCGCGAGGGCGCCGAGCCCGGTGAGGGCGAGCGTCTTGTGCACCTCGGTGACCTGAGCGGCCTTCAGCCGCGCGAACGGGCGTGACTTGAGCACGAGCCCCGCGAGCACCGACAGGGTCAGCATCGCGTAGGCCGCGAGCCCGCTCGCGCGCGCGATCAGCCAGAACGTGGGGTCGTGATGCATCAGGCGAGCCCGCCCGTGGTCAGGGTGCGGCCGTCGGCGGTGATCAGGACGGCGGGCACGTCGCGTTCGAGCGCTTCGACCGATCCGGCGAAAAAGAGCTCTTTTGCGAGCACCTCGGCCTCGACGGCGTCGCGGCCGATCGCGGTGACCCGGAGCAGGTCGGTCACCGCCGGGCGGCCGGTCTTCGGGTCGATCAGGTGGTGCTGGTCGGCGCCGGCGCGGCGCCAGTGGCGGCGATCGCGACCGGATGTGGCGAGCCCGCCGCGGGTGAGGCCGAGCGTCAGGTGCTCGTCGACCTCGATCGCCCAGGTCCCTTCGGTGGGGACGCCGCGGACGGCGACGTCCCCACCGGCGCTGACGAGGCAGGGGCCGGTCAGCGCAAGCGTCGTGGCGACTCGTTCGGCGGCGAAGCCCTTGCCGATGCCGCCGAGGTCGATCCGGAAGCCGGGCTCGAGCTCGATCCGGCGGCCGGCCACGGTGACGCCGCCGCCGCAGGAGCAGGAGGTCGCGGCGGCGACGGTGTCCGCTTGGAGCTCGTCGAACGTCCGGTCGTAGCCGGCGCCGACGAGCGCGTCGTGGACGGTCGGGTCGAAGCGGCCGTTCGTCCGCTCACGCGCGGCGAGCGCCAGCTCGACGACCTCGAGGAGGTCCTGCGATCCGTCGATCGCGCCGTCGCGATTCAGCCGCGCGAGCTCCGAGTCGGGGCGGAAGCGTGAGAGCACCTGCTCGAGCCGCTCGAACTCCTGCTCGCCGGCGGCGAGCGCGTCGCCGGCGCCTCCCGCCTCGACGAGGAGCTCGACGGTCGTGCCCATGGCCCGGAAGGTGTGCCGTTCGATCACGAGGTCTTGGTGATGATGAGGGGCGGCAGCGTGACGACGCGCACAGAAGGCGCGGCGGCCGGTGTGGCCGGCGCGGGCTGCGCAGAGACGGCCTGGGCCGACGCGGCGGGAGCGGCAGCAGTGAGCCGGGCGAGCGCGGCGTTTCGCTTCGCGAGCGCGACGCGGTACGCGGCAAAGCGCCGGTCGAGTGTCTGCTTGACCTGCGCCGACAGCTTCTGCACCGCTTGCCTGCGCGCCGTGAGCGCGGCGAGCCGGGGATCGACCGCCGCCGCCGTCTGCCACGGGTGGGCGGCGACTGCCGCCCAGGCGACGAAGAAGACGACGACGCCGACGACCAGCGAGTAGAGGCGGGCCACTTGCTTAGTCATCGAAGGTGCTCCCGATGTTCGAGCTCTGTTGTGAGAGTTCGTGGTCGTCGCCGGTTTCGCCGCCGCTGCGGTGGATCACACGCACGAGCGGCTTGGGGCGGACGTAGACGACCCGCCCGGCCGGAGCGGGAGCGGCGGCGCCGGAGCCGATCGGGGTACCGACGCGAGGGAGCGGCGGCAGAGCAGGCGGCTGCCGTCGAAGTTGCGCGTTCAGGGCCGCCTGGGCCCTGTCGAGGGCTCGGTTCTGGCTTGCGATTTGCGCGGCGGTCACCTTCGGCGTTGCGGTCGTGCGCAACTGCGCCGTCCGCAGCGCCGCGAACGTCCCGGCAACCGCTGCGACCGCGACCGCGAGGACGATGACGAGAGCATGTGTGCGTTTCATGACCCCGACCGTAGGAGGCGGCTGGAAAGCGCCGGGCCAGCGCGGACAGAAGGCTTGGCAAAGAATCGGTGAAATCGTGGAGGCAGCGGCCCTCTGCCTCTGCAACGATTGAGACATGCGCCTGTTGCTCGTCGAAGACGAGGACTCGATTGCGATCCCGCTGATGGACGGCCTGCGCCGTGAAGGCTTCGAGGTGGTGCGCGCCGCGACCGGCGCCGAGGCTCTCGCCGCGGACGAGCCCGACATCGTCTTGCTCGACCTGCGCCTGCCCGACATCGACGGTCTGACGGTCTGCCGCGAGATCCGTGCGCGATCGACCGTCCCGATCATCGTCGTCTCCGCGCGCGGCGAGGAGGTCGACCGTGTCGTCGGGCTCGAGCTCGGCGCCGACGACTACCTGGTGAAGCCGTTCGGCCTCCGTGAGCTCGTCGCCCGCATCCGCGCCGTCGCCCGGCGGAGCGCCGCTCCTCGCGACGAGGGCGACGAGATCGTCGCCGGCCGCGTCCGCATCGACCTTCGCGGCCATCGCGTGATGGTCGACGGTGAAGAGGTGCAGCTGACGGGCAAGGAGTTCGACCTGTTGACGGTGCTCGCACGGAACTCGGGCGCGGTCGTCGACCGCGAGCGGATCCTGCGCGAGGTTTGGCACACGACGTGGTACGGCTCGTCGAAGACCGTCGACGTGCATGTTGCTGCGCTCCGCCGCAAGCTCGGCGACCCGGGCTTGATCGAGACGGTGCGCGGGATCGGCCTGCGACTCGCCGCGTGACCCGGCTCCTCCTCGCCAGCTATCTGGCGCTGACGATCGTCGTGCTGGTGGCGCTTGAGGTGCCGCTCGCGATCGTCAACGCGCGCAACGAGCAGCAGGACCTGACCGCCAAGGTGGAGCGCGACGCCTTCGTGGCCGCATCGTGGGCCGAAGACGCCCTGCAGGGACGTGCGCGCGCGCCAGGGCTCGCGACCCTCGTGAAGAACTACTATCCGGAGACCGGCGGTCGCATCGTGATTGTCGACACGAGCGGCAAGAGCATCGCCGACTCGAACCCCACAGTGCCGGGCGAGACATCGTTCGGCTCGCGGCCCGAGATCGCCGCTGCGTTGCGCGGCATCACCGTCACCGGCATCCGTCCGTCGGAGACGCTGCACACCCGGCTGCTGTACGTCGCCGTGCCCGTCGCCTCGGGCGGCAGGGTGTTCGGCGCCGTTCGCATCACGTATCCGACCTCGGCGCTCGACGGGCGCGTCAACCGTTATCGCGTTGCGCTCGTCGCCGTTGGGCTGATCGTGCTCGCGGTCGTCGCGCTGGTCGGGCTCCTGCTCGCGCGGTCGATCGCCCGTCCTCTGCGCCGGCTCGAAGGGGTCGCGGCGCGTGTGGGGGGCGGCGAGCTTTCGACGCGCGCCGACGAAAGCGACGGTCCGTCGGATGTTCGCCGCCTTGCGGGAGAGTTCAACCGCACGACGGCCAAGCTGGCGGCGCTCCTCACCTCGCAGGAGCAGTTCGTGGCGGATGCGTCACACGAGCTGCGAACGCCCTTGATGGCGCTGCGGCTGCGGCTCGAGAACGGCGAGACGGATGCGGCGCTCGTTGAGGCCGAGCGCCTGGCGGGCCTGGTCGACGAGTTGCTCGAGCTGGCCCGTGCCGACGCCTCGGGTGGCAGCGCCGCCGAGCTGCTCCTCGGCGATGTCGTCGCCCGGCGCGTCGAGCTGTGGTCACCGCTCGCCGAGGAGCGGGAGCTGCGGCTGGAAGCGCGCGGCGACGGTGCGGTCGTTCGCGCGGGCGAGGGGCGGGTCGAGCAGGTGCTCGACAACCTCCTCTCCAATGCGCTCGACGCTGCCCCGATCGGATCGACGATCGTCGTCTCCGCGCAGGGCCCCGAGCTGCACGTGGTGGACGACGGCCCCGGCTTGACCCCGGAGCAGCGGGAGCGGGCATTCGACCGGTTCTGGCGGGCTTCGAAGGCTCCCGGTTCGGGGCTCGGCCTCGCAATCGCCAAGCGGCTCGTCGAGGTGGACGGCGGCACGATCGAGCTGCGCGCCGCACGGTCGGGCGGGGTCGACGCTGTTGTGCGCTATCCCGCGAGGCGCTCGTAGAGCGCGACCGTCTCGTCGGCGATCGCGCTCCAGCTGAACCTCTCGATCGCGCGTCGGCGTCCGGCGAGACCCAGTCGCTTTGCGCGTACGGGGTCGGCAATGAGCTCATTGACGCGTGCCGCAAAGTCAGCCGCGAAGCGTCGCGGGTCGACAGGGTCGCCGCCCGGGCCGAGCTCGACGTCGACGAGCAGCCCCGTCTCGCCGTCCCGGACGACCTCCGGGATGCCGCCGACCGTAGAGGCGACGACCGGCGTCTCGCAGGCCATCGCCTCGAGGTTGACGATGCCGAGCGGCTCGTAGATCGACGGGACGCAGAAGACGGTGGCGTGGGTCTGGAGCTGGATCACGTGCTCCTTCGGCACCATCGCCTCGATCCACACGACGTCGTCGCGCTCGGCACGCAGCCGCTCGATCCCTTCGCGCGTGGCACGCTCGATCTCGGGCTCGTCCGGCGCACCGGCGCAGAGGACGACCTGCACGCCCGGCGAGAACGAGCGCGCGGCCTCCACGAGATGGACGATCCCTTTCTGCCGGGTGATGCGCCCCACGAAGAGCGCGGTCGGGACGCCTACCCGGACGCCGTAGCGCTCGAGCGCGTCCGTTGCGTGGTCGGGTGTGTACTGCTCGGTGTCGATCCCGTTGTAGATCACTTCGATCCGCCCGCCTTCGACAGCCGGGTAGGCGGCCTGGACGTCGGTGCGCATCGCTGCCGACACGGCGACGACCGCGTCTGCGCCCTCGATGCCTGTGCGCTCGCAAAAGGACGAGAGGGCGTAGCCGCCCGCGCCGAGCTGCTCGGCCTTCCACGGACGCATAGGCTCGAGGCTGTGCGTCGTCACGACGTGCGGGATCCGATGCAGCAACTTCGTCAGGTGACCGCCGAAGATCGCGTACCACGTGTGGGAGTGGACGACCTGTGCGCCTGCCGCGTCAGCCGCCATCGCGAGGTCGACCGACATCGTGCGCAGCGTGGCGTTCGCATCCTCGAGCTCGCCCCACGGCTCGAAGCCCGTCGCGCCCTCGCGGGCCCCGCCGAAGCAGTAAACGTCGAGGTCGATGCGCTTGCGCAGCTCGCGTGCGAGGTACTCGACGTGCACCCCCGCGCCGCCGTAGACGTCGGGCGGAAACTCGCGGGTCAGGAGCAGGGCTCGCATAGCCGGGACCGTACCGTCCGGTCCGGGTCCTATGCTCCCGTTCGGTGGCGACGATGACCCGAATGCACGCGGGTTTTACAGGTGTGGTCCAGATCGACTGGCCGCGTCCGCGCGGTTGGACGCCGCCGCAGCAGCTCGATCGGCTCGACGTGACGAGCTTGCCGGGCGTCGGCGTCACGCTCGCGCGCCGGCTGCGCGGTTTCGGGATCGAGACGGTGCGCGACCTGCTGCTGCACGCGCCGCGCCGCTACGAGAGCGCCGTCGACCAGGTCCCGATCGCATCCCTCGGAGCAGCCGAGGGAGAGGTCGCGATCGAAGGTCGAGTAGTAAGCGCACGCGCCAGGCCGCTGCGTGGGCGGCGGACGCTCGTCACCGCGCTGGTCCGTGACTCGAGCGGTGCGACGGTCAGCGCCTCGTTCTTCAACCAGCCCTGGCTCGCCGACCAGCTCGTCCCCGGCACAAAGCTCCGCCTGCGCGGCAAGCTCGGACGCTACGGGTTCGCTGTCAAGAGCCACGACATCGCTGTCGAGGAGGCACGCAGGACGGCCGATCGCGCCCCGGTGTACCCGGCGAGCGAGCAGATCCCCTCCACGCGCCTGCGCGAGCTCGTGCGTTTCGCGCTCAAAGAGCATGCGCGGAGCTACCCCGACCCGCTGCCGGCCGAGCACGAGTTGCCGCTCCGCCGTGACGCGCTCGCCGCGCTGCACTTCCCGGTGGACGACTCGCAGGCCGAGCAGGCGCGGCAGCGGCTTGCGCTCGACGAGCTGCTCGTGCTGCAGCTCGCCGTCGCCCGGCTGCGGACGACCGGCGCCGTCGCACCGCCGCTCGAGCGGCCCGGCGAGCTGATCGAGCGCTACCGCGGTGTGCTGCCCTTCACGCTGACGGCCCACCAGGAGCGCGCGATCGTCGAGATCGACCTCGACCTCGCCCAGACGACGCCGATGCAGCGGCTCTTGCAGGGTGACGTCGGCTCGGGCAAGACGGTCGTGGCGCTCTACGCGCTCCTGCGCGCCGTCGAAGGCGGCCACCAGGGCGCACTGATGGCGCCTACCGAGACGCTCGCCGAGCAGCACTTCTTCACGCTCGAACCGCTCTGCGCCCAACTCGGCGTTCGCTGCGTCCTGCTGACCGGCTCGGTCGGCGCGAAGAAGATCCGCGGCGAGATCGCAAACGGCGTCGCGCAGATCGTGGTCGGGACGCACGCGCTAATCCAGCGCGAGGTCGAGTTCGCCGACCTGGCGGTGGCCGTCGTCGACGAGCAGCATCGCTTCGGTGTGGAGCAGCGCACGGCCCTCGCGGAGGGCCGCTCGCCACACGCCCTGCACATGACCGCGACGCCCATTCCCCGCACGCTCGCCCTGACGATCTACGGCGACCTGGCCGTGAGCGAGATCGCGCAACCGCCTGCCGACCGCAAGCCCATCATCACGAGCCGTGTCAGCGCCGAGCGCTCGAGCGCCGTCTACCTGCATCTCCGAAAGCACCTCGATGCGGGGCGTCAGGCCTACGTCGTGTGTCCGTTGATCGAGCAGTCGGAGACGACGCTCGCGCGGGCGGCCGAGGCCGAGGCCGAGCGTCTGCGGCGCGCCGAGCTGAAGGACTACCGAGTCGGGCTGCTGCACGGGAAGCTGAAGCCGGCCGACCGGCGCGAGGTGATGCGGCAGTTCAAGGACGGCGAGCTCGACGTCCTCGTCGCCACCACCGTCATCGAGGTCGGTGTCGACGTGCCGAACGCGACGATCATGATCGTGCAGGAGGCCGACCGCTTCGGGCTTGCCCAGCTGCACCAGCTGCGCGGCCGCGTCGGCCGGGGCGCCGAACAGAGCTACTGCATGCTGATCTCGCGTCCTCTCGACGAGCTCGGCGAGGTCGCCGGCCAGCGGCTGCAGGCACTCGTCGACTCGACCGACGGCTTTGAGCTGGCTGAGATCGATCTCGAGCTGCGGCGCGAAGGGCACTTGCTCGGAACGAAGCAGTCCGGCTGGAGCGAGCTTCGGTTCACGAAGCTACGCGTCGACCATGCGCTGATCGAGCGCGCCCGCAACCTTGCGGCAGAGCTGGGCGGCGAGGATGGTCCCTGGCAGGACGAGGTCGAGAGGATGCTCGCAAATGCGGATCATCGCGGGCTCGCATAGAGGCCAGCGGATTGCGGCGCCGCGCGGACGCGACACCCGCCCGACGTCCGACCGCGTGCGCGAGAACGCCTTCAACCTCGTCGGCCCCGTGGACGGCGCCGACGTGCTCGACCTCTATGCCGGCTCGGGTGGACTCGGGCTCGAGGCGCTTTCGCGCGGCGCGGCGACCGCGACCTTCGTCGAGTCCGATCGCGACGCCTGCCGGACGATCAGCGCGAACCTCGACAAACTCAAGTTGCGCGGTACCGTGCTCTGCCAGGATGCCGCGCGCGCCGCGTCGCGGGATCGCCGCCGGTACGACCTCGTGCTCTGCGACCCACCTTACGACTACGACCACGCGAAGCTGGCGCCGCACCTGGCGGGCTTGCTCTCGGACGACGGCGTGCTCGTCTACGAGTCGTCGGGCCGCGCCGACCCGCTCGACCTGCCGGGCCTCGTGGTGCGCACATCCCGCAAGTACGGCTCCGCACGGCTTACCCTGTACGAGAAGTGATCACCGCCATCTATCCCGGCACCTACGACCCCGTGACCAACGGGCATGTCGACGTGATCCGGCGGGCGGCGCGGATCTTCGACCGCGTCGTTGTCGGCGTGGTGCGAAATCCCCACCACAAGAGCCCGATGTTCGAGGTGCCGGAGCGGGTCCAGTTCCTCAAGGACGCCCTCGCAGGAGCCGTGGAGAACATCGAGGTCGACGTGTTCAGCGAGCTCGTGGTCGACTTCGCCCGCCGGTGGGATGCCAAGGTGATCGTCAAAGGGCTGCGGGTCGTCTCGGACTTCGAGTGGGAGTTTCAGATGAACCAGCTGAACCGGCACCTCGCCCCCGACATCGAGACCGTGTACGTGATGGCGAGCGCCCAGGTCAGCTTCGTTTCGTCGAGCGGGGTGAAGGAGATTGCCTCCTTCGGCGGAAATGTCGAGGAGCTGGTTCCGAAGGCCGTTGCCGTGCGCCTGAAGGAGATGTTCCCGAACGGTCGCGGTGGCGCTCCGCTATCCGACCAGGAGTAGACTGCAACCCCGATGGATGTCCTCGTTCTGATCGACAAGCTCGACGACCTGGTGCACAACGCCAAGGCCGTGCCCCTGACCGACCAGGTTCGCATCGACCGCGAGGAGATCTACGACATCCTCGACCAGATGCGCGCCACGATCCCGGAAGAGATCAAGCAGGCTCGCTGGATCGTCAAGGAGCGGCAGGAGATGCTCGCCGAGGCCAAGCGCGAGCAGGATCGGCTGCTCCAGGAGGCGCGCGAGCAGGCCGTGCGCGAGGCGTCGCAGACCGAGATCGTCAAGCTCGCGGAGCGGCAGGCGCAGGAGATCATCGACGAGGCGCGGCGCTCTGCCCGCGAGATGCGCCTCGAGATGGAGGACTGGGCCGACGGCATGCTCGCGACGCTGGAGACGAACCTCGACAAGTTCCTGGTGGCGGTCCGCCGCGGCCGCGAGCGGCTGCACGAGCGCTCGCAGGAGTCGGTCGTCGCCGGCCTCGGCCCGGTCGACCTCTCCGACAACGGCTCGAACTATTAGTCGGGAGGGAAACCTCGCGGTTTCCCTCCCGATGCCCTCCCTTCCCTGACGCCGCTGCAGCCCGGGTCGTGCCTCCCGCCGGGCGGAGCCCGGCTCCGGCGTCGACTGCCTGTGACCGCAGGGTGGGGGACGGATTCGCGCGACGGGGCGGCGCTACGCTTGTCTGGTGACAAGTTTCAGCTTGCGCCAGGTGAAGCTCCGTCCCGGGGAGCAGCACCGCGACGAGCTCGAGCTCGAGCTTGCCGCTTTCGACTTCGGCGGCCAGCGCTACCTGCCGGTGCCCGACCAGGTGCCGGCCGGGTTCGAGATCACGCGGGCGACCACCGGGACGGTCTTCACACTCGCCTTCACGGCTCGCCTCTACGGCCCCTGCTACCGCTGCCTCGGCGACGCCGTCCTCGAGCTGCCGATTCGCGCGCGGGAGTACCAGGACGAGAAGCCCGCCGACGAGGAGATGCGCACCGAGTACGTCACCGGCATGAACATCGACCTGTCGGCGTGGGCGCGGGATGCGATCGCGCTCGCGCTGCCGGAGAAGATCGTCTGCCGCCCGGACTGCGCCGGGCTCTGCGGCGTGTGCGGCAAGAACCAAAACGACGAGCCGCACACCCACGAGGAGCCGCCCGGCGAGGATCGCTGGGCCGCGCTCGAAGCGCTCCGCGACAAGAGCTAGTCGGTCGCTACGAACCGATTGAGCTCGCGCAGCAACGAGAAAGCGCGTTGTTTCGCTAGACTGGCGCCCGCTCATGGCTGTCCCAAAGAGGAAAACGTCCAAGTCGCGCCGTGACAAGCGTCGCGCCACACACTCACTCGAGGCTCCGCGCGTCAACACGTGCCCGCAGTGCGGGTCACCGAAGCGCGCGCACCGCATCTGTCCGACCTGCGGCACCTACAAGGGCCGCGAAGTCGAACCGCTCCGCCTCCAAGCCCCGTAAGTGACCCGCGTCGCCGTCGACGCACTCGGTGGAGACAACGCACCCGTTGAGGTGGTCCTCGGCGCGCTCGAGGCGGCCGCGGACGGGATCGAGGTGACGCTCTACGGCCCGGCGGGTCTCGACACCCACGGCCTGCCGCTGCACGAGACAACCGAAATGATCGGCATGACGGACAAACCGGCGGAAGCGGTGCGCGCGAAGTCCGATTCGAGCCTCGTTCAGTGCCTCCGAGCCGTCGCCGACGGCCGCGCGGACGCAGCCGTCTCGGCCGGCAATACGGGAGCGGTGCTCGCCGCCGCCCTCCTCCACTTGCGCCGGCTCCCCGGAGTCCTGCGCCCCGCGATCGCCGTGCCCATCCCGGCGCGGAACGGCCCGAGCGTTCTCCTCGATGCCGGGGCGAACGCCGACGCGCGAGCCGAACACCTCGTCCAGTTCGCCCACATGGGCTCCATCTTCAGCGAGGAGCTGCTCAACGTCCGCCGGCCCGAGGTGCGCCTCCTCTCGATCGGGGAGGAGGACGGGAAGGGCAACCAGCTGACGCTCGAAGCGCACGCGCTTCTGCGGGCGGACGACCGGCTCAATTTCGCCGGCAACGCCGAGAGCCGCGATCTCCTCCGCGGCGCAGCCGACGTTGTCGTCACGGACGGGTTCACCGGCAACGTCGCCCTCAAGCTGCTCGAGGGAACGATCAAGGAGCTCCTCGCCGAGCTGCGCGAGGAGATCTCTGCGACCCCCACCGGCAAGCTCGGCGGCCTCCTGATCAGACCTGCGGCACGGCGCATGCGCAGGCGCTTCGACCCTGACACCTACGGCGGTGCCTACCTGCTTGGGTTGCGCGGCCTGGCGGTGATCGCGCACGGGAATTCTGGTCGCAAGGCGATCGCGAACGCGGTCCGGCTGGCAGCCCGGGGGGCCGAGCACCGGGTCGTCGAGCGCCTCGCGGAGCGGCTCCCCGAGCGCGTCCGTGTATGATCGCCCGGTTTTCCACCCCCGACCCACATTGAGGTGACATGGCAGCGTCGCGTGAAGAGGTCCTCGAGCGCGTCAAGGAAGTTCTGACGGAGCAGCTCGGCGTCGAAGAAGATCAGATCACCGAAGAGGCGTCGTTCCAGGACGACCTGGACGCCGATTCGCTCGACCTGGTCGAGTTGATCATGGAACTCGAAGATCAGTTCGGGATCAAGATCTCCGACGAGGATGCCCAGAAGATCACGACCGTCGGGCAGGCCGTCGACTACGTCACCTCGCACCAGTAAGCCGGGGTCAACGCTCCGGGAGCTGATCGACGAGCTCTCGGAGGACCGCGCGGCGGCGGTCTTCACGCATTCGTCGTGGGCTGCCGACCGCACCGCCTCGTACGAGCGCCTGGAGTTTCTCGGCGACTCGGTGCTCGAACTCGCGATCGCGCGCGCACTCTTCGACCGTTTCCCCGATTTCACCGAGGGGCGAATGGCGAAGGTGCGCTCGCACGTCGTCTCGCGCGCGAGCTGCGCGGTCGTGTCGCGTGAGCTCCAGCTCGGCGAGCGCCTGGCCGGGGAGGGCACGCAGGACGCCGACCGGCTCTCGCAAAACCGCAACGTGCTGGCGGCGCTCCTCGAGGCGGCGCTCGCCGCGCTCTATCTCGAGCACGGGTTCGAGGCGATCGAGGCCGCGGTCGTGCAGGCGTTCGAGACGCGGATCGAGTACGCCCTGAACACCTTCGTCGACCACAAGACGGAGCTCCAGGAGCAGCTCGCCCGGACGGGTCGTTCGGTGTCCTACACGACGCTCAAGGTGGAGGGGCCACCGCACGACCGCTCGTTCACCGCTGCGGCGATCATCGACGCCGAGGTGCTCGGCACGGGGACGGGCCGGTCGAAGAAGGACGCCGAGCAGACGGCGGCGAAAGAAGCCCTTTTGACCATTGCCGTGACGGCACCGTCCTAGCCGCCGGGTAGCCTCGCCGCGTGCACCTCAAGGCGATCAAGCTTCGCGGGTTCAAGTCGTTCGTCGACCCGGTCGAGATCCGGCTCGAGCCCGGCGTGGCCGTCGTCGTCGGCCCGAACGGATCGGGGAAGTCCAACGTCTCGGACTCCATCCTCTGGGCGACCGGGTCGATGAGCCCGGGCGAGTTGCGCGCCGAGAAGCCCGACGACGTGCTCTTCGCCGGCTCGGCCGGCCACCAGCCGACCGACTTCTGCGAGGTCGACCTGCTGTTCGACAACGCCGACGGCGCCTGGCCTGACCTCCCGTACAGCGAGGTCTCGGTCGCGCGGCGGTTGAACCGCGGCGGCGAGGGCCAGTACCTCGTCAACAAGACTCCGGTTCGGCGCATCGACCTCGTTGAGCTGCTGTCGGACGTGGGGCTCGGCGGTGGTCTGCGCTCGGTCATTTCGCAGGGCCGCGTCGAGACGGTGCTCAACTCGAAGCCGTCCGAGCGGCGCGAACTGGTCGAGGAGGCCGCCGGCCTCGGCCGCTTCAAGCGCCGCAGGCATCGTGCCGAGCTGAAACTCGCGCGGGTCGCGGTGCAGGTCGAGCGCGCACGCGACCTCGAGGACGAGGTCAAGAAGCGCCTCCGCCCGCTGGCGCTGCAGGCAACCGCGGCGGAGCGCGCCGCGAAGCTCGGGGTGGAGATCGCACGGCTGCAGGCCGCGATCGCGACGCTCGATCTCGCGCGCCTCGCCCAGCGGCGCGCCGAAGCCGAGGGCAGGCGCACTGCGAGCGCGCAGGAGCGGCGTGCGCTCGACGAGAAGATTGCCGCGCTCGTCGCCGAGCGGGAACGCGCCGAGGAGGAGCTGACCGACTCGGCCGGTGGGCGCGAGCAGGCGACCGCGGCCCTGTACCGGCTGCGCAGCGGCGGCGAGCGCATCGTGTTGCGTCGCGAGTCGGCTGCGTCGCTTTCCGCGTCGCTGCGCGCCGAGCTTCAGTCGGTGCGCTCCTACGACTCTTCGAGTTCGGCCGGGCTCGAAGCGGCCGCCCGCGACGCCGCCACGGCCGCGCAGTCGGCGGCCGCGGAGCGCGCGCGGCTCCAGGTCGAGGCGGAGGAGCGTTGGGCACGCATCGCTGCGATCGAGCGCGGCGCGCAGGCAGCGCTCGCAGCGGAGCTCGACGACGTGCTCGGCGCCCGTGCGGAGGCCGAGTCGCATCTCACCGGCGGCGGCCGTGACGCGCTGCTCGCCCTACGGGGCGCAGCCCAGCGTCTCGGGGTGCGCCACGAGTCGGCGCAGCGCCTGCTCCTGGAGCTGCGGAGCGAGCTGACGGAGGCGCAACGGGTGCCGGCCGGGCCTTCGCCCGCGCAGCTCGGGGAGGCCGCCGACGAGGCCGACGCCGCCGCCCGCGCCGCGGTGCGCGAGCAGGAGGATCTCGAGGCGCGGGTGCGCCTTGCGCGCGAACGTCTGACGGCGCTCGAGCAGTCGCTCGCCGAGCGTGAAGGCCTGCCGCCTGCGGCGCGTGCGCTTGCCGAGGAGGGCGAACAGCTCGCGTTGCAGATGCTCGAGGTCGCGGCGGGCGCAGAGCGCTCGACAGCGGCTGCGCTCGGCCACCGGGCCTCGGCCGTTCTCGCCGCGAACCCTGCGCGGGGGCTCGAACTCGTCGAGCGTGCATCTGCGTTGGGTCTCGGCTCGGTGATCGTCCTCGTCGGCCGCGACCCGCGCGAGCTCGTCGATGTTCCGGTCGTGCCGCGCGCGCAGCTGCTCGCCTCGAAGGTGACCGCCGTGACCGAGGACGGCCTGGGCTGGGATCCCGAGCGGGGCGAGCTGTGGTTCTCCGGCGAGACCGCCGAGGCAGTGCTCCTCGAGCTCGACGCGCGCCGTCGCGAGCTTCGTGCCGAGGTGGAGGAGCTTGCGACGCGCGCCACCGTTGCCGCGTCGCGCACCCACGAGGCCGCCGCGCGAGCCCAGCTGGCCGCCAAGCGGTTCGCGCCGGTCGCGCACCTGCGCAACGTGCGCCGCGCGGATCCGTCGCGGCTTGGCCGTCTCGTCGCCGGAGCCGAAAGGCTCGATGAGACCTTGAGGGTTGCGGCCGCTGCCGCCGGCCGCCTCGAGGCGCCGCTCGCGGAGCGGGGAGGCCTGCTGGCCGAGGAACTGCGCGGCATCGCCGCGCGCGAGGGCGAGTTGCGGCGCTCACTCGCCGCGGTCGACGCGCGCGCCCTCGACGCCGAACGCCGTGCGCACGGCCGTAGCGCCGCCGCAGCGGGCGACCTGGCCGAATTGACCCTCGAGGCCCAGGACCTGTCGGAACGGGCTCTCGAGGCCGCAAGGGCCGCCGAGGACGCCGCCGAGCGCGCCGGCAGCGCCGCCCGCGCCCTGGCCGACACGGATCCGGCCCGCGCGCGCCGGCCGACCGAGCTCGTGCTGGAGCGCCTGGTGGCGGGCGCCGGGCGGCTCGAGCAGGCGCTCGCGATCGAGATCGAGCGGTTCGACGTGCCGGTACGCGAGCGCGTCGAGGCGCAAGCCGCCCGCACGACCGACCTCGGCGCGGCGCTGCGGCGCCTCGGGGCCGAGGAGGTCGAGTTGCGCCAGGCAGCCGGCCTTGCCGGCGAGCAGCTTGCCGCGGTCGACGTCGAGCTCGCCCGCACCGACGCAGAGCGCGACGAGGCGAAGCGCAGGCTCGACGCAGCGGGCGCCGAGCCGGCCGAGGGCGAGAACCGCAACGAGCTCGCCGACAAGCTCGCCCGCTACGAGCGCCGCCGCGAGCAGCTCGGCCAGGTGAACCCGCTCGCGAAGGAGGAGTACGACGCCGAGAAGGAGCGCCTCGAGGAGCTGTCGGTGCAGCGCGCCGATCTGGAAAAGAGCCTCGACGAGCTCGAGAAGCTGCGCAACGAGCTCACGACCACGGTCGAGACGCGGTTCGCGGAGACATTTGCCGCTGTCGAGCTCCACTTCCACGAGGTCGCGGCCACGCTCTTCCCCGGCGGCGAGGGGTGGCTGCACTTGACCGAGCCCGAGGACGAGGACGAGGAGCCCGGCATCGAGGTCGAGCTGCGCCCGGCCGGCAAGCGCGTGACGCGGCTTTCGCTGCTGTCGGGTGGCGAGAAGGCCCTCGGCGCGATCGCGTTCCTGTTCTCGCTCTTCCTCGCCCGCCCGAGCCCGTTCTATCTCCTCGACGAGGTCGAGGCGGCGCTCGACGACACCAACATCGGCCGGTTCACCGAACTGCTGCGCACCTATGCGGATCGCGCACAGTTCATCGTGATCACCCACCAGAAGCGCACGATGGAGGCCGCCGACGTTCTCTACGGCGTCACGATGGGGAACGACGGCATCTCGCAGATCGTCTCGCGCCGGCTGCCGCGAGACGAAGAGATCGCGGCGACGGCATGAACGACCTCGCGTTCGTCGAGCGTGCAGTGGGCGTGCTCGACGCGCACGGGGTCGTCACCTGGATCTTCGGCGGCTGGGGTGAGGAGCTGCGCGGCCTGATCCGGCCGCGCGAGCACGTCGACCTCGACCTGCTCTATCCGGCCGCCGATTGGAGCGAGGTCGACGCGCTGTCGCTCGACTGGGTCGAGGGGAAGCGGTTCCCGTGGAAGCGCGCTTTCATGCTCGAGCAGACGATGGTGGAGCTCTTCCTCGTCGAATGCGACGAGCGCGGGTGGTACACCGCCCTCGAGCGGCGCCGCCACGACTGGCCGGAGAACGTTCTCGCCTCCACGGGACCCCTGCGCGTCGCGAGCACGGTGGCGCTTGCGAGCTTCCGCCACTCGTATCGGGTCGACGCCGCCGCCTGAGAGCTTCTGACGAAGGCGAGGCCGTGCCTCCCGCTAACGTGCCCCGGGCGTGGCGAGGAGCTGGGGACAGATGTTGGGCGATTCCGATGCGCCCGCGGAGAGCGAGGCCGAGCAGCGCGGTTTCTTCGGGAGGCTGCGCGAATCGCTCGGCAAGTCGCGCCGCGCCCTCACCGAGCAGCTTGCGGTGGCAGCGTTCGACCCGTCCGACGATGCATCATGGGAGCGGCTCGAGGAGGCGCTGATCTACGCGGATGTCGGCGTGCGCGCCACGGCCGAGCTCGTGCGGCGGCTCGAGGCGCGCCAGGACCTGCCCGATCTGACCGCGGCGCTCGCCGAGGAGATCGCCGCCCTCTTCGGGGAGCCGCCGACGCTCGACGTCCGGCACGAGCCGGCGGTGATCCTCGTCGTCGGCGTGAACGGGACCGGCAAGACGACAACGATCGGCAAGCTCGCGAGCAGGCTGCGCGAGCACGGTTGCAGCGTGACGCTCGGCGCCGCGGACACGTTTCGGGCCGCGGCCGAGGAGCAGCTCGAGATCTGGGCGCAGCGCGCGGGGGCGCAGTTCGTCGGCGGGGAGCGCGGCGGCGATCCCGCGGCGGTCGCCTACGACGCCGTCGGCTCGAACACCGACGTGGTGATCGTCGACACCGCGGGCCGGCTGCACACGCAGACGAACCTGATGGACGAGCTCGCAAAGGTGCGCCGCGTGATCGCAGGCAGGGTCGAGGGTGCCCCGCACGAGGTGCTGCTCGTCGTCGACGCGACCACCGGGCAGAACGGGCTGCAACAGGCGCGCCTCTTCGACGAGGCAGTCGGCGTGACCGGTGTTGCGCTGACGAAGCTCGACGGCTCGGCCAAGGGCGGCATCGCCGTGGCGATCGCCTACGAGCTCGGCCTGGCGGTGAAGCTCGTCGGCGTCGGCGAAGGGCTCGACGACCTGCGCCCCTTCGATCCGGCCGACTTCGCACGCGCG
This sequence comes from Gaiellaceae bacterium, assembly GCA_035534955.1. Taxonomy (GTDB): domain Bacteria; phylum Actinomycetota; class Thermoleophilia; order Gaiellales; family Gaiellaceae; genus PALSA-600. The sequence continues at coordinate 66,470 of DATLQV010000033.1, forward strand.
CTGCTCGCCGAATGACCCTGCCGCCCAGGCGCTCTCGGCGGCCAGCCCCAGGCCGCGGTCAGGCGGCGCACCCCCTGCGGTCGGTGCCAGGCACCGTCAGAAGTGCCATGGTCAGGCGGCGCACCCCCTGCGGTCGGTGCCATGCGGTCGGTGCCAGGCACCGTCAGAAGTGCCACGAGCGTGTGCCAATGGTGGAACCTCTCGCCCAGGTGCCTTGCGGTTCAGTCGGCTCGCTGGCAATCTCAGGGGACTGGGGCGGGATGCCCTGGTTGGTGCCAGGCACCGACCGAAGTGCGGCGCAGTCGCCGCGTGAATCTACGAATCCGAGGCTCCGACCGTCGACGGGTTACTCGCTGCTCGAGCGGGCCCAGAGGTTGACGCCGCCGTCCGTCGCGTAGCCGTCGATCTCGGCGAGCTCGTCGTTCGAGAAGTCGAGCCGCTCCAGGGCGCCGAGCGAGTCCTCGAGCTGGGCGACCGACGAGGCCCCGATCAGCGTCGAGGTCATGCGCGGGTCGCGCAGGGTCCAGGCGAGCGACATCTGCGCAAGCGACTGGCCGCGCCTGGCTGCGATCTCGTTGAGCGCTCGGACCTTCCCGAGCGTCTCGTCGGTGAGCAGGTCGGGCGAGAGCGAGGAGTTCTCGGCGGCACGCGACCCCTCCGGAATGCCGTTCAGGTACTTGTCGGTGAGCATCCCCTGCGCGAGCGGCGAGAAGCCGATGCAGCCGACGCCGAGCCCGTCGAGCGTGTCGAGGAGCTCCGGCTCGATCCAGCGGTTCAGCAGCGAGTACGACGGCTGGTGGATGAGGAGCGGGGTGCCGAGCGCTTCGAGGATCTCGGAGGCCTCGCGCGTCTTCTCGGGTGAGTACGACGAGATGCCGGCATACAGCGCCCGGCCCGAGCGCACCGCGGTGTCGAGCGCGCCCATCGTCTCCTCGATCGGCGTGTCGGGGTCGAAGCGGTGCGAGTAGAAGATGTCGACGTAGTCGAGCCCCATCCGCGCGAGCGACTGGTCGAGGGAGGCGAGCACGTACTTGCGCGAGCCCCACTCGCCGTACGGGCCCGGCCACATGTCGTAGCCCGCCTTGGTCGAGATCACGAGCTCGTCGCGGTAGGGGCGGAGGTCGTCCCGGAGGACGCGCCCGAACGTCTCCTCGGCAGAACCGAACGGCGGCCCGTAGTTGTTCGCGAGGTCGAAATGCGTGATGCCCAGGTCGAACGCGCGCCGGAGGATCGCCCGGGCCGTCTCGAGCGGCCGGTCGCCGCCGAAGTTGTGCCAGAGCCCGAGGGAGATCATCGGCAGCTGCAGGCCGCTCCGGCCGCTGCGGCGGTAGCGCATCTGCCGGTAGCGGTCGTCCGAGGCGGTCCAGGGCACGGCCCGATCGTAGACGGCGCCGGGCTACCATGCGCGCTCGTGTTCGACAGCCTCGCAGACAAGCTCCAGAGCGCCCTCGGCGACCTCCGCAAGAAGGGGAAGCTCGACGAGGAGGCGATCTCGCGCGCCATGCGCGAGATCCGCCTCGCGCTGCTCGAGGCCGACGTCAACTTCACCGTCGTTCGCGATTTCGTCGCCCGTGTACGTGAGCAGGCGCTCGGCGAATCGGTGCTGAAGAGCCTCACGCCGGGCCAGCAGGTCGTCAAGGTCGTTCACGACGAGCTGACCGCGCTGATGGGCGAGGGCTCGTCGGGGCTCGCGTTCGGCAAGTTCACGGTGATTCTGCTCGCCGGCCTCCAGGGCTCGGGCAAGACGACGACGTCCGCGAAGCTCGCGCTCGAACTGCGCAAGCAGGGACGCAAGCCGGGCCTCGTCGCCGCCGACCTGCAGCGCCCGGCCGCGATCGACCAGCTCGAGCAGCTCGGCGCGCAGATCCAGGTGCCCGTCTTCCGTACCGACACGAAGGACGCGGTCGAGGCCGTGCGCAGTGGGATCGAGCGCGCCCGGGCTGACGGCCTCGACACGGTGATCGTCGACACGGCGGGACGCCTGCAGATCGACGAGGAGCTGATGGAGGAGCTGGCGCGGGTTCGCGACGAGGCGAAGCCGCACAACATCCTGCTCGTGCTCGACGCGATGACCGGCCAGGAGGCCGTCAACGTGGCGCAGGCCTTCGACGAGCGGATCGCCTTCGACGGCGTGATCCTGACCAAGCTCGACGGTGACGCGCGCGGCGGTGCGGCGCTGTCGGTCAAGGCGATCACCGGCAAGCCGATCAAGTTCGCCTCGACCGGCGAGAAGCTCGACGCGCTGGAGGTGTTCCACCCCGACCGGATGGCCTCGCGCATCCTCGGCATGGGCGACGTGCTGACGCTGATCGAACGGGCCGAGGCTGCGGTGGAGCAGGACGAGCAGGCCGAGCTGGAGCAGCGCCTGGCGGCCGGGCAGTTCTCGTTCGACGACTTCCTGAAGGCGTACAAGATGCTGCGGCGGATGGGGCCGTTGCAGGGGCTTTTGCAGATGATCCCGGGCATGAAGGCCGAGCTCGGGGACGTCGAAGTCGACGAGCGGCAGATGGGCCGGGTAGAGGGGATCGTGCTCTCGATGACGCCGCAGGAGCGCCGTTCGCCTATCGTGATCGACGGCAAGCGGCGGATTCGGATCGCCAAAGGCTCCGGAGCGACCGTCGAGCAGGTGAACCAGCTGCTCGAGGCGCGCAAGCAGATGGAGAAGATGATGAAGCAGATGGGGCGGGGGAAGATGCCGGCCCTCACGACCCAACAGGCACCCGAGGCACTTTCCGCAGGACGGAAGTCGGGCGTCAAGCGTAAGAAGAAAAAGGCCGGACGGAGGTAAAGGAATCGAATGGCAGTCAAGCTGAGGCTCACCCGCGTGGGCTCGAAGAAGAACCCGATCTACCGTGTGGTGGCCGCTGACTCGCGCTCGCCTCGCGACGGGAAGTTCCTCGAGATCGTGGGTCGCTACAACCCGCAGACCGACCCGTCGACGATCGATCTCGACGCGGCCAAGGTCAAGGACTGGCTCGGCAAGGGCGCACAGCCCACCGAGGCGGTCGCGAAGCTGATCAAGATCTCCGGCATCGAGAAGTAAGGCGGCGGCGTAGGCTTGACGGAGCCGCCCAAGAGCGAAGCCGCCGGCTTTGCCGGCGCCGGGAGCGGGTAGCCGTGGCGGAGCTGCTCGCGTACCTCGCGCGCGAGCTCGTCGACGATCCCGACGCCGTGCGCGTGGACACCGAGGAGCGCGACGGCTCGCTCGTGCTCGTGCTCCACGTCGCCGCGGACGACGTCGGCAAGGTGATCGGCCGCCAGGGCAGGATCGCTCGCGCCCTGCGCACGCTCGTGCGCGCGAGCGCCGCCCGCGAGGGGCAGCGTGTGCTCGTCGAGATCGCCGATCCGGACTGACGGTTGCGGGTCGCGGTCCTGAACGACGTCCATGCGATGCCGTGGGCGCTCGAGGCCGTTCTGGCCCAACTCGACGCCGATGCCGACGCGATCGTGTTCGGCGGCGACTTCCTCGGTGGGCCGTGCCCTCGGGAGACGCTCGAGATCGTGCGGTCGCTCGATGCGACGCTCATTCGCGGCAACGCCGAGCGCGACGTGGACGATTGGGACAGCTCGTTGCTCGATGCGGACGAGGTCGCATGGCTCGCCGCTCTGCCCATGGCGGCCGAGCTCGACGGCGTCCTCTACTGCCACGCGACGCCGACGAGCGACCTGCTCTGCACGACCGCGGTCACCGAGGACGCCGAGATCCTGCGCATGTTCGGCGGCGTGACCGGCACGGTCGTGATCGGCCACACCCACCACCAGTTCGACCGTCGTGTCGGCGACCTGCGGGTCGTGAACGCCGGTTCGGTCGGGATGGCCTACGAAGGCGAGGTAGCCGCCTTCTGGGCGCTTGTCGACGGCGGTGAGCCGGAGCACCGCCGAACCCCGATCGACGTCGAAATGGCGGTCGCCGGGATCCGCGCCTCGGGCTGGCCGACCGGTGACGAGTTCATCGCCGAGAACCTGCGCATCGCGGTGACCCGTGAGGAGGCGATCGCCTACATGGAGTCCATGCCGCGGTGAACGTCCAGATCGGGAAAGTGGGCCGGCCCCACGGGATCGACGGCGCGTTCTTCGTCGAGCAGCCCTCGGACGACGAGCGCTGGTGGAAGACCGGCGCGCGCTTCCTCGCCGGCGGGCAGCCGGTCGAGGTGGTCGCGCACCGCCGCTCGTCGGGGCGCCCCGTCGTGAAGCTCGACCGCGACGTCGAGCGCGGCACGACCCTCGAGGTTCCGCGCGACACGCTGCCTGCAACGGGTGAGGACGAGTACTACGCCTTCGAGCTCGTCGGGCTCCCGGTCTCGGAGGAGAACGGGCGCGCACTCGGAAGCGTCAAGCTGGTGAGGGCCGGGGTCGCCAACGACGTGCTCGAGCTCGACACCGGTGTGCTGCTGCCGATGGTGGAGGACTGCATCCTGGAGATCGACGTCACCGCGGGCCACATCACGGTGGCGCAGGGCTTCACCGAGTAATGCAACTCGACGTCTTCACGCTCGTCCCGCACGCCTTCGCCTGGCTCACCGAGCAGCGGCCGGTCGCGACCGTGCTCGGCGGCGAGCTCGACCTCCGCCTGCACTCCTACCGCGACTCGACCCCGCTCCGGAACGGACAGGTCGACGACACGCCCTACGGCGGCGGCGCCGGCATGGTGCTGCGCGTCGACGTGGTCGCCGCGGCGCTCGACGCGGTGTACGGGGGCCCGACCTCGCACCCGGTGATCGCGCTCACACCGAAGGGCAGGCAGCTGACCCAGGCGGTCGTCGAGGAACTCGCTCTCGCCCGGCACCTGACGCTCCTCTCCGCGCGGTTCGAGGGTTTCGACGAGCGCGTCGTCGAGCATCTCGCCACCGACGCGATCTCGATCGGTCCCTACGTGCTCTCGAACGGCGATCTGCCGGCGATGGTGCTCATCGATGCGCTCGCGCGCCGGTTGCCCGGTGCGCTGAGCGAGGGGTCCGGCGAGTTCGAGTCGTTCTCCGACGAGCTTGGTGGCGGGCTTGAGTACCCTCACTACACGCGGCCTGCGGAATACCGGGGCTGGCGGGTGCCCGACGTGCTGCTCTCGGGCGACCATGCGCGAATCGAAAGCTGGCGAAGGGAGCAGGTCCGCTGAGGAACCCGATCGACTACCTGACCGAAGGACTGCCCCACGGCTGGCGTGTGACGATCGACTGGCTCGTCACGATCGTCGGCGCGATCGCGATCGTGCTCGCGATCAAGGCGTGGGTCGTGAACCCGTACCGGATCCCGTCGAGCTCGATGGAGCCGACCCTGCACTGCGCCCGCCCCGACACGGGCTGTGAGGCCCAGTTCTCGGATCGTGTCCTTGCCTGCCGTTTCTGTTACGACCTCTGGTCGCCGAGGCGCGGGGACATCGTCGTCTTCAACACGCCGCCGCTCGCCGCGGTGCGCTGCGGCGAGGGCGGCACCTTCGTCAAGCGCCTGATCGGCCTCCCGGGAGAGGTCTGGTCGGAGCGCAACGGCTACGTCTACATCAACGGGAAACGGCTGAACGAGCCGTACATCCAGAATGCGCGCCGGGATACGAGGACGATTGCGCCCCTGCGCATCCCGAAGGACTCCTACTTCTTCATGGGCGACAACCGCGCCTCATCCTGCGATTCGCGCTCCTGGGGAACCGTGCCGCGGGGCAACCTGATCGGCGAGGTCTTCGCGACCTACTGGCCGCCCGGCCGGATCACCTTCCGGTAGCCGGCAAGGGGCTTCCTGCTACGATTTCGGCCGGCTCCGGCCCCCTTTTCACATGAGCACGATCATCCAGGACATCGAGCGCCGCCAGCTGCGCGAAGTGCCGCGCTTCAAGGCGGGCGACACGGTGCGCGTGCATTTCCGCGTCATCGAGGGCTCGCGCCAGCGGATCCAGGTGTTCGAGGGGATCGTCCTCAAGCGCCAGGGAGCCGGCGCCCGCGAGACGTTCACGGTGCGCAAGAACTCGTTTGGGGTCGGTGTCGAGCGGACGTTCCCGCTGCACTCGCCGAAGATCGACAAGATCGAGGTCATGCAGATCGGCGACGTGCATCGCGCGAAGCTCTACTACTTGCGCGGCAAGGTCGGCAAGAAGGCTCGCGTGCGCGAGCTGCGCCAGCGGTAACTTCTTCGCAAACTCCGACCTCCTGTCGAAGTCGCCGCCCGGGCCTGGGGCTATTCTCGGCTCGTGCCTCCGAAGCGCCGGCAAACCGGTCAGAAGCTGCTCCGGTTCGATCGCGCGCTGGGTGCGAGGCTCGTGGCCGGGGCCGACGAGGCGGGCCGCGGGCCGCTCGCAGGACCGCTCGTCGTCGCCGGTGTGCTGCTCGACTACGGGCGTCTGCACGACCACCGGGTTCGCCCGCTCGCACTGCTGAACGACTCGAAGCAGGTCGACGCCGCGACGCGCGACGAGCTCTACCACGCGGTTATCTCCTGCGCCGAAGCGGTTTCCGTGCGCGTTTTTCCGGCGGCGGTGATCGACCGCGACGGGTTGCACCGCTGCAACCTGCGCGGCCTGCGCGAGGCGCTCGTTGGCTGCGGACCGGCCGACGTGTACCTGGTCGACGGGTTCAAGCTCGGCCCCGGGGCCCCGCCGCATCGCGCGATCGTCGACGGGGACACCAAGAGCGCCGCGATCGCCGCCGCGTCGATCATCGCCAAGGTGACACGCGACCGCTACATGCGCACGGCCGACGCGCTCTACCCCGGCTACGGCTTCGCCTCCCACGTCGGCTACATCACCCAGGCGCACACCGACGTCGTGCGCGAGCGAGGGCCCTGCGAGATCCACCGCCGCTCGTGGCGCGCCCGCGCCTATTTGCCCGCAGCCTAGGCGCGCAGCCGAGAAACGATGCGGAACGCCGGGCGGCGCGCTGGTACCGGCTGCACGGCTACCGCATCCTCGACACGAACTGCTGGCTTGCGGGCGCCGAGCTCGACGTCGTCGCCCGCCGCGGCCGGGTCGTCGTCTTCTGCGAGGTGAAGTCGAAGAGCGGGCCCGGGTTCGGCGATCCGCTCGAGATGGTCGACGCGCGCAAGGTCGAGCGGGTGCGGCGCGCCGCGAGCGCGTGGCTCGGGCGCCATCCGGAGCTCGACGGCCTCGACGTGCGCTTCGACGTGGTCGCCGAGCGGGCAGGGCGGCTCGAGCACGTGCCGGGCGCTTTCTAGGAGGCGTGAGCGACACGGCGAATGGAGCCGTGTGGGCGTGACGCAGGAGCAGATCTACGAGGGCCTCGACCTCGACCTGTCGTGGTCCGAGCGCGACCTGCCCGAGCGCGTACGGACGAAGCACGTCCACCGCCTCCACCCGTACCTCGGCAAGTACGTCCCGCAACTCGTCGAAGAGCTCTTCCGCCGCCACGTCCCTGTGCGCGGCCGCGTCCTCGATCCGTTCGCGGGGTCGGGGACGACGCTCGTGCAGGCGCTCGAGAGCGATCTCGACTCGGTCGGTGTCGACATCGCGGCGTTCAACTGCCTGCTGATGGGCGTCAAGACGGGCGCCCACGACCGCTTCGCCCTCGAGCACGACCTGCGCGACGCGCTCATACGCTTCGAGGGCGGTGAGGGGAGCACCGCCGGTGCAACGCCCTACCTGCGGCGCTGGTTCGCGCCCGAGGCGCGCGAGCAGTTGCTTCGCTTTCGTTCGCTCTTCGCCGACTACGAACACGCCGACGTGCTGCGCATCGTGCTCACGCGGGCCGCTCGTTCTGCGCGGCGCACGACGCACTTCGATCTCGACTTTCCGAAGACGCCGCAGCTCGAGCCCTACTGGTGCCACAAGCACCGGCGCGAGTGCCGCCCCGTGGAGCACGCCGAGCACTTCATCCGCCGCTACTCGCTCGACACGCTGACGCGCCTGAAGGAGTTCGCGCGCGTGCGCTCGCGGCGCTCGGCGCTCGTTTTGCACGGCGACGCGCGCGAGCTCGTGCTGCCGGGCCCCTTCGACGCGGTCGTCACCTCGCCGCCCTATCCGGGGCTGATCGACTACCACGAGCAGCACCGCTACGCCTACGAGCTGCTGGGGCTCGACGACCTGCGCGAGCGCGAGATCGGCGCCGCCGCGCGCGGGACGTCGCAGGCAGCGCTCGCCGCGTACGTCGACGGGATCTCGACGGTGTTCGCCTCGTGCGCCGCCGTGCTCAAGCCGCGCGGCCGCGTCGTGATCGTCGTCAACGACCGGCGGGCGCTCTACCCCGAGATCCTCTCGCGTGCGGGGCTCAAGCTCGAGCAGCGCTACCAGCGGCACGTGAACCGCCGTACCGGCCGGCGCGCCGGCGAGTACTTCGAAGACGTTCTCGTTGCGCGCAAGTAACGATTCCGTAACGATCCGGCTCGTTTCCGGCCGAAGGTGCCGCCGGTTCGGCACACTCGTTGCATGACCATGCAACACGCATCGTTCTGGGTCTGGCTTCTGCCGCTCGCCTTCGGCAGCCCGTGGCTCGCCGGCAGCATCGTGCTCTGGCGGTACCGGGTGCGTGACGGTTCCATTCCGCCGTCCGCTGCCGACCTGGCTCGCACGCGCTTGTGGACGCACTGATCCACTTTCGGCGCGAAGCCTCGACAGACACGTAACCCGCGGCGGCCTAGCGTGGGACGGTGCTCGCACGCACGGTCACCCACGCGCTCGTCGGCATCGACCCGCGCCGCGTCGAGGTCGAGGCGCACCTCCAGCAGGGGTTGCCGTCGTTCGCGATCGTCGGGCTCGCCGACCGCGCCTGCCAGGAGGCGAAGGAGCGCGTGCGCTCGGGCATCTGCTCGGCCGAGCTCGAGTGGCCGACGAAACGGCGCATCACGGTCAATCTCGCGCCCGCGGCACTGCGCAAGGAAGGCTCGGGCTTCGACCTGCCGATCGCGCTCGCCGTGCTCGCCGCCTCCTACCAGGTGCCGATCGAGGCGCTCGACGGACACGCCGCCGTCGGTGAGCTCGCGCTCGACGGGCGGCTCCGGCCGGTTCCGGGAGCGCTCGTCGCCGCCGAGGGGGCCCGCCGCTCCGGCCTCACGCACCTCGTCTGCGCGGCAGAGTCCGGTGCCGAAGTGGCCCTCGCCGGCATCGCGCCCGTTGGCGTCCGCCACCTCGCCGACGCCGTCGCGTACCTGCGCGGCGAGCGCGACCCGCCCGAGCCGCCGCTGCCCGCCGACGACTTCGAATCGCTCGCGGGCGTGCCCGACCTGGCGGACGTGCGCGGGCAGGAGCGGGCCCGCCGCGCGCTCGAGGTCGCGGCCTCGGGCGGGCATAACCTGCTCCTCGCCGGCCCGCCAGGAACGGGCAAGACGATGCTCGCCCGCCGGCTCCCGGGGCTCCTGCCGCTGCTCCCCGATGAGGCCTCGCTCGAGGTGACGCGGATCCACTCGGTCAGCGGCGTGCTCGCGCCGGGCGGCGGGCTCGTGCGGGTGCCGCCGTTTCGTGCGCCACACCACTCGACCTCGGTCGCCGCGCTGATCGGCGGCGGCGGAGGCATGCCGAGACCGGGGGAGGCGAGCCTCGCCCACCACGGCGTGCTCTTCCTCGACGAGGCACCGGAGTTCCAGCGTCCCGCGCTGGAGGCGCTACGCCAGCCGCTCGAGGACGGTTTCGTCTCGGTCGTGCGCGTCGCCGGCCGCGCGGTGTTCCCGGCGCGCTTCCAGCTCGTGGCCGCCATGAACCTTTGCCCCTGTGGGGCGCGCGGCGACGGCTCTGCGCACTGCGCGTGCACGCCCGAGCGAGTGCAGCGCTACCGCGAGAAGCTTTCGCGGGCGCTCCTCGACCGCTTCGACCTGCTGCTGACGGTACCTCGGCCGCGGGCAGGCGACCTCGCCGGCGCACCGGGAGAGGCGTCGGCAATCGTCCGCTCGCGTGTGCTCGCGGCGCGCGCCCGGCTGCGAGCAGCGCCGCCGCCACGTCTCGCCGCCGCCGACGAGCTGTTGACGCGGGCGGTCGAGCGGCTGCCGCTCTCGGGCCGTGGTCGAGCCCGGGTCGCGCGCGTCGCCGCGACGATCGCCGCTCTCGCCGGCGCCGACGCGGTCGCGCCCGAGCACCTGGCCGAGGCGCTCTCCTATCGCCCGCCGGCGGAGCTCGTCGAATGAGCGAGCTCGCCACAGCGGTCTTCGCGGCACAGGCGGGCTCGCACCTGCTCGCCGCGCCGCGGACGGCACGCTTCGCGGCCTTCGCGCGGGCCTTCGACGAGGCCTCGTATCGCACCGACCTCACAGCGCGGGGCTACCGCTGGGTCTCGCGTCGAGACGCGGGATTCCCCGCCCTCCTGGGCTCGATTCACGATCCGCCGCCGGGGCTCTTCGTGCGTGGCACCGCACCGCTCGACCTGCTCGAACGCCCGGCCGTGGCGGTTGTCGGTGCGCGATCGTGCTCGCCGTACGGCTCGTCGGTCGCAACGTCACTCGCGCGCGAGCTCGCCTCGGCCGGCGTGGTCGTGGTCTCCGGCCTCGCCCGCGGCGTCGACGCCGCGGCGCACCGGGGTGCGATCGAAGCGGGCGCCACGGTTGCGGTGCTCGGCTGCGGCATCGACCGCGATTACCCGCGCGCCCACGCGGCGCTGGCAGCGGAGCTCGTGCGCCTCGGACTGGTCGTGTCCGAGTATCCGCCCGGGGTGGAGCCGGCGCCGTGGCGGTTCCCGGCGCGCAACCGCATCGTCGCCGGGCTCGCCCGGGCGACCGTGGTGGTCGAGGCCCGCGAGCGAAGCGGCGCCCTGATCACCGCCGATCTCGCCCTTGACGAAGGACGCGAGGTGCTGGCCGTCCCGGGCGAGATCACCTCGCAGCTCTCGCGCGGGACGAACGCCCTGCTTCGCCTCGGCGCGACGCCCGTCACGTGCGCGGCCGATGTGCTCGCCGCCATCGGCATCGAGCCCGCGCCGCCTGCCGCTCCGCCGCCGCTCGCAGGGTCGGC
>DATLQV010000034.1:0-68059 GCA_035534955.1 Gaiellaceae bacterium
GGCGCCGTCCGCTCCGGTGAGACCCTGCGTTCGCTCCAGGATCTTCGCGGTGATCGCGCCCGGGTCGAGCTCGAGCGCCGAGATCTCCTTCTGGGTCTCGACGATCTCACGCAGCCGTTCGACGCTCGACCGGATGCGGACCTCGTTGCGTTTGCGCCGGCTGACGTCGCGCATGGTGGTGTGGATACGACCGTCTTCGAGCAACCGGCTCGAAAACTCGATGTCGATCTGCGCGCCGTCCTTGCGTTGCACCGTGTGCTCGCCGCGCAGCTCGTGGCTGCGCAGCAGCTCGTCGCGGTTCTTGAGCTGCTTTTCGAGCTCTTGCGCCCCAGTCAGCTGCACAGCATTCATGCTGCGCAGCTCGTCGACCGAATACCAGAGCATTGCCGCTGCGGCGTCGTTTGCGTCGATCAGGTTGCCCTCGCGGTCGGACACGAGGATGCCGTCTGCAGCCTGGGCGTGCAGCGCTCGGTATTGGCGCTCGCGTCCGGCCAGATCCTCGATGAGCTCAGCGTTGCGCAACGCGATCGATGCGGCGCGCCCCAGCAAGCGGATGGTCTCGAGCTCGGCCTCGCCGAACGCGTCGGCATCGGCACTGCGCACGCCGAGAGTGCCGCGGACGGCGCCGTCGTACGCGATCGGCGCGAGCGCGATCGCACCGGCTCCCGGTGTCAGGGCGCGGGCGACCTCGGGGTGGGTGTCGACGCGCAGGACGACTGCGTCGTGTGGCTTGAGGTACTTGTCGCCGAGTGTCGAGTCGACAGGAAACACCCGGTCCTGCAACGCGACGTCGGCGCCGGCACAGACCCTGAAGCGCGCGAACTTGCCGTCCACCGTCACCAGCGAGGCCCCGTCTGCCTGATCGAACTCCATCAGACGCGAGACGATGCTCTGCATGACTGCCTCGACCTCGCCCGAAAGCGCTGCCACCTCGAGCTGGCTCTCGAGCGGGGCCGTCACGCGATGAGGCCGAGCCGGAGCGCGGTCGCGACGGCCTGGGTGCGGGTCGTCGCGCCGAGCCGGTCGGAAGCCTTGCGAAGATGGGTGCGCACTGTTTCCGAGCTGATACCGAGCCGGTGCCCGATCTCCTCGTGCGGGAGCCCCTCCGCGAGCAGACCCAGCACTTCCAGTTCGCGCGGCGTGAGCTTCAACGACGGAACGTCGTTGCGAGGCAGCGCCGGGTCGAGGTACGAGCGGCCGGCGAGCGCCGCCTCGAGCGCGCGGACGAGGTCGGCGAGCGGGGCTTCCTTCAGGACGAGCGCAACAGCACCGGCGTCCAGGACTTCGCGCGCGATCGTCTCGTCCGCGTCGGCGGTGTAGACGGCGACGAGCGTGGCCGGCGAAGCCTCTCTGATCCGGGTGATGAGCTCGACGCCGGAGGGGCCGGGCATGCGGAAGTCGATCAGCGCGAGATCGGGCTTCACCTGGGCGGCGAGCGTGACGGCACGCCGTCCGTCCGGCACCGGACCCACGATCTTGAACCCGTGCTCGGCGAGGTAGCCCGACACCGCCGAGGTGAGCGCTGGGTGGTCGTCGGCGATCAGGCAGGTTGGGTCGGCCATTGCTGTACCTCCAGGCATGTGGAGCTCGGTCCGGGACGACTCCGGGCGGCTCATGCGGCCACGAGCCCCAGGATCCGCGAGGCGAGCGCATCGACGTACGACACGCCCTTGACGATGTAGTCGGAGGCGCCGTGCTGGAAAGCCCGGATCATCGCCTCCTCCGCGCCCTGCCCGGTCAGCATCACGACGGGCAGCGCGGGGTCGTTCCTGCGAAGCGCGTCGAGCACCTCGACGCCCTCGCCGTCGGGAAGCATCTGGTCGACGATCGCGATCGTCCATTCCGAGCCGTTCAGCAGCGCGGCCGCCCCGGCGACGCTCGAAGCACGCGCGATCACAGCGCCGTCGAGCACGTGCTCGAGCGCCTCACAGAGAAGGCGCGCCTCATCGTCGTCGCTCTCCACGAGCAGAACGGCAACACCGGGCGCCGGCGCCGGGTCGAGCGCCGACTCGAGCAGGTGCAGGCCGTCGATCGACAGCACGAGCTCTCCCGAATCGATCAGCCCGAGAGCGAGCTCGATGATCCTGGGGTCCCACTGCCCGCCCGCACATGCCACGAGCTCGTCGCGCAACTCCGCCGGCGTGCGCGGGGTTCGGTAGAGCTGCCGCGACGACATCACCTCGATCGAGTCGGCGACCGCGACGATCCGCGCTCCGAGGGGGATCTCCGTTCCCGAGAGCCTGTCGGGGTACCCGGCGCCGTCCCAGCGCTCGTGATGGTGGCGGACGACCGGACGCGCCGATGCGAGCAGGTCGAGGGGCTCCAGAAGCTTGTCGCCGATCTCGGGGTGCGTCTCGACAATGCGGCGCTCGTCGTCGTCGAGCGGGCCGGGCTTCAGGAGCACGCGATCGGGAATGCCGATCTTGCCGACGTCGTGGAGGATCGCGCCGAGCCGGACCGTCTCGATCTCCTCCGGACTCAGACCGAGCAGCTCGGCCAGGCGCACGGCGAGTGCGGCCAGGCGCTCACAGTGCCCGTGCAGGTACGAGTCGCGCGCCTCGATGGCGTTTGCGAGTGCGCTTGCGAGCGTCGGCGCCAGCAGCCGCTCTCGGAGGTCGTCCCGAGCGCGCGAGGCGCGTTCGAGGGCGTGAGCGACCGCGGACTGCAGGTCGGCGTGCGCGAATGGTTTTGTCACGAGCCCGGCGGCGCCGCGCGTGAGCGCCTGGCTGAGCGTGTCGTACGTGCCCGCGCCGGTGACGAGGACGACGGGGAGCGAGGCGTGGCTTACACGGACGAGCTCCAGCAGCTCGAGGCCCGAGAGACCCGGCATGACGACATCGCTGACGATCAGGTCGAACTCGGCTTCGTCGAGCAGCGTCAGCGCCCTCTCCGCGCTTTCGGCACCGGTCACGACATGGCCGGCGGTCTCGAGGATCTCGATCACGAGCATCCGGATCACGTGCTCGTCGTCGATCACGAGGATGCGGCTCATGCGTCTTCCGCTGCGATCGGCAAGCGCAGTGTGAATGCCGACCCGCGGCCCGGCTCGGAAGCCGCGGTGAGGGTGCCGCCGTGCCCCTCTGCGATGCCGAGGCTGACCGAGAGCCCGAGTCCCGTGCCGCCGGTCACCCGCTTGGTGGTGAAGAACGGCTCGAAGATCCGCTCGAGCATCGACGGTTCGATGCCCGGGCCATCGTCGGTCACGACGGCGACCACATGGTCGCCGTCCCGCCGCACGTCGACGCTCACGTTGCCGCCGTTCGGCATCGCCTGGCGCGCGTTTGCGATCAGGTTGAGGAAGATCTGCTTGAGCTGGTTGGGGCTCGCGTTGACGAGAGCGCCCTCGTCGGAGTACGAGTCGCTCAGCTCGACGCCCTTGTGCGAGTTGGTGCGGCGGACCAGGTCGACGGTGGAACGGACCACGTCGTCGAGCGGCACGACGAGACGATCCTCGGCGTTTTCGCGTGCGAAGTCGAGGAGAGCGCGCACGATCTCCTTGATCTCGAGCCCCGTCTGCTGGATCAGCTCGAGTCGCTGGTGCGGCTTCGATCCGGGCTCGGCCTCCTTGAGGAGAAACTCCGTCAGCCCGAGGATCGCGAACAGCGGGTTGTTGATCTCGTGTGCCACACCTGCGGCAAGCTCGCCGATCGCGGCGAGCTTGCCGCTCTGGACGAGCTGCTGGTCGAGGCGGCGCTTCTCGGACAGGTCCGTGACCACGCCGAGCAGGAACGCCGTGTTGCCGTCGTCACCGGGAATGAAATGCGAGGTGACCTCGACCGGAAAGAGGGTTCCGTCTTTCCGCCGGTACAGACGGCGGACGACGGAGGTCGGGTCGAACCCCGCGGCCGCGCCCTCGTGTTGGTCCCACCAGGGGAACGGCGGCTTCCTCCCGATCACCTCGTCCCGTTCGAAGCCGATCGCATCGAGGTATGCCTGGTTCGCGGAGACCAATTCGAGTGACCCTGCGTCGACGACCGCGAGTGGGACGGGGACCGAGTTGAAGAGCTGGTAGAGGTAGCGCTCGTTCAGCACCGCGCGCTGGTGCTCGGCCGTGACGTCGCGAAAGACGATCACCGTGCCGGCCGCAGTCCACGCGACGCTGGCGTCGAGAACGAGGTCCCGTCCGTCGAGAGCGGTCGCACGGATGCGGAAGCGCCCGTCGTCGTCGACGAAAGCCGTCCGCTCGCTCTCCGGCAGGCGCTCGGGCGTGACTCGGACCGGCGCGCCGTCGAGGGTGCGGAGGTTGAAGAGCTCCGTGTCGAACTCGGCTCCGTTCGGGACGCCGAGGATAGAACGTGCCGCCGCATTCGGCTGTGCGCCCGTCTGGCTGACGACGACGACGCCGTCCGCGACGTTGTCCAAGACGTTGTCGAGCTTGACCCGCTCACGCTCTCCGAGCGACCGCTCGGCGATCGAGGTGAGCCGGGTGAGCGTGTGCAGGAGCGCCGCCGCCTCGGCCGCCTCCTCCTCGGTCAGCGGGCTGAGCCAGAGGGCGTGGAACGTGGACGTGCCGCTCTCCGTTGCGATCGGCACGCGCACGACGTACGCCAGCGCGCGCAGGGACTCGGCCAGTTGCCCCGTGAAGTTCTCGATGCGGGGCGGGCCGGCGTAGACCGCTTGGTCGCGGATCGCGGCGGCCGAGCCCGTCATCGCCGGGACACGCTCCCCGACGAGGACGCCTGCCGTGTCGGCGTGAATCGTCCCGTATCTGAGGTCATTGCTCCAGACGACGACGGTGACCCGGTCGCAGGAGAGCAGCCCGAGGCCGGCCTCTGCGAGGACGCGGAACGCCTCGTCCAGGGTCGGCGCGTCATTGACGGCGATCGCAGCATCGATGAGGTCGCGCTGGAGCGCGTGCTCGTAGGTGATGGTGGTGCCTGGCCGCATGGCTTCTCGCGATCCCCTCGACTCGGACGGACCTGAGAACTATTGGCATCCGGGGGCAGAAACCGCTATCCCTAGAGGTGTGCGTGCCCCATCCCCCGAATCGGGGATCCCCGTGAGCCGGTCTCGATGACAGCACCGGCGGGAGGAATCACGTGTGTCGTGGCCGACGACCACCCCGCGGTGCTCGAGGCGGTGGCCGAATACCTGACCCAGTCGGGTGTTGCGGTCGTGGCGCGCGCCCACGACGGCGAGGAGGCGCTCGCGCAGATCGAGCAGTGGAAGCCGCAGGTCGCGCTCGTCGATGTGCGCATGCCGAAGATCGGCGGCATCGAGCTGACCCGGCGCGCTCACCGGTCGACTCCCACGACCGCGGTGCTCCTCTACACCGGGTACGGCGACAGTGCGCTGCTCACCGAGGCGCTCGATGCGGGAGTGAACGGCTTCGTGCTCAAGGAGGCGCCGATGGACGACCTGCTGCGCGCAGTCAAAGCGGTCGCCGGCGGCAGCACGTACGTGGACCCGGTGCTCGCCGGAATGCTCGCAAGCTCGGCGGTGCTGAGCAAGCTGCCGCAGCTCACCCAGCGGGAGCGCGAGGTGCTGCGGCTCCTGGCCGACGGGCTCGCGAACGACGAGATCGGCAAGACGCTCTTCATCTCTGCAGAGACCGTGCGCACGCACGTCCGCAAGGCGATGGGCAAGCTCGACGCCGACACGCGCACGCAGGCGGTCGCCAAGGCGCTGCGCGACCACCTGATCTCGTAGCCGGTTGATCCGGGCTAGCGCACCTTCGTGCGGACTTTGCCGGTCGTGGTCTTGGCCACCCTGGTCGGGGCGAGGCTTGCCTTGGGCTTCGTCTGCGGGGCGAATGCCGTCACCCCAAGCGGCGGGTCGGCCATGCCCGGTGCGCTGATCAGCTGGGCCAGCAGAGCCCGAAACGCGGCGACCGGCATTCCTGCCGCCTCGTCGGTCGGCGACGCCGGGCGCATCACGTTGTCGGGCGAGGGCCAGTAGGCCCAGGCAAGCTCGGAAGCGAAGCGCTCACAGCCGTAGTCGGAGTGCTTGAGGCCCGGAACCGTGTAGCACCAGTCCTTCCCGCCGAGCGCCTGCTCGAGCACCTGCCGTTTGGCGTCGTCGAGCAGGAAGAAGTCGACCTGGTGGCCCAGCTCGTGCTGGACCACGCCCCAGGCAAACCGGCCCGAGTCGAGCAGCGACCTGTCGAGATAGACGTGGCCGTACATCGAGTACGAGGTGCCGTACGCACCGATCGAGATCGTGATCGTGCTCGGGATCAGGCTCCAGTCGAAGGCTGACGCGTTGAGTGCGGCGCGCACCGTCGCCTGTTCCTGCGCGGTGCCGCCGGCGAACGTGTAGCTCCCGCCTGCCGCCAGGGCGGATTGCGCGAACACGCCGAAGAGCGCTACTGCGAGGAGGGTGATGAGGGTGCGCCGCATCTCCCTCTCAGCATCGGGCCGGCCTCCTCTGCCGGGGATTCCCGCGCTGCGTACACCGCTTCGCTGATGTGGTGTGCCCTGCGTCACCGCTCCGGGGGAGGGTCTTTCCGGTTCGAGGACGGTCTGCTCTAGTACGCGTCGAGCACAGCGCTTCGGCGCGACTCGCGCTCGAGGATGCGGAAGAGCAAGAAACCTGCCGCCGCGTATGCGATCGCGATTCCGGCCTCCGTCCCGATCAGGCCCGCCACGTGGCCCAGCGACGCCCCCGCCGCGACCTCGCGGGCCGCGGCGATCCCGTGGGTCAGCGGCAGGCAGCGGCCGATCGCGCTCATCCAGCCCGGGAGCACGGCGAGGGGGATGTTCACGCCGCAGAAGAGCAGCATCAGGAAGTAGGCGAGGTTCGCCGCGAAGAAGAAATCCTTGGCCCGCAGGCCGATCGACCCGAGCAGCATCCCGAAGCACGTGCACGACGTGACCGTCACGACGACGATCGCCGCAAGCGCAGGCACCGAACCGAGGCCCGGTCGAAACCCCAGGAGCGCCACGCCGGCGGCGAACGTGAACGCCGAGACGAGGAGCCCGTTTGCGAGGACCGGCACGCCGCGCCCGAGGAACACCGCCGCCCGGTTTGCGGGAGAGGCGAGCAGCGGCCCGAGCGTGCCGAACCAGCGCTCGTTCGCGATCGCCATCGTCATTCCGTACACCGACGACATTGCGCACACCTGCACCGAGTTGCCGACGATGTAGAAGTCGCGGGTCTCGGCATGGGCGTACTGGCCGAGCTTGGTGAAGAAG
The DNA here is from genome assembly GCA_035534955.1 of Gaiellaceae bacterium. GTDB lineage: Bacteria > Actinomycetota > Thermoleophilia > Gaiellales > Gaiellaceae > PALSA-600. The sequence continues at coordinate 7,134 of DATLQV010000034.1, forward strand.
ATCAGCTGGAAGAGTGGGCTCCCGAGCATCGTCGGGATGTACATCGCGGGGCGGATCCAGTTGAAGAGCCCCCGATAGGCGATCGATCCGCCCACCAAGAAGACCGAGAGCCACCCTCTCATGTGAGTGAGAGGGTCGCGCGAGCACGGGCGGCGTGCTCGAACCAGCGGAACGCGACGACGCTGACCGCGGCCGACGCGAGGCCGAGCAGCGTGACGAGTGCGAGTGGTCGCCACACCTCACCGCCGAGCGCAGCGTGGCGGAGCGCGAGGATCCCCCAGTACGGCGGCAAGAGGTACGAGATCGGCCGTGTCCAGACGGGCAGGAGCGACGTGGAGAACACGAGCCCCGACGCGATCCACACCGGGTACTCGAGCAGGTTGGAAAGCGCGTTCGCATAGCGGTAGAGCACGAAGGTCGATGCCAGCACGAGCCCCATCAATCCGAGCGAGATCACGGTTGCGGGCAGCGCGAGCGCAAAGAGCCAGGGGTGCACGAGGTGGAGCGGCACGCCGAAGACGAGGCGCCCCCAGATGAGCGTCGCGGCGAGGGCGTACATCCCCGTGAACGCGTTCGCGAGCGAGAACGGCAGGTAGATGAGCGCCATCGACGGAGGCGCACCGACCCCGAGCTCGAGCGTGCCCTGCCACCGCTGCCACTGGATCATCCCGCCCGAGCCGAAGAGCGTGGTCGACCAGACGCCCATCATCCCGGCGCCGAGCGCGGCATAGAGCAGCGTCCCGGAACGGCCGCCGGAACGGAACATGTAGAAGGCGACGGTTGCGAAGATGACCGGCTGCACGATCGAGGTGAGCAGGAAGAAGCTCGACGTCCCTAGCATCTTCAGGTTCGTCAAGAAGCCGGTGCGGATAATCCGGAGCGCGCTCATAGGGCAACCTTCGGCTGCCCGATGAGTCTCCGCTCCGGCGCCGGCCAAGCCGGCGCCTCCGCTACCTGTGAGCCTCCGTCGAGCCTACGGCTCATGCCGCGCCGACCAGGGCGACGTAGGCATCCTCGAGCGACGGTTCGCGCGAGGCGACCCGGCCGACCTCGACGCCGTCGAGCTCGGCCAGCAGCGGCGCCGTCAGCTCTCGCTCGCCGCTCGTCTGTACCACGAGCACCTGCTTCTGGTCGCGCTCCTCGACGGTCACCGCGATGACGCCGTCGAGGGCGCGCAGCCGGTCGACGGTCGCCTCATCGACGCCGAACACGTCGATTTCGGTGACGCGACCTTCGGCGACGCCGGCCTTCAGCTCTTTGGGTGTGCCTGTACCGACGATGCGGCCCTTTGCGATCACCGCGATCCGGTGGCAGAGGGCGTCGGCCTCGAACATGTAGTGCGTCGTCAACAGCACGGTCTTGCCCGAGTCGATCAGGCCGGAGATCGTCTGGCGGAGCTCCCGGGCGCCGATCGGGTCGACGCCGATCGTCGGCTCGTCGAGGAAGACGACCTCCGGGTCGTGGAGGATGCCGCGTGCGATGTGCAGCCGCTGGCGCATGCCGCGCGAATAGCCCTCGACGCGCTCCTGTTCGCGGCCTCTGAGGCCGACCAGTTCGAGCACCTCGTCGATTCTCAGTCGCTGCGCCTTGCCCGAGACGCCGTAGAGCTCGGCGAAGTAACGCAGGTTGTCGTAGGCGGACAGGCGCTCGTACAGGCCGCGATCGCCGCCGAAGACGTAGCCGATCCGCTTGCGCACCTCGCGGGCGTGCGTGACGACGTCGTGCCCGAGCACCCGCGCCTCGCCGCTCGTGGGGAGGAGCAGGGTGATCAGCATCTTGATCGTCGTCGTCTTGCCGGCGCCGTTCGGGCCGAGCAGGCCGAACAGCTCTCCCTGCTCGACGGCGAAGGAAATGCCGCGGACCGCCTCGACCTCGAGCGGCCTGCGGCGCAGGACGCCGGTGGTCGTCCGGTAGGTCCGACGCAGGTCGATGGCCTCGATCACCGACATGGCCGCGACCCTAGCGGTAACCCCTGTGTCGGGTCCTTCCGTTCAGCACGTCGATCGAGCTCGTGCGTGTTCCAGGTCCGAGCGGTGCCCGGCGTCGCGCCGCCTTGACCCGTTTGGCCCCGTCTCGGGCAGCCACGTCCCGGGGACAGTCCCCGGTTCGCGGCGCCGCGCGCAAAGCGCCGCTGAGCAGGGAGATCGTTCAGGTGATCGTGGCCGGTTCGGACGTGTCCGTGCGTCGTGCCCCGAGCGGCACCTGGACGTCACACGGCGTTTGCGGGTCGCCTTCGCAGCAGCCCAGCTTCAACCTGCAGCGCGGACACTGCCAGGTTCCGTGGCGCCACTCCATCGGTGTCGTGCACCGCCAGCACAGCTCCTGCTCGGCCATCGCCCCGCCAGCGTAGGAGTCGCACAGGACGTTGGTAAAGTGGCCGCGCCTGGCGGCGTAGCTCAGCTGGTTAGAGCGTCGGACTCATAACCCGAAGGTCGGTGGTTCGAGCCCACCCGCCGCTACTCGGTTTCCTCTGTGATTGGCTACACTGCTGCGGCCCCAGGGCGGTGCGTCAGCGTGCCCGGGGGTCTTTCACCTTCTTCCTAGAGAGAGACATGGCCAAGAGCGGAGTCAGAGTTGCGATCACCCTCGCCTGCACGGAGTGCAAGCGGCGGAATTATCAGTCGATGAAGTCCAAGCGGAACTCGCCGGACCGCGTCGAGTTCCGGAAGTACTGCCGGTGGTGCGGGACGCATACGCCGCATCGGGAGACCCGCTAGGGCCGCGATGGCGACCGCGCCGAAGCAACCGCCTGTCCCGGGGCCGCCGGAGGAGCGCCGCAGGTCGAACTTCATCGCCGAGTCGTGGGCGGAGTTGAAGAAGGTCGAGTGGCCGGGGCAGAACCAGGTGATCCAGGGCACCGTGGTGGTGCTCGTCGCCTGCTTCGTGGTCGGTGTCTATCTCTATCTCAACGACCAGGTCTGGAAGCAGGTCGTCTCCAAGGTCTTCCTCGGTCAATAACAAGGGAAATCGAATGTTTCGCTGGTACGTCGTCAACACATATTCCGGCCATGAGAACAAGGTCAAGGCCAATCTCGAGCACCGCATCGAGTCGATGGGGCAGCGCGTGCGCTTTCGCCGCGTCGTCGTCCCGACCGAGCAGGTGATCGAGACCAAGGACGGCCAGAAGGTGCAGGCCGAGAAGCGCGTGCTCCCGGGCTACGTGCTCGTGAACATGGACCTGAACGACGATGCCTGGATGGTCGTCAAGAACACGCCGGGCGTGACCGGCTTCGTCGGCGCCGGCTCCAAGCCCGTGCCGCTGTCGCAACCGGAGGTCGACCGCATCCTGAAGACGGGCGCGAACGCCGGCGGCGACCGTGCCCGCACCACGATCGAGTATTCGCTCGGCGAGTCGGTCAAGGTCACCTCAGGGCCGCTATCGGACTTCGACGGCGAGATCGTCGACGTGAACGCCGACCAGCAGAAGCTCAAGGTGCTGGTCGACATCTTCGAGCGCCAGGTTCCGGTCGAGCTCGGCTTCGACCAAGTGAAAAAGCTCGACTAGGAAAGGCTTATGGCGAAGAAAGTTCTCACTCTGATCAAGCTCCAGATTCCGGGCGGGCAGGCAAACCCTGCGCCGCCGGTCGGCCCTGCGCTCGGCCAGCACGGCGTCAACATCATGGAGTTCTGCAAGGCGTTCAACGCGCAGACGGCGCAGGAGAACGGCCGCATCATTCCCGTCGAGATCACGGTCTACGAAGACCGGAGCTTCGATTTCATCACGAAGACGCCGCCGGCCGCCGTGCTGATCAAGGAGGCGCTGCGGCTCGACAAGGGCTCGGCCGAGCCGAACCGGACGAAGGTCGGCAAGCTCACGCGGGCCCAGCTGCGCTCGATCGCCGAGACGAAGATGACGGATCTGAACGCGCGTGATGTCGAGGCGGCGATGCTCGTGATCGCCGGCACCGCGCGGTCGATGGGCGTGGAGGTGGACAACTGATGGCTGAGCACGGGAAGCGGTACCGCGAGTCGCGCAGTTCGGTCGACCGCGAGCAGCTGTATACGCCGGTCGAGGCCGTTCGGCTCCTCAAGGGCGCGCCTGCCACGAAGTTCGACGAGACGGTCGAGGTGCACATGAACCTCGGGCTGAACGTCCGCCACGCTGACGAGCAGCTGCGCGGGACGATGATGCTGCCGCATGGAACCGGCCGCGTGCAGCGCGTCGCCGTCTTCGCCGAGGGCGACAAGGCCCGCGAGGCCGAGGAGGCAGGAGCCGACATCGTCGGCTCGGCCGACCTCGCCAAGAGGATCGAAGAGGGCTTCACCGACTTCGACGTCGCCATCGCGACGCCGGACCAGATGGGGAACGTCGGTCGCCTCGGCCGGGTGCTCGGGCCACGTGGACTGATGCCGAACCCGAAGACGGGCACGGTGACCTTTGACGTCGCGAAGGCCGTCCACGACGCGAAGGCCGGAAAGCTCGAGTACCGCACCGACCGTGGCGCCAACGTGCACATTCCGATCGGCAAGCGTTCCTTCGACGAGCGGGCGCTCGTCGAGAATTACGCCGCCCTGATCGAGGAGATCGTGCGCGCCAAGCCGTCGGCCAGCAAGGGCCGGTACATCAAGAAGATTACGCTCACCTCCACGATGGGCCCGGGCATCCACGTCGACCCGACGCGGACCCGCGACATAGCCGAAGAGCTTGACAGCTCTTCGGCTAGTGAGGCAGCTACAGTAGGCGCCTAATCTCGACTAGAACCGCCGAAGACCGCTGGCAGCCGCAAGGCAGAAGCCCAGCCGAGGTGGGGCGAGAAGCCAGGGCAGGGCGCTCTCGGCTCTGTGGCCCGCCTCGAGGCGGGCCTAGTCATTTCCGGAGGAAATGACATGCAGAAAGAGGACAAGGAACGCGTTGTCGAGGAGTTGACGGAGAAGCTCCGCAACTCGGAGACCATGATCGTCGCGGACTATCGCGGCCTGACGATGCCCCAGATCAACGCCCTGCGCGGGCGTCTGCTCGAGCACGGGGCGAGGTTCAGCGTCGTGAAGAACACCCTCACCCGCCGTGCGGCGCAGGCCGCCGGTGCGGATGCGCTGCTCGCGCTCTTGGAGGGACCGTCGGCGATCGCGTTCATCGAGGCGGACGGCGATGCGATCGCCGTCGCCAAGGCACTGGCCGACTCGGCCCGCGAGACGAAGGTTCTCGAGATTCGAGGCGGCATCATGGAGGGGCGCGTGATCTCCGGCAGCGAAGTCGGGGAGCTCGCGAAGCTCCCTTCCTTCGATGTCCTGCGTGGCCAGGTGCTCGGGGCCATCATCGCGCCGATCTCGGCGATCGCCGCGCTCGTGAATGCGCCGCTCCAGAACCTCTACGGGCTGATCGACGCCCGCATCGAGCAGCTGGGGAATCAGCCTGCGGCCGATTCCCCTAGTGAACCCACGAAACCTGAGCCGTCTAGCCAATCCGGCGAAGACGGATTGGCAAAGGAGGCATGACCATGGCAGCTGTTGACACCGTCTTCGAGCAGCTCGGGAGCATGACCGTGCTCGAGCTGGTCGAGCTGAAGAACAAGATCGAAGAGGAGTGGGGCATCACCGCCGCCGCTCCGGTCGCCGTGGCCGCAGCCGGCGCAGCCGGCGGCGAGGCTGTGGCCGAGGAGAAGACGTCCTTCGACGTCGTGCTGACCGGCGCCGGCCCGCAGAAGATCCAGGTGATCAAGGTCGTCCGTGCGGTCACCGGCCTCGGCCTCAAGGAGGCCAAGGACCTCGTCGACTCGGCGCCCAAGCCGGTCAAGGAGGGCGTGAACCAGGAGGAGGCCGACTCGGTCAAGGCCCAGCTCGAGGAGGCAGGCGCCTCCGTCGAGATCAGCTAGCAACGGGTCTCGCATCCGACCTGGGGGGAAGGCCGCCGCGTGCGGCCTTCCCCCTTTCGGGTGAAGCTCGATGTACGTCCGCAGGGTTTCGGCCGATGAGGCGTCCAGGAGGAGTGACACCTCGATGGAAAGCCGCCGAAAGGAACCCACCAGGATGAAGATCAAAGCACTCGCCCTGTCGCTCTTTGTGGCCGGGCTCGGCGCGTCGTATGCGCTCGCGGATTCGGGCCACGGCCACGGTCACGGCCACGGCAAGCCCGGCTCGACCACGGCGACGATCTCCTCCACGGAGCAGACGACGACCGCTGCGGAGCACGGGAAGGGCAGGAAGACGGGCTGCCGGCCTGTCGTTTCGTTCGTCCTGAACGGCACGTTCGTCGCCGTCGGGGCCGACGGAAGCTCCTTCTCGATGACGGTGACGCACGCGAACCACTTCGGACAGACGCTGGGCGCCGCTCCGACCGTGACGACCGATGCCGAGACCCGGATCCGCCGCGCCGGGAAGGTCGTCTCGCTCGCAGACCTCCAGGCCGGTGACCGTTTGAACGTGCAGCTCCGGGGTTGCAAGGCGGTGGCGGCCGGCACCACGCCGTCCCTCGTTGCAACGCGTGTCTTCGCACACCCCGTCCAGGCCGCGCCGACCGGCACGACCTCGACGACGACCACCACCGGCACGACGACGACCACCGACACAACCACGACGACCACCGACACGACGACGACCACCGGCACGACCACGACCACGCCGTAAGCAGGGAAATCTGCCCGGTCTCCGCCCGCCACGGCGCCGGAGACCGGGCATTTTGCTACTGTTCCCCGGTTGGCCCAGCGGGTCACTCGCCGCACGTTTGCGGCTGGAGTGACGCCTCCGCTATCGTGGGGGGTTGCGCCGACGTCCGGACACGCCCACTTTTGCACGCCTTTTCCCGCTCCGCCACCTCACCTCATAGCCAGTAAGGGAGGCTGTTCTTCTTGGCCAAGACGGTCACAGCGCCTCGCGCGCGCAAGTCGTTCTCTCGTCTCAAGCACGTTCTCGACCTCCCCAACCTGATCGATATCCAGCGCGAGTCCTTCGACTGGTTCCTCAGCAACGGGCTCCGGGAGACGATCGACGACATCTCACCCATCCAGGACTACACCGGCACGCTCGCGGTGGAGTTCGGCGAATACCGCTTCGGGGAACCGCAGTTCTCCATCCAGGAGTGCCGCGAGAAGGATCTCACCTACCAGGCGCCGCTCTCGATGACCGTCCGCTTCGTGAACACGGAGACGGGCGAGATCCGCGAGCAGACGGTGTTCATGGGCGACTTCCCGATGATGACCGAGTGGGGGACGTTCATCATCAACGGCACCGAGCGCGTGATCGTCACGCAGCTCGTCCGGTCGCCGGGCGCCTACCTGATGGAGCCGAAAGACGCCACCAAGCAGGTCTTCACCGCCAACCTGATGCCGAGCCGCGGCTCGTGGCTCGAGCTCGAGATCGACAAGAAGGGCGTCGTCTACGCCCGCATCGACCGGAAGCGCAAGCTTCCGATCACCACGCTCCTGCGCGCGCTGCCGGCGGAGGATCCAACGACGGGCTTCAAGCTCGACACCTCGTCGAACGAGGCGATCCTCAAGCTCTTCGGCGACTCCTTCTTCATCGCCAAGACGCTGGAGAAGGACGCGACGACACGCGAGGAAGAGGCGCTGATCGAGGTCTTCAAGAAGCAGCGCCCGGGCGAGCCGCCCACACTCGACAACGCGCGCAACCTGCTCAAGTCGCTGTTCTTCGATCCCAAGCGCTACGACCTGACGAAGGTCGGCCGCTACAAGCTGAACCAGCGGCTTGGCGTCGATGTGCCCGACGACACGCGCGTCCTGACCACTCAGGACATCATCGCGCTCGTCCAGAAGCTCGTTGCCATGCCGCACGCGATCGGGCTCACCGAGGAGTCGAAGGACTTCGCCGCGGACGGGATCAGCATGAACCGCGACCCGATTCGCTCGGAGCTCGACGAGTACGAGCACTTCGGCAACCGGCGGCTGCGCACCACCGGCGAGCTGATCCAGGAGGCGTTCCGTGTCGGCCTCTACCGGATGGAGCGCGTCGTCCGTGAGCGGATGACGACCGAGGACGTCGACACGATCACCCCGCAGACGATCATCAACATCCGGCCTGTCGTGGCCGCGCTGAAGGAGTTCTTCGGCTCGTCGCAGCTGTCGCAGTTCATGCAGCAGACGAATAGCCTCGACGGCCTCACCCACCGGCGGCGGCTGAGCGCTCTGGGAGCCGGGGGCCTGACCCGGGAGCGTGCGCCGATCGAGGTGCGCGACGTGCACCCGACGCACTACGGCCGCATGTGCCCGATCGAGACGCCCGAAGGGCCGAACATCGGCCTGATCGGCTCGCTCGCGTCGATGGCGACCGTTTCCCAGTTCGGCTTCATCCAGACGCCGTACCGGAAGGTCGTGCACGGCAAGGTGACGGATGACATCGTCTACCTGGACGCCGCCGAGGAGGCGCAGTACACGATCGCGCAGGCCTCGGAGCGTGTCGACAAGAGCGGCAAGTTCGAGCACGACCAGGTGCTCTGCCGCTCGTCGGAGGGCGAGGCCGTGATGGCCTCGGCCAAGGACATCGACTTCATGGACGTCGCGCCGGCCCAGATCGTCTCGGTCGCCACCGCGATGATCCCGTTCCTCGAGCACAACGACGCGAACCGCGCACTGATGGGCGCGAACATGCAGCGGCAGGCAGTGCCCCTGATGATCCCGCAGGCGCCGCTCGTCGGCACCGGCGTGGAGTATCGCGCCGCCGTCGACTCGGGCGACGTCGTCGTCGCGAAGCATGCGGGCACCGTGATCGATCTCGATGCGAACCGCATCGTGGTCGAGGGCCGCGGCACGCGCGACGAGTACGAGCTGACGAAGTTCATGCGGTCGAACCAGGGGACGCTGATCCACCACCGGCCGATCGTGCGCCAGGGCGACAAAGTCGTTGCGGGCGCGGTGCTGGCGGACGGTTCCTCCACCGACCACGGCGAGCTCGCGCTCGGCGCGAACCTGCTCGTCGCGTTCATGCCGTTCGAGGGCTACAACTTCGAAGACGCGATTGTGCTCTCGGAGCGCCTCGTGAAGGACGAGGTGCTCACCTCGATCCACATCCACGAGTACGAGATCGACGCCCGCTCGACGAAGCTGGGCGACGAGGAGATCACGCGCGACATTCCGAACCGCTCGGAGGAGTCGCTTCGGAACCTCGACGACCGCGGCATCGTGCGCGTCGGCGCCGAAGTCGGCTCCGGTGACCTGCTCGTCGGCAAGGTCACGCCGAAGGGCGAGACCGAGCTGACCGCGGAGGAGAAGCTGATCCGCGCCATCTTCAAGGAGAAGGCGCGCGAGGTGCGCGACACGTCGCTGAAGGTCCCGCACGGCGAGGGGGGCGTCGTCATCGACGTCAAGACCTTCTCGCGCGACTCGGGTGACGACCTCAGCCCGGGCGTGAACGAGCTCGTCCGCGTCTACGTGGCGAAGAAGCGCAAGATCTCGGAGGGCGACAAGCTCGCCGGCCGTCACGGCAACAAGGGCGTCATCTCGAAGATCGTCCCCGAGGCCGACATGCCGTTCCTCGAGGACGGCCGGCCCGTCGACATCCTGCTGAACCCGCTCGGCGTGCCGAGCCGAATGAACATCGGCCAGATCCTCGAGACGCACCTCGGCTGGTCCGCGGCGCACGGCGTGTTCGCCGACGACGAGGTGCTCCCCATGGACGGCAACGCGGGCCGGGTGATCAACGGGCCGAAGCCGACCCCGATCGCGACTCCGGTGTTCGACGGCGCCACGGTCGAGGATGTCGACTCGGCGCTGCTTCTGTGGTCGAAGCAGAACCCCGACAGCCCGATCAAGATCCTCACCGACACGAAGGCTCCACTCGGCCGCCAGGCCTCCGGCAAGGTGCGCCTGTTCAGCGGGCGCACCGGCGAGCCGTTCGAGCAGGAAGTGACCGTCGGCTACATGTACATCCTCAAGCTGCTCCACCTCGTCGACGACAAGATCCACGCGCGCTCGACGGGCCCGTACTCGCTCGTGACGCAGCAGCCGCTCGGCGGCAAGGCGCAGTTCGGCGGCCAGCGCTTCGGCGAGATGGAAGTGTGGGCGCTCGAGGCGTACGGAGCCGCGTACACGCTGCAGGAGATGCTGACGATCAAGTCCGACGACACCGTCGGGCGGGTCAAGGCCTACGAGGCGATCGTCAAGGGCGAGAACATCGCCGAGCCGTCGATTCCGGAGTCGTTCAAGGTGCTGCTGAAGGAGATGCAGTCGTTGGCGCTCGACGTCGCGGTCATCTCCGAGGACGGCGGCCAGGTCGAGGTCCGCGAGGAGGACGACGAGCTGCTCCGCGCTGCGGAGGAGCTCGGGATCGACCTCTCTCCCGGCTCGCTCCGGGCGGCCGCCCGGCCCCTCACGGGGCAGGAGACCGAGGAGGGCCAGGAGCGTGCCGACACCGAGGGCGAGCTCCTGCTCCCAGCCGACGAGGTCCTCCGGGACATCGACGCGATCGACCTGGACACCACCGACGATGACGAGGAAGCCGAGCCCGTGGGCGCCGGCGACGACGACATCGAAATCGAAGACTGAGCCATTTTGCTGTGCAAAATCGCTAGCAAAAACCTGACGGAAGGAACCTGGATGCACGTTTTCACTAGCGGATTCACCGGAGGTGGATCCGCATGATCGACATCAACGAGTTCGACGCGATCCGCATTGGTCTCGCATCCAGTAAGCAGATCCGCGACTGGTCGTCGGGCGAGGTCACGAAGCCGGAGACGATCAACTACCGCACACTCAAGCCCGAGCGCGACGGGCTCTTCTGCGAGCGCATCTTCGGTCCGACGAAGGACTGGGAGTGCTACTGCGGCAAGTACAAGCGCGTCCGCTACAAGGGCATCATTTGCGAGCGTTGCGGCGTCGAGGTGACGCGCCAGAAGGTGCGTCGCGAGCGCATGGGTCACATCGACCTGGCGGCACCGGTCTCGCACATCTGGTTCTTCAAGGGCGTGCCGAGCCGCATCGGCTACCTGCTCGACATCGCCCCGCGCGAGCTCGAGAAGGTTCTGTACTTCGCTGCCTCGATCGTCACGAGCGTCGACAACGAGGCGCGGGCGAAGGACCTGAACGATCTCGAGGACAAGGTCAAGTCGGAGTCCGAGCAGATCTACGTCGATCGCGACGAACAGCTCGTCGACCTCGAGAAGCGCCTCGCCCGGCGGCGCGCGTTCTTCGCCGAGGGCAAGGAGAAGGGCTTCGACGAGGACGACGACTTCTGGACGCGTGGCCTCGCCACCTGGGCCGAGGAGCAGCTGCTGCCGCCGCTCGAAGACGCGCGCAAGCTCGTCGGTGGGCTCTTCCTGGAGCTCGTCCCGCAGATCACCACCGAGGACGCGAAGAAGATTCGCGAGCTCGTTCGCAACGCCGCGATCCGCGACGACCGCAAGCTGACTCCTCGTGAGCTCGACCAGGTCGCCGTTGCCGGCGAGCAGATCCTCCAGGCGATCGCGCCGATCGAGAAGGACCTCGACAAGGCCGCGGGCGCCAAGAAGGGCGCCATCACGAAGCACCTCCACCGCGTCGTGGACGGCCTGCTCACCGGCGAGGAACTGAACGAGGAAGACGCCGCGCTCGCCGCGGACGTCGACCAGCGCAACCTCGAGAAGGCGCGCGGCCTCGGCAAGGGCCTCTTGAAGGACGTCGTCGACACGTGGGAGGCGGGGCAGGACATCCGCGAGCTCACGAACGACCTCTGCCTGCGGACCGACGGGAAGATCCAGAAGGAAGACCTCGACTCGCTGATCCAGTGGGCGCTGAAGGTGCGCGAGATGTACCTCGACATCGAGTCTCGCCGTGACGACACGCGCGAGGCTGCCGTCGACTCGGTGCGCCGCCTCGAGCAGACGTGGCAGCTCTTCCGCGACCTCGAGCCGAAGATGGTCGTCAACGACGAGCAGCTGTTCCGTGAGCTCAAGGACCGCTTCGGTTCGCCGTACGGCTTCGGTGTGTACTTCCGCGGCGGGATGGGGGCGGAGTCGATCCGCGACCTGCTCCGCGACCTCGACCTCGAGCTCGAGGCCGTCACGCTCCGCGACACGATCAAGACGTCCAAAGGCCAGAAGCAGCAGCGCAGCATCAAGCGCCTCAAGGTCGTCTCGGCGTTCATCCGGTCGCAGAACCGTCCCGAGTGGATGATCCTCGAGGCGATCCCGGTGATTCCGCCGGAGCTGCGCCCGATGGTCCAGCTCGACGGTGGCCGGTTCGCAACGAGCGACCTCAACGACCTCTACCGCCGGGTCATCAACCGCAACAACCGCCTGAAGCGGCTCCTCGACCTCGGCGCGCCGGAGATCATCGTCAACAACGAGAAGCGCATGCTGCAGGAGGCTGTCGACGCCCTGTTCGACAACGGCCGCCGCGGCCGCGCGGTCACCGGCCCGGGCAACCGGCCGCTGAAGTCGCTGTCCGACATGCTCAAGGGCAAGCAGGGGCGGTTCCGCCAGAACCTGCTCGGCAAGCGCGTCGACTACTCGGGCCGCTCGGTGATCGTTGCCGGGCCGGCCCTGAAGCTGCACCAGTGCGGCCTGCCGAAGCTGATGGCGCTCGAGCTCTTCAAGCCGTTCATCATGAGCCGGCTCGTTGAGCGGAAGTCGGTCCAGAACATCAAGGCGGCGAAGAAGTACGTCGATTCGATGACGCCGGAGGTCTGGGACGTCCTCGAGGAGGTCATCGCCGAGCATCCTGTGCTCCTGAACCGTGCCCCGACGCTGCACCGCCTGGGTATCCAGGCCTTCGAGCCCGTGCTCGTCGAGGGCAAGGCGATCCAGGTGCATCCGCTCGTCTGCCATGCGTTCAACGCCGACTTCGACGGCGACCAGATGGCGGTCCACCTGCCGCTCAGCGCCGAGGCGCAGGCAGAGGCCCGCATCCTGATGCTCAGCTCGAACAACATCCTGTCGCCGGCCTCGGGCCGTCCGCTCGCGACCCCGACCCAGGACATGGTGCTCGGCATCTACTACCTGACGTACTCGAATCTCGACCTCGCCTCGATGGAGTCCGCGAAGCTGAAGCCGCACCCGCGCCGCTTCGACTCGGCCGACGAGATCGAGGTCGCGCTGGAGATGAAGGCCGTCGGGCTGCAGGAGCCGATCGAGTTCCGCTTCAACGAGGAACTGCACCTGACGACGCCCGGCCGCGTGCTGATCAACTCGGCCGTCTACCGGGCGCTCGACGAGCTGCTGCCGCCGGACGAGGAGCTCGAGTTCGACTTCATGAACCAGACGCTGGCGAAGCCGGACACCGATCGCTACGTGCTGTCGCTCTCCGATCGCTACGGCGCGCACACGCTGGCGCCGGTGCTCGACACGATCAAGACGCTCGGCTTCAAGTACGCGACGAAAGCCGGCGTGACGATCTCGAAGAACGACATCGTGATCCCGCCGGACAAGGAGAAGATCCTGGCCGGTTACGAGAAGCGCGTCGAGGAGGTGCACGGCCAGTACGACATGGGCCTGATCACCGAGGACGAGCGCCACGAGACGATCGTCAACATCTGGACGGAGGCCACCGACGAGGTCGCCCAGGCGATGGAAGCTCACTTCGACGAGCTGAACCCCGTCTTCATGATGGCCAACTCCGGGGCCCGCGGCTCGTTCAAGCAGATCCGCCAGCTCGCCGGGATGCGCGGTCTGATGGCCAACCCGAAGGGCGAGATCATCGAGCGGCCGATCAAGGCCAACTTCATGGAGGGCCTGTCGGTGCTCGAGTACTTCATCTCGACTCACGGCGCCCGCAAGGGTCTTGCCGACACGGCTCTTCGCACCGCGGACTCGGGCTACCTGACGCGGCGGCTCGTCGACGTCTCGCAGGACGTGATCGTGCGCGAGCACGACTGCGGGACCGAGGACCACATCGCCCTCGCGATCCGCACGGACGACGGGTTGAACAAGTCGCTGCTCGGGCGTGTCCTCAGCGGTGACCTCTACAAGCCGCTCTCGTCGGGCAAGCCCGGCAAGACGCTCGTCGCCGAGCGCGGCGACGTCGTCACGCTGGCCCTCCTCGAGCAGCTCGAGACCGAGCTCGGAGCGGAGTTCGAGATTCCCGTCCGGTCGGTGCTGAAGTGCCGCGCGGAGACCGGGGTCTGCAAGACCTGCTACGGCATCTTCCCGGCCACCGGCGAGATGTGCGAGATCGGCGACGCGGTCGGCATCATCGCCGCCCAGTCGATCGGGGAGCCGGGCACGCAGCTGACGATGCGGACGTTCCACACCGGCGGTGTCGCCGGTGCGGACATCACGCACGGCCTGCCGCGAGTCGTCGAGATCTTCGAGGCGCGGAACCCGAAGGGCGCCGCGGTGCTCGTGGAGCTCGGCGGGCGCGTCGAGCTCGAGCAGACCGAGCGGGGCCCGAAGATCACCATCCATCCGACCGAGCTCGGGGCGGACGGCGAGCTCGTGGAGCCGGTCGAGTACCAGCTCCCTCGCCGCACACGCCTCCTCGTCGGCAACGGCGAGATCCTCACGCCCGGCGACCCGCTCAACGAGGGGTCGCAGAACCCGGCCGACAAGCTCGCGCTGAAGGGCTCGACCCCGACGGAGCTGTACCTCGTGGGCGAGGTGCAGAAGGTCTACAAGAGCCAGGGCGTGGAAATCCACGACAAGCACATCGAGCTGATCGTTCGCCAGATGCTGAAGAAGGTGCGGGTGGAGTCGAACGGCGACACCGACCTGCTGCCGGGACAGCTCGTCGACAAGGCGATCTTCGAGCGCGAGAACGGCAAGGTGAAGGCCAAGGGCGAAAAGGCGACCTTCGAGCCGCTGATCCTCGGCATCACCAAGGCGTCGCTCGCGACGGAGTCGTTCCTCTCGGCCGCGTCGTTCCAGGAGACCACGAAGGTGCTCACGGACGCCGCGATCGAGGGCAAGGTCGACCGCCTGCTCGGGCTGAAGGAGAACGTGATCATCGGGAAGCTGATCCCGGCGGCGACGGGCCTGAAGCGCTACCGCAACATCGAAATCGCTCCGAGCGAGCCGGTGGTGCGCGAGTCCTACGAGCGCGACACGCTGCTTCAGGCGCTCGAGGAGATCGGTCAGGACTCGGACGCGATCGACTTCGGCGGCCTCGATCTGGGCCCGGGCGAGCCGGGCTCGAACGGTGAGGCCTCGGAGACACCCGAGCTCGACTAGCAACGGTGGGTGAGCGAGGCCCGGCCAAGCCGGGCCTCGCTGCTACAACGTCTCCCGTGAGACGGATGCTCGTTCTCGGCGTCGCCGTGCTCGCAGTTGCCGTGGGCGTGGCGCGCGGAGGCGGACCTGCCGCCCCGATCCCGTTCCCGTGCGGTCTCCCGCAGGCCCAGCCGCTCTGGGTCGACTATGCGGACGGAGCGGTGCCGTTCTGGTCGACGATCTTCGCGCGGCCCGGCATCGTCGCGGCGGCTTCGAACTTCGTGGTGCCGCCGCAACTGCGGGCGGCCGGCGCCAAGACGGTCTACTTCGACCTCTACCTGAACAACCGCGTCGGGACGCCTTCGAAGCCGGCGGATCCGGCCACGATCCAGGCGCGCGCCGACAAGCTGTTCGCCACCGCCGTCGCATCGTCCGGCTGCAACCAGCCGCTGATCGCCGAGAACGAGCTCTTCGGCGCACAGCTGCCGACGCCGTGGACGCCGACGACCGCCCAGTACCGCGCAAACGTCCTGGCCTACCTCCAGCGCCTTGCGCAGCTCGGCGCGCGGCCGTTCTTGCTCTTGTCCAGCCGCCCCTATACGCACGACCAGGCCGCCGATGACTGGTGGCGCGCGGTCTCGCGGGTCGCCGACATCGTCCCGGAGGTCTACTTCTCCGGGCCGCAACTCTCGAGTCAGGGCGTGGTTGCCGCCAGTCTCCGGCTGCGCGCCACGATGCGAAGCCGGATCGAGGACATGATCCAGATCGGCGTGCCGACGGCGAGGCTCGGGATGATGCTGACGTTCAGCTCCACTCCGAACGCCGGCGGACGAGAGGGGTTGCAGCCGCTCTCCAAGTGGCTCGACGTCGTCAAGTGGGAGGCGCTCGCGGCCAAGCAGGTCGCCTCCGAGCTGAACCTCGCCACGGTGTGGTCGTGGGGGTGGGCCGCGTTCAATCCGGCGGGGAACGACCCCGACAAGCCGACGGCTGCCTGCGTGTGGCTCTGGACGCGCGATCCCTCGCTCTGCGACGCCCCGACGCTCGCGGGAACGACGTTCGACTCGTCACTCGCCGTCGGCGCGACACTGCCTGCGGGCACGCTCTGTGTGCTCGGGTCGACGAAGCTGCTCGCCGCCGACGTCGCTGCCCTGGCACGGCTCACCGGCGACCGCGACCTTGCATTTTCGGCCGAGTTCCAGCACGCCGTTCTGGCAGAGGCGCGCCCGGTCGACCCGAAGCTCGTGGCGCAGGCGGAGGTCAACACGATCCTCGACCACTTCGGGGGTAGCAGGGCGGCCTACCTGGCGGCGCTCGCGCGGGCGAAGGCGACGCCCACGCTCGCTCGTGCGATCCTCGCCGACGAGCTGCGGCGTCTCGCGATCCAGGCGACGCTCCAGGTCGGTGCTCCAAGCCAGACCGGTCTCCAGCAGTGGTATGCGACCTACGGTGCGTCGAACGCCCGCGCCGTGCGTGCAGCTGAGCCGCTGCCGTGGCTCGGGAACCTGCGCGCCGGGATCGCGATCCAGGGCGAGGCGCCGGGCCGGCTCTTCGCCCTCGATCCGGGGTCGACCGTGACCGTCGGCGGCGTCAAGGTGACCGTGCTCGGCGAGGCGGCGCCGCTCGGCGCGTTCCCGTTCGCTCAGGCTGCGCCGGCGGTCCGGCGCGCGTTCCTGCAACAGCAGCGAGACGCGGCGTACGCCGCGTGGTCGCTGCGGCGCCAGAACCAGAGTCTCGGCAGCCTCGCCTGCCAGCACGACCAGTTCCCGCAGCCCTCGACGGTCGACCTCACCGACTGGCTGCCCTATCTGGCGCTCGGCTAGTACCGCAGGTTCCCCTCCGCGATCGATCTAGGAGGCGCTGTCGGCCATGACGGTGCGTGCCTTCCCGAGCTCCTTTGCCCGGTAGAGCGCCTCGTCTGCGCGTTCGAACAGGTCGTTGGGCCGGTCGCCGGGCCGCAGCTCGGCCACACCGGCGGAGAGGAAGAGCGTTCCCGCCGCCCCGATCGGGCGCGCGCTGATCGCCCGTGCGATCCGCCCCGCGAGCAGCTCGGCGTCCTCGCCGCTCGACTCGGGCAGCACGATCCCGAACTCGTCGCCTCCCACCCGGCAGGAGACGTCCGCCGTGCGCACCACCGAGAGCAGGCGCTCCGAGACCTCTGCCAGCACCGCGTCGCCGGCGAGGTGGCCGATGTGGTCGTTGACCCCCTTGAAGTCGTCGAGGTCGAAGACGATCACGGAGAGGCGCCGGTGGTAGCGGTGCGCCCGGGCGACCTCGCGCGCGAGGGTCTCGTGGAAATACCGCCGGTTGTGCAGGTTCGTCAGGGCGTCCAGATCGGCGAGGGAGCGCGCCTCTGCGTAGCGCCTGGCGTTCTCGAGCGCCGGGCCCGCCCGGAAGGCGAGCCGCTCCAGCTCGTCGATTTCGGCGTCGGCGAGCTGCCGGCTCGACGACCGTGTGAAGGCCGAGAGCGTCCCCACCGGGAAGCCGTCGGCGCGCATCGGCACGACCACGCCGGAGCGGATGAGCTGCGCCGAGGCCTCCACGTCGTCGATCCGGTAGCGGTAGGTGATCTCGATCGCCCGGAGGTTGTCGTTCTCCGGCACCTGAATCGCCGTCCGGGCGGCTTCGTCCTGCGGCATCCCGACCGTTGCGTTCAGACGTCCGCCCTCGGGTGCGCCGGCATCGAGCAGGGCGGCCTCGACGCCGGTCACCGCCGCGGCCGCCTCGAGGGTGCGCTCGGTCACCTCGTCGAGATCGAGGGAGGCCGAAAGCTCGACCACGAACCGGTCGGCCCGCGCAGCGGTCTGCGCATTGTCGACGGCTGCGGCGAGATCCCGCATCGTTTCATGCATCCCGGCCGCAACCCGCGCGACCGCCTCGGCGACGCGGTCGTCTGCCGACCCGCGGACGCGCCAGACCGCGACCGCCGCGCCTGCGGCGGCGATCAGCGCCAGCCCGAGCGCGGAAATGAGAACGATGACGGTCACCGCGAGATCCCTCACTGTAGTGACCGGTGCGGCGGGAAGCTATGCCCGAAAGTGTGAAAGAGACCCGGAGCCGAGGTTTGCGGGCCCGCCTCGAATCGGGTACCATGCCCGCCGGTTCGGAGGGAGACCTTGTAGCTCCCCCTGCCTTCCCGTCTGCATACGACCCGTTAGAGGAGACCTCGTCTCAGGATGCCCACCGTCAATCAGCTGATTCGCAAGGGCCGTTCGAGCAAAGCCTCGAAGACCAAGACCCCTGCGCTCGCGGGAGCACCGCAGAAGCGCGGCGTCTGCACGCGGGTCTCGACGATGACCCCGAAGAAGCCGAACTCGGCGCTGCGCAAGGTGGCGCGCGTGCGCCTGACGAACGGGCTCGAGGTCGGTACCTACATCCCGGGCGAGGGCCACAACCTGCAGGAGCACTCGGTCGTGCTCGTCCGCGGCGGCCGCGTCAAGGACCTGCCGGGCTATCGCTACAAGATCATCCGGGCCGCCCTCGACGCATCGGGCGTCGCAGACCGCAAGCAGGCCCGCTCGAAGTACGGGGCGAAGCGGAGCGCTTCCTAGTGCCGCGCCGCGCAGAGATCACCCCGCGCCCGGTCATCTCCGACCCGGTCTACGACAGCCAGCTCGTCACCCAGCTGATGAACCGTGTGATGCGTGACGGCAAGAAGTCGACTGCCGAGGCGATCGTCTACGGCGCCCTCGACCGGGTCGGCGAGAAGACGGGCCGGGCGCCGGTCGAGGTGCTCGAGCAGGCCGTGAAGACCGTCACGCCGGTGCTCGAGGTCCGCTCGCGCCGCGTCGGTGGCGCGAACTACCAGGTGCCGGTCGAAGTGCCGCAACGCCGCGGGCGCACGCTGGCCCTGCGCTGGCTCGTCACCTTCGCTCGCGACCGTCGGGAGAAGCACATGGCCGACAAGCTGGCCGGCGAGATCCTCGATGCGATCGAGCAGCAGGGCAACGCCTACAAACGCAAAGACGACATGTACCGGATGGCGCAGGCCAATAAGGCTTTTGCGCACTACCGCTGGTAAGGGAGCACGTTGGCTGTAACAGAGACACGAGTGGCGCTGGACCGCGTCCGCAACATCGGGATCATGGCCCATATCGACGCGGGCAAGACCACGACGACGGAGCGGATCCTCTATTACACCGGCCGCACCCACAAGATGGGTGAGGTGCACGAGGGCGCCGCGACGATGGACTGGATGGCGCAGGAGCAGGAGCGCGGCATCACGATCACGTCTGCGGCGACGACGGCGTCCTGGCGCGACCACCGCATCAACATCATCGATACGCCCGGGCACGTGGACTTCACGGTCGAGGTCGAGCGGAGCCTCCGTGTGCTCGACGGCGCCGTCGCGGTCTTCGATGCGGTCGCGGGCGTCCAGCCTCAGTCCGAGACCGTCTGGCGGCAGGCCGACAAGTACAAGGTGCCGCGGATCGCGTTCATCAACAAGATGGACCGCACCGGCGCCGACTTCTTCAAGTCCGTCCAGTCGATGGTCGACCGCCTCGGTGCCGTCGTCGTGCCCATTCAGCTGCCGATCGGGCAGGAGGACAAGCACGTGGGCGTCGTCGACCTCGTCGAGATGAAGGCGGTCGTCTACAAGGACGACCTCGGCGAGGACTTCGACGTGACCGACATTCCGGCCGAGCTCGCCGAGCAGGCTCACGCCTACCACCACCAGTTGATCGACGCGGTCGCCGAGCACGACGACGAGCTGACCGAGACCTACCTGACGGACGAGTCGCTCGTGACCCCGGAGATGATCAGGCGCGCGCTTCGCGCTGCCACGATCGCCGACGCGCTCACACCGGTGATCCTCGGGTCGGCCTTCAAGAACAAGGGCGTGCAGCCGCTCCTCGACGCCGTCATCGACTACCTGCCGAGCCCCCTGGACGTGCCGCCGATGATCGGCCTCGACCCGAAGTCCGGCGCCGAGATCACCCGCGAGCCGTCCGTCGAGGAGCCGTTCTCGGCGCTCGCCTTCAAGGTGATGTCCGATCCGTTCGTCGGCAAGCTCACCTACTTCCGCGTTTACTCCGGCAAGATCAAGGCCGGCGACCGCGTCCTGAACACGACGACCGGCAAGACCGAGCGGATCAGTCGCATCCTTCAGATGCACGCGAACCACCGCGAGGAGCGCGACGAGATCGGCGCGGGCGACATCGCGGCCGGCGTCGGCCTCAAGTCGACGACCACGGGCGACACGCTCTCGGTCGAGAGCGCCCCGATCGTGCTCGAGTCGATGACCTTCCCGGACCCGGTGATCTCGGTCGCCGTCGAGCCGAAGTCGAAAGTCGACCAGGACAAGCTCGGCAGCGGCCTCGCACGGCTCGCCGAGGAGGATCCGACCTTCCGTGTCACCACCGACGACGAGACCGGCCAGACCCTGATCGCGGGCATGGGCGAACTCCACCTCGAGATCATCGTCGACCGGCTGAAGCGCGAGTTCAACGTCGACGCCAACGTCGGCCGCCCGCAGGTGGCCTACCGCGAGACGATCTCGAAGCCGGCCGAGCGGGTCCAGGGCAAGTTCGTCCGGCAGACGGGTGGCTCGGGCCAGTACGGCGACGCCGTCATCAACCTGCTTCCTCAGGAGCCCGGCCAGGGCTACGAGTTCGTCGACAAGATCGTCGGCGGCAAGATCCCGAAGGAATACATCAAGCCGATCGACGAGGGCATCCGCGAAGCGATGGGGAGCGGCGTGCTCGCCGGCTACCCGGTCGTCGACGTCAAGGTCGAGCTGATCGACGGGAGCTACCACGATGTCGACTCGAGCGAGCGCGCGTTCAAGATCGCCGGCTCGATCGCCTTCAAGGAGGCGATGAAGCGCGCAAAGCCCAAGCTCCTCGAGCCGGTGATGGCCGTCGAGGTGACGACGCCCGAAGACTATGTCGGCGACGTCATGGGCAACCTCGCATCCCGCCGGGGCCGCGTCGGGGAGATGACGCCCATCGGCAATGCGCAGGTGATCAAGGCGAGCGTCCCGCTGAGCGAGATGTTCGGCTACGCCACCGACCTGCGGTCGATGTCCCAGGGCCGCGCCGATTTCACCATGCAGTTCGACCGGTACGAAGAGGTGCCGGCGTCCATTGCAACGGAGATCACCGAGCAAGGCTCGGGGTCCAAGTAAAAAGGAAGGAAGGAATGGCCAAGCAGAAGTTCGAGCGCACGAAGCCGCATCTCAACGTCGGCACGATCGGGCACATCGACCACGGGAAGACGACGCTGACCGCCGCGATCACGAGCGTGCTCGCGAAGAAGGGTGGCGGCACGGCGAAGAGCTTCGCGGAGATCGACAACGCCCCCGAAGAGCGCCAGCGCGGGATCACGATCAACACCTCGCACGTCGAGTACGAGACGGAGAACCGTCACTACGCGCACGTCGACTGCCCGGGGCACGCGGACTACATCAAGAACATGATCACGGGCGCCGCGCAGATGGACGGCGCGATCCTGGTGGTCTCCGCGGCCGACGGTCCGATGCCTCAGACGCGCGAGCACATCCTCCTCGCCCGCCAGGTCGAGGTGCCGTACATCGTTGTTGCGCTGAACAAGGCTGACATGGTCGACGACGAGGAGCTGCTCGAGCTCGTCGAGCTCGAGGTTCGCGAGCTGCTCTCGAAGTACGAGTTCCCCGGTGACGACATCCCGATCGTCCGCGTCTCGGCGCTGAAGGCGCTCGAGGGCGACGAGGCGTGGGAGGAGAAGATCGTCGAGCTCATGGCCGCGGTCGACTCCTACATCCCGGAGCCCGTCCGCGACGCCGACAAGCCGTTCCTGATGCCGATCGAGGACGTGTTCACGATCACGGGCCGCGGCACCGTCGTGACCGGCCGCGTCGAGCAGGGCAAGATCGAGGTCGGCAACGAGATCGAGATCGTCGGCATTCACGAGAAGGTGGAGAAGACGGTCGTCACCGGTCTCGAGATGTTCCAGAAGTCACTCGACTTCGCGCAGGCAGGCGACAACGCGGGCGCCCTGCTCCGCGGTATCAAGCGCGAAGAGGTCGAGCGCGGCCAGGTGCTTGCCAAGCCGGGCTCGATCACGCCGCATACGCACTTCAAGGCCGAGGTCTACGTGCTGTCGAAGGACGAAGGCGGCCGCCACACGCCGTTCTTCAACAACTACCGCCCGCAGTTCTACTTCCGCACGACGGACGTGACCGGCGCGGTCTCACTGCCGGAGGGCCAGGAGATGGTCATGCCGGGCGACAACACGAACATGGAGATCACGCTGATCCAGCCGATCGCTATGGATCAGGGTCTTCGTTTCGCGATTCGCGAGGGCGGCCGCACCGTCGGTGCCGGCGTCGTCACAGAGATCGTCAAGTAGAGAGAAGAAGCGTCATGGCACAGGGAAAAATCCGGATCCGCCTGAAGGGGTACGACCACCAGCAGCTGGACCGGTCGGCTCAGCAGATCGTCGACACCGCACAGCGCAGCGGTGCGACGATCACTGGGCCGGTCCCTCTGCCGACGGAGAAGAACGTCTACTGCGTGATCCGCAGTCCGTTCAAGGACAAGGACTCGCGCGAGCATTTCGAGATCCGTACGCACAAGCGTCTCATCGACATCCTCAGCCCGACCCCGAAGACGATCGACCAGCTGATGCGGCTCGACCTCCCCGCGGGCGTCGACATCGAGATCAAGCTATGAGAAATCGTTCCGATTTCTCTAGTACAGGCGCTAGCCAATTTGCGTCCACGGAGGCGCTGGTCTGATGGCCAAGGGCATCCTGGGACGCAAATTGGGAATGACGCAGGTCTTCGACCCGGAGACGGGCGGAGTCACCTCGGTCACGGTGATCGAGGCCGGCCCATGCCCGGTTGTGCAGGTGAAGTTCGAGGGTGAGCATGGCTACGACGCAGTGCAGCTGGCATTCGACGCGGTCGCCGAGCGGAAGCTGACCAAGGGCGAGCTCGGCCACCTGGCCAAGTTCAAGGTCGGTGCGCACCGCAGGCTCGTCGAGTTCCGCGGCGGCATCGAGGGCGCCGTCGAGGGCGCGACGGTCACCGTCGAGATCTTCGAGCCGGGCGACAAGGTCAAAGTCGCGGGCATCGGGATCGGCAAGGGGTTCCAGGGCACAATCAAGCGCCACAACTTCAGCTCGGGCCCGCGTTCGCACGGCTCGCACAACATCCGCAAGCCGGGCTCCATCGGCGCGTCGGCAACCCCGTCACGCGTGTTCAAGGGCATCAAGATGGCCGGCCGAATGGGCGGTAAGCGCGTCACGCAGCTCGGTCTCACCGTGCACGACGTCGACGTCGAGCGGAATCTGCTGCTCGTCAAGGGCGCTGTCCCCGGCCCGAAGAACGGCATCGTGGAGGTGCGCGGCTAATGGCCCGCGACGTAGTCTCGACGGAGTCGCCCAAGAGCGCAGGTGCCGGAGCTGGGAAACAACTCAAGGCACCTCTGCTGGACGCCGCAGGAAAGCGCTCGAAGGACGTCTCCCTCGAGGAGGCCGTCTTCGCCGCCGAGGTGAAGCCGCACCTCGTGCACGAGGCCGTGCGCGCGGAGCAGAACGCGCAGCGCGCGGGCACCGCCGCCACGAAGAGCCGCGGCCTCGTCTCGGGCGGTCGCGCCAAGCCGTGGCGCCAGAAGGGCACCGGTCGCGCCCGCCAGGGCACGATTCGCGCGCCGCAGTTCACGGGCGGCGGCCACACCTTCGCGAAAGTGCCGCGCACGTTCATCCAGAAGGTGAACCGCAAGACGGCCAAAGCCGCCCTGCGGTCGGCTTTGGCTAGCCATGCCAACGAGGGAACGATCGCGGTTGTATCGGCCGGCACGTTTGTCGAGCCTTCAACCAAGCTAGCCAGAGGCCTCGTAGAGGGCTCTGGCCTCAAGACTCCGCTCGTCGTCGTCGCCCTCGCCGAGGAGACCAGTCTGATCAAGAGCTTCCGCAACCTCGAGCGCATCGTCATCATCTCGCCCAGCGAGGTGGAGGTCTCCGCGATCGTCTGGGCCCGTTCGCTGATCGTCAGCGAGGGTGCGCTGCCGCTCGTCCAGGGGAGGGCTTCGTAGTGCACGCGAGCCAGGTGATCCTCGCCCCGATCGTCAGCGAGAAGTCGTACGCGGCGTCGACGCGCGGGAGCTACACGTTCCGTGTCCATTCGGATGCACACAAGACGCAGATCCGCCAGGCCGTCGAGGAGCTCTTCGAGGTCAAGGTCGAGCGCGTCAACGTGATCAAGGTTCAGGCGAAGCCGAAGCGCCGCGGCGTGTACAAGGGCACGCGTCCCGGCTGGAAGAAGGCCATCGTGCAGCTGCGCGCCGGCGACACCATCGAGATCTTCCAGGGGGCTCAGCTGTAGTGGCTCTCCACGCGACACCGAGCGGCGCCCGGCGCGCTATCACGCTGCGCCATGCCGCGTCCTCGGTCGCGCCCGGGCCAACCGGCCCGAACGCGGCCTGCGTCCTTCCCTGGCTTGGTGCTAGCACCCCGGGCATCCACTCGTGCCACGAGGAGAACCACTGATGCCGGTCCGTCGCTTCAAGCCCACGAGCCCGGGCCGCCGCCACATGACGGTCTCCGACTTCGCGGAAGTCACGAAGTCGAAGCCCGAGAAGGCGCTCACCGAGAAGCTCACGAAGAAGGGCGGCCGCAACAACATGGGTCGCATCACGACGCGCCACCAGGGCGGCGGCCACAAGCGCCGCTACCGGATCATCGACTTCAAGCGCTTGAAGGACGGTGTCCCGGCGAAGGTGGCGGCGATCGAGTACGACCCGAACCGCTCGGCGCGGATTGCGTTGCTGCACTACGCCGACGGCTTCAAGGCTTACATCCTCGCGCCGGCCGGCGTTCGCGTCGGCTCTGTGGTGCAGTCGGGCATCGATGCCGACATCAAGCCGGGCAACGCCTTGCCGCTCGAGAACATCCCGACCGGCACGCTCGTACACAACGTCGAGTTGAAGCCGGGCAAGGGTGGCCAGATGGCGCGTTCCGCCGGCTCGGGCGTACAGCTCGTAGCCAAGGACGGCGCTCACGCCACGCTGCGGCTGCCGTCGGGCGAGATGCGCCGCGTACTGCTCGCCTGCCGCGCAACCGTCGGCCAGGTCGGCAACGTCGAGCACGGCAACGTGACGATCGGCAAGGCAGGCCGCAGCCGCTGGCTCGGCAAGCGTCCGACGGTGCGCGGCTCGGCGATGAACCCGGTCGATCATCCTCATGGTGGTGGAGAAGGGAAGAGCAAGGGCGGCCGCCACCCGGTCACACCGTGGGGCGTGCCGACGCTCGGCAAGCGCACCCGCTCGAAGCACAAGGAATCGGACAAGTTGATCGTGCGCGGCCGTCGCCGCGGGAAGGACAAGCGCTAATGAGCGTAAATTCGGTGGAGCTCATCATGAGCGAAGGTGCCGGCTTTGCCGGCGCCGGGAGCGGGTCATGAGTCGGAGTTCCAAGAAGGGACCTTTCGTCGAGGAGCGGCTGCTTGGCCGCATCGAGGCGATGAACGCCTCCGGCTCGAAGCAGATGCTGCGCACCTGGTCGCGTACGTCGACGGTGTTCCCCGAAATGGTCGGGCACACCATCGCGGTCCACGACGGCCGCAAGCACGTGCCGGTCTTCATCTCGGAGCAGATGGTCGGGCACAAGCTCGGCGAGTTCGCTCCGACGCGCCACTTCCGCGGCCATGCCGGTGACCAGAAGACACAGGTGAAGAAGCGGTAATGGCTGCCGTCGAGGCCCCACCCATGGTGCAGGCGACCGCCAAGTTCGTCCGTATCTCGCCGCGCAAGGCGCGGCTCGTCACGGACAACATCCGTGGGCGCAGCGTGCCCGAGGCGCGCACCATCCTCGCGTTCACCGAGCGCGCGGCTGCCGTCGAGGTCGAGAAGGTGCTGAGGAGCGCCGTCTCGAACGCCGAGTCGAACCCGGCGCTTCTGTGGCAGGGCGACGATCTGGTGGTCGCGAGCGTGTACGTCGACGAGGGCCCCACGCTGAAGCGCTGGCGCGCGCGAGCGCGCGGCCGCGTCAGCCGGATCAACAAGCGGACGTGTCACATCACGGTCGTTCTCACACCTTCGGTGCAAGAACGACTAGTGACCACTAGCGCTTCGGCGCCGAAGGCGCGGAAGCGCAAGGGGACAGGCAACTAATGGGCCAGAAAGTTCATCCGGGCGGTCTGCGCGTCGGCGTCATCCACGACTGGAAGTCGAACTGGATGGTCGGCAAGAAGGAGTTTGCAGGCGCGCTGATCGAGGACATCAAGATTCGCGAGCACATCATCAAGAAGCTCTCGCATGCCGGATTGTCGGACATCCTGATCCGTAAGGACAAGCAGCGGATCACGATCGACATCTATACGGCGCGTCCGGGGATCGTGATCGGGAAATCAGGCGTCGAGGTCGACGCGCTGCGCAAAGAAGTGCACGCGATGACGCAGAAGAACGTTCACATCAACATCAACGAGATCAAGCGCCCCGAGCTGGACGCAAAGCTTGTCGCGCAGTCGATTGCAGAGCAGCTTCAGAACCGGGTCTCGTTTCGCAGGGCGATGAAGCGCTCGCTCGCATCGGCGATCCGCTCCGGCGCCGCCGGTGTGAAGGTGCAGTGCTCGGGCCGCCTCGGCGGCTCGGAGATGAGCCGGTCGGAGCAGTACTCCGAGGGCCGCGTGCCGTTGCACACGATTCGCGCGGACATCGACTATGGCTTCGTCGAGGCGAGGACTCCGACGGGCCGCATCGGTGTGAAGGTCTGGATCAACAAGGGCGAGATCATGCCGGAGGGCTACGGCGGCGTTCCAGGCGGCGGCAAGGAGACACGCCTCGGCGACCAGGACACGGCACGGCGCCGTGGCGGGGTCACCGAGGGTCTCGGCGCCTCGCGCGAGTCGGGTCGCAACCGCAGCCAGGATCGCGAGGGCCTCGGCCCCGTGCGCCGCGGGCGCCCCGGCCAGCGCGGCGGGCAGGCCCGTCCGGGCGGCGGCGGCGCGGGCAACCGCCCCGGCGCACCGCGTACCCGCGGCGGCTCGAGCCGTTCGCGGACCGAGCAGCAGGCACCGGTCGACGCGGTCGCCGAGCAGACGGCACCGCTCGTCGAGGCAGTTCCGGTCGAGGCAGTTCCGGTCGAGGCAGCTCCGGTCGAGGTGTCAGCCCCGGTCGAGGCAGCCGCCCCGGTCGAGGCGGCTCCGGTCGAAGCCAAGCCGAAGGCCAAGCCGAAGGTCGCGCCCAAGGCCGATTCGCCGACGTCCGAGACGCCGGCGAAGCCCAAGCCGGCGCCGCGCAAGAAGAAGGCTGACAGCTGATGCTGCTCCCGAAGAAGACCAAGTTCCGCAAGATGCACCGCGGCCGGCGCCGGGGCAAGTCCACCGGCCAGACCACCGTGCACTTCGGCGACTACGGGATCAAGACGCTCGAGGCCGGCTGGATCACGAACCGCCAGATCGAGGCCGCCCGCATCGCGATGACGCGCAAGATCAAGCGCGGCGGCAAGGTCTGGATCAACATCTTCCCCGACAAGCCGTTCACGAAGAAGCCGGCCGAAACGCGCATGGGCAAGGGCAAGGGGTCGCCCGAAGGCTGGGTGGCCGTCGTCAAGCCGGGACGGGTGATGTTCGAGCTGTCCGGCGTGCCGGAGCCCCTCGCCAAGGAGGCGCTCCGCCTGGCGGGCCAGAAGCTGCCGGTCAAGACCAAGTTCGTCAAGCGCGAGGGCGGTGATCTCTTTGCGGGCTAGAGACCTGCGTGATCTGACAGACGACGAGCTGGACCACCGGCTTGCCGACACACGGCAGGAGCTCTTCAACCTGCGCTTCCAGGCTGCGACGGGCGCGCTCGAGAACACTGCGCGCCTCCAGCTCGCCCGGCGCGAGATCGCACGGATTCTGACGACGCAGCACCAGAGGAACTCCAACAAGCAGAAGGTCGAGAGCTAAGCGATGGCGGACGAAGACAAGAACGAGACAACCGAAGAGGCCCCCGAGGTCGAGGTCGAGGCCGTGACCGAGATCGAAGAGACGCCGGTGGCCGAAACGCCGATTCCCGAGTCTGAGCCCGCGGCCGAGGCTGCTCCGGAGGAGCCGGCTGCGCCCGAAGCGCCTGCCAAGAAGCAGCGCTCGCTGAAACACGTCCCGCGCGCTGCCCGGCGCACGCGCACGAAGCTCGTGCGCGAGAAGCCGGCGACCCGCAAGCCGATCACGCGTACCGACAAGCCGGAGTCCGAGCTCGGTCGCCGCCAGGAGCGCCGCGGCGTCGTCGTCTCCGACAAGGGCGACAAGACGATCGTGGTCAAGGTCGACCTCATCAGGAGCCATCCGAAGTACAAGAAGGTCATTCGTTCGACCGTCAAGTTCCACGCGCACGACGAGGCGAACAGCGCCGGTGTCGGCGACACGGTTCGCATCGTCGAGACGCGGCCGCTGTCCAAGCTGAAGCGCTGGCGGCTCGCGGAGATCGTCGAGAAGGCGAGGTAGAGGCGAATGATCCAGCAGGAAACACGCCTCAAGGTTGCCGACAACACGGGTGCACGTGAGCTACTCTGCATTCGCGTTGCGGGTGGATCGAGGCGCCGCTACGCACGTGTCGGCGACATCATCACTGCCACCGTCAAGGCTGCCGCCCCGCAGGGGACGGTCAAGAAGGGTGATGTGGTGAAGGCGGTCGTCGTGCGGACGAAGAAGCCATTCGGCCGCGATGACGGAACGCTGATCGCGTTCGATGAGAACGCGGCGGTGATCATCGACGCACAACGCAACCCTCGCGGGACGCGCATTTTCGGGCCGGTCGCCCGCGAGTTGCGTGAGAAGAACTTCATGAAGATCGTGAGCCTCGCTCCCGAGGTTCTCTAGGAAAGCGGCTCTGAGAGATGACGACAGCAATCAAACTGAAGAAGGGCGACACCGTCCAGATGCTGACCGGCAAGGATCGCGGGAAGCAGGGCCGGATCGTCGATGCGCGCCCGCGTGACAACAAGGTGATCGTCGCGAACCTCAACGTGATGACGAAGCACCAGAAGCCACGCCCCATCCGCGACGCCAACCGCATGGGCGGCACCCAGATCGCACCCGGTGGCCGGATCGAGATCGCCGCCGCTGTCTCGGTGTCGAACGTGATGCTCGTCTGCCCGACCTGCAAGCTGCCGACCCGCGTCGGCTACCGGTTCAAGGAGGACAAGGGCGGCCGCCGGCTCAAGGTCCGCGTCTGCAAGCGGGATGGCTGCGGTCAGGAGATCGACAAGTAAATGGCAGCGACCGAGACGTACACCCCGCGCTTGAAGACGCGCTACAACGACGAGCTGCGCGAGCAGCTGCGCTCCGACCTCGGACTCGAATCGATCATGCAGTCGCCGACGGTCTCGAAGATCACCCTCAACATGGGGGTCGGGGAGGGCAAGACCGACGCGAAGCAGATCGACGCGGCGCTCGAGGAGCTGACGATCATCGCCGGCCAGCGCGCGCAGACGCGCCGGGCCCGCAAGTCGATTGCCCAGTTCAAGATCCGCGAGGGCATGCCCATCGGCGTCAAGGTGACGCTGCGCGGCGACCGTATGTGGGAGTTCCTCGACCGGCTCGTCTCGATTGCGCTGCCGCGCATCCGCGACTTCCGCGGCCTCAGCCCTGACTCGTTCGACGGGCGCGGCAACTACTCGCTCGGCATCCGCGAGCAGATCATCTTTCCGGAGATCGACTACGACAGCATCAACCAGATCCGCGGCCTTGATGTCGCGATCACGACGACCGCGACGAACGACGAGGGAGCCCGCGCACTGCTCGTCGCGCTCGGCCTTCCGTTCGCCGCCGACGGAGGCAGCAGGTAAATGGCGAAGATGTCGTTGAAAGTGAAGGCCGCAAGGCCTGCGAAGTTCAAGGTCCGCAACTACACGCGCTGCAACCGCTGCGGTCGTCCGCGTGCCGTGTTCAAGAAGTTCGGGCTCTGCCGTATCTGCCTGCGGGAGCTCGCCCACCAGGGCGTGATCCCCGGCATGACCAAGAGCTCCTGGTAGGAGGAACAAGAAGTGCTCACCGATCCCGTCGCCGACATGCTCACGCGCATCCGCAACGCCAACAAGGCGCTGCACGACCGCGCGGAGATGCCGACCTCCAAGTTGAAGGTCGAGATTGCCCGCATCCTCAAGGAGGAGGGCTACATCCGCGACTTCCACGTCAGTGATTCCGGCTCACACCCCACGCTGGTGGTCGAGCTGAAGTACGGCCGCGGCCGCGAGCGCGTCCTCTCGGGTCTCAAGCGTGTATCCAAGCCCGGCCGCCGTATCTACGCCGGCAAGGATCGTCGCCAGCGCGTGCTCGGCGGCATGGGTATCGCGATCATGTCCACCTCTCGCGGCGTCGTCACGAGCCGCACCGCCGAGGCCGAGGGCATCGGCGGCGAAGTCATCTGCTACGTCTGGTAGCCATTTGCGTCGCAAATGGCTAGAGGGAACAACAACACACATGAATCTTCAATCACACGCACTCACTAGCCTTTTCCCCAGCTGCGGGAGATCGGATCGCGCCACGAGTCGGATCGAGAAAAGGCAATGAGTCGTATTGGTAAAAGGCCCATCGAGGTTCCGGCAGGCGTGATCGTCTCGCTCGACCCTGGCCGCGTCACCGTGGCCGGGCCGAAGGGTGAGCTGCGCCAGGCCGTGCCGCAGCGCATGCAGATCGCGCAGGAGGAGGGGACGATCACCGTCACCCGCCCGACCGAGCGCGGCGAGGATCGCGCGCTGCACGGTCTCACGCGCACGCTGATCGCGAACATGGTGGAGGGCGTCACTCAGGGCTTCGAGAAGAAGCTCGAGATTCAGGGCGTCGGCTATCGCGCCGCACTCGCGGGCACCGACCTCGAGCTGCAGGTCGGGTACTCGCACTCGGTGAAGATCAAGCCGCGCGAAGGCATCTCGTTTGAAGTGCCGGTGCCGACGCAGGTCGTCGTTCGCGGGATCGACAAGCAGGCCGTCGGCCAGACCGCGGCAGAGATTCGCAGGGTTCGCCCACCCGAGCCGTACAAGGGCAAGGGCATCCGCTACGAGGGCGAACACGTCCGCAGGAAGGTCGGGAAGCGGGCATGAGCGTAGGCTTGGCGGAGCTCATCAGGAGCGGAGGCGCCGGCTATGCCGGCGCCGGGAGCGGGACATGAGCGGCCTCTCTGTTCGCGAAGCCCGTCTGCGCCGTCACCGGCGTGTCCGCGGGAAGGTCCGCGGCACGGCGGAGCGTCCCCGCCTGCTCGTGTTCCGTTCGAACCGCGGCATCTTCGCGCAGCTGATCGACGACGACGCCGGGCGTACGCTCGCCGCCGCCTCGTGGATCGGCCTGCCGAAGGCGTTCAAGGGCGACAAGACCGAGCAGGCTGCCGAGGTTGGCAAGCGGCTCGCCGAGGCGGCGAAGAAGGTCGGCGTCGACGCCGTCGTCTTCGACCGCGCCGGCTACCTGTATCACGGACGCGTCAAAGCGCTCGCCGACGGCGCGCGCGAAGGAGGACTGACTTTCTAGTGGCAATCGACGTGCAGGAGACCCGCGAGCTGAAGGAGCGCGTGGTCGAGATCAACCGCGTCGCCAAGGTCGTGAAGGGCGGTCGCCGGTTCTCGTTCACGGCGCTCGTGGTGATCGGCGACGAGGTCGATCGCGTCGGCGTCGGCTACGGCAAAGCGCGTGAGGTGCCGCTGGCGATTTCCAAGGCGGTCGACGACGCGAAGAAGAACATGTTCACGGTTCCGAAGCACGGCCAGACGATCACGCACGAGTCGCTCGGTCGCTTCGACGCGGCCCGTGTGCTGCTGCGCCCGGCCTCGCCCGGTACCGGCGTGATCGCCGGCGGCGGTGTGCGCGCGGTGCTCGAGCTCGGCGGGATCCGCGACGTGCTCGCGAAGTCGCTCGGCACGACGAACCCGATCAACATGCTGAAGGCTGCGGAGCAGGCGCTTCGCCAGCTGCGCCGCCCCGAGGACGTCGCGAAGGCGCGCGGCAAGCAGATCCACGAGGTGCTGCCGTATCGGAAGCCGGTCGAGGCTGCGGAGCCGGGTCCGGCCGCCGAGCCGGAGAGTGCAGAGGAGGTGAGCACCGGTGGCGAAGGTGAAGCTGACGCAAGTTCGTAGCCAGATCGGCCAGTCAGAGCGTCACCGCGGCACGCTGCGCGCGCTCGGCCTCGGTCGCATCGGCAAGACGAACGAAATCGACGACGGGCCGGTGCTCGCAGGCATGCTGCGCAAGGTGCGTCATCTCGTGCAAGTCGAGGAGCTCAACTAATGGCCGGCGATCTGAATCTGTCCAACCTGCAGCCCGCGCAGCCGCGGAAGGACCGCAAGCGGGTCGGCCGCGGCCTGGGCTCGGGCAAGGGCCGGTACTCCGGCCGCGGGATCAAGGGCCAGAAGTCGCGTGCGGGCTCGCACGCGATGCGCGCCGGCTTCGAGGGCGGCCAGATGCCGCTCCACATGCGCACCGCCAAGCTCCGCGGTAACACCTCCGCCGACGCGATGCCGGTCGGTCCGTTCCGCACGTACTCGCAGCCGGTCAACCTGCGCGACCTCGAAGCTCGCTTCGAGGCCGGCGAGGAGGTCACGCCCGAGTCGCTCAAGGCCAAGGGCCTGATCCGCTCGATCCGCAAGGACGTGAAGCTGCTCGGCATCGGCGAGCTGACCAAGAAGCTCGCGATCACCGTGCACAGCGCCTCGGCAACCGCACGCGCGAAGGTCGAGGCGGCCGGCGGCACGCTGACCGTGCTCAAGGAGCAGAAGGCACGCAAGCCGAAGAACCTGAAGCGCCGTCCGGAGGGCCGCACAGTTTCCTCGACCAGCGAGGACACGACCGCCGAGGGCGAGGCAGAGGCCCCCGCCGAGGTCGTCGAAGGCGAGGAGTCCTAGGCTTTGCTCTCGTGGCTCGCCAATGCGTGGCGGGTCCCGGAGCTTCGGCGCCGGCTCCTGTTCACTGCGGCGATCCTGGCGGCCTACCGCCTCGGCTCGTGGATGCCCGCGCCGGGTGTCGACTCGGCGCAGATCCAGAACTTCTTCAACGGCCGCGGGGGGTCGCTGCTCGGCCTGCTGAACCTCTTCTCCGGCTCGGCGCTGTCGAGGTTCTCGATCTTCGCGCTCGGGATCATGCCGTACGTCACGGCGTCGATCATCCTGCAGCTCCTGACCGTCGTCATCCCGACGCTCGAGCAGCTCCAGAAGGAAGGCGAGTCGGGCTACGCCAAGATCAACCAGTACACCCGCTACCTGACCGTCGTCCTCGCGGCGGCGCAGGCGACCGGGTACGCCTACCTCTTCCACACGCAGGGCGCGCTCCCCGCGAACCCCGGCCGCCTCGTGCTGATCGTCGTCACGCTCACGGCCGGCACGGTGCTCCTGATGTGGCTCGGCGAGCTGATCACGAAGCGCGGTATCGGTAACGGCATCTCGCTGCTGATCTTCGCCTCGATCCTCACGTCGGCGCCGCAGGGCATCAACGCCTGGATCAACGGCGGCGCCACCGAGAAGCTGTTCTTCCCGCTGATCGCCATCGGCGTGGTCGTGGCGGTCGTGTTCGTGCAGGAAGGCCAGCGGCGGATCCCGATCCAGTACGCGAAGCGCATGGTCGGCCGGCGCCAGACCCAGGGCGGCGCGACCTATATGCCGCTGCGCGTGAACATGGCGGGCGTGATCCCGGTGATCTTCGCGGCCGCGCTGCTCGCGCTGCCGCAGACCGTTTCGTCCTTCGCGCCGAACACCCAGACATTCATCAATGCCAACTTCTCGCCTGCGTCGTGGACGTATCTCCTCGTCGAGGCGCTGCTGATCATCGTCTTCACCTACTTCTACACGGCGGTGCAGTTCAACCCCGTCGACCAGGCCGACAACCTGCGCAAGTACGGTGGCTACATCCCCGGGATCCGTCCGGGCCCGCCGACCGCGCAGTATCTGAACCGTGTGCTGACCCGGCTGACGCTGCCGGGATCGCTGTTCCTCGCCTCGGTCGCCGTGCTTCCGTCGGTGTTCATCAACAACTTCGGCTTCTCGCAGGCCACCTCGCGCGCGCTCGGCGGCACCTCGGTGCTGATCGTCGTCGGTGTTGCGCTCGACACGATGCGGCAGATGGAGTCGCAGATGATGATGCGCTCCTACGAAGGCTTTCTGCGGTGAACCTGCTCGTCCTGGGCCCGCAGGGTGCCGGGAAAGGAACGCAGGCGAAGCGCATCTCTTCCGAATACGGCATCCCGCACGTCTCGACGGGCGACATGTTCCGTGCCGCGATCGCCGCTGACACGGAGCTCGGCCGCGAGGTCGAGCCGATCCTCGCTGCCGGCGAGCTCGTTCCCGACGAGCTGACGGTCGCCCTGATCGGCGAGCGGCTGGCGGAGGCAGACGCAGTGGACGGCTTCGTGCTCGACGGCTTCCCGCGCAACCTCGCCCAGGCGGAGGCGCTCGATGCGATGCTCGGCGACATCGGGCGCCGGCTCGACGCGATCCTCTTCTTCGACCTGCCCGACGGCGTCGCGACGGAACGAATGCTCCGCCGTGCCGCTGAGGAGAGCCGGCCTGACGACACACCTGAGGTGATCGCCCGCCGGCTCGAGATCTATCACCAAGAGACCGAGCCGATCGTCGAGCACTACCGCGTCACCGGCAAGCTCGTACCGCTCCATGCCGGGCGCTCGATCGCCGAGGTCTGGGCCGAGCTCTCCGAGTCTCTGCAGGGGGTTGCGTGATCATTCGCAAGTCCGCGCTGGAGATCGAGACGATGGCGCGCGCCGGGACCGTCGTGGCCCAGGCGCTGCTTCTGATCGAAGAGCACCTGCAGCCCGGCGTCACGACCGCCGAGCTCGATGCGCTGGCCGAGGAATTCATCTGCTCGCAGGGCGGCGAGCCCACGTTCAAGGGGTACAAGGGCTACCCGGCAGCGACCTGCATGTCGCCGAATTCGGTGGTCGTCCACGGCATTCCCGGCCCGGCGAAGCTCGCGGACGGCGACATCCTGTCGGTCGATGTCGGCGTCACACTCGACGGGTTCGTGGCCGACTCCGCCTGGACGTTCCCGGTCGGGACGATCTCGGCCGAGGCCAGGCGGCTGCTCGACATCTGTAAGGCGGCCCTCGACGCCGGCATCCAGGAGGCGCGCCTCGGCAACGCGGTCGGCGACATCTCCCGGGCCGTCCAGACGGTCACGGAGGAGGCTGGTTTCGGCGTCATCCGGAGCCTCGTCGGCCACGGCGTCGGCCGGTCGATGCACGAGGACCCGCAGGTGCCGAACTTCGTCTCTGCCTACCGCGGCCCGGAACTCAAGGAGGGCATGACGATCGCGATCGAGCCGATGATCACGGCCGGCAGTCCCGACGTCTACATCCACGACGACGAGTGGTCGATCTCGACCACGGACGGCTCCCTGGCCGCTCATTTCGAGCACACGGTGGCCGTGACCGCTGCCGGGCCGCTGATCCTCACCGGAGAAGGGGTAGTGGAACTGGTACCATGACGGCCCGCGTCGCGAGGCGTTTGCCCGTGCGCGTCCTTTTCTTGCACTAAGAAGGGCATATGAAAGTCAGACCATCTGTCAAACCGAGGTGCGAGCGCTGCCGCGTGATCAAGCGGCACGGGCGCACCATGGTCATTTGCACCAATCCTCGCCACAAGCAGCGTCAGGGGTAGATCCAGACACATGGCACGCATTGCAGGCGTCAACCTGCCGAACTCCAAGCGGCTCGAGATCGGGCTGACCTACATTTTCGGCATCGGCCAGCCGACGGCGCAGCAGATCTGCGACGCGCTCGGCCTCTCGCGCGACACGAAGGTTCGCGACCTCACCGAAGACGAGGTCGCCAAGCTCCGGGACTACATCGACACGAACCACCAGGTCGAGGGCGACCTGCGCCGTGAGCGCACGCAGGCGATCAAGAGGCTGTCCGAGATCGGCGCCTACCGCGGACTGCGTCACCGTCGCAACCTGCCGGCGCGCGGCCAGCGCACGAAGACGAACGCGCGCACGCGCAAGGGCCCGAAGAAGACCGTCGGCCGCGGAAAGAAGGCTAAATAATGGCGCCTCCTCGCAGAGCAGTGGCGACCCGCGGTCGCACGCGCCGCCGTGTTCGCAAGAACATCGCGATCGGCCAGGCGCACATCAAGACGTCGTTCAACAACACGATCGTCGCCCTCACCGACAAGGAGGGGAACGTGATCGTGTGGGAGTCCGCCGGCTCGGCCGGGTTCAAGGGCTCGCGCAAGTCGACGCCGTTCGCTGCGCAGGTGACCGCCGACGCGGCCGCCCGCAAGGGGATGGAGCACGGCCTGCAAAAGGTGGAGGTCTTCGTCAAGGGCCCCGGCTCGGGCCGCGAGACCGCGATCCGCTCCCTGCAGGCTGCGGGGCTCGAGATTCTCGGCGTAAAGGACGTTTCGCCTCAGGCCCACAACGGCGTGCGCCAGAAGAAGCGGAGGCGTGTCTAGTGGCTCGCGATCGTTCCCCGAAGTGCAAGCAGTGCCGCCGTGAGGGCATCAAGCTCTTCCTCAAGGGCGAGCGCTGCCTGACCGAGAAGTGCGCGATCGAGCGCCGCTCGTATCCGCCGGGCGAGCACGGCCGTGGCCGCATCAAGCAGAGCGAGTACCTGATGCAGTTGCGCGAGAAGCAGAAGGCGCGCCGTTACTACGGGCTCCTGGAAACGCAGTTCCGCACCTACTACGAGAAGGCCAACAAGCAGGGCGGCATCACGGGCGACAACTTGCTGCGCATGCTCGAGACGAGGCTCGACAACGTCGTCTACCGCCTCGGCTTCGCAGCGTCACGTGCGCAGGCGCGCCAACTCGTCCGGCACGGTCACTTCTCGGTGAACGGTCGCCGCGTGAACATTCCGAGCTACCAGGTCAAGCCCGACGACAGCGTCGCGTTGAAGACCGGGTCTGGGGCGGAGCAGATCGTCCGCGACGCAACGGATCTGACTGCTGCTGTCGCCCCGTGGTTGCAGGCAGACCACGACGGCCTCAGCGGAACCGTTTTGAAGTGGCCGGAGCGTGCCGAGATCGACACTCCGGTTTCCGAACAGCTGATCGTCGAGCTCTACTCCAAGTAGTTCACAACGACTTAGTGGGCTCGCAAGAAAGGACACACATTGGCAGTACGCGCGACTGATTTCCAGATGCCAAAGATCACGCACGAGGAAGTAAACGAGAACCGTGGTGTTTTCGTGATCGAGCCGCTCGATCGCGGCTTCGGCTACACGTTCGGCAACTCGCTGCGCCGTGTGCTGCTCTCCTCGCTGGAGGGCGCCGCCGTCACATCGGTGAAGATCGAGGGCGTCGCGCACGAGTTCACCACCCTGCCGGGCGTCCGTGAGGATGTCACCGACATCATTCTCAACCTGAAGCAGCTCGTCTGCATCCTCTACGGCGAGTCGCCCGAGGTCGAGGTGCGGTTGACGAAGCGCGGTGAGGGCATCGTCACCGCCGCAGACATCGAGGCTCCCGCTGATCTGGAGATCCTGAACCCGGAGCTCGAGATCGCGAACCTCTCGTCGAAGGGCCGCCTCGAGATCACGCTCACGATCGGCCGCGGCCGCGGCTATGTTCCGGCCGAGGGCAACCGTGGCCAGGCGCACACGATCGGCGTCATTCCGGTCGACTCGATGTTCTCGCCGATCAACCGCGTCGCCTACGACGTGGAGGCGGCGCGCGTCGGGCAGCGCACCGACTACGACAAGCTCATCCTCGACGTCACCACGAACGGCTCGATCGATCCGAAGGACGCGATCGCGCAGGGCGCGGAGATCCTGATCCGCCAGCTGGCGATCTTCACCGACCCGGAGAAGATGGAGGGCTTCGGCGAGTCCGCGCCTTCGAGCTCCGACGGCGCCGGCGAGTCTGCCGGTGTCTCGCTCGCGGGCGGGATGGAGAACTTCCCGATCGAAGAGCTCGAGCTCGGCGTGCGCTCGTACAACTGCCTCAAGCGCGTGGGCATCGAGACGATCGGCGACCTCGTCACGAAGTCTGAGTCGGAGCTGGCGGCGATTCCGAACTTCGGCAAGAAGTCGATCGAAGAGGTCAAGGAGACGCTGCAACAGCACGGTCTCAACCTGCGCGGCGGCGGGAACGACGCGGAATAGCCGATGCGTCACGCACGCTCAGGAAAGAAGCTCGGTCGCGACTCGGCGCACCGTAAGGCGCTCTACTCGAACCTTGCCGGTGCGCTGATCGAGCACGGTCGCATCAAGACGACCGTCACCAAGGCGAAGGCCGTGAAGCCGATCGCCGAGCAGATGATCACGCTGGGGCGTCGCGGCGACCTGCATGCTCGCCGGCAGGCGACGGCGTTCCTGCGCTCGCGCGACGTCGTGCACAGGTTGTTCGCCGACGTGGCCCCGCTCTTCAAGGATCGCCCCGGCGGGTACACCCGGATCGTGAAGATCGGCCCACGCCCCGGCGACGCGGCCGAGATGGCCTACCTCGAACTGGTCGACGAAGAGTACGTCGCGACCCAGCGAGAGGAGCGCACGCCGGAGCCCGTCGCGGCGGCGCCGGTCGAAGAGGTCGTCGACGAGGAAGCCCCGGCGACCGAGAGCCCCTCCGAGCCCGAGGACGCCGTCGAGGTCGAGGGCTCAGGCAGCGGAGCCGACGAGAGCTCCGACGACGGCGATCACAGCGCCGCCGACGACGAAGTGCAATAGCGACGTCGCGAAGCTCGTAGCGAAGAACTTCCAGCGGATCACCGCGAGGCCGACGAGCTCGAACGCGACGACGATTGCGGCCGTCAGCACGGCGGCGTGGTAGTTCGGGATCAGGAACGGCAGCGTGTGCAGGATTCCCCCGACGAAGGTGCCGGCTCCGGTGATCGAGCCGCGCATGACCGGGCTGCCGCGGCCGGTCAACTCACCCGTGTCGGAGAGACCTTCGCTGTAGGCCATCGAGATGCCCGCGCCAATCGCCGTGGCGAGGCCCGCGATGAAGGCTGCGTGCGGCTTGTGCGTGTAGAACACGATGCCGAAGATGGGCGCGAGGGTCGAGAGCGAGCCGTCGATCAGCCCGACCATGGCCGGTTGGACGCGCTGGAGCAGGAAGTGATGTTCATCGGACATCGATTTAGAGTATAGCGGAGAGATACCAAGTGACTAGAGCATCAGGAATGCCTTACAAGCGACGTCAGGGATCCCTCACGTGCGCCTGAAGCTAGCGATCGCCTACGACGGCACCGCCTTTCGCGGGTGGGCGCGGCAGCCGGGGCAGCGCACGGTCGAGGGCGAGTTGCGCCACGCGCTCGGCGAGCTGTACGGCGCCGTCGGCGAGCTGGCGGTCGCCGGCCGGACCGATGCCGGCGTCCACGCGCTCGCAAATGTCGTCTCGGCCGAGGTTGCCGGCGGGCCTCCGCCTGACCGGGCTGCGGCAGCGCTGAACACCGCACTCGCCGAGGACATCGCAGTCGTGCGGGTCGAGCAGGCACCTGACGGCTTCAGCGCGCGCTTCGATGCGCGCTCACGCTCGTATCGCTACCGCGTCTGGCGCAGGCGCGAACGTTCGGCATTCGAGGCGCGGCGTGCGCTCTGGTGGCCGCGGCCGCTCGACGTGGCGGAGCTCCAGGAGAATGCGCGGGCGCTCGTGGGCGAGTACGACTTCCGCGCTTTCACGCCGGCCGAGACGCAGCACCGGCTGTTCACCCGCACCGTCGAGGCCGCCCGGTGGCTCGAGCTCGACGACGACGTGGTCTCCTTCGAGATCACCGCCGACTCGTTCCTGCGCCACATGGTGCGCACGCTCGTCGGAACGATGCTCGAGGGCTGCGAGCTCGCACCGCTCCTCGAGGGCCGTCCGCGCTGCGCCGCCGGCGCGACCGCCCCGCCGCACGGCCTTTACCTGACCGGGGTCTCGTACCGAATCGGACACGACCAGGCTCGACATGACGGGGCTGACCCCGGCCGTGGCCCCTCGTGACGCGTCCGGGTCGTGACCGGGAGAGGGCTGGCTACGATCGGCGCGTGCGCTTCCCGGTTGTCCTCTTCGATCTCGACGGCACCGTGATCGACTCCGGCTCGATCATCCTCGCCTCCATGCGGCATGTCGCCGAGACCGTTGTCGGCGGCACGTGGAGCGACGACCACCTGACGCACGCCGTCGGCGGGCCCGGGCTCGAGGCGCAGATGGTGGCCCTCGACCCCGACCGTGTCGACGAGCTCGTGCGCGCCTACCGGCTGCACAACGAGGCGCTGCACGACACACTCGTCTGCTGCGCCGGCATGGAGGGCGTGCTCGCCACGCTCAAGGAGCGCGGGCATCGGCTTGGCATCGTCACGGCCAAGCGCCGTGCGACCGCCGACCTGGCGTTCGCACGGCTCCCGATCGAGCACCTGTTCGAGACCGTTGTCGGCGGCGACGAGACCGAGCGGCACAAGCCGTGCCCGGAGCCGCTCCTGCTCGGGCTCGAGCGGCTCGGGGCGTTCCCCCGCGACGCCGCATACGTCGGCGACTCGCCGTTCGACATGCAGGCGGCGAAGGCGGCGGGCATGTACGCGGTCGGCGTCAGCTGGGGCCGCATCCACCCCGCCGACAGGCTGACCGACGCCGACGTGATCGTCGACCGCGCCGAGGAGCTGCTTGAGCTCTTCTAGGGCGGCCGAGCTACGGGAGCAGCTGAACCGCTGCTCGTACTCCTACTACGTGCTCGACGATCCCCTCGTCGACGACGCGGCCTACGATCGCGCCTACGACGAGCTCGTCGAGCTCGAGCGCGCGCATCCCGAGCTCGTCACAAGCGACTCGCCCACGCAGCGGGTCGGCGCGCCGGCCTCCGAGCGTTTCCAGAAGGTGCGCCACGCGACGGCCATGGGCTCGCTGGAGAAGGTGACCACCGACGAGGCCGTCGGGAAATGGGCGGACGACGTTCGCAAGCGGCTCGGTGGCGACGAGCCGGTCGCCTACGTCCTCGAACCGAAGATCGACGGACTCGCGATCAACCTCACCTACGAGGACGGCGTGTTCGTGCGGGGCGCGACCCGCGGCGACGGCGAGGTGGGGGAGGACGTCACCGGCAACCTACGCACCATTCCCGCGATTCCGCTGCGCATGTTCGGGGAGGGCGCGCCCGCACTGGTCGAGGTGCGCGGCGAGGTGTACATGCCACTGTCCGGCTTCCGCGAGTTGAACGGCCGCCTCGCCGCCGAGGGGAAGAAGCCGACGCCGAACCCGCGTAATGCCGCGGCCGGCTCGTTGCGCCAAAAGGACCCGGCCGTCACTGCGCTGCGACCGCTCTCGTTCTGGGCGTACGGCATCGGCGTGCACGAGGGTCTCGACCTGCCGTCGCATTGGCGCACGTTGCAGTGGCTGCGCGAGCACGGGTATCCGATCAACCCGTTCGCCGAGCGGCTCGAGTCGATCGACGATGTCGCCGAGCGCTGCCTGGCGTGGGAGCGGCGGCGGGCGCAGCTCGACTATGAGATCGACGGCATCGTGATCAAGGTCGACGACTACGCGCAGCAGCAGCGCCTGGGGGCGCTCCACCAGCGGCCACGCTGGGCGCGTGCGTTCAAGTGGGCGCCGCTGACGGCGACCACGCGCCTGAACGAGATCAGGATCCGGGTCGGACGCACCGGCGCACTCAACCCGTGGGCGCTCCTCGAGCCCGTCGAGGTCGGTGGCGTCACCGTCTCGCGGGCGACGCTGCACAACGAAGAGGACATCAACCGCAAGGACATTCGAGCAGGCGACGACGTGATCGTCCAGCGCGCCGGCGACGTCATCCCGCAGATCGTCGGCCCAGCCGGCCCGCACCGACGCGGGACGAAGCCGTTCAGGATGCCGACCCATTGCCCGCTCTGCGGCGCCGAGGTGGTGAAGCCCGAGGGCGAGGCGATGCACCGCTGTCCGAACCGCGCCTGCCCGTCGCGAGGGCTCGAGACCCTGGTCAACTGGGTGCAGGCGGCGGCCGACATCGACGGCGTCGGCGAGCAGCTCGTGCGCCGGCTCTGGGACCTCGGGCTCGTCCGCTCGCTCCCCGAGCTCTATCGCCTGAAGAAGGAGCAGCTGCTCGAACTGGACGGCTTTGCGGAGATCTCCGCCTCGAACACGATCGCCTCGATCGCGGCGTCGACGGAGATCCCGTTTCGCCGCGTGCTCTTCGGCCTCAACATCCCGGACGTCGGCTGGGTGACCGCGCAGAACCTCGCGCGCCATTTCGGCAGCGTCGACGGCCTGGCCGGCGCAGCACAGGAGGAGATCATGGAATGCGAGGGGATCGGCCCCGAACGCGCCGAACAGGTCGCCGAGTGGTTCGCCGACGACGCGAACGTGCGACTCGTCGAGGAGCTGCGCGCGCTCGGCCTCAAATTCGAGTCGGACGAGGCTGACCGTCCGGTCGAGGGCCCGCTGACCGGCCACCTGTACGTGCTCACGGGCACGCTCGAGTCGATGACCCGCGAGCAGGCGCGCCAGGCGCTCGAGGCGCTCGGAGCGAAGGTCTCCGACAACGTCTCCAGGAAGACGACCGGCATCGTCGTCGGCGAGAGCCCCGGCTCGAAGGCGGCGAAGGCGGAGCGGGCCGGCGTGCCGCTCCTGACCGAGGACGACCTGAAGACCCTGCTAGATGGTTAGCCGGCTGAGGCGAGCACGGTGGCGAACTGGTCCTCTGCCTTGTGTGCGGGGCCGATCGCAACCGGATCTCCATTTTCGAGCAGTGCGAATGCGTAGCGTCCGTGCGCATAGCCGGAGAGCGCCGAGGCCTCGTCGGTCGTGCCGGTCTTCGCGTGCACGGAGGCGCGGGCAGGGCGCCGCTGCATCCGGTTCTCGAGTGTGCCGTTCACGCCGGCGACGGCCAGCGACGACCAGACAGTCTGCCGTAGCTCGGAGTCGTTCCAGGCCGTGACGAGCAGCGCCGACACCGCCCGTGCCGTCAGGCGATCGGCCAGCGAGAGGCCGGAGCCGTCGACGATGCGCACTCCCGCGAGCGGGATGCCGGAGGTCGCGAGCTCCTTCCGCACGATCGCGACGCCCGCGGCGGTCGTGCCGCCGTCGCCGACCTCGGCGCCGAGCTCCTTCGTCAGGAGCTCCGCCGTGAAGTTGTCGCTCGCACGGTTCATTTCCTGCAGCACCTCCGGCAGCGTCCCGGAGTCGACCTGCGCAAGGGCGAGCGCTCCGGCCGGCGCACGCCCAAGACCCACCGGCCCTGTCGACACGCCGTGTGCGCGCAGGAGCTTGCGCAGCTGCGCGGCGGCGGCGAGGGCGGGTTGCAATGCCACGTGCCCGTCGTACGAGGCGCGGTCGACCACGAGTGCCGACAGCGGCGGGCACTCCTTGAGAAAGAACGACGCCTTCCATCCCGGCCCCGTCCGCTTCGTGTCGAACCACGATTCGTCGCCAAGCACCCGGCCGGTGACGCGTTTGATGCCGAGGCGGGCGATTTGCGTCGCCAGACGGCCGATCTGCAACGACGTGAGCGTCGGGTCGCCGAATCCCTTGAGAACGATGTCTCCCTGCCACGTCGAGCCCTCCTGTCGGCCGCGGCCGAAGACCTCGGTGCGGAACCGGTAGGTCACGCCGAGCTCGTGCAGCGCAGCGAACGTCACCGCCAGCTTCTCGTTCGACGCCGGCTCGAGCGGCAGATCGGGATTGCGCGCGAAGACCGTCGCGCCGGTCGTCAGGTCGACGACGACAGCACCGGACGCGGACGCCGAGTAGCCGGGCACGGCGAGGGCCTCGGCGAGCCGCAGCGAAAGCGGTGGCGCGGCTGCGCGGCCGCTCGAAGCGACGGCCAGCAGGAGCGCGATGGTGAGGACGCTTCTCCGCACGTGCACATGATTGTGACCGAGGGCCTCCGGCGGCCGTGATCTGGGCCGTGGGCGTTGGGCCTCGAACCTGCCGGGAATGGGCCACCCGGCCCTTGTCGGTGCTGCCGCGCGGCTCGAGAATCGGGCGGACACCGCCGTCATGACCGATCTCCTCGACCGGATCTCTGCGCTTCTCGGCGCACCCGCACGCGATCTCGACCAGATCGAGCACACGCTCACCGACGGCTACGCGTGCGCGCTCGCGCTCGAGGCAGAGCAGTGGCGGCTCGAGCAGCGCCGGGCGCAGCTCACCGGCGGCATCGAGCGTGGCGACACCAGGAAGAAGGCGCAGGAGCTCGCTGAGATCGCAAAGCGCCTTGACGGCAACTCGGACGACCTGGTGGAGCTGCGGGGCAGGCTCTCTGAGCTGCGCCGCCACGCGGGCGCCGTCCGCATCGCGTCTCTCTAGACGATTCCGGAGCGGACCGCGTACACGGCCGCCTGGATCCGGTTCTCGATCTGAAGCTTCATCAAGATGTTCGAGATGTGATTCTTGACGGTCTTCGGGCTGATGTGCAGTTCGCCGGCGATCATGGCGTTGTCCTTGCCGTTCGCGATCAGTTTCAGCACCTCGACCTCGCGATCGGACAGTTCCGTCTTCACCAGCCCGGCTTCGCGCGGTGACGCACTCGTTGCGCGCAACCGCTGCAGCACCTTCGATGCGAT
The DNA here is from genome assembly GCA_035534955.1 of Gaiellaceae bacterium. Classification (GTDB taxonomy): domain Bacteria; phylum Actinomycetota; class Thermoleophilia; order Gaiellales; family Gaiellaceae; genus PALSA-600. The sequence goes on from DATLQV010000034.1 coordinate 51,498, forward strand.
CGACGGAGACACGAGCGACTCGCCCACCGCAGCGGCTTGGATCCCGCGGACCAGCTCGGTGATCGACGTGTCCTTGAGCAGATAGCCGCACGCGCCGGCGAGAATTGCGTCCATCACGTCACCGTCGGCGTCCGAGATCGTCAATACGAGCACCCGTGTGAGCGGTGCGATCATCGAGATCTGCCGGGTTGCCTCGACGCCGCTGATCCCGGGCATATTGAGGTCCATGACGACGACGTCGGGTGCGAACTCCCGCACGGCGTGCAGCGCATCTGTGCCGTTGTCGCACTCGGCGACCACCTGGACGCCCTGCTCTTCCAGAAGATTGCGAAGGCCGGTTCGAAACAGATCGTGGTCGTCCACGAGCAGAACGCGGGCCTGCGGTGTTTCGACGGTGTTTGCTGCGTCTTTCAGTTCAGCCTGACCTGGGCGGGGGACCGCTCGGTCAGTCTACTGAGAAGCCTCAGTGCAGAACGATCGTGACCGTACGACGGCCCCAGGCGTTCGCCTGAGCGATCGACGGGAACCACAGGTCGATCGTCGCACCGACGATTGCGCTGCCGGTGTCGGCCGCAACCGCTTCGCCGTAGCCGGGGACCGTCATGCGTGTGCCGAGCGGGATCAGTGACGGGTCTACGGCGACGACGCCCCAGCCGACGGGCAGGCCGGTGGCGGTGGTACCCGGCAGGGCATAGCCGGTGGCCGAAACGGTGATCGTCCGGTCGCCGGCGACCGTGGGCGGCGCCGACTCGAACGACACTGCGGCAATCGGTGAGACCGGCGAGGCGGTATCGGAGAAGCTGCTCCGTGTGAGGTTGGCGGTCCGGAGCTGCGCGGCCCGGGCCTGGGCGACGAGGTTCGAGAGCTGGCCCTCCGTCACGCGCCGCGCCGCGGCGAGGGACGAGATGTACGAATTGCGCTCCGCGCGCGTTCGGGAGAGCAAGGCGGCAGTCGCCTCGGCATCGTGCATCGCCGCCGCGAGGGCCGCCTGCCGTGCAGAGAGGCCCCGTGTAGCGTTCCGGAGCGCTGCGCGCGCGCTTGTGAGCTGGCGCAGCACGTCTTCGCCCTGGCCGGTGACGCGGCTGAGGTTGTCGAGGTTCGTCATCGCCTCGTCGAGGCTCCGCGCACCGAGAACGATCTCGAGCGGCTCGACGTTGTCCTGCTCGTACAGTGCGCGCAGCCGGTCTGCGAGCCGCTGCTGCGAGATGCGCGTGCTCCGCTTTGCGATTGTGAGCTGGTGACGAAGGCTCTTGCGCTGCACGCGCAACGACGCCGCCTCGAGCCGGAGCGATGCGAGTCTCGTTTGCGACGACGCGAGCTGCTGGTCGAGTGAGTACAGGCCGAGCACGGCAGCGCGCGACTCGGCGATGATCGCCGCATCGCGAGCACGCAGCGAAGCGGTCGAGTGCGAGGGGTTCGCGCCGCTCACCGACGGCACAACGAGCACCGCCAGGGCGAACACGGCGAACGACAGCAAGCGCCGGCGCGGCGTGTGTGCTTGCCCTAGCACGAATGTTGACCGTACCACAGTCGAGCCGACGAATCTGCGTAGTTCGTGCAAAAAGCAACAAGTTTGGTGAGGGTTTGCGGGGGTTCCGCGTTGACGCTCGTCCGAACAGATTGCTAACCTGCCGTACTCGTGACGTACCGGCCCCTCCCGGTGCGCCCGTCCCGTCCCCAGTCTTGGGGTTGTCATTCGTAAGCTGGGGCAGGCGCCGTTCGTTGTAGCGGGGATCTGCGTAGCCCTGTTGGCCGCAGTCCCAGCGCTCGCCGGTCCCTCGGTGTCCTCAAAGCGCGCGCAGGCGCAGCAGGTCATGGGCCAACTGCAGCAACTCTCGGGCGCGCTCGAGCTCGCTCGCTCGCAATACGACGCCTCCACTGCACAGCTCGTGCGGATCCAGGCCGACCTGCGCGAGAATCGTCACGAGCTGCACGTGGCGCAGCGGAACCTGCAGGAGAGCCAGCGCACGATCGCGAGCCGTCTCGTCACGCTCTACACGACCGACCAGACCTCGACGCTCGAGGTGATTCTCGGGGCGAAGAGCCTCGACGACATGATCACGCGGATGGACGGCGCGAAGAGTGTCACCGCGCTCGACACGAGCATCCTTGCGCAGATCAGAACATTCCGCACGGCGGCGAAACGCAGCGGCATGTTGCTCAGGCAGGCGCGCGTGACGCAGGCGCGCGTCGTCGCCGAGCGGGCGGCGGCCAAGAATTCGATCCAGTCGAAGATCACCGAGCAGAATCGTCTGCTCTCCTCGATCCAGGGCCAGATTGCGCAGATCATCGCCTCCCAGCGTGCACGGCAGCTGCAGATGGCTCGGGCGGCACAGGCGCGACTCGCGTTCGCGCGTCGCAGCACCAACCCGGGACAGGAGGTCGTCGGGATCTCCGCGATCGCACCGTCCTCGGACACGGTCGTTGCGCCGCCTCCCACACACACCAGCGTCGCCGGGATCGCGCTGTCGCAGCTCGGCACCCCATACGTCTGGGCGGGGGCGGCTCCGGGCGGTTTCGACTGCTCCGGGCTCGTGGTGTGGGCATACGCCCAGGTCGGTGTCTCGCTCCCGCATTCGTCGTACGCGCTCTACACGTACGGCGTTCCGGTCTCGCGCGACCAGCTGGCGCCGGGCGACCTCGTCTTCTTCGACGGGCTCGGGCATGTGGGCATCTACATCGGCGGCGGCCAGTTCGTGGAGGCTCCGCACGCCGGCAGTGTGGTCCAGATCTCCAACCTGAGCGGCGCCTGGTACGCCGCGACCTACGTCGGCGCCCGCCGCATCCTCTGAACCTGGAGGCTCTCCGACGGCGAAACCAGGTTGCGTGCGACTGACGGCAGCGAACCGTCAGTCGTACAAGCCGGCGAACTCGCGGGCGAAGTGGTCGAGGATCACCTTCCGCCGCAGCTTCAGCGTCGGCGTCACCTCGTCCTCGTCGAGGGTGAACTCGCGTGGCAGCACCGTAAAGCGCTTGATCTGCTCGTAGCGTGAGCGCTCCGCGTTCACTGCGTCGACGGCGCTCTGCACCGCATCGCGCACCTGCACGTCGGAGAGTCCGTTCGTCGACTCCGGATCGACGGTGACGAGCGCGGCGACGTACGGCTTGCGATCGCCGACGACGAGCACCTGCGAAATCACCTTGTGAGACTTGAGCTCGTTCTCGAGGTTCTGCGGCGCGATGTTCTTGCCGCCTGCGGTGACCAGAATGTCCTTCTTGCGGTCGGTGATGACGAGGAATCCGTCGTCGTCGAGGCGGCCGACGTCCCCCGTGTGCACGAAGCCGTCGTCGTCGAGCGTGGCCCTGGTCGCGTCGGGGTCGCGGTAGTAGCCGGCGAACACCGTGTCTGACCGGATCAGCACCTCGCCGTCCTCTGCAAATGCCAGCTCGACGCCGGGCAACGGCTTGCCGACCGTTCCGAACCGGAAGTCGTCGTGCCGGTTCACGGTCGCCGCGGTCGTGATCTCCGAGAGCCCGTAGCCCTCGAGGATCAGGATGTCGATGGCGTGGAAGAACTCGGCGATCTCCTTCGAGAGCGGCGCGCCGCCGGCGTTCGCAACCCGTAGGCGGCCTCCCAGCCGCTGCTTTACCTTCGAGTAGACGAGCCGGTCGGCGAGCCTGTGCTGCAGCCCGAGGACCGGCGGCACGGGTTGGCCCGCCTGGCGGAGTCTCGAGACGCGGTAGCCGACACGTAGCGCCCAGCCGGCGACCTGGCGCTTCAGCCCGTGCTGGTCGTCGAAGCCTGCGACGACAGCGGTGTGGATCTTCTCGTAGACACGCGGCACGCTCGGAAACAGATGTGGGCGAACACGCGGAAGTTCCGTCGCCGCCCGCAGCGGATCGGGCAGGAAGGCGATCGTGAAACCGATGTATGCGGCCGAGAGATGCAGCAGCCGGCCGTAGTTGTGGGCGAGCGGCAGGTAGAGCAGCATCACGTCGCCGGGAAGCGTCAGGCGGTCCTCCATGTCGGATGCGCTATGGACCATCGCGTAGTAGTTGCGGTGGCGGATCATGCAGGCCTTCGGCGGTCCGGTGGTCCCCGACGTGTAGATGAAGGTGAACAGGTCGTCTTCCTCGACCGTGTCGGCGCGCTCGTCGAGCGCGCCCGGGTGCTCGTGGGCATACGCGCGTCCGCGCTCACGGAGCGCATCGAGCTCGTCGAACGAGATCACATGGCGGACACTCGAGCCCGCAAGCTTCGCCCGCTGCTCCTCGTCCTCGACGAGAATGCCGATGGCTTCCGAGTGCTCGAGAACGTAGAGCGCGTCGCGCGCCGAACTGTTGGCGTAGATCGGCGCACCGACCGCGCCGACGAGTGCCAGTGCGAAGTCGAACAGCGACCATTCGAGGTTCGTGCGGGCGAGCAGGGCGAATGCGTCGCCCCGCTGCACGTCGAGAGCGAGCAGCCCGTTGGCGATCTCGTCGACAGCGCGTGCGGCGTCGGCCCAGCTGACCTCGACCCACTCGCCGTCGACCTCGTGCAGGTACGCCGGATCGGGATGCGCGGCTTTGACCGCGTCCCGCCACAGATTCGCGATCGTCCGGGCGCGGGCCACGGCCGCAATCTAGTTGATCAATTCGCAGGAACCGGGCGCCGGAGGGCGAATCCGGCTCGTCCTCGATACGATTTGCCCTGCAGATGCGCACAACCTGGAACGGCTCCCTCAGCTTCGGTCTTGTCAACATTCCCGTCGGCCTCGCGCCGGCGACGAAGGCTGCTGCCCGCCAGTCGGATGTTTCGTTCCGGCTTCTGCACCGCGAGTGCGGTACGCCGATCAAGCAGAAGCGCTGGTGCCCCGTGCACGAGCGCGACGTCTCCGCGGACGAGTTGGTCAAGGGATGGGAGTTCTCGAAGGGCGAGTTCGTCCTGGTCGAGGAGGCCGACCTCGAGGCGATCGAGCAGCGCGACACGTCGCGCTCGATCGACATCAGCCGCTTCGTGCGGCTCGAGGAGGTCGACCCGATCTACTTCGACCGTACCTACTTCCTCGTCCCCGCGGGCGGGGAGGCGCAGCGCCGGCCCTACGCGCTCCTGCTCGAGGCGATGAAGGAGGACGGGGTGGCTGCTCTCGGCCGGTTCGTGCTCGCCGGGAAGGAGAAGCTCTGTTTGATCCGCCCGCTGGGCGACGCGCTGGCGCTCGAAACGCTCTTCGTGCACGAGGACGTGGCGGATCATTCCGAGATCGACGCGGTGGTCGCCGGTTCCGAGGTCCGCGGTCCCGAGCTCGAATTGGCGAAGCAGATCGTTGCGTCGCTTGCCGCCCCGTTCGAGCCCGAAGAGCTCCGCAGCTCCTACCGCGCTTCGCTCCGCGAACTGCTCGAGGCGAAGGCCGCGGGCCGGGAGATCGAGCCGCCCGCCGAAGCCGAGTCTGCGCCCTTCGGTGATCTGCTGGAGGCGTTGCGCGCATCAGTCGCCGCGGTGTCTTCGGCCGGGGACGGCGGGGCAAAGAAAAAGGCGGCACCGCGCAAGCGCGCCGCCGCCTCTCCCCGCAAGTAGCGTTCAGCTAGTGCGACGCCGGGAATGCTCCCAGAGCGTGGAGCTGAGCCTGGAACAGTGTCTTGTCGATCTTCCCCTGGTAGATCGGCACGTGCTCCTCGAGGCAGATCCTGATCACCTCGTCCCGGTCGATCCCGACCTCTTTCGAGAGCTCGTCGGGCGTCAGGTGGTTGGCCATTGCGCTCCTTCCACGAAAAAACCCGCCGCGCACGATGCGCTAGCGGGTTTGGTTCTCCAGTTTCTCTGGGCGCAGGACGGGGAGGTTCACGCGTCCCGCCCTGTCGCCGTCGAACTCACAGTGACGGAACCATAATCGATCCACGTGACGGATGCGACCGACCTCCTGCCGGGCCTCGAAGAGCGGTTCTACGAGCACCGTGGCACCCGGATCCGAGCCTTTGTCGGCGGATCGGGGCCGCCGCTCCTGCTCGTGCACGGCTACGGCGGCGGTGCCTGGAACTTCACCGCGATGCAGCCCTACCTCCAGGGGCGAACCCTGATCGTCCCTGACCTGCCGGGGCACGGAGCGTCGACACCCCTGCCCGCCACCTCGACCCTGCGCGGGTTCGCCGACGCACTCGTACCACTCCTCGACGGGCCGGTCGACGTGTTCGGCCACTCGCTCGGCGGGGTTGTCGCACTGCGGCTTGCCGAGCGGCACCCCCAGCTCGTGCGGCGCGTCGTGATCGCGGCTGCGGCCGGTATCTCGAGCTCCACGCGACTCGCGCGGCTGACGATCGCGCTCGTCGGGATCGTTCAGCCGGGACGGATCGCCGGCCGGCGCGCCGACCGGATCGCGGGCTCGCGGCGGCTGCGGAACGCCGTCTTCGGGCCCTCCGAGGTCTCCAACCCCGACTTGCTCACGGAGCGGGCCGTGCACGGCTTCCTGCGCGCGCCGACCCTGCACACCGATGCAATCGGCGCCGGGCTCGCGCTCGCGGCGGACGATCCCCGGCAGGAGCTCGAACGGGTCCGCTCCATGGTGCTCGTTCTCTGGGGTGCCCGTGACAGACAGGTTCCGGTCGAGGACGGCTTCGAGTATGCGCGCCGGTTGCGGGCCCCGCTGCGCGTGATCGCCGACTGCGGCCACCTCCTGATCGGCGAGCGCCCGGAGGTCTGCGCGAGCGCCGCGCTTGAGTTCTTCGGCTAGCCGCTAACCTACGTCCCGTCTCGGGGTGTGGCGCAGCCTGGTAGCGCGCTCCGTTCGGGTCGGAGAGGTCCGGAGTTCAAATCTCCGCACCCCGATGAACGTGGGGGAAACCATGTTTCCCCCACGGGCCCCCTTCTTCTTCGCCTGTGTCGCGGCGGAGGAGAGGGGTGGCCCGAGGCGTTCGCTTGACGAGACCGTTTTCTCTGGCGGAGGCACGGGCTCAGCCCGTACCTCCGCCGAACCAGCTCACTCGACGATTCGTACGCGGCGCCAGAAGAGCGGGACGAACCACAGGAGCGCGCCGAGCGCGCCGCCGGCGGCCAGGATGGTGGTCGGTGCGATCGTCGTCGCCGCGACACCGGCGAGCACGAAGCCGACCGGCGTCAGGCCCAGCGAGCCGAAATAGTCGAAGCTGAGCACGCGCGAGAGCAGGTGCTCGGGTACGAGCTCGCTGATCAGGGTCATCCACGACGAGATGCCGATCCCGATCCACAAGCCGCGCCAAGCCACCGCACCGACCGCGACGGGGTACCACGGAGAGAGCGCGACGACGACGATGCCGATGTCGTTGATCCCGAACGACGCGAAACAGATTGCGACGCGCCATTTGCGCGGATGCCAGCGCGCCCAGATCAGCGAGCCCGCGACCATGCCCGCCGCCATGGCGCTGAAGAGGAGCCCGTAGGAGCCGACGCCGCGGTGATAGTGCGACTGCACGATGCGCGGCAGCAGCGCTGTGAACGGCGCCATCGCGATCATCAAGATCACGGTTGCGGCGCTGATGCCGGTCCAGATCCAGGGCACCCGGGTCACGTAGCGAAAGCCCTCCATCAGCTCCTTGCGGACGCCGAGCGGCGCGCTCGGCTGGATCGAACGAGGACGCGCGAGCCACAGGGCGGTTGCCGATACGCCGAACGACCCGGAGTCGATGGCCCAGACGACACTCGGGCCGGCTGTGCTGTACAGGGCCGCTGCGATCGCCGGTCCGGCAATCGCGCTTCCCTGGCGCGCGATGCCGATCCACGAGTTCGCCGACGGCAGCATCGGCTGCTCGACGACGAGCGGCACGATCCCGCCGAAGGCGGGCTGGAAGAACCCGTCCGCGAGCCCGAAGCAGACAGCCAGCACGAGCACATCGGTGAGGTTGAGATGCCCCGTGGCGTCGATCGTGAAGAAGATCAGCATCACGACCGCGCGCGCGAGGTCGGACGAGATCATCAGCAGGCGGCGGGGGTAGCGGTCGGCGAGCACGCCGCCAACGAGCAGCGTCGCGAGCATCGCCAGTGACTCGAGCGCGAGCACGAATCCGAGCGAGCTCGCTTTGCCGGTCAGCTCCACGACGCGCCAGCCGAGCGCGACGATGAAGGCGGCATCACCGACGAACGAGATCGTCTGCCCGCCCCACAGCAGCCGAAAGTCACGGCTTGCGAAGGCGGCGAGCGTGCGTGTGCGCGGCTCGGTCACCGGCGGAGGCTATCGTCGGTGAGTGCTCAAAGCCGTGGTGTTCGACGTCGACTTCACGCTCGCCCGGCCCGGGCCCGATCTCGGGCCCGAGGGCTACGCCCGGCTCGGCCGGCGGCACGGACTCGAGCTCGACCCGGCCCGCTACGACGAGGCGCGGCGTGCGGCGTTCGCGACGCTCAAGCGGCACCCCGAGCTCGACCACGACGAAGAGCTCTGGGTGCTCTTCACGCAGCGGATCATCGACGGCATGGGAGGCACGGGCGATACGTACGCCGCCGCGCTCGAGATGGAACGTGCCTGGGCGCATGCGCATCACTTCGAGCTGTACGAGGACGCGCTGCCGGCGTTGCAGACGCTGCGAGCCGAAGGTCTTCTGATCGGGTTGCTCTCGAACACGGCACGGGACCTCGACGAGTTCGTCGTTCATCACGGCTTGACGGTCGATGCCGTGCTGACCTCGGGCTCGCACGGCAAGACGAAGCCGCACGAGGCGATCTTCATGCGCATGCTCGAGCTGCTCGGGGTCGCCGCCTCCGAGGCGGTGATGGTGGGCGACACGGTCGAAGACGATGTCGAGGGCGCTCTCGCCGTCGGGATGCGCGCGATCCTCGTCGACCGGGAAGATCGCTACCCCGACGGGCCGGGCCGCCTCTCCGATCTCCGCGGGCTGCCCGCGGCGCTCGGTCTCGACCAACTACAGTCACCCTCGTGACCGTCATCGTCTGGGTCGTGGTTGCGGTTGCGCTCGCGATCGGCGAGTTGCTCACGCCGGGCCTGTTCTTCCTCGGGCCGGTCGCGCTGGCGGCCGGAGCCGCCGCGGTCGCCTCGCTCGCAGGCTCGGGGGCGATCGGGTCGCTGGCCGTCTTCATCGTCTGCTCGATCGCGTCGCTCGCGTTCCTGCGCCCGATCGCGCGCCGCCACGTCCGCCTGCCGGCGCTCTCGCGCACCGGCACCGACGCGCTCGTCGGTCGCAAGGGAGTCGTCACCCGGCGCATCGACGGCGCCACCGGCGGCCGTGTCCGCATCGGCGGCGAGGAATGGTCGGCGCGTTCCTACCTCGACGGGCAGGTGTTCGCCGAGGGTCAGACGGTCGATGTCATCCAGATCGAGGGCGTCACCGCTCTCGTCGCCGAATAGGAGGTCCTTCGTGGCTGCCCTGATCGTCGTCGCAGTAATTGCCCTCTTCGTGCTGTTTCTGCTTGCGAGAACCGTTCGCGTCATCCCGCAGGCGCGCGCCGGTGTCGTCGAGCGGCTCGGTCGCTACTCGCGCACGCTGACGCCGGGTCTCACGCTCGTCATTCCGTTCATCGATCGCGTCAGGCCTCTGCTCGACCTGCGTGAACAGGCCGTCTCGTTCGAGCCACAGCCGGTGATCACCCAGGACAACCTCGTCGTCAACATCGACACCGTCATCTACTTCCAGATCACCGATCCGAAGTCTGCGACCTATGAGATCGCAAATCCCGTCAACGCGATCGATCTATTGACCGTGACGACGCTTCGCAACGTGATCGGCGGGATGACGCTCGAGCAGACCCTCACCTCCCGCGAGACGATCAACGACCAGCTGCGCGGCAACCTCGACGACGCGACGGGCAAGTGGGGTATCCGCGTACATCGCGTCGAGCTGAAGTCCGTCGATCCGCCGCCGTCGATCAAGGACACGATGGAGAAGCAGATGCGCGCGGACCGGGAGAAGCGCGCGGCGATCCTGCAGGCCGAGGGGATCAAACAGGCGGCGATCCTCACCGCCGAAGGCGAGAAGCAGTCGGCGATTCTGAAGGCGGAGGGCCAGAAGCAGTCCGCGATCCTGGCGGCGGAAGGGCAGTCGCAGGCGATCGAGACCGTCTTCAAGGCGATCCACGAGGGAAACCCCGATCCGCAGCTCCTCGCCTACCAGTATCTCCAGGTTCTGCCTCAGATCGCGCAGGGCGACGCCAACAAGGTCTGGCTGATCCCAAGTGAGCTGACGGCGGCTCTCCGGGGCATCTCGGAGCGCCTGCTCCCTCCATCGGGGGAGAAGTCGGATACAACGTAAGGGTGGAACTGCCGATGACGCGGTAGTTGCTCCCTCTCCTGAAGCGCCTGCTCAACATCCTTTTCGTCCTCGCCGCACTCGTGGTGATCGTGTTCGTCGCCCGCCACTTCGTGCATTCCGGTTGGCCGCTTCATCGCGCGAACCTCTGGCTCGTCGCACTCGCCGCGGTGATCCTGCTCGGTGCGTACGGTGCGAAGGCCTGGGGCTGGCAGCGGCTGTTCCGGAGCGAGCAGCGTCCCGCGATGCTCACGCTCGCCGCAGCAGGCGGTGCTGCGTCGGTGAGCGGGATCGCCTTGCCGGGACGCATGGACGAGGTGGTTCGGATGGCCGTTGTGCGCAGGTGCAGGCGCAAACGCGCGAGCTTCGGCGCCGTTGCTCTCTCGCTCTTTCTGCTCGGCCTGCTGGACAGTGCGGCTCTGGCACCGCTCGCCTCGGTGGCGATTGCGGTCGCGCACGTCCAGGGGTGGATGCAGGTGGGCCTCTTCGTTGTGGCTGTCGCCGGAGTGGCGGCTGCGGCGGTCGTTGTCGCGTTGCCGCGTCTGGCACGGCTCGATCTCTTTGCGCGCTTTCGGATAGCGCGCTTCGTCGGCGAGAACGCAACACCCCCGCGTGAAGCCGTGTTCGCTTGGGGGGCGGTCGCCGTGTCCTGGCTCCTGCGCTCGCTCGCGATCTTTGTCTTGCTGGCGGCGCTCGGGCTCGGCATCGACTTTGCGCTCGCCCTGGCGTTCGTCTGCGCCTCGTCGGCAGCCGCGGTCCTGCCCGTCGCGCCCGCCGGGGCGGCGATGCAGGCGGGGGCGGGTGCGGCAATCCTGATCGCATCGGGCATGCATGCAGAAGCTGCCGTGGCCTTCGGGGTTGCAGCGCAAGCCCTGCTGATGGCGGCCGGTCTCGCCTTCGTGCTCGCTATGGCCGGCTGGCACGCGCAGGGGCGGCTCCAGCACGTCACCGCCCGCGCGCTCAGGTAGCGAGCTCGGCCGCCGCTTCGGCGAGCGTCAGCACGGGTCCGACGCACGTGTCCTTGCCCTCGAGCAGGGCGCGCCACTCCGCGAGCGGGCGAGACCGAAAGAGCTCTGCCAGCTCGGGCAGCACGGGCTCGAAGGCACGGCCGGCGAGGCCGGGCCGCTCGAGGAGGTCACACAGGTTGCGCCAGAACTTCGGCTCGAGTGCCGCAACGGTCAGGTGCCGCCCGTCGGCCGTCTCGTAGATCCGGTAACAGGCGGCGCCGCCGGTGAGCAGGCGTGGTACGGGCTCTCCGGCGAGACGGTGCGCGACGAAGCGGTGGGCGTTGTGCGTCATCGAGACGACGATTCTCGAGCCGAGGCCGGTGCTCCCGCGCTCGAGCAGCGCCGCGAGTACCTCGATCACCGCGCCCTGCGCTCCTGCCGCCAGGTCGGCGACCTGCACGGGTGGCAGCGCCGGCGCGGTGTCCGCGAGCGCCCCCGCGTAGCCGAGGTAGTTGAGGTCGTGACCCGCCTCCTGCGCGTGCGATCCGTTCGCGCCGAAGCCGGTGATCGAGCAGAGGATCGCCGTCGCGGGAAGCTCGAGCCCGAATCGCTCCCACACCCCGGGCCGGAAGCCTTCGAGCACGACATCGGCCGCCGCGAGCGCTTCCGGCGGTGGCTGCGTGTCCGCGTCCCAGGTCACGATCTCCTTGCCGTCGTTCAGTGCGCGGTACCAGCTCTCCGGCATCACGTCGCCTTCGGGCGGCTCGATCTTCACGACGCGCGCACCGAGCCGCAGCAGCTCGCGGCTCGCGAACGGCCCGGGGAGCTGACGGGTGAAGTCCACGACGGTGATTCCGGAGAGCGCGGCCATGCGCGACGATTATGCTCCGTTGGCGTTGGCAGAGCAGACAGTCGACCGGCGGAGGGAGTTGCTCGACGCGGCGGCCCGCGTGTTCGCCCGCAAGGGCTTTCACGCCTCGCGCGTGGGCGACATCGCCGAGGAGGCAGGGGTCGCGCACGGCCTGCTCTATCACTACTTCCGCTCGAAGGAAGAGGTGCTCGAGACGATCTTCCGCGAGACGTGGGGACTGCTCGTCGTCGAGACGGACCGCATCGAGCAGTCCGACGTGCCGCTGCGCGAGCAGCTCTTCCGTTTCGCGCGCTATTACCTCGGCTCGTGGCTCGCTCGGCCCGACATGATCCGTGTGCTCGTCCGAGAGATCGCGCGCAGCCCGGAGGTCGGCAAGCGGGTCGACGAGATCCACCGGGTGTTTCTCGGGCTCGAGCGCATGATCGAGGCGGCGAAGACGCGTGGAGAGGTGCGGGCCGACTGCGACCCGGTTCTGGCGACGTGGGTCGTCTACGGCGCGCTCGAGGAGATCCTGACGGGCTGGGTGCTCGGCCAGCTTCCCGGCGAGCAGGACGACGTCGACCGTGCCGTCTCCACGGTGGTCGAGGTCGCGCACCTGGGGCTCGCGGCGTGACCGAGATCGTCAACCTGCTCGATTGCGAGCTCGCGGAGGACGCTCGCGGGCGCGACGGAAATCGCATCCGCCGCTTGATGCTCGGCCAGGAGCTCGGCGCGAGGCTGACCGGCTTCAGCATTTACGAGCTGCCGCCGGGCCAGACCGGGTGGACCTACCATTACGAGCTGAACCGCGAAGAGTGGTTGATCGTCGTCGGCGGTGAGGTCGTCGTGCGTACCCCGGCCGGCGACCGGCTGCTCGAGGCGGGCGACGTCCTCTGCTTCCCGACGGGCGAGGCGGGTGCGCATCAGGTGCGCAACGAGTCGGGCGCGCCGGCGCGCTTTGCGATGCCGTCCTCGTTCGCCGGCGACGGGTACGTCGCGATCCGGCCCGACAGCAACACCGCGCTGATCGTCGGCCCGGGCTTCCGGCAGATCGTGCCGCTGGACGAGGACCTCGGCTACTGGGACCGCGAGCCGTGACCGAGCTCAACCTCCATGCGGTCGATGTGCAGAAGGACGCCGGCGACCCGGACGGCTACCACACCTCGTACGCCCGCATCGGGCCGCTGCTCGGGGCGACCAAGCTCGGTCTCTCGGTCTATGAGCTGCCGCCCGGTCAGAGCATCTGCCCCTACCACTACGAGTCCGGCGAGGAGGAGTGGCTGATCGCGCTCGCCGGTCGGCCGACGCTGCGCACGCCTGACGGTGAGCACGAGTTGCGCCCGTGGGACGCCGTCTTCTTCCCGACCGGCGCCGACGGGGCGCACAAGGTGACAAACCGGACCGACGAGACGGTGCGCGTCGCGATCTGGTCGAACCGTGTCGACCCGAGCACCTCGGTCTATCCCGACTCGGAGAAGGTCGGCGCCTGGCCCCCCGGGAAGCTCTTCAGGCTCGCCGACGCGGTCGACTACTGGGACGGCGAGACCTAGCCCGAAGGGTCACGTACCGGGGACAGTCCCGGTAGGGTGGCCGGAAGAATCGGCGCGGCGAGCGCGTCGGCCGACGGGCAACTGTGCCCGGATGGGCCATGTACCGGGGACAGTCCCCGGTACATGGCGCGCGAAGACATGACTGAGACGGCCGATGCGCGGGCGGCTGGCGCGCGTTACCGTTGACGCATGCCGCGGCCTGCCCGCTCGGAGCTTCCCGACTTCGGCGTGTTCCATGTCACCGCGCGCGGCGTCGCTGGATGTGCGATCCAGGCTGACGACACCGACCGCAATCGTTTCGTCCGCCTCCTGCGGCTCGCTACGACGACCGCCGGGTGGCGTGTGCTCGCGTACTGCCTGATGACGAACCACTTCCATCTCGTTCTTCTCTGCGAGCGCGACTCGATGTCGCGTGGGATGCACGCCCTCAACTTCCGCTACGCGCAGGCGTTCAACACGCGCTACTCGCGTCGAGGCCACCTGTTTCAAGAGCGCTACCACGCACGCGCGATTCGCGACGACGAGCACCTCGCGGCGGCGTGCGCCTACGTGGCCGACAATCCCGTGCGTGCAGGTCTGTGCACCGCCCGCGACGCCTGGCCCTGGTCGGGCGGCGAGTTGCTCTAAGCCGTCTGGTGCACGGGCGCGAGCGCCGGGGCCCACGAGCAGATGGGCGACGATTCGCCGCCGCGGCCGTTCAGCCGGCGGTACCCGAGCGCGTGCTCGGCCTGCATCATCTTGTGGATCTGTGTCGTGCCCTCGTAGATGATCGGCGCGCGGGCGTTGCGGAAGTACCGCTCGATCCCGTACTCGGCCGAGTACCCGTACGAGCCGAACACCTGGATCGCAAGATGCGCAGCCTCGAAGGCGGACTCCGTCGCGTGCCACTTCGCGAGTGACGTCTCGCGCGTCGAGCGCTTGCCCTGATCCTTCATCCACGCGGCCTGCATCACGAGCAGCTTGGAGGTCTCGTAGCCGAGGACCATCTTCGCGATCATGTCCTGGACGAACTGGTACGAGCCGATGGCATGGCCGAACGTCTCGCGTTCGCGTGCGTACTCGACCGAGCGCTCGAGGCAGGCGCGCACGACCCCACACGCACCGGCGGCGACGGTGAAGCGGCCCTGGTCGAGCGAGTACATCGCGATCTCGAAGCCCTGCCCTTCCTCGCCGATCATGTTCTCGGCCGGAACCTCGAGGTTCTCGAAGAAGAGCTCGCCGGTCGAGCCCGCCCAGATGCCGAGCTTGTTCTCGGTGTCGCGTGCGGTGAATCCCTTCATTCCCTTTTCGAGGACGAATGCGCTGATGCCCTTGTGGCCGGCGGCCGGGTCGGTCTTCGCGAACACGAGCGCGTGGTCGGCGACGGTCGCGTACGAGATCCAGTTCTTCTGGCCGTTCAGGACGAACGTATCGCCCTCGTGGCGTGCGGTCGTGCGCATCGCGGCGACGTCCGAACCTGCGTCGGGCTCGGTCAGTCCGAAGCACGCGAGCTTCTCGCCCTTGGCCTGCGGCGTCAGCCAGCGCTGCTTCTGCTCCTCCGTCCCGTACTTCAAGAGCGACAGCGAGTTGAGGCCGACGTGCACCGAGATCAGCGTCCGGAAGGCCGCCTCACCGCGCTCGATCTCCTCGCAGGAGAGCGCCTCGGCGACGAAGTCGAGGCCGGCGCCCCCGTAGGCCTCGGGAATCACGATCCCGAGGATCCCGAGCTCGGCCATGCCCTCGACCAACTCCAGGTCGAGCTTGTGGTCGATGTCGTTTTGGATCGCGACCGGCAGAACCCGTTCGTCGACGAAGGTGCGAACGGTCTCCTGGATCAGGCGCTGCTCGTCGGTGAGGGCGAAGTCCATCGCCTGCAGCCTAGCGTGGCGGGAGACGCCGATCGGGTGAGGCGGTCTTACCCGGAGCGGTGAGCATCCCCGGGCCCTGGCCCGCCGATACCTGATCTGTGGGATCGACTGCGGCACGAGCCTGCTTCGGCTTCGGCATAGCTTTGATCGCCCTGCACTTCGCGATCGGCGGTGCGGCGTGGCTGTACGACGGAATCTCCGTCACGACGGCGGTTGCGATCGCCACCGCGGCCGCGGTCCACCGTCCGGCGAACTGGCGGGGCTGGGCCGTGATCGCCGTTGCGCAGACGTTCTCCGCCACCGGTGACGTCGTCTTTGACGTGTTCCCGTCGTCGTCGTCGTCGTTCCCGGCGCTTCCGGATGCGTTCGACGTGACGGGCTCTGTCCTGTTTGCTGCGGGTCTCCTGGTCCTGATGGGCAAGAGATTCGACTGGCGTGACCTCTCAGGCCACCTGGACGCCCTGCTCATCACGATTGCGCTCGGGATCTCGCTCTGGCTGCTCCTGCTCGACGATCGACTCCAGGTGAGCTTCGCCGGCGCTCACCTCGTCGCTCTTTCCTACCCGCTGGTCGATCTCTTCGCGATCGGCCTGCTGATCCGGATCGCGATCGCGCCGGGCCGGCGGACGACCGCGTACTGGCTCGTGTTCGCGTCGATGATCCCGCTGCTCGTTGCCGACCTGTCGTACGTGTTGCCGGCGCTCACCAACAGCTACCACCCCGGCGACTGGCTGCACGCCTGCTGGCTCTCGAGCTATGTGCTGCTCGCTACGGCCGCCCTTCATCCCTCGATGGGATCGCTCGCAGGAGGGGACGTCAAGGCAGAAGCCGTGCCCCTCCGGCGCGTCGTCGCGGGCGGGCTTGCCCTGGTGTTCCTGCCGGTTGCTGCGCTCGTCGAGCACTTCACCCGCGGCCGCACCAATTTCATCCTGCTCGCTGTGGGCGGCACGGTCGTGATCGGGGGCATGGTCGTGCGCGCCGTGTTCCTCGTCCGTGCGCTCGACCGGCTCCGGAGCCGCGCCGAGGAGTCGGAGCGGCGGTTCCGGATGGTCTTCGAGCGGGCGCCGATCGGCATCTCGGTGGGGCGGAACGGGATGATGACCGAGACGAACCCGGCGCTGCAGCGGATGCTCGGCTACTCGGGAGCCGAGCTCGCGCGCACCCACTACTCGGCGATCACCGTGGCAGATGAGTACGCCCGCGCGGCCCAGGATGAGCTGGA
>DATLQV010000035.1:0-14329 GCA_035534955.1 Gaiellaceae bacterium
GGCAGGCGGGCGAGCACAGGTCCCAGGCCGACCGCGAGGAACGGCAGCGCCGGGATGATGAACCGCGGCCCGGGCGATACGCCTCCATACGGCAGGAAGTAGCCGGCCGACAAGAGCAGGAAGCCGAAGAAGATCGCCGCACAGGCGACCGCCTCGGCACGGTGTTCGCGGGCCAGCAAGGCGAGCCCGACCAGAGCCATGATCACGACCGGGCACGCGATCAGCAAGCCGCGATCGCCGACGAGAACCTGCGCGGTCGAGTGCCAGCGCGGGAAGGAGATGCCGAACAGTCCCGTTGCCTGCTGCGCCGCATAGTTGTTCGCGACATACCGGTACGAGAGGTGGAACGGCGAGCCGAACGCCGCCCAGTCGTATGCGGCCAGCAGGGCACACCCCGGGACGAGGCCCGCCGCGTAGCGCACCAACGGCCTCCAGCCGTTCCGTCCGACGTAGAGCGCGAGGACGGTCGCCACGATGCCGGTCTCGTACTCGACCGTCAGCGCGATCCCGGCGAGCAGCCCGGCCAGCAGGTGCCGGCGGCGCCAGGCGAGCAGAAACGCCGCGAAACAGAAGACTCCGGCTGTGACATGGCCGAACGTCGTCCCGGCGAGCGCGCCGGCGATCGTCCCGAGCGCGAACGTCACGAGCGCGACGCCGCCCGCGCGCGGGGAGATCCCTTCGGAAACCCGGCCGACGGCGAACGCCAGCAAGACGAATGCGAGCCCGCTCGTGAGCAGGCGCACGGCCCACACGCGCACGTCGCGTCCAAACCGCCAGTGCGACGGGGCCGGCAGACCGACCGCCTCGGCCGCGGGCAGGGCCAGCACCGACATCCCCGGAGCCTTGTCCGAATAGGCTCGGCCCGCGAATCGGGCCTGGTCGACCGCATGGCCCACGCAGGGCGAGATCGTGAGACGGCCCTCGGCGAGCGCCCGGGTCAGACAGAGCCGCGAGATGTCCTGTGCGGAGACGACGTGGATCGGCGTCAGGGCCGCCGCCGCGACGAGCACCAGCAGCAGCAACTCGTACTTCGGTCGGGCCCAGGGAATCCTCGGCGAGCCCGCGTCGGCGGAATCGCCCCGCCGGCGCGTCAGCCTGACCACGACGTCGACGGCCAGGGCGGCATCCACGCATGCTATGCGCTGACACCCGAACCCTCCGGCAAGTACCCTCGACGACATGACTGACCGGCGCTTGCCCGGCGGCGCCTCGTCAGATCGCTACGTGGTCGAGCGGACGCTCGGCCGCGGCGGTATGGCATCCGTGTACCTGGCCCGGGACCAGTCCCTCGACCGGCTGGTCGCGCTGAAGGTGCTGGCCGAACATCTCGCCGACGACGACGTGTTCAGGGACCGGTTCCTTCGTGAAGGGCGCCTGGCGGCCAAGTTCGTCCATCCAAACGTGGTTCGGGTTTACGACGTCGGCGAGGACGAGCGCGGTCCGTTCATCGTGATGGAGTACGTCGAGGGGGAAACGCTCGCCGACGAGCTGCAGCGCCGCGGCCGGCTTCCCGCGACGGAGGTCGTCTCCGTCGGGATCCAGGTCTGTTCCGCGCTCGAAGCCGCACATGCAGAACGGCTCGTGCACCGCGACATCAAACCGCAGAACATTCTCCGGGGTCCCGACGGGCATGTGAAGATCGCAGACTTTGGGATCGCTCGCTCCCTCGCCGGCACTCACCACACCGAGATCGGAACCGTGCTCGGCACCGCCGCCTACCTCTCGCCCGAGCAGGCGCGCGGCGACCGGGTCACTGCCGCCGCCGACATCTACTCCCTCGGCGTCGTCGTCTACGAGCTCCTGACCGGGCAGACCCCGTTCAACGCGGAGACGCTGCCCGAGCTGGTACTGAAGCGGGAGCAGGGCGCGATCACTCCGCCAAGTGAGCTCGCGCCAGGCGTACCGGCCGGGCTCGAAACGGTCGTGCTGCGCTGCCTCGCGCTGCGACCGGAGGACCGGCCTGCCTCAGCCGCCGTGCTCGCAAACGAGCTTGCGGGCTCGAGCGACGAGCCCGTGACAGAGCTCCTTCCGCTCCCGGCAGATCTCCGCGCAACCGAGGTCCTGCCGCTGACGGCGGCAACGACACCACTCCGCCTCGCGGGCAAGCCTCGCCGCCGTTTCATCGCCGCCCTTGTTGTCGCCGCAAGCCTGCTGGCTGTGGCGGTGATTCTGGCTGTCGCGCTTGCCGATTCAGGTTCTGGCAAGCCGACCGCCACGGTCACAACCACTCCCGGGACGACAACACAAGCCACGACCGCCACCACGACCCGAAACCAGCTTCCGCCAACGACGCCGCAGCAAGCGATCGCCGACACCCGCATCGCGATCAACGACGCGCAGGCCCATGGACAGCTCGACCAGGGCGCCGCCGGCGGCCTCAACAATCAGCTCGATTCCGTCGCCCAAGCACTTGCTACCGGCGCGAGCCAAGCCGCCGCGCAGCAGACCGCCGCTCTCCTTCAGCAACTCGCAACCCTCACCGCCGACGGACAGCTGAGCAGCACCGGCTTCGCTCAGCTCAGCCGGTCACTCAACGAGCTCGCAGCACTCCTGCCGCCAGTCCAGGTAAACCCGGGCCCACCGGCCAACGGCCATGGTCACGGCAACGGCCGCGGCCACGATTGAGACGACGGGGGTGTTTACGCGTTGACGGCGCGGTGGAGACTGACGCAGCGCGGGCGATGGGCCGGATCTACGAGCAGCGTCATGCCGCTCAGAGGACCTGCGACCGGCAGCGGTGCCCGTAGCCGAGCTCGCCTGATCTTGCCTCCCGGCGTGACGACGAAGACCTCGGCGCAGGCACCGTTGAGCACGCGCGACATTTCGAGCACAGGTTGCCGCGGCAGATACCACTCGAAGGGCGACCGGTAGCGATAGGGATCACCGTAGACCGCGATCGGCGTCGAGCTGGTCCAGCCGCTCCGCACAAGCGACTGGGCCATCACGTCGTAGGGCGGGATCTGCCCGGCGTTCGATGTGGCGAGTGAGACGGCGACCGCTCCCACAACCGCGAGCGCGGCGACCGGAACGACGCGACGCGGCAGGGCGTCGAGCGCCCCGACGGTCAGCACCGTCACATATGCGCCCACGCCGACGAGGTTACGGAGATCGAAGATCGGCATGCCGGCAGCCCAGGCTCCGGCGGCGGCGGCAATCGGTGCGCCCGCCAGGAACGCCATCAGCCGGCCGCCTGCCGATCCGCGAGCCACGTGCAACGCTCCGATCGAGATGACGGCCAGCGCTGCAACGGAAAGGATCGGTCCGACAGGAACGGTGCTGTAGGCGTAGGTGAAGAGCCGAAGCGGGACGGCCGCGACGCCGCGCCAGCGGAAGGATCCGATCCACCGGAACCGCCCGTGGTGGTACTGCGTCAGCATGAACGGCGTCCAGAGGGCCGCAACGGCGCCCCCGGCGAGCACCGCAACGGTTCCTCGTCGCCGGATCTTCCGGGCACCGCCGTCGAGCCACAGCCACGCCAGCAGGCCCGCCACCGAGAACGCAAAGAAGTAATGCGTGAGGCAGCCGGCTGCGACAGTCGCGGCAAGGCCGACATCGCCGCGCCGCGACGGCCGCTCGAGCATTCGGAGCACGCACGATCCCAGGACGACCGAGAGGAGCGCCAGCAACTCATACGCGCGAAGCTCCGCCCCGTGCACGACGAACTCGCTGCCGAGCGCAGCAAGCAGGCCCGCGACAGTCGCAAGGGGCAGAGCTACGAAGCGATGCGCAAGGCCGACGACGGCTGCGGCGAACAGCGCGCCGAAGACCACCGAGAGGAGCCGCTCGCTCTGCAACGGAACTCCCGCCTGGTGGACGACCCAGGCCACGGCGTACCAGAAGGGCGGTGTCGACTCGGTCTGCACCACTCGATGGAGCATCGCGAGAAACGACGGTTCGGCGACGATGCGCGCCGAGGCGACCTCGTCCTCCCAGAAGGGGCGGCCGTAGACGCCGGGTAGCCGGACGGTCGCAGCGATCGCCGCCACACCGAGCATCGGCACCCAGGGCCGCGCCAGCATCGGATATCTGGTCGCCACGACGCGACGATACGTCGAGACAGGCGTCGCCATGATGAAGACCGCGTGAAGGCTGTCCGGCGACGACCGGCGTTTCGCGTGCCGGCGCCCCATCGGTTCGGTTAACGAATCATTGGGCCTCGACGGAGCGGCCCTCGGTCGTGCCTCCCGCCGCTAGCGTCCCGGCGTGCGGTACGCGCCCCCCGTTGTCTGCGCGGCGGTTCTGCTTGCCGTACTGGCCGGCTGCGGCGGCGCGAGCCGGGTTGTCGCGCACCGGGTCGAGTTGGCCGGCTCGTCGCTCCGGTGTGACGGGGCGCCGTACAGCGTGCTCGACTACCACTGGCCGGTGCGCCCGTTCAACGTTCAGCATCCGATCCGGGGCGGGTTTGGCGACCCGCGCACGCTGACCACCGTGTCGTTCGGAGTCGACGATCTCGGCGACCCCGGCGACTTTTCGTTCCACAACGGTGTCGACATCGCCGCAGGGGTCGGCAGGTCCGTCTACCCCGTCGTTTCGGGGCGTGCAACCGTGGTGGGAGGGGACGAGGTTCGCGTCCGAGCCGGGCGGCGGGTCTTCCAGTATCACCACATCGCCGTCGCCGCCGCCGTCCATGATGGCGAGTACGTCATCGCCGGCGTGACCGTCCTCGGCACGATCCGCATGCCGTTTCGCCACGTGCACCTGACCGAAATCGACCGTGGCCGCGTCACGAATCCGCTCCTGCACCTGCGTCCGTATGCAGACCACACCATTCCGGTCGTGCACAGCGTGACATTCGCCACACCGGCCGGACAGAGGGCCGACCCGGGCAACCTCACCGGCGACGTCACCGCCGTCGCCGAGGCGGACGATCTTCCGCCCGTTCCGGTCCCAGGTGCCTGGGACGGGTTCCCGCTCGCGCCGGCGCTCGTCCGTTCGGCCTTGATCGGAGGCGACGGAACCGTTGTCTGGAGCCGGACGGCCGCCGACTTCCGCCACACGGAGCCACCACGGCAGGACTTCTGGCGCGTCTACGCACCGGGCACCTTCCAGAACTTCCCGGTCTTTGCCGACCACTACTACTACCGGCAACCGGGCCGCTACCTCTTCCTGCTCACGGGCCGCCGCCCCCTCGACACGCGGCGCTTCGCCAACGGCTCTTACACCCTGCGCGTCGTCGCCGAGGACGTCTGCGGGAACCGCAGCGTCGTGAGTCAGGAGGTACGGATCCGCAACAACGCGGCGGCATGAGGTACGCGATCGTTCCTGTCCAGCGCAGCAGCAGTTGGAGATTCCCGGTACGGCGCGCTACCGTTTCGCGATGGCAGGTCGCGACAAGGGGCGCGGCTGGGATCCCGACGACTGGTTCGGCGGGCCCGAGCCTCCGGGCGCACGACGAGCGCGGCCGCACGAGGCGCGTCCTCGAGCGAACGTCTCGCCGGCGCCGCCTGCGAGGGACCACGATCGGCTCGGCGGCAGCGACGCGTGGCCCTCGGACGGGCTTCGGCTTGGCTCCCTCGGCCGGTTATCCGAGCCGCGGCGTGCGATCGCCGCGGGCGTTGCGCTCATCGTGCTGCTCGGGCTCGGTCTGCAGCTGAGCGGCGCCTTCAGCAGCGCGACCCCCCACCGCACCACGACCGCCACGGTCACCACGCACGCCACGACCCCGGCTGCGCCCTCCAAGCCGCAACCCACCCCGACCGCCGCGCCTTCCGGACCGCTCAAGCCCGGCGACCAGGGCGCCGAGGTGAAGGTGCTGCAACGCGCCCTGGCGAGCCGCGGCTACCCGCCCGGAACGGTCGACGGAATCTACGGACCCTTGACCCGGCGTGCGGTCACCCGGTTCCAGAGATCCTCGAAGCTCGCTCCGGACGGCATCGTCGGCTCGCAGACACTGCTGGCGCTGCAAGCCGCGCGCACGGGCCCATGACACGGGGCCCGCGAACGGTCCAGCCGCGAACACGCTCATCGTCAGATCAACGGCTCCGTGTGCCGCTCCGGGGCACCGGCTGTGGAGTCTCCCGGCCGGCTGGCGCCGAACCCACCCCAGCTCGACCAGTAGAAGAGCGAGACCACGAAGCCGACAACCCCGGCGACGAGGACGATGACGCCCACCGTGTGGATGTTTACTCCGCTGACAGTGGCGGTGACCGCCCAGATGAGCACTGCGCCCACCGCGGCCAGAAGAAGACTGAAGCTGAGACCCATGTTCTACCTCCGTTGTCGTGCGTGGAAAAGCGAGGTCAGATCGACGATCTGCCGACCTTTCGAACCACGTGCGATTGCATGCCTTGGATCCACCTCTTCTCAGTGCGAGTTGAACGTCGACGGCGGTCACGCAGTGCGACCGACCAGGAACGGCTCCGACCTTCACGACTGAGGGGCGGAAGTTGCCGGCTGTTGAGTTCAGCCGGCAACACTCCAAGCGGGTCAAGCGTTTGCGACCCGCTGATTCGAGTGTAGCGCTCCGCCGTAGCGAACGATCGCAACGTCGCAGCGCAACAGGACTACACTGATGCCGTGCTACTGGACCTCTGGAAACGCTTCACGCAGCGCCGCGATGCGAACGCCGTCAAACGCGGGGTCGAACTGCAGCAGGGAAGCCCGGCCGAACGTCACTTTGCCGAAGAGAGCTTCGAGGACAGGCAAGCGGACTCGACGATCGAGGAACGGCTCGGCGGCGGCGATCCCGGCCGGCTTTCCGACGGCGAATAGCTCCCGATCGAAGCCGCCGGCGGGCCGTGCCTACCGGCCGTGCCCGTCCCTGTCCGCCTCCTCGCCTGGGCGCACATACGTGGAAACCCGAAGAGATCGACGCCACCCCGGTGCTAGCGTCGAAACGCCATGGATCGTGACCAGTTCGGGCCGATACACGATGTGACGCCGCTGCCCGACCTGGAGCACGGGCGGTCGCAGACCGGCCCCGTCCGGGAGCGGCGGCCGCTCTACGTCGACCTGTTGCCGCCGTGCAACGCCGGCTGCCCCGCAGGTGAGAACATCCAGGCCTGGCTCGCGCAGACGCAGGCGGGCCGCCACCTGCAGGCGTGGCGCGAGCTCGTCGCCGACAATCCTCTGCCCGCGATCCACGGGCGCGTCTGTTACCACCCGTGCGAGAGCGTCTGCAACCGGGCGAACCTCGACAGCCCGGTCTCGATCCATTCGGTCGAGCGCTTTCTGGGCGACCTCGCACTGGAGCAGGGCTGGCAGTTCGATCCTCCGCCGGCGCGCACCGGCAAGCGGGTGCTCGTGATCGGCGCCGGCCCGAGCGGGCTCTCGGCGGCCTACCATCTGGCCCGGCTCGGCCACGCGATCGAGATCCGCGATGCGGGGGAGGAGCCGGGCGGGATGATGCGCTACGGCATCCCGGCCTACCGCCTGCCCCGGGAGGTGCTCGCCGCCGAGCTCGATCGGATCGCGGCGCTCGGCGTGCAGATGACCTGCGGGCACCGCGTCGAGAACCTCGGCGCCGAGCGCGAGGAGGGAGGCTTCGACGCCGTCTTCGTCGCGGTCGGCGCGCACCTCTCCAAGCGGGTCGACATCCCGGCCCGCGACGCCGGACGGATCGTCGACGCCGTGTCGTTCCTGCGTAGCGTGGCTTCGGGCGAACGGCCCGTGCTCGGTCGCCGCGTGGCTGTCTACGGCGGCGGCAACACCGCGATGGACGCCGCGCGCGTCGCCCGCCGCCTCGGCGCCGACGAAGCGCTGATCGTCTACCGGCGCACGCGCGAACAGATGCCGGCCCACTCCGCGGAAGCCGAGGACGCCGAGCGGGAGGGCGTGCGGATCAACTGGCTACGGACGATCACGGCCTTCGACGGGCCCGAGCTCGAGGTCGAGCTGATGGAGCTCGACGAGTCGGGCTACCCGCAGCCGACCGGGCAGTTCGAGCGGCTCGCGGCCGATACGGTGATCCTCGCGCTCGGCCAGGAGACCGACACCGCATTCCTGCGCGAGGTGCCCGGGGTCGAGTTCGAGGCCGACGGGACCGTGCGCGTGTCACCGTCGTTTCAGACCGGCTGCCCGGGACTGTTCGCGGGCGGTGACATGGTGCCGAGCGAGCGCACGGTCACGGTCGGCGTCGGGCACGGCAAGAAGGCAGCCCGCCACATCGACGCGTGGCTGCGCAGCGCCACGGCTTTCAGCCCGCCGAAGCACGAGCTGGCGTCATTCGACAAGTTGAACCTCTGGTACTTCGGCGACGCCGCCCGGCGGCAGCAGCCCGAGCTCGAGCCGCAGGAGCGGATCGCCGACTTCGACGAGATCGTCGGCGGCCTCGCCGAGCGGGAGGCCGTCTACGAAGCCGGGCGGTGCCTGTCGTGCGGGAACTGCTTCGAGTGCGACGGCTGTCTCGGCGCCTGCCCCGAGGATGCGGTGATCAAGCTGGGCGTCG
Source organism: Gaiellaceae bacterium (assembly GCA_035534955.1). Lineage (GTDB taxonomy): Bacteria > Actinomycetota > Thermoleophilia > Gaiellales > Gaiellaceae > PALSA-600. The sequence continues at coordinate 8,387 of DATLQV010000035.1, forward strand.
GGCACCGGTACCGCTTCGATCTCGACCGCTGCACCGGTTGTGGCGCGTGCTTCGGGCAGTGCCCCGTGCACGCGATCGAGCTGGTCCCGGAGGCCGGCTGACATGCGCGCGACGATCGACGGCAACGAGGCGGCGGCGTGGGTTGCCTACCGGCTGAACGAGATCTGCTGCATCTACCCGATCACGCCGTCGTCGCCGATGGCGGAGCTCGCCGACGAATGGGCGAGTCAGGAAAGCCCAAACGTCTGGGGCTCCGTCCCCACGGTCGTCGAGATGCAGAGCGAAGGCGGAGCCGCCGGCGCACTGCACGGCGCGCTCCAGGGCGGTGCGCTCGCGACAACGTTCACCGCCTCGCAGGGCCTGCTCCTGATGATCCCGAACCTCTACAAGATCGCCGGCGAGCTGACCTCGACGGTTCTGCACGTGGCAGCCCGGTCGCTTGCAGCGCAGGGACTCTCGATCTTCGGGGACCACTCGGATGTGATGGCGATCCGCCAGACGGGCGTCGCACTGCTCGCCTCGGCGTCGGTCCAGGAGGCGCACGATCTCGCCCTCGTGGCGCAGGCTGCGACGCTCCACACACGGGTGCCGTTCGTCCACTTCTTCGACGGGTTCCGCACCTCGCACGAGCTGAACACGATCGACCTGCTCAGCGATGACGACCTGCGTGCGCTCGTGCCCGAGGAGCTCGTCCGGGCTCATCGCGGCCGCGCCCTCTCGCCCGAGCGCCCGTTCATTCGCGGCACCGCGCAGAACCCGGACATCTACTTCCAGGCGCGCGAGACCGTGAACCCGTTCTACGCACGCGTGCCCGGCGCGGTAGAGGACGCGATGGCCCAGCTCGGCGAGCGCACCGGCCGCCACTACCACGTCGTCGACTACACCGGGCATCCCGAGGCCGAGCGCGTCCTCGTCGTGATGGGATCGGGCGGCGAGACGATCTGCGAGACCGTGGCGACGCTCAACGCGCGCGGCGATCGGGTCGGCGTGGCCCAGGTGCGCCTGTACCGGCCGTTCCCCGCGCACGCGCTCGTCGAGGCGTTGCCGGCGAGCGTGCAGAGCGTGGCGGTGCTCGACCGGACGAAGGAGCCCGGCTCGCTCGGCGAGCCGCTCTTCCTCGACACCGTCACGGCGCTGACCGAGGCGTTCCAGGACGGCGAGCGGGCGCTGTTGCCGAAGGTCGTCGGCGGCCGCTACGGCCTGTCGTCGAAGGAGTTCACGCCGGGCATGGTTGCGGGTGTGTTCGACGAGCTCGCGCTCGAGAAGCCGCGGCGCCGGTTCACGATCGGCATCGTCGACGACGTCTCCGGGACGAGCCTTCCCTACGACCCGGTGCTCGACATCGAACCGGCGAACACCGTGCGGGCGATCTTCTTCGGCCTCGGCTCGGACGGGACGGTCGGCGCGAACAAGAACACGATCAAGATCCTCGGCGCCGAGGAGGGCCTGAACGCACAGGGCTACTTCGTCTACGACTCGAAGAAGGCGGGCTCGCAGACCATCTCGCACCTGCGGTTCGGGCCGCAGCCGATCCGTGCGCCCTACCTCGTGCAGCAGGCGAGCTTCGTCGGCTGCCACCAGTTCGGATTACTCGACCGCACCGACGTGCTCGGCCACGCGGCAGACGGAGCGACGCTGCTGCTCAACTGCCCGCACCCTCCGGGCGAAGTGTGGGACGCACTGTCCCGTCCGGTGCAGGAGCAGATCCTCGCCAAGCACATCGTGCTGTACGTCGTCGACGCCGACCGGATCGCCCGCGACGTCGGCCTGGCGGGACGAATCAACATCGTGCTGCAGACCTGCTTCTTCGCCGTCTCCGGCGTGCTGCCGCGCCCGGAGGCGCTCGAGCGCATCAAGACGGCCGTGGCCAAGACCTACGCCCGCCGCGGCGCCGACGTCGTCGAGCGAAACCAGGCCGCGGTCGACCATGCGCTCGAAGGCCTGCACCAGGTCGAGGTGCCGGAGACCGCGACTGCGAGCCGCGGGCTGCCGCCCGTCGTCCCTGCCGACGCGCCCGAGTTCGTTCGCGCGGTCACCGCGGAGATGCTCGCGGGCCGGGGCGACGACCTGCCGGTCAGCGCCTTGCCGGTCGACGGCACCTATCCGAGCGGAACAGCCGCCTTCGAGAAGCGGAACATCTCGGAGCTCGTCGCAGTCTGGGACCCGGATCTTTGCATCCAGTGTGGCAACTGCAGCTTCGTCTGCCCGCACAGCGTGATCCGTTCGCGGCAGTACGCCGACTCTCATCTCGCAGGCGCTCCGGACGGATTCCGGTCGGCGCCGCTCGACGCCGCCGGCCTGCCCGACACGCTCTACACGCTCCAGGTCTACGTCGAGGACTGCACCGGCTGTGCCCTGTGTGTCGAAGCGTGCCCGGTCGCCAAGCCGGGCGAACCGACACGCAAGGCGATCAACCTCGCACCACGCGAACCGCTCGTCGCCGCCGAGCAGGACAACATCGCATTCTTCGAACAGCTCCCTGCGACGAACCGCTCGCGCGTCGATTTCGGGACCGTTCGCGGCACGCAGTTCCTGGAGCCGCTCTTCGAGTTCTCCGGCGCCTGCGCCGGCTGCGGCGAGACCCCGTACGTGAAGCTCCTTTCACAGCTCTTCGGCGACCGGCTGATGGTCGCGAACGCCACCGGGTGCTCGTCGATCTACGGCGGCAACCTGCCGACGACCCCGTGGACGACCGATGCGGACGGACGCGGCCCGGCCTGGTCGAACTCGCTCTTCGAGGACAACGCCGAGTTCGGCCTCGGCTTCCGCCTCGCCGCCGACCAGCACGCCGACCTTGCGCGCCGGCGCCTGGCCGCCATGCGCGAGGAGATCGGCGCCGGCCTGGTCGACGACATCCTGGCCGCGCCACAGCTGCGGGAGTCCGAGCTGCGGGCGCAGCGCGAGCGGGTGGCCGAGCTCGAGCACCGGCTCGCGGGAATGGACGGCCCCGCCGCCGCCGATCTGCGGAGCGTCTTCGAGCACCTGATCCGGCGCAGCGTCTGGATCGTCGGCGGCGACGGCTGGGCCTACGACATCGGCTCGGGCGGCCTCGATCACGTGCTCGCGAGCGGGCGCAATATCAACGTGCTCGTGCTCGACACGGAGGTCTACTCGAACACGGGCGGCCAGATGTCCAAGGCGACCCCGCTCGGCGCGGTCGCCAAGTTCGCCGCGGCCGGCAAGACGATGCCGAAGAAGGATCTCGCTCTGCAGGCGATCGCCTATGGCAGCGTCTACGTCGCACGGGTCGCGATGGGCGCCGATCCCCAACAGACGCTGAGCGCCTTCCGCGAGGCGGAGGCCTACGACGGCCCCTCGCTCGTGCTCGCCTACAGCCACTGCATCGCCCACGGCATCGAGATTCGCAAGGGGCTCGATCAGCAGTACCGCGCCGTCGCAAGCGGCTACTGGCCGCTGATTCGTTACGACCCGATGGTGCGGGCGGCCGGGGGCAACCCGTTTCTGCTCGACTCGCCGCGGCCGCGCATCCCGCTCGCGGAATACACCGACCGCGAGCTGCGCTACCGGTCGCTGAAGAACACCGATCCGTCCGAGGCCGAGCGGCTCCATGCCCTCGCGAAGCAAGCCGTCGACCAACGCTGGAATGTGTACGAGGAAATGGCCACCCGCGGCGCGCAGCAGTTTGCGGCCGACGCGCGGAAGGAGCACTGATGGATCTCTCCACGAGCTACATGGGGCTCGCACTGCGGAACCCACTCGTCGTCTCGCCGTCGCCGCTCTCGCAGACCGTCGACGGTGTCCGGCGGCTCGCCGACGCCGGCGTCAGCGCCGTCGTCCTCTACTCACTCTTCGAGGAACAGATCCGCCGGGAAGCGGACCGCAACGCGCAGATCGTCGACGCGGGCACGGAGAGCTTCGCCGAGTCGCTCTCGTACTTCCCCACCGTCACGGAAGGCGACCCCGGGCCGCGCCAGTACCTGAGCCTGCTCGAGCGCGCCGCCGCCACCTGCGACATCCCGATCATCGGCAGCCTCAACGGTGTGACCCCCGGCGGCTGGGCCGACTACGCCCGCGCGATGCAGGACGCCGGTGCCGCCGCAATCGAGCTGAACATCTACTACCTACCGGGGAACACACACGTCTCGGGCCGCGATGTCGAGCAACGGCACATCGACGTGCTGCTGCGCGTCAAGAGCACCGTCAGCGTGCCGGTGGCAGTCAAGCTCGGCCCGTACTTCAGCTCCACCGGCGAGATGGCGATGCTGCTCGACGACGCCGGGGCGGACGCACTCGTCCTGTTCAACCGGTTCCTGCAACCCGATATCGACCTCGACGCGCTCACGGTCGTGCCGCGGGTCTCACTCTCGAGCCCCGCCGAGGCACGCCTCGCGCGCACGTGGATCGCACTCCTCTACGGCCGGGTGCAGGCCTCGCTCGCAGCGACCACCGGGGTCGAGACGCCGGACGACGTGGCCAAGTACCTGCTCGCGGGCGCCGACGTCGTCATGACCGCATCGGCGCTCCTGCGGCACGGCCCAGAGCACGCGGGCGTCTTGCTCGACGGCCTGTCCGCCTGGATGAGGCGCAAGGGCTTCGCATCGGTCGACGACCTGCGCGGCCGGCTTGCCGTGCCTGCCGGCACCGACGAAGCGGCGTACGCGCGGACCGGCTACGTCGGCGCGCTGGAGCGGGCCAACACCGGCATCTACGAGGAGAGCGGCTAGAGCAGCCTCGCCGGCGCGAACAGCTCGAGCAGCGGATGCTCGTCGCCCAGCAGCGCCCTCGCGACGAGGTCGCCCGACAGGAAGCCGAGCACGTTCCCGTGGCCGGAGTACCCACCGGCGACCCACACCCGCTCGTCGCCGGGCAGGCGGCCGACCACCGGCAGGAAGTCGAGCACGAGCCCGAAGATGCCGGCCCAGCGCTGCGCCACCGTCACCGGGCGGCCGACGAGCTCGGCGACGAACGACTCGAGCGCCTCCTGGATGGGCAGCGTCGTCTCCTCCGAATCGGTGAACTCGGAGTCCATGGCGAAATCGCGGAACCCGCCGGCGGTGATCCGGCCGTCGGGAAGCTGCTGCCAGTAATCGAAGCCGTGGCGTCCGTAGTGCGGACAGTCGAAGAGCTGCTCCGCGATCGGCTCGGTTGCGATCATCTGCCCGCGCGTCGGGATGATCAGCCCCTCCAGGTCGCCGAGCAGCCCGCTGGGGTAACCGTCGGTGGCGATGACCACGCGCGGCGCCTCGAGCTCGTCGAGGGATGCGATGCGATGCTGCTCGACGATCTCGACTCCCGCGCCCGCTGCGCGAGCGGCGAGGCAGCGGACGAGGCGCGCAGGCTGGATTGCGGCGTCGGTGGGATGGAAGATCGCAGCGGGAAACCGTCCGCCCACCACCTCCGTGCGCCACTCGGCTGCGATGCCGTCTTCGCACAGGGCGTCGTACTCGGCACGGATCTCGTCACGCTCGTCACCGTCGGCGGCGACGCGCAGGCTCCCGGTTCGGCGCAGTGCGTCCCCGGCGAGCGCTGCGAGTCGATCGAGGTACTGCTCGGTCAAGCGCCAGTAGGTGAACGCGGTGTCCGCCCCGAGCCACTCACGAGCCTTGTCGTACGGCATCGTGCCGCCGCGAAGCGCAAAGCCGCCGTTGCGCCCGCTCGCGCCGCCCGCAACCTGGCGCGCATCGTGGACGCGCACGCGCAGGCCCCCAGCGGCGAGCGTCAGTGCGGCCGAGATGCCGGTGATGCCCGAGCCGACGATCTCAACGTCGGGCGAGTCGACGTGCACGCGCGCAAGCGGATGTTCCTGTTCTTCGTCGAGCCACCAGCTGGAGCCGGACACGAAGCGATGCATCAGGCCGGGCGCACGGCACGAACGAGCACATCGAGTGCGACGCGTTCGCCGTCGTCGGTCTGCACCGGCCGCTCGACGCGCTCGGCCCGCTCGACATCGAAACCGTCGAGATCGGCAACGACGTCCTCTGC
>DATLQV010000036.1:0-53509 GCA_035534955.1 Gaiellaceae bacterium
CCGGCCTCGACGAGGCGCCGGGCGACGTGCTTGCCGCCGGTGGCGACGTCGAGCGCCTCGCGTCCGGAGGCCTCGAGCGCCCAGGCGACGAGCTGGTCGAGGTCGGCGCCCTCGCGATGCGCCTCGCTCTGGCGGTACGCCTCGCCGCGCTCGCTCCAAAGGTCGATCACCGGGCGAGCTCCACCGCGCGCTTCGCGGCCGAGAGCATCGTCGGCTCGACGAAGAGGTTCTTCGGCGCCGCCTCCTCGAGGAGACGCCTGCCTTCGACCGCGTTCGTGCCGTCGAGCCGCACGACCAGCGGAAGCTCGAGCTTCATCTGCTCGAGCGCCTGCAGGATGCCGCGCGCGACCTCGTCGCAACGCGTGATCCCGCCGAAGATGTTGAAGAAGATCGACCGGACCTGCGGGTCGCGCGTGATCACCTCGAGCGCGTCGACGACACCCTCCGCGCTGCCGCCGCCACCAAGGTCGCAGAAGTTCGCGGGCTGGCCGCCGGCCACGACGACGACGTCGACCGTGGACATCGCGAGACCGGCCCCGTTGCCGAGGATCCCGACGGAGCCGTCGAGCTTCACATAGGTGACCCCCTTCTCGCGCGCGAACGCCTCGAACGGGTCGGCGGCGCTCGAGTCGCGGAAGTCAGCAATGTCGGGGTGCCGGTAGAGCGCGCTGTCGTCGACCGTGAACTTCGAATCGAGCGCCTTCACGACGCCGTCGGGCGTGACGATCAACGGGTTGATCTCCGTGAGCATCGCGTCCGACTCGACGAAGCAGCGGTACAGCTTCCCGATGATGTCGGCGAGCTGCTTCTGCTCACCCGGGTCCTCGACGCCGGCGCCGTAGATGAGACGGCGTGCAATCCACGGCTGATAGCCCTCGAGCGCGTCGACGTGCAACCGAACGAGCGCGCCGGGGTCGTTCGCCGCGACCTCTTCGATCTCGACTCCTCCCTGGGTCGTGAACATGAAGAGCGGCTTCTTGGCGCCACGGTCGAAGGCGATCGAGAGGTAGTACTCCTTCGCGATCTCGGAAGCCTGTTCGACCCAGACCTTCTCGACGACGTGGCCGCGAATGTCGAGACCGATGATGTCGGCCGCCTTTTGCTCGGCGTCGGCGGGATCTTCTGCGAGCTTGACGCCGCCCGCCTTGCCGCGACCGCCCGTCAGGACCTGCGCCTTGACGACGACCTGCGTCCCGAGCTCCTCGGCCGCCGCCCGCGCCTGGGCCGGGGTCGTCGCGAGGCGCCCTTCCGAAACCGGGATGCCGAACTGCTTGAAGAGCTGCTTGCCCTGGTATTCGTAGAGGTCCATCAGCCGCGCGGCACTGTAGCGGCGGCGCTACGCTCGCCGTCGATGGAAGCGATCGTCGTCCACGAGCTGCGCAAGCGCTACGGCTCGGTGCAGGCGCTCGACGGCATCTCGTTCACCGTGGCCGAAGGCGAGGTGTTCGGCCTGCTCGGCCCGAACGGCGCCGGCAAGTCGACGACGGTGCGCGTGCTCGTCACGCTCACGCACGCGGACGAGGGCAGCGCGGCGGTCGCCGGCCACGATGTTCGCCGCGACCAGAACGCCGTACGCCGGGCGATCGGCTACGTGCCGCAGGACACGGGCGTCGACCAGTTCGGCACGGGCCGCGAGAACCTGATGCTTCAGGGGCGCGTCCAGGGAATGGGCGGCCGTGACCTGCGCAGCCGCGTGGACGAGCTGCTCGAGCTCGTCGGCATCGCCGACGCCGCCGACCGCGTCGTCAAGACCTACTCGGGCGGAATGCGCAGGCGGCTCGACGTCGCGCTCGGCCTCGTCCACCGCCCGCGGGTGCTGTTCCTCGACGAGCCGACCACCGGCCTCGACCCGGAGGCGCGCGTCGGAATGTGGGCCGAGGTCTCGCGACTCGCCCACGCCGAGTCGCTGACGATCCTGCTCACCACGCACTACCTCGAGGAAGCCGACCAGCTCGCCGACCGGCTCGCCATCGTCTCGCAGGGCAAGATCGTGGTGGAGGGCACCCCGAGGGGCCTCAAGGCGGGGCTGCGCGGAGACGCCGTCCAGGTCGAGCTCACCGACGGGAAGATCGACGAGGCGAAGCAAGTGCTTGCCGCCGCCGGCGCGAGCACCGACACCTTGCTCGGCGAGCGCACCCTGGTCGCCCGTGTGCCCGACGGTGGCAGCGCGCTGCCGGGGATCCTCGCGGCCCTCGACGCGGCGGGCATCGGCGTTGCGACCGTCGCCGTGTCGCGGCCGTCGCTCGACGACGTCTACCTGCACTTCACCGGGCGCGACTTCACCTCGGAGGACCGCGGCGGATGAACGTCCTCCGCCATACGTGGTTCATGACCGTCCGCCAGGCCCGCAACCTGATGCGCGAGCCGATCTGGATCGTTCTACTGCTCGTGCAGCCGATGGTGTGGCTCGTGCTCTACGGCCAGCTGTTCCACAACGTGACGCGGCTCGGGGGCTTCGGCACCGGCTCGTACATCACCTTCCTCGCGCCGGCGATCGTCGTGATGAACGCGTTCTTCGGGGCGACCTGGAGCGGCATGTCGATGATCAACGACCTCGACCACAAGGTGATCGAGCGGTTCCTCGCAACGCCGGCGTCGCGGTTCTCGCTCGTCCTCTCGCAGATCGTGCGCTCGGCGCTCACGGCGGCGATCCAGGCGGTCGTGATCCTGCTCGTGTCGCTGGCACTCGGGGTTCGCATCCATGCGGGCGTCCTCGGCTGGCTCGTGATCATCCTCGCGGGAGTCCTCGTGAACAGTTCGTTCGCCGGGATCTCACAGGCGATCGCCCTCTTGACGCGGCGCGAGGCGACGATGATCGCGGTCGCGAACTTCATCGGGCTGCCGCTGCTGTTTCTCTCGACGACGATGATCGCCCGCCCGCAAATGCCCGGCTGGATGCAGACCGCGGCGCTGTTCAACCCTGTGGATTGGGGCGTGCGGGCTGCGCGCGAGGTCGCGCTCTCCGGCACGTCGTGGAGCGTCGTCACCTCGCATCTCCTGCTGCTCTTCGCCCTCTCCGCCCTGACTGCGGCCTGGGCGACGCGCACCTTCCGCGCCTACCAGCGTTCGCTGTAGGACGCTAGATGGTCTCGATCGTGCAGATCCCCTGCCCGGTCGTGACCGGCTGGCCCGGCACGAGCGCGAGACCGGCGATCGTGCCCGCACGGTGGGCGGTGACCTCGTTCTCCATCTTCATCGCCTCGACGATGCAGATCACCTGGCCGACCTCGACCGCCTCGCCGTCGGCGACTCGCACCTGCAGCACGATGCCCTGCATCGGGCTCGTGACCCGGTCGCTGCCGCTTCCGCCGGCGCCGGCTGCCGCCCGGTCACGCCGGCGCCGGGCGAGCGCGCGGTAGGGCGGCTCGGCGACGCGCACCTTCACTTCGACCCGGCGGCCGTCGACCTCGGCAAACGTCACGCACTCGACGGTCTCACCCGTCGCGGCCACCGCACCGCGGACGGGCGCCGCCGAGAGCTCCTCCGCCCGCAGCGCGAGCAGCTCGGACTCGACGAGCCCGAAGCAGGTCTCGCCGGCCTGGAAACACGGGTGCTCCAGCAGCGCCTTGTGGAAGCCGATCAGCGTCTTGACGCCGCCGATCTCGAACTCGCCGAGAGCGCGGAGCATGCGCCCGATCGCGTCCTCGCGGTCGGCGCCGCGAACGATCAGCTTGGCGATCATCGGGTCGTAGAGCGGTGAGATCTCCGAGCCGGCCGCGACGCCGGAGTCGACGCGCACGCCCGGTCCCGACGGCTCGCGATAGACCGTGATCGTGCCGGGCGACGGCAGAAAGCCGTTCGAGACGTCCTCGGCGTTGATGCGGCACTCGATCGCGTGCCCTTGCAGATGAATCTGGTCCTGCGAGAACTCGAGACGCTCGCCCGCTGCGATCTGCACCTGTGCACGAACGATGTCGACGCCGGCGACGACCTCGGTGACCGTGTGCTCGACCTGGATGCGGGTGTTCATCTCCATGAAGTAGTAAGAGCCGTCGGGCGCGAGCAGCCCCTCGATGGTTCCGGCCGACCGGTAGCCGGCGGCGCGGGCGGCGTCCACGGCGATCTTCCCGATCCGGGTGCGCAGCTCGGAGCCCACGGCCGGAGACGGTGTCTCCTCGACGAGCTTCTGATGCCGGCGCTGGATCGTGCAGTCCCGCTCACCGAGGTGGATGACGTTCCCGTGCGCGTCGGCCAGCACCTGCACTTCCACATGGCGCGGGTCCTCCAGGTAGCGCTCGACGTAGACCGACGCGTCGGCGAAGTACGCCTGACCCTCGCGCTGGGCCGACTCGAAGGCCTGCAGCGCCTCCTCCGCCGACCGCACGACCTTCATGCCCTTGCCGCCGCCGCCCGCCGCCGCCTTGATCAGCAGTGGGTAGCCGAGGTCCTCGCCGAGCGCGACGACCTCCGCCGCGGACGAGACCGGATCGGTCGTGCCGGGGATGATCGGGACGCCCGCCGCCTGCATCGCCCGGCGTGCACGCGTCTTCGAGCCCATCAGCTCGATCGCAGCGGGCGGTGGGCCGATCCAGACGAGACCGGCCTCCTCGACCGCGCGCGCGAAGCCGGCGTTCTCCGCCAGGAAGCCGTAGCCCGGATGGACCGCCGCCGCGCCCGAGCGCGCGGCGGCGTCGAGCAGCTTCTCCACGACGAGGTAGGTCTCGGCCGAGGTGCTGCCTCCGAGGGCGAACGCCTCGTCGGCATAGAGGGCGTGCCGGGCCGACCGATCGGGGTCGGAGTAGACGGCGACGGAGCCGATGCCCATGTCCCGCAGGGTTCGGAACACCCGCACGGCGATCTCTCCGCGGTTGGCGACGAGGACTTTGCCGAACACACTCCGTATTCTCCTTGCAGATGAGCTTTGCGGATCAGCTGACCGTCGCCCGGGCAATCGCGGTGCCGATCGTGGTCGCGCTCTTTGCGATCTCGTTCAGCGGACACGACTACTGGGCGACCGGGGTGTTCTGTGCGGCGATGGCGACCGACTGGTTCGACGGGCGGATCGCCCGGCGCAGCGGACGAACGTCCTCACTCGGGTCGCTGCTCGACCCGGTCGCCGACAAGCTGCTCGTGATGGCGACGTTGATCGTCCTGATCGGCCAGGGCGTCTTCCCGGCCTGGATGGTCGCGGCGATCGTCGCCCGCGAGCTCCTGATCTCGGGGCTGCGGCAGGCGGCGGTCGAGCGCGGAATCGTGATCGCTGCACGCGACCTCGGCAAGCTGAAGACGTGGTCGCAGGCGATCGCGGCGGGCGTCGGCGGCCTGGCGGCGGCGGGGGCCTTCGGCCATCGAGCCGCCTGGTGGGCGCTCCTCGTCGCGCTCGCCCTGACGTGGATCTCCGGGCTCGACTACGCCCGCTCGGCGCCGCGCCTGCTGCGGGGCAGGCCCGTGGTCTCCCCGTAGCCGCCCGCGCCGAGGGATTCCTCGAGACCCTCCTGCCACCACGGATCAGGCGCTTGTGCAGGGGATTCGAACGCCGCACGAAGCGCCGCAACAACCGCCGGCTCCTGGCTTGGAAAGCAGTCGAGCACCACCACGCGACCCTACCGCTCCACCCGACCTCACCCATTCGAGGGATTCGTGACGGGTGAACGACTTTCACCCCTTCGGGTGATGCCTCGCGCCTTGCCCAGAGCGGAGAATGGAACCAATGCGGCACTCTTATCGGAGGATCTCACCCATGCTTCAGTGGAATTCGAAGTACACAGCCGTCCTTGTGATCTCGCTGCTCGTCACCATCGCGGTGTTCGTCGGCAACTTCACCTGGGCCGCCTTCAACTTCACCTGGTAACGACCGCTCCGTAGAAGATGAGCGGTCGGGCGCTACCACCCGCGAGAGTTCTCGCGGTTGTCGTGCCCGTCTCCCTGGTCGGCGTCGCCGCGTATCTTGCGGCGACGTTCTCTTTTGTGAGGGATCCGGGATCGACGACAACAATCGTCGGCGTGGCGGTGTTCCTCGTCGCCTCGACGCTCGCCGAGCGCTTCCCGGTCCCGGTCGAGGGCACAGATGCGAACGGCGTCTCGCTCGGGTTCCTGTTCGCTGCGGCAGCGCTCGTCCTCTTCGGCTGGGCGCCCGCGACGTTCCTGTATGTGACCGCACCGACGATCGTCGCGCTGGTCTGGCGAACGAGGCCGGTGATCCGGGCAACCTTCAACGCGGGGGTCTTCGGGATCGTCGGCGCGCTCGCCGGCTGGATCCTGACCTATCTGCATGGAAACGACGCCGCCATGAGCGTCGCGAAGGTCTCGGCCACGTCGGCGACGATCTATGTGGTCAACATCGTGCTCATCACTGCCGCAATCGCGGCGTCGGGCTCCGAGCTGAGCTACCTCCAGCTGATCAGGTCCAATGTTCGCTTCACGATCGTGCCGTTCACCCTGATGGCGACCACGGCGCTGATGCTGATCGTCCTGTGGCAGCGCACGCCGTTCCTCTTCGCCGCACTTGCGGGGCCGCTCGTCGCGCTGTCGCTCTACCAGCGCTCGACGCACAAGGCGCTGAACGCGATCCGGCTCGCCCTCACGGATCCTCTGACCGGCCTCGGCAACCACCGCCATTTCCACGAGCGGCTGCAGCGGGAGCTTGCCGGCGCAGAGGAGGCGGAGGGCATCGTCTCGCTCTGCTTTATCGACATCGACGAGTTCAAGCGGGTCAACGATCAGTTCGGCCATCCCGCGGGCGACCGCGTGCTGTCGCAAGTCGCCGCGCGCCTGCGTCAGGGTGGCGAGGCGTTCCGGCTCGGCGGCGACGAGTTCGCGGTGCTGCTGCCCGGGGTCGACGACGCAGTCGCGCTGTCGATCGCCGAGTCGATCGTCACGCGCATCAGCGGCAGCGAGTTCGGGATGGCGGGCCCGATCACGGTCAGCGCGGGCGTCGCCACCTACCCGCAGCACGGCCGCGAGCGCGACTCACTGATTCGTCTTGCCGACGGCGCGCTCTACTGGGCCAAGGAGCACGGGAAGAACCAGGTTCGGCTGGCACGGCCCGACGTGGCCGAGCTCTCCGAGTTCAGGCGTGTCGCGCACGGCGCCGACCGCGCCGCCCGTTTCCGCGCGGCGGCAGCACTCGCACGCGCCGTCGACTCGCGTGACGCGTACACGGGGAGTCACTCCGAGCGAGTCGCGAAGCTCGCGGCGCAGATCGCAGAGCAGCTCGGCCTGCCGGGGGAGGAGGTCGAGCTGACGCGGCTCGCCGGGAGCCTGCACGACCTTGGCAAGCTCGCGATCCCCGAGGAGATCCTGCGCAAGGCGGGTGCGCTCACCGACGCAGAGCGTCTCGTCCTGGAGCGCCATCCGCAGATCGGCTACCGGATGCTCGACAGCCTCGGCGTCGATCCGATCGCCGATTGGGTGCTGCACCACCACGAGCGCTGGGACGGGAACGGCTACCCCGACGGGTTGAGCGGCGAGGACATCCCACTCGGCGCACGGATCATCTTCGTCGCGGACGCGTTCGATGCGATGACGTCGAACCGCCTCTACCGCGCCCCGATAGCGCACGACGAGGCGTTGCTCGAGGTCGAGCGCTGCCAGAGCTCGCAGTTCGACCCGGCAGTCGTGCACGCGTTCCTCAACGCTGCGGTCCTGCTTCAGGCCGTCGGCGTTTAGCCGACGCTCAAAGCGGAATGTTGCCGTGCTTGCGCGGCGGGCGCGGCTCACGCTTGGTGATCGATGTCCTGAGCGCGTCGATCAGCACCGGGCGCGTGCGCCGGGGCTCGATCACGTCGTCGACATAGCCGCGTTCCGCGGCGGTGTACGGATTCGCGAAGCGCTCCTTGTACTCGGCGATCAGCTCGGCGCGCCGGGCGTCGGGGTCGTCGGCCTCCGCGATCTCCTTGCGGAAGATGATGTTGACGGCGCCGTCGGGCCCCATCACGGCGACCTCTGCACTCGGCCAGGCGAAGTTGAAGTCGGCACGAACGTGCTTGGAGCTCATGACGTCGTACGCGCCCCCGTAGGCCTTACGCGTGATCACCGTCAGCTTCGGGACGGTCGCCTCGCAGTACGCGTACAGCAGCTTGGCGCCGTGCCGGATGATGCCGCCCCACTCCTGGGCCGTTCCGGGCAGGAAGCCCGGGACGTCGACGAACGTCACAAGCGGGATGTTGAACGCGTCGCAGGTTCGAACGAACCGCGCGGCCTTCTCCGAGGAGCCGATGTCGAGCACGCCCGCCAGCGATTTCGGCTGGTTTCCGACGATGCCGACGCTATAGCCCCCGAGCCGCGCGAAGCCGCAGACGATGTTCTGGGCATAGAGCGGCTGGATCTCGAGGAACTCCCCGTCGTCGACGACCGCCCCGATCACGCGCTTCATGTCGTACGGCTTCGCCGGCTCGTTCGGGATCAGGCTGTCGAGCTCCGGGGCCTCCCGGCCGGCCGGGTCGGTGGGATCGTCGTAGGGCGCCGGGTGCGCGTTCGACTGCGGCAGGAAGCTGAGCAGGTAACGCGCGTCCTCGAGCGCCGACGCCTCGTCCGCAGCGGTCAGGTGGGCGACGCCGGACTTCGATGCGTGCGTGACGGCGCCGCCGAGCTCCTCGAACGTCACCTCCTCGCCGGTGACCGTCTTCACGACGTCGGGGCCGGTGATGAACATGTACGACGTCCCTTCGACCATCAGCACGAAGTCGGTCATCGCCGGCGAATAGACGGCGCCGCCTGCGCATGGGCCCATCACGAGCGAGATCTGCGGGATCACTCCCGAGCACTGAACGTTGCGCCAGAAGATCTCGGCGTACCCGGCGAGCGAGACGACGCCTTCCTGGATGCGGGCCCCGCCGGAGTCGTTGATGCCGACGAGGGGGCAGCCGTACTTGGCCGCCATGTCCATCACCTTGCAGATCTTCTCGGCGAAGACCTCGCTCAGCGAGCCGCCGAAGACGGTGAAGTCCTGGCTGAAGACGAAGACCCGACGGCCGAAGATGGTGCCGTACCCGGTGACGACGGCGTCACCGTAGGGGCGCCGCTCGAGCATCCCGAAGTTCGGCTCGCGGTGGCGCACGTAGCGGTCGAGCTCGACGAACGAGCCCGGGTCGCACAGCTGCTCGGCACGCTCACGCGCGAGCAGCTTCCCGGCCGCGCGCTGCTTGTCGACAGACTTCTCGGAGCCGGCGTGAAGTGCTTCGTCGCGCAGCTCCGCAAGCCATTGCAGCTTTTCCTGCGTCGTCTCGTGGGTGCGCTTCTCCGTCTGCGCCATCAGGCGGAGCGTACAACGGACATCTAAAGTCGGCGCGTGCAGTCGATCGACCGCGCCACCGTGTGGCCCTACGACGACCAAGGCGAGCCCGGTCAGTTCGTCTACCAGCGCTACGCGCACCCGACCGGCGTCGCGGCCGAGAACGCGCTCGGCGCGCTGGAGGGCGGGGACGCGCTGCTCTTCGGGTCGGGCACGTCGGCTGCGACCGCCTGCGTGTTCGCCTTCTGCCGGCCGGGCACGACGGTCGCGATCGCCGAGGGCGCGTACTTCGGCACAACGGTCACGCTGCGGCAGTTCGAGCCTTGGGGCCTCGAGGTTCACGAGTACGACCAGACCGGCCCACCGCCTGCCGGGGCCGACGTGGTGTGGGTCGAGTCGCCCGCGAACCCGCTTTTGACGCTGCCCGACTGGGAGGCGGTGCGCGCCCATCCGGGACTCGTGATCTGCGACGCGACGGTGTCGACACCGGTGTTCCTGCGCGCGCTCGACGAGGGCGCCGACGTCGTCGTGCACTCGGCGACGAAGTACCTGACGGGGCACCACGACGCGCTGCTCGGGGCGACGGTCACGCGCGACGCCGAGAAGACGAAGGCGCTCTATGACGCGCGCATGCGTGTCGGGCTGTCCGCCTCGCCGGATGCCGCGGCCTCGTTACTGCGCGGCCTGGAGACGCTGGAGGTGCGCGTGCACCGCCAGACAGACTCGGCACGCGAGCTCGCCCGCCGGCTGGGCGAGCACCCGGCCGTCGAGCGCGTGCGCTACCCGGGCCTGGGCGGGCTGGTCGTCTTCGACGTGGCCGACGATGCGGCCCGGACGGTCGAGACCGCGACGACCCTGATCGCGAACCAGACTTCGCTCGGCGGCGTCAGTTCGTCGATGGAGAGCCGCTGGCGCTGGGAAGGCGACCGGATTCCCCGCGGCTTGCTGCGCCTGTCGGTCGGGCTCGAGGATGTGGAGGCCCTCTGGGCCGACCTGTCCACCGCGCTCGCCCAGATCCCACCTGCCTGACCGCACCCGGTCCCGAGGAAACCCGCCCTCGCCCTTTCGGCCACGGCCGGGGTCAGACCCGTACAGGTCTCGTCGAAACATGGCCGCCCAGCTCGTCGCGCCGGCCCGTCTGGCGTCCGTCGACCGAGGCACGCGGTGACGTGACAAGAGCTGCGGGCAGAGCCGGAGGTGGGACTCGAACCCACGGCATCCTCTTTACAAGAGAGGTGCTCTGCCAACTGAGCTACTCCGGCGGGAACGACATGGTACGCCGGAAACTCGACCGGCTACTGCAGGACGGCGCGGCCCTCTTGGTGCGTCAGGATCTTGCGCTTCACACGCTGCAGGGCGTTGTCGATCGTCTTCGTGTCGCAGGCGAGATCCTCCGCCATCTGCTCGTAGGACGAGCCTTCGAGGTAGAGACGCAGCGCATCCGACTCGAGTGGCGAGAGTGTCGTCGAGAGACAGCCCACGAGCGACTGCAGCTCCTCCGTCGAGATCACGCGCACGGACGGGTCGTTGACGCTCGGCCCGGGAAGCGCGTCGCCGAGCGTGCAGTCGTCTCCCTCCTGGCCGGCCGGGGTGTGGCTGAACGAGACGTAGGTGTTGAGTGGGGCGTGCTTGAACCGCGTGGCGGTCTTGATCGCCGTGATGATCTGGCGCGTCACGCACAGCTCGGCGAACGACCGAAACGAGGTCTCCTTGTCGGAACGGAAGTCGCGCACAGCCTTGTAGAGACCGACGAGGCCCTCCTGGATCAGGTCTTCCGAGTCGCCACCGGCGAGGAAGTACGAGCTCGCCTTCAGGCGGACAAACGACGTGTAGCGCCGCATCAGCTGATCCATCGCGACGGTCGAACCGTTGCGCGCCTTCAGGACAAGCTGCAGATCCTCAAGCTCTCGTTGAGCCTTCTGCGGTGACTTGTGAGCGACTGCGGTACGGACGGGCACGAAGGATACCCCCGGTATCTGGGACATTTTCGGGTGAGAGCTCTCCTCGGTACGGCAGAAGTCTCACCCTGAGGTTGAGGTGAATCTAGCAGGGTCCCGCAAAGAGCACAAGCCCCGATTGCATGGGACCCGGTTACTCGCCTCGACGGAGCCGCTCGAGCCGGGCCCGGGTCTCGGCGTCGAGCTTTCCGGCGAGCCCCTCGGGGCGCTCGTCGCGGTGCTCGGCCGGCCGGAAGTCCCGGAAGAAGGACTGCGAACTGAGCTTCGCCACCTCGACGCCCGCGGCGGCGGCCAGCGTCGAGTCGCTCGTCACGAGCAGCACCCGGGCCCGGCTCCGGTGCTCCGCAGCGAGCCGTTCGAGGAGCGTGTCGGCGTTCGCGGCGAACCGCACCTCGAGCGGGCCGCGGCTCACGTCCTCCCCGACGCCGTCGAAGACAACGATGCCGCGGGCGCCCCGGACCGCGGTGTAGCTGGCAAGCGCGTCGACGAGCTCGCGCTGGTCGGCGAACGGCCCGGCGTGCAGCAGGTTGTAGCCGTCGAACAGATAGAGCTCAGCCACGCTGGCGGCGAGCTTCGTACAAGAGCACCGCGGCGGCGACGCTCACGTTCAGCGACTCGACCTGGCCCACCAGCGGGATCGCGACGAGCGCGTCACAGGTCCGCCGCACGAGCGGGCGCAGTCCCTTGCCCTCGGCGCCGAAGACGAGCGCGACGCCGCCCGAAAGGTCCGTCTCCCACATCGACGTCGTCCCTTCCTCGCCGGCCGCGCCGAAGACCCAGAGGTCGACGCCCTTCACCTCCTCGAGGTAACGAGCGAGGTTCGTCACGACGGCCACCGGCAGATGCTCGATCGCACCGGCCGAGGCGCGGGCGACCGCGGGAGTCACGACCGCCGACCCATGTGCCGGGACGACGACGCCGGTCGCGCCCGCACCCTCGGCGCTGCGGCACACGGCTCCGAGGTTGTGCGGGTCGGTGACCCGGTCGAGCACGACGAGCAGCGGCCGCTCCGCAGCCGCGAGCTCGTAGGCGTCCGCATAGGGATAGGGCTCGACCAGGGCGAGCACGCCCTGGTGGTCGCGCGTGTCGGCCCGCTCGGCCAGCTCGCGGTCGGCCTTGGTTTTCGGGCGCGCCTCGGCGAGCCACGGCTCGGCGCTGCACGCCCGCTCGGTCGCCCAGACCTCGAGCACCTGGCGGCGGCCGCGCAGCGCCTCACGCACGGCGCGGCGCCCGTAGACGAGGTCGGGCGTCACAGCGCTATCAACCGGGAGCCCGACGGTTCGTCGATCACGTCGAATCCGCGTCCACGAATGGCGTCCCGCAGCGTATCGGCGCGCGTCCAATCTTTGTCAGCACGCGCTTCGTCGCGCTGGCGACGAAGCCTGTCGACCTCGTCGTTCACTCTTCCGCGAGCAGTCAACCCGAGTCCGAAGATCTCCAGTCCCTGCGCCAGCAGCGCCCAGTACCCGCGACTGCGCCATTCGTGGAGGATCGCGAGAGCCGCAGGCGTGTTGAAGTCGTCGTTCAACGCGCCCGCGAGGCGATCCCACTCGCCGGCCGGTGGCTCCGTCTCCGGAACGCGATACGCCTCGAGGAAGCTCGACCACTGCGCGGCGGCTTGCGCCATCGTGTCTTCCGAGAAATCGATGGGTTTGCGCCAGTGCCCACCCATGAAGAACACGAGCACCGTGCCTGCGCCGTACTCGTCGATCGTCTCGCGAATCGTCGCGACGTTCCCAACCGACTTCGACATCTTCTCGCCCGTGAACTGAAGCATCCCGTTGTGCGCCCAGATCTGCGCGAACGGATGTCCGAGCGCGCGCGACTGCGCGACCTCGTTCTCGTGGTGGGGGAAGACGAGGTCGAGCCCACCGCCGTGGATCTCGAACACCGGCCCGAAGATCTCCTCGGCCATCGCCGAGCATTCGATATGCCACCCGGGCCGGCCGCGTCCCCAGGGGGAATCCCACGACGTATCCTCGGTCTCGGGCTTCGTGGCCTTCCAGAGCGCGAAGTCACGCGGGTCCTCCTTGAGCGGGCTCGACTCCTCACCCTGCTCGACCTGGTCGGGCTTCTGCCCCGAGAGCCGCCCGTAGTCGGCGAAGCTCGCGACGCGGAAGTAGACGTCGCCGCCGGCGGCGTACGCATGCCCCGTATCGACCAGCTCCTCGATCAACTGGACGATCTGCGGGACGCACTCGGTCGCCTTCGGCAGCCGGTCGGGCATGCCGAGCCCGAGATCGCGGGTGTCCTCGAGGTACCACTCGGTCGCGCGCGCAGCGAGCTCGGCGCTCGCACCGGGCGCTGCGTCATAGATCTTGTCGTTGATGTCAGTGATGTTGTGCACGAGCTGCGCCTCGTAGCCCGTCGCACGCAGCCACGAGCGCAGCCACATACCGACCACGAACGGGCGCGCGTTACCGATGTGTGCGCGCGCATAGACCGTCGGGCCGCAGAAGTACATGCGGATCGGGCCCGGCGCCGCGGGCAGCTCGACGAGCGAGCGGCTGTACGTGTCGTAGAGGCGCATCGCCGCTCAGGGTAGTGCGCGGCGCAACGCCTCGTCACGTGGCAGCGCCCGCAGCACCGCCCAGAGCTCCGGCCCGTGCTCGGCCCCGGTGAGCGCGGCGCGAAGCGCGCGCAGGTTCCCACCGACCGCCTTCAGCTCGCGGACGAGCTCCTTCGCCTGCTCTCTGTCGAGCGTCTCCGGGAGCTGCGAGCGCAGCTCCGCGAACCGCTCCAGCGTCTCCGGACTGAGTAACAGTCTGTTACTTGGCGGGTCGAGGACGGACTGCGCGAGCGCCCGCGCCTCGACGAGGTCGTGCGCGCCGCGCAGGAGCGACGCCGCCGCCACGGGCACCCCGACGCGCGCCGCGAGCGCGGCGTCGTCCAGGCCGCCGAGCACCTCGACTGACAGCGAGCGAATGCGGTCGAGATCGAGGTGCACGTCGTGCCTTGGCAGATCGAGCTCCTCGAGGTAGGCGCGTACGGCCTCGGCCGGGTAGCCCGCGTCGCGGAGCGAGGCCACCGTCGCGCCCTCGGCGCGCTTCGAGAGCTTCTTCCCGTCCGCCCCGACGACGAGCCCGTGGTGGACCACCTGCGGCGGGTCCGAGCCGAGCGCGCGGTGGAGCGCCGCATGCAGATCCTCGTTCGCGCGATGGTCGGAGCCGCGGATCACATGGGTGATGGCGAAGTCGATGTCGTCGACGACACTCGCCAGGTGGAACGTCGGCGGGCCCTCGTCACGCCATAACATCACGCCCTCGAACCGCTGCGGCAGGCCCGCGGCCCTGGCCGCCTCCAGCTGCCGCCCCGCACGTTCGCTCTGGCGAACCGGCCCTTCATCCCAGTCGACGCCGAGCCAGCGGAGATCCTCGACGATCGCCTCCTCACCGCCCGGCAGGTTGCGCGCCGCGTCGGTGTCGTCGATGCGCAGGAGAAGGCGATCGCCGAACCGCCGGTTCGCGACGGCGCTCAAGGCGTTGCCGACGTGCAACGTCCCGGTCGGGCTCGGGGCAAAACGCACGCGAATCATGCTGCGACGTTAGTCCGCGAACGCGACGGCCGTCGAGCGAGGCGACGGGATGAACCGGGCGAGTCCTGCGCCGACGAGCGCAACGGCCGCACTCACCCAGAACGCGGCGACGAACGCCGACTCCGCCGGCACGCTCGTGTGCGCGATCAGGTCGCCGCTGACGATGGCGGCGCCGACCTGGCCGCCGATCACCGAGCCGACCGTGCGCAGCACGGTGTTCATGCCGGTGGCGACCCCGGTCTCGGACGGCTTGACCGCGTCGACGATCAGCTTCGCCATCGCGGCAAACGCGAACGGCACCCCGACGCCGACGAACGCCATGCCGAGCGAGATCTCACCGGGATGGGCGTGGAAGAGCGCGAGCGAGGCGATGCCCGCCGCCGCCAGCAGCATCCCGAAGACGAGCGGCATGCGTGACCCGTAACGCATGCCAAGCCGTCCGGCTGCGGGGCCGGCGACGAAGCCGAGCACACCGCCCGGCAGGAGGTAGAGCCCCGTCGCGGTGGGCGACAGGCCGAATCCGTAGTGCACGCTGCCACCGCGATGCGTCTGCATCAGCGAGGGCAGCAAGACGAACGCGCCGAACATCGCGAAACCGGTGAAGATCGCCGTCAGGTTGGTGAACAGCACCGTGCGCTTCAGCATCATGCGAATGTCGACCATCGGCGCAGCCACCCGCAACTCGACCCGCACCCACGCGAGCGCGAAGACGAGCGTCGCCGCGAAGACGGCGAGCGAGCGACCCGAGCCCCATCCCCACCCCGGCGCCTCGGTCAGCCCCAGCAGAAGCGCGACGAGCACAGCTGTCAGGAGCAGCGCGCCGAGAGGGTCGAGCTTCGACGGCGTCTTCACGGGCGACTCCGGAACGAAGCGCCACACGCCGATCGTCGCCACGCCGACGACGACAGCGCCGACGATGAAGATCCAGCGCCACGACAGATAGTCGACGAGGGCGCCCGAGAGAACGAGCCCGAGCCCGCCGCCGACCCCGAGGATCGCGGAGACCATGCCGACCCCGGAGCCGACCTTCTCGCGGGGAAACTCGTCGAAGACGATCGCGAACGAGAGCGGGAAGACCGCTCCGCCGAAGCCCTGGATGGCGCGGAAGGCGATCAGCGACCAGATGTTCCAGGCGAAGATTGCAGCGACACAACCGACGAAGAAGATGCCCAGGCTGAGCAGCAGGAACCGCTCCTTGCCGTACTGGTCGCCGAGCTTCCCGAGCACCGGCGTCGAGACCGCCGAGACGAGCAGGAACGAGGTGAAGAGCCAGGTGGCCCAGGCAGTGGAGGTGTGCAGGTCGCGCTGCAGGCTCGGCAGCGCCGGCAGAACCATCGTCTGCTGCAACGAGTAGGCGAGACCGGCGAGAGCAAGCACCCCGAGCGTGACGTTGTAGTGCTGCCTCGCCTCACCCATTTCGGGACTGTAGCCCGGTGATCGCCCCTGCCGATATGGAGCCCGATGCGTTCCGTTATCGGCCTTTGCGCGACAGCCGGCACGTTTGCCGGCGGCTATCTCCCGGAGCTCTGGGGCGGCTCGGGGTTCTCGCTCGGCTCCGTGGTCCTTGCTGCACTCGGCGGAATCGCCGGAGTCTGGCTCGGCGTGCGCCTGGCCGCCTGACCGCGACGGCAGGCGGCCCAACGGGCAGACTCCTCCTGATGGCGATGAGCCCGGGCCTCGGAGGTCGTGCGAATGCGGCGGTCCGCTACCTGCGCGCACGCCCGTCGCTTCTGCGCACGCTGCAGTGGACGCTCGTGGTGGCGACGGTCGCACTGTGCGTGTGGGCCGTGCGCGACCAGTGGTCGAAGGCAGCGCCCCTCCTCGAGAACGCCAAGCCGGGGTACCTGGCGCTCGGGTTTGCGATTGTCGCCGTCTACTATCTCGTCTTCATCCTCGGCTGGATCCGCATGCTGGAGGCCTGGGGGATCAACCTTCCCTACCGTGTCGCGTTGCAGGCCGAGATGGTCTCGATGCTCGCGAAGTACCTCCCCGGCGGCGTGTGGACTCCCGCTGCGCGCGCGGTCGCGCTGCGCCGGTCGGCCGGCGTGACCGACACGCCGACTGTGCTCGCGTCGATCCTCGTGGAGGCCGGCCTGTCGGCGATCTCCGGCGTGATCGTCTTCGTCGTCAGCCTCGCCTGGGTGCGCGGCGTGAATGCCCCGCTGCTGCCGCTGGTCGGGTTCGGCCTCCTCTGCGCGCTTGGGCTGCACCCGCGCGTCTTTCGCCCGCTTGCGCGGCGGCTGCTGCGGCCGTTCGGGGCGGAGTCGATCGAACCACTGCCGTTCCGGCTGACAGTCACGCTCCTCCTCTTCTACTGCGCCACCTGGCTGATCGCCGGTACCGCCGTCTACTTCATGTTGCGCAGCGTCGGCACCGACCTCGGCCTCGCGGCGATTCCCTTCCTCGGCGGCACGTCCGCCGTGGGCGCGATCGTCGCGGTGCTGGCGGTCTTCGCGCCGTCGGGGCTCGGCGCGCGCGAGGCGTCGATGTACGGCCTCCTGCTCGCGGTGACGAGCGCCGGACCTGCGCTCGGCGTGACGATTCTGAACCGCCTGGCGATCACGCTCGTCGAGCTGCTGCTCTTCGGAGCAGGTGTCGTCAGCTGGCGCCGCACGCGCGGCGCCAGGGCAACGTCGCCCTCGTGACCTCGCCTCGGCCGAGCCGGATGAGCGGGCCCCTCCTGGCCTGGTTCCGGGCAAACGGACGCGACCTGCCCTGGCGCCACACGACGGATCCGTACGCGATCCTCGTCAGCGAGGTGATGCTGCAGCAGACGCAGGTCGAGCGCGTGATCTCGCGCTGGGAAGCCTGGCTCGAGCGCTGGCCGACGGTCGAGGCGCTCGCCGCGGCGTCGCCCGCCGAGGTGATCGTCGAGTGGCAGGGGCTCGGCTACAACCGCCGCGCGGTGAGCCTGCACCGGGCGGCGGCGATCGTCGCCGAGCAGGGCTGGCCCGGCGACCTGACCACGTTGCCGGGCGTGGGGCCGTACACGGCGGCGGCCGTCGGCAACTTCGCCTTCGGACGCGACGTGCTCCCGCTGGACACGAACGTGCGCCGCGTGCAGGAACGCACCGGCGAGTTGTTCGACGGCTCCTGCGCGCAGGCGCTCTTCGACCTGGGCGCAACGGTCTGCCTGGCGCGCATTCCGCGCTGCGAACTCTGCCCACTCGCAGCCGGGTGCCCGTCACGCGGACGCCGCTACGAGCCGCTGCGCAAGCAGTCGCGTTTCGAGGGCTCGTTCCGGCAGCGACGCGCACAGGCACTGCGCGCGGTCGCGGAGGGCGAACAGCCCTCGGACGGCGACGCGCTCGTCGCGCTCGAACGCGACGGGCTCGTCGTGCTCGACGACGGCGTCGCGTCGCTGCCGTCGTAGCTCACAGGCGTTCGAGCAGGGCGACCGCATGTGCGGCGAGCCCTTCGCCGCGGCCGGTGAAGCCGAGGTGGTCGGTCGTCGTCGCGCGCACATTCACATCGCCGCCGCCGAGCGCGTCCGAGAGGCGCTTCCGCATCTCCTCGCGGTGCGGGGCGATGCGCGGCTGCTCGCCGATCAGCACACAGTCGGCGTTGACGAGCTTCCAGCCCGCCTCGCTGACCTGCCGCCAGGCCTCGCCCAGCAGGTCGAGGCTCGAAGCTCCGCGAAACCGCTCGTCATCCGACGGGAACAGCGAGCCGATGTCGCCGAGGCCGGCCGCGCCGAGCACCGCATCGACGAGCGCGTGCGCGAGGACGTCACCGTCCGAGTGGCCGGCCAGGCCGCGGTCGAAGTCGAAGCGCACGCCGCCGAGCACAAGCGGCACGCCGCGCTCGAGCGCGTGCGCGTCGACTCCGATCCCGACCCGGAAGCTCATGCGGCAATCCTCGCACGACTCATGCGGCAAGCCATGCGGCCACGCGGTCGAGATCGGCGCGAGTCGTCACCTTGAGCAGCCGCTCGTCGCCGGGAACGACCTTCACACGGCCGCCGTTTGCCTCGACGAGCGACGCGCAGTCAGGGCCCTCGATCCCGGCCGCGAGCGCGACGCGTAGCACCGATGCGACGAAGCCCTGCGGCGTCTGCACCGTCACGAGCTCGTCGCGCGCGACCGTCTCGTGCACCGCGTCGTCGCGCACACGCTTGACCGTGTCGACCACGGGCAGGCCCGGCACCGCGCCGTCGAAGCCCTCGCCGAGCGCGCCGAGCACACGTCCGATCACATCGTCCGGAAGCAGCGGGCGCGCCGCGTCGTGGACGAGGATCACCGCGACGTCGTCAGGCACCTCGGCGACACCGGCGCGCACCGACTCAGTCCTCGTCTCGCCGCCGGGGACACAGGCGGTCACCTTCGACGCGCCGATCTCCTCCGCGAGCAAGATCGCCGGCTCTTCCCACTCGGGCGGTGCGACCAGCACGACGGCGTCGATCCATTCGCTCTCGTCGAGGCGGCGCAGCGGCTCTGCGAGCAGCGGCAGCTCACCGAGGCGAACGAACGCCTTCGGCCGGTCCTCACCAAGCCGCTCTCCCCGCCCCGCGGCGACCAGGACGGCCCAGACGGGTGGGCGACGCACCTACCGGGCTGCTGCGGTCTTCTTTGCGACCGGCTTCTTCGCCGGCGCCGCCTTCTTCGCCGCGGCGGCGGGCTTCTTCGCAGCCGCCTTCGCCGGGGCGGCCTTCGCAGCCGGAGCCGCCTTCTTTGCGGACGCCTTCCTCTCGGCGGGAGTCAGCTTCGGCTTCGCGCCCTCGGTCAGCGTCATCTCGAGCCACTCGAGCGCCTCGTCCTCGCTCATGTTCTTCGCGTACATCAGCTCGGAGGCCAGGATCTTCTTCGCCTTGACGTACATCTGCTTCTCACCGGTGGAGAGACCCTTCTCGCCGTCGCGCAGCGCGAGGTTGCGAACGACCTCGGCGAGCTCGTAGATGTCGCCCGTCTTCATCTTGTCGCGGTTGTGCTTGAAGCGGCGGTTCCAGTTCTTCGGCATCTCCGTGCCACCGGAGGTCAGGTACTTGACGACCTTCTTGACCGCTTCCTCGTCGATCACCTTGCGCAGACCGACGCGCTCGGCGTTGTCGGCTGGAACGTTCACAGTCATGTCGTTGTGCAAGATCTTGATCGTCAGGTACTCGCGCTTCTCGCCGAGCACCTCGCGCTTCTCACGCTTGACGACCGTGCCTGCACCGTGGTGCGGGTACACCACCTTGTCACCGACCTTGTACAAGCTTCGCCTCCGGTTCCGTCTGTAGTCACGAAAGTGCCGGCGGCCTGAAAAGGCTCCACCGGCGGGAACGGCAGTTTACCAGAAACCCTGCAAATCCGCCATTTTCTGAGAAAAATGCCTGCTAGTCGGGGAAATCAGCGAGCGCAGCACCGAGGGCGTGCCGCAAAGTCTCGGCCTCTGGGCCGACGACGGCCGAAATCCCGAATTTGCGACATTCCGCGGCCCGGCGGTCTGCCTGGGTGGCCGGCCGGAGGCGCCCGGTCAGGCCGATCTCGCCGTAGGCGGCCAGGCTGTCGCGCACCGGCACCCCTTTGGTGGCGGAGGCGATCGCGAGGGCGATGCCGAGGTCGGCGCCGGGCTCGTCGATGCGCACGCCGCCCGCGACGTTCACGAAGACGTCGGCGCCGCCGAGCGGCAGCCCTGCATGCCGTGAGAGCACGGCCACGATCATCGCAAGGCGCTTCGGGTCGACACCCGTGCCAACCCGTCGCGGCAGCGCAAGATCGGTGGGCGCGACGAGCGACTGGATCTCGAGCAGGAGAGGCCGCGTGCCCTCGATCGTGCAGGTGACAGCCGCGCCCACCTCGCCATTTTCGGTGCGCCCGAACACCTCTGACGGGTCGGGCACACCGACGAGCCCGGCGCCGGTCATCTCGAACACGCCGATCTCGTTGGTCGAGCCGAAGCGGTTCTTGACCGCACGCAGGATGCGGTGTGCGTGGTAGCGGTCACCCTCGAACTGGAGCACGCAGTCGACGAGATGCTCGAGCACGCGCGGGCCCGCCACCGAGCCGTCCTTCGTCACGTGCCCGACGAGAAACGTCGCGACACCGCTCTGCTTGGAGACCCGCAGCAGCCGGCCGGCGGCCTCGCGCACCTGCGACACCGAGCCGGGCGCCGAGCCGACCTCCTGCGACCAGAGCGTCTGCACCGAGTCGATCACGCAGACGGCGGGCACCCACCGCTCGAGCGCCTCGCAAACGGCGTCGAGCTCGGTTTCGGCCAGGATCTCGACACCGTCGCAGCCGCCGAGCCGGGCCGCACGCAGCTTCACCTGCGCGACGGACTCCTCACCGGTCACGAGCAGGGCGCGCCGGTCGCGCGAGATCGCTCCGAGCGCACTCAAGAGCAGGGTCGACTTGCCAACCCCCGGTTCGCCGCCGACGAGGACGAGCGATGCCGGCACGAGCCCGCCGCCGAGCACGCGGTCGAGCTCGGGCACACCCGTGGAGATGCGCTCCGACTCCTCGGCCACGACGTCGACAAGGCGCAGCGGCGGCCGGGCCTCCGAGGCGGGCTTGCGGCCCCGCGCAGGTACGACCTCGGCCGCCAGCGTCCCGAACTCGCCGCAGCCGGGACAGCGGCCGAGCCAGCGGCCGGACGAGGTCCCGCACTCGGTGCACACATGCTGGACAGCTGCAGTCCTCGCCATGGGGAGGTCACGGTACCGAGCGGGCACGACGGCACCCATGCCGGCTTCGCAACGATTCGCCCCCAGCGACTGCCCGCCCGAGGTTAAGTTCCCGGTGGATGCCGCGCCACAAGCTCCGGTCGCAGGGAGAGGTCGTCGAGCGCAGCAACGCCCTGCGCAACGAGCTGCGGGCGGCGATCGCGCGACTGCCGGACGAGGGCACCGACCCCGCGGTCGTCGACGCCGTCTGGCGCGGCGAGGCCCTCGGCACCCTGCTCTGGGCACTGCAGCTGATCGAGCTGCCGGCCTACGACCACCCATTCGACCCCCACGAGGTGGCGGCGGCCGACCCGGCGGACGGCGCGCTGCGTGGCAGCGAGGAGATCGAGCTCGAGTGCGACTCCGCCCGCCTGTGGCATTGGCGGGCGCGGACGACCGCGCTGCAGGCGGCCGGCACGCTCGAGCTGCCGCCACGCTACGCGACCTTCGACCAGCTGATCGCGGCGACCGCGATGCGCGGCTACGAACGGGGCGTCCTGCCCGCGCCGACGCGCGGCGACTTTCGCGCCTACGGCAAGGTCTACCGCCGGCTCTCGCCGTTCGAGCACGCCGAGGCACACTCGATCGCGCTCGAACGCCACCACGCCCTCAACTGGCTCTGCGGCGCCGGCGCGACGTGGGACGCGGTTCCCCTCGACACGTGATATCGCCTTCTCTACTGTGCCGCTGATGACAGATCGCATCGCTGCCTACGCCGACCTGATCGTCCGCGTCGGCGCCAACGTCCAGCCCGGACAGACGGTCTTCGTCGACGGCTTCGTCGAGCACGCTCCGCTCGTCCGCGCACTCGCTGCCTCGGCCTATGACGCCGGCGCGCGCCTGGTCGACGTCATCTACCGCGACAACCACATCCGCCGTGCGTTCCTCCAGCACGTCGCGGACGACGATCTCTCGGCAACCACTTCGTGGCTGCTGGCCCGGATGCAGGCCTCCGTCGACGGGGGCGCGATCATCTCGATCGCCGGCGACCCCGAGCCGGAACTGCTGGCCGATGTCGACCCGGACCGGCTCGGGCGCGCGCGGCCCGTCGAGGCAGTGCA
Source organism: Gaiellaceae bacterium (assembly GCA_035534955.1). Lineage (GTDB taxonomy): Bacteria > Actinomycetota > Thermoleophilia > Gaiellales > Gaiellaceae > PALSA-600. The sequence goes on from DATLQV010000036.1 coordinate 22,370, forward strand.
GCTCTACCTCGCGGCGATGAACGAGCGGGCGTTCAGCTGGACGATCGCGGCCTTCCCGACCGCGGGCCAGGCGATGCAGGTGTTCGGCGAGCCGGACGTGGAGCGCCTCTGGGAAGCGGTCGCACACGCGGTGCGGCTCGACGAGCCCGACCCGGTCGAAGCCTGGCGCGAGCACACCGAGCGCCTGCGCCGCCGTTGCGTGCAGCTGAACGAGCTCGAGCTCGACTCCGTGCGCTTCACCGGTCCCGGCACCGAGCTGACGGTTGGTCTCGTGCCCGGCGCGAAGTGGATCGGAGGCGGCATCGAGACGCGCGACGGCGTCCCGCACGTGCCGAACCTGCCGACCGAAGAGGTCTTCAACTGCCCCGACTGGCGGCGCACCGAGGGCACCGTGCGCTCGACGCGGCCGCTCGCGCTCGGCGGCGTCATCGTCCGCGACCTCGAGCTGCGCTTCGAGGGAGGCGGCGTGGTCGACGTGCGGGCGTCGGCGGGCGCCGACGCGGTGCGCGGCCAGCTCGCGGTCGACGAATTCGCGCAGCGGCTCGGCGAGGTTGCTCTCGTCGACGGCACCTCGAGGGTCGGCCAGACGGGCATCACCTTCTTCGACACGCTCTTCGACGAGAACGCGACCTGCCATATCGCCTACGGCGCCGCGGTGACCTTCGGCATCGAAGGGACGGACGCACGCTCACCCGACGAACTGCGCGAGCGCGGGATCAACGTCTCGGCCGTGCACACCGACTTGATGATCGGCGGGCCCGAGGTCGCGGTGGACGGGGTGACCGCCGACGGCAAGACTGTGCCGATCTTGCGCAAGGACGAATGGCAGCTCTAGGACTCCCGGCGGACGAGCGTCTCGAGCGCTACGCCGAGCTTGCGGTCCGCGTGGGCGCGAACGTGCAAGCGGGGCAGACCGTCTTCATCCATCCGCAGATCGAGCATGCCCCACTCGCGCGAGCGATGGCGCGGGCCGCGTACAAGGCCGGCGCGAGGTACGTCGACGTGACCTACCGCGACCAGCACGTTCGCAAAGCGATGATCGAGCTGGGCCCCGACGAAGCTTTGACATACACACCGGAGTGGTTGACGACGCGCTTCAAGGCGATCGGCAACGAAGCGATGCTCTGGTCGACAGGCGATCCGGAGCCCGAGCTGCTCGCAGACCTCGACGGCGAGCGTGTCGGGCGCGCGCAGATGAAGGCGATCTCCGAAATCGCGCGAGCACAGATGACGGCACGCACGGTCAACTGGTCGGGCGTCGCCTACCCGAACGAAGGCTGGGCGACCCAGGTGTTCGGCGAGCCCGACGTGGAGCGCCTCTGGGAGGCGGTCGCCTTCTGCACGCGCCTCGACGAGGCCGACCCCGTCGCTGCGTGGCGCGAGCACATGGCACGCCTCGAGCGGCGCGCAGCACACCTGAACGACCTGCGGTTCGACGCGATCCACTACAGCGGCCCGGGCACCGACTTCACGGCGGGCCTGCTCGACAACGCGCGCTGGATGCCGGCGCTCTTCCGGACCGCGTCCGGGATCGAATACGTGCCGAACATGCCGACCGAGGAGATCTTCACCACGCCCGACTGCCGCCGAGCCGAAGGCACGATCAGGTCGAGCCGCCCGCTCGCGCTGCTGGGCGACGTCGTCGAGGGGCTGCAGCTGACTGTGAAGGACGGCCGGATCGTGCACGTGGACGCCGGCAAGGGGGCCGACATCGTCCGCGGGCAGCTCGCAAGTGACGAGCGCGCCGCCTACTTCGGCGAGCTCGCGCTCGTCGACGGCACCTCGCGCGTCGGGCAGACCGGCATCACGTTCTTCGACACGCTCTTCGACGAGAACGCCACCTGCCACATTGCCTACGGCTTCGGCATCCCCGAGGTGTTCGACGGCGAGCCCGGTGAGGGCATGAACGTGTCCACGGTGCACACCGACTTCATGATCGGCGGGCCGGAGCTCGAGGTGGACGGCGTCACGGCCGACGGGAAGCGGGTCCCGATTCTGCGCGAGGACCAGTGGCAGCTACCGGACTGACCGGAGCAGCAAGGCTTGCGCGCTACGCGGAGCTTGCCGTCCGGGTCGGCGCGAACGTCCAGCCGGGCCAGCTCGTCGACGTGGTCGCCCGCGTCGAGCACGCGGCGGTCGCCCGCGCGGTGACGCGCGCGGCCTACCAGGCCGGCGCCCGCTATGTCGACGTCTACTACTCCGACCAGCATCTCCGCCACGCCCTGATCGAGCACGCAGCCGACGACGTGCTCTCGTGGACACCGCCGTGGGTTCTCGAACGCGCCGTCGAGGTCGGCGATGAGAACGCCGCCGTCATCGCACTGACGGGGGATGCGGAGCCGGAGCTCCTGGCCGACCTGCCCGGCGAACGCGTGGGCAAGGCGCGCATGCTGGCACTCGCGCAGGAGAACAACCGCCAGATCAACGAGCAGCTGAACAACTGGACCGTCGTCGGGGTTCCCAACGAGGGCTGGGCGAAGCAGATGTTCGGCACGCCCGACCTCGACCGGCTCTGGGAGCTCGTCGAGTTCTGCGTGCGACTCGACGAGGACGACCCGGTGGCCGCCTGGCGCGAGCATGTGAAGCGCATCGGCGGGCGTGCCCTCGCCCTCAACGAGATGCGGGTCGACAGCCTGCGGTTCACAGGCCCCGGCACGGACTTGACGATCGGGCTGCTGCCGGAGTCGCGCTGGCAGGGCGTCGAGTCGGTGACCGCACAGGGCATTCCGTACGTGGCGAACATGCCGACCGAAGAGGTCTTTACGACGCCGGACTTCCGGCGCACGCAAGGCGTGGTGCGCTCGACGCGTCCGCTCGCGCTCTACGGCCAGATCGTCAAGGGTCTCGAGGTGCGCTTCGACGCCGGGCGCATGGTGGAGGTGACCGCCGCCGAGGGCGAGGACGTCGTTCGCGGCCAGCTCGCCACCGACGCCCACGCGGCGTTCCTGGGAGAAGTGGCGCTCGTCGACGGGACCTCACGAATCGGCAAGACCGGGGTCACGTTCTTCGACACGCTCTTCGACGAGAACGCCACCTGCCACATTGCCTACGGCAGCGCCTACGCCGAGGCCGTCGAGGGCGGGCTGATCGAAGGCGTCAACGTGTCGACGGTGCACACCGACTTCATGATCGGCGGCCCCGAAGTCGCGGTCGACGCCGTCACGAGTAGCGGCACCGTGGTGCCGCTACTGCGTGAGGACGTCTGGCAACTCGACTAAGAAGTCGAGGCCTGCGCCGAGGCGGGCTTCGCCTTCGGGGTGAAGAGGCCGTGCACGACGGCCAGCTTCCCGTCCTGCGAGAAGAACAACCCGCCCTGGCCGACCTGGAGGGCGGATGCATCCTCGAGGTGACCCTTCGCCCACACCGGGACGCTCGGATCGTACGAGAAGGTCAGGCTCTGCTTGTCCTGCCGCAAGATCGTCACCGAGCCGGCGGACAAGGCGGTGATGCGGCCACGGTCGTACTGGAAGGTCTCCGACGAGCCGCCGACGTACAGGGCGTCGATCGAACCGGTCACGGAGCCCTTCCCCGGCCCTTCGATCGCCGACTGGTCGGCGCCCGACGGCGCCCCTTCGCCGCGGAGATTTCGGATGATCACTGCGTTCCCGTCCTGCGAGATGACGGTGGCCGCGAGGCCGGCCTTCAGGTCACCGAGCGTGTAGCTCGCCCCGGCGTTGCGGACGAGCGTCGACGCGGTGATCGCAAAGGTGACCTGGTTGCGATCGCGGCGCGTGAGCGTGATCGACGTGTCGGAGAGCGCGGTGATCCGCCCCCGATCCCAGTTCCACGTCTTCTGGGCGCCGTCCAGGTACGTGATTGTCCCGACCGCGTGGACGGCGCCCGCGAACGGCAGCTTGGGCTGGGTGGCGGCGGCGGCCGTCCCCGCCGCGAGCGCCAGCACGGCCGCGAGCAGAACGAACATGCGCTTCATGGAGTGCTCCTTTGACTGGAGGGAGGTCATTGCCGTCGCAGCGTGAGCGGCCTGCGTAAACCGGCAACACCCGCGGCGTAAGCCCTCCGTAAAACGATCGGGGCCGGCTTAGGCCGGCCCCGAAACGCTCAGAGTCAGTCGTTCGGTGCGATGTCCTCCGGTGGCGCATCGGGCGTCGCGGAGACGCCGATCACCTCCGGGGGCGCGGGCGGGACGACGGTGATCTCGACCTCTTCGTCGTCCTTGCGGGCGACCAGGATCGTCGAGCCCGGCTCGAGCTGCCGGCCGAGCACGTAGTCGGCGAGCGGATCCTCGATGTAACGCTGGATCGCGCGGCGCAGCGGCCGCGCCCCCATCGCCGGGTCCCAGCCCTTCTCCACGAGCAGGTCCTTCGCCTCGCTCGTCAACTCGATCGTCACCTCGTGCTCCGCCATCTGCACGCGCAGCCGGTTCATCAGCAGGTCGACGATCTGCAGGATCTCGTTCTTGGCGAGCTTCGGGAAGACGATGATCTCGTCGATCCGGTTGAGAAGCTCGGGACGGAAGACCTTCTTCAGGTCGCCCATCACGCGCGTCTTCATGTCGTCGTACGTGAGGCCGTCCTCGTTCGACATGTTGAAGCCGAGCGAGACGTTCTTCGAGATCGACGCCGAGCCGATGTTCGACGTCATGATCACGATCACGTTCCGGAAGTCCACCTTGCGGCCCTGCGAGTCCGTCAGCTTCCCGTCCTCGAGGATCTGCAGGAGGATGTTGAACACGTCCGGATGCGCCTTCTCGATCTCGTCGAACAGGACGACCGAGTACGGCTTACGGCGCACGGCCTCGGTGAGCTGACCGCCTTCGTCGTAGCCGATGTAGCCGGGAGGCGAGCCGACGAGACGGGACACGGCGTGCTTCTCCATGTACTCCGACATGTCGATCTGGATCATCGCGTCCTCGTCACCGAACAGGAACTCGGCGAGCGTCCGCGCGAGCTCGGTCTTCCCGACGCCGGACGGCCCGAGGAAGATGAACGAGCCGGTGGGCCGCTTCGGATCCTTGATCCCCGCACGGGCTCGGCGAATCGCCTTCGACACGGCGATGATCGCGGCGTCCTGGCCGATCACGCGCTTGTGCAGCTCCTCTTCCATGCGCACGAGCCGCTGCGACTCGGCCTCGGTGAGCTTGAACACCGGAATGCCCGTCCACATCGAGACGATGTCGGCGATCTCTTCCTCGCCGATCTCGGGCTGCTCGGTCTGCTCCTCGGCGCGCCACTGCTCCTCGAGCTCGCGCTTCTTCTGCGTGAGCTTCCGCTCCTTGTCGCGAAGTGATGCGGCCTTCTCGAACTCCTGATTCTCGATCGAGGCTTCCTTGTCCTTGCGGACCTTCTCGATCTCCTCCTCGAGCTCGCGGTAGCGCGGCGGCGCGGACATCGTCTTGATGCGCATCCGCGACGCGGCCTCGTCGATCAGGTCGATCGCCTTGTCGGGCAGGTGGCGGTCCTGGATGTAGCGGTCGGCAAGGGTCGCCGCGGCCACGAGGGCCTCGTCGGTGATCTTGCACCGGTGATGCGCCTCGTAGCGGTCGCGCAGGCCGCGCAGGATCTGCACCGTGTCGTCGGTGGTCGGCTCCTCGACGCGGATCTGCTGGAAGCGCCGCTCGAGCGCGGCGTCGCGCTCCAGGTATTTGCGGTACTCGTCGAGCGTGGTCGCGCCGATCGTCTGCAGCTCGCCACGTGCGAGGGCGGGCTTGAGGATCGACGCGGCGTCGATTGCACCCTCGGCGGCGCCGGCCCCGACGAGATTGTGGAGCTCGTCGATGAACAGGATGATGTCGCCGCGCTGGATGATCTCCTTCATCACCTTCTTCAGGCGCTCCTCGAACTCACCGCGGTACTTCGACCCGGCGACGAGCGCCGCGAGGTCGAGCGTGTAGATCTGCTTGTTCTTCAGCAGGTCCGGCACCTGGTTCGCCGAGATGCGTGACGCAAGGCCCTCGACGACGGCGGTCTTGCCGACGCCGGGCTCTCCGATCAAGACGGGATTGTTCTTCGTGCGGCGGCTCAGGATCTGCATGACCCGTTCGATCTCGGTCTGACGGCCGACGACCGGGTCGAGCTTGCCCTCTTGCGCCTGCTTGGTCAGGTTGCGGCCGAACTGGTCGAGCAGCTTCGAGCTCTTGCCCTTCTCGCCCGTCGCGCCCGCCGCACCGCCCTGCCGCCGGCCGGGGCCGGAAAGCATGCGGATGATCTCGTTGCGGATCTTCTCGGCGTCGGCGTCGAAGTCGAGCAGGATGCGTGCGGCCACGCCTTCGTTCTCGCGCACGAGCCCGAGCAGGATGTGCTCGGTGCCGATGTAGTTGTGGCCGAGCGACAGCGCCTCACGCAGCGCGAGCTCGAGCACCTTCTTGGCCCGGGGTGTGAACGGGATCTGGCCGGTCGTGACCTCGTCGCCCTGCCCGACGATTCTGGCTACTTGAGCACGGACTTCCTCAACGGTGATGTCGAGCGACTCGAGCACACGCGCGGCGAGACCCTCTTCCTCGCGCAGCAGACCGAGCAGGATGTGCTCGGTCCCGATGTAGTTGTGCTTGAGCGCACGCGCCTCGTCTTGCGCGAGTACGACGACCTGGCGAGCCCGTTCTGTGAACCGTTCGAACAAGTGAGACCTCTCTTCCGCCTGACCGGCGGCGCAAACCGATTGCCGTTTTCCGAGTTGCTCATCGTACTCCCCTACACGGGGGTGCCGCCGAGCCTCAGTTGGGGGATTCGGGCGACGAGGACGGCGAATTCAGCCGGTCGAGCAGTGGCTCGAAGACATCGCCGGCGAGCGCAGCGACAGACGGCGGCAGCTCGCCGGCCGAGAGGTACGGCTCGAGCGCAACGAGGTACGCCTCCCATTCTGCGACCTGGTCGGGCGCAAATTCCGTTCCGTGCAGGGAAAGCGCGGCGCGCAGCTCGACCAGGAGGCCCGGCTGCGGCTCGGGCTCGATCAGCGGCGCCGGCTGCGGTTGGATCATCGGCTCCGGCTCCGGCTCCGGCTCCGGCTGGATCGTCGGCTCCGGCTCCGGCAGGGTGTCCGACCCCGCGGTGTCGGAGACCCGCGCCGGCGGGCGGCGGCGCGTCGCGAGGGCCACGCCCCCCACGCCGAACAGGAGCCCGATCAGTGCGCCCGAGAACGCGTCTGCTCCGGCCGGATGACGTGTGCCGCCGCTTGGGTGCGCCGGGTCGACGACCGTGAGCCTCAGCGCCGGGAACCGGGCCGCGGCGAGGGACTCCAGCGTCGTCGCCGCCTGCTGGACGAGCTGTGCTGCCCGCGCGGCAGACGGGTCGTCGTAGGCGAGCTCGATCAGCGCGGTCTGCGGAACTGCCCGGGCGTGCAGGCGACTCGCGACCGTCGCCGCGGGCACATGGGTCGCCTGGGCGACGTTCGCGGCGACGACCGACTGGCCCGCGAGCGCGACGAGGGTCGGCAGCACCGGAGCGGGAAGGCCCTTGGCCTCCACGGCGAGCGTCGCGACCGCGCGGTGCGATCCGGCGCCCGTATACGCCACCACGAGCCCGGCCGCCCCGCCCGCGAGCGTGCCGGCCACGATCGCCGCCGCGACGATTTGCCCGCGGCTCACGGGGCAGGGCGTTCGCGCTGGGCCGGAAAGAGGATCACGTCCCGGATCGAGTCCTTGCCCGCCAGCACCATCACGAGCCGGTCGATCCCGAGACCGATGCCGCCGGTCGGCGGCATGCCGTACGAGAGCGCCTCGACGTAGTCGGGGTCACCCTGTTCGGCCTCCACGTTCCCGCCGGCGCCCTCCGCGGCTTGCATCGCGAACCGCGACGCCTGTTCCTCGGCGTCGTTCAGCTCCGAGAATGCGTTCCCGAGCTCCATCCCGCCGACGTAGTACTCGAACCGCTCCACGATCCGCGGGTCGTCTTCGGTCACTCGCGCGAACGGCGAGAGCTCGATCGGGTAGTCGTAGAGGATCGTCGGCTCGATCAACCGCGGCTCGATGTACGCGGTCACCGCCTTGTCGACGAGCTGCGACCACGTCTTGTCGTGAGAGACGTCGACACCTCGCGACTCGAGGCGCTGCTTCAGATCGTCGTAGTCCGCTGTCCAGAGGTCGAACTCCTTCAGCTCGTCGATCAGACGGACCCGCCTCCACGGCGCCTTCACGTCGACCTCGTGCCCCTTGAACGTCACCTTGGTCGTGCCGAGCGCAGCGAGGGCGACGAACTCGATCAGGCTCTCGATTCGCCGCATCGTGTCCCGGTAGTCGGCGTAGGCCTCGTACCACTCGAGCATCGTGAACTCCGGGTTGTTCTTGTACGTGACGCCCTCGTTGCGAAAGTCCTTACCGAGCTCGTACACCTTCTCGAGCCCGCCCACGATCAGCCGCTTCAGGTAGAGCTCGGTCGCGATGCGCAGGTAGAGATCCTGGTCGAGCACGTTGTGATGGGTGACAAACGGCTCGGCGAAGGCGCCCCCGTAGCGGGGCTGCAGCATCGGCGTCTCGACCTCGACGAAGCCCTCCGAGTCGAGGTAACGCCGGACTGCGGAGACGATGCGTGCCCGCAGCAGGAAATCGGACCGCACCTCGTCGTTCATCAGCAGGTCGAGGTAGCGCTTGCGGTAGCGCTGCTCGATGTCGGTAAGGCCGTGGAAGGTGTCCGGCAGCGGCGAGCGGATGCGCGAGAGAAGCACGAGCTCGTCGACGATCAACGACGGCTCCCCGCGGCGCGACTTCGTGGGCCTGCCGGTCACACCGACCACGTCACCGAGGTGCACGTCGACGATGCCCGTCCGCGCCTCCGGGCAGAGCAGCTGGATCCGGCCGCTCCGGTCGACGAGATCGAGGAACACGAGCTTCCCCATGTCGCGGCGCGCCATCACACGACCGGCCAGGCGGCGCTCGGCGGCGCCCTCGGCGCCCGGCTCGACACCCTCCGCCTCGGCGTGCACGGCTGCGATCTCGTCCCGGTCGGGGAACCTCTTAGGCGTGTCGCTCACGGCCACTTGACCATAGCCCAGGCGTGCGGCCCATCCTGCGGCGTCGGCCCTTCCGACACCACCTCGAACCCATGCCGCCTGTAGAACGAGAGGTTTGCGGCGCTGTTTGTCAGCAGCACGGCGGGCAGCCGGTCGTCGGCGGCGGCCGCGAGGCCGGGCTGGAGGAGCGCCGCCCCGATGCCACGCCGCTGGGCGGGCGGGTCGACGCCGATCCCGGCCAGATACCAGTGCGGCCCAGGCATGGTGTCGATGCGCATCGCCTCGACAGCCCGGCCGTACGCGAGGAACGGCCCGAGCGCGGCGCCCAGGCGCAGCGGCGTCGTGACAAGCGCGCGGAGCGTCGGGCCGACACGCATCGCCGGACGGCCCGGCGGGAGCCAGCGCGCGGCGCCGAGCACCGGCCCGGGCGTCGCCCAGACGTCGGCAGCCGTGACGTCGAAGCCGACGCGGAAGAGCCACGGCAGCAGGCGGGCGCGGCGTTCCGGGCTCGAGATCAGCCACACCCAGGCGGGATCGTCGTGGAAGGCGCGCGCAAGCACGTCACTCGCCTCACCGAGGCGCTCCCGTTCCAAGCGCACGACGTCCACGGTGCGAGCGTAATGGTGTCTAACACGAAAGTGTCAGACACCTGACCCGTCAGGCGGCCTTGATCTCCATGATCTTGAACTTCAGGGCGCCGCGGGGGGCGGTGACCTCGACCACCTCGCCCTTTTTGCGGCCCATGATCGCCTTGCCGACCGGCGACTCGTTGGAGAGCTTGTTCTCGGCAGGGTTCGCCTCGGCCGAGCCGACGATGTGGTACTCGAACGTCTTCCCGACCTGCATGTCGCGCAGGCGGACATGCGAGCCGATCGAGACGGCGTCCTTCAAGATCTCCTTCTTCGTGATCACGCGCGCCGAGAGGAGCCGCTCTTCGAGCTGGGCGATCTTGTGCTCGAGCATCGCCTGCTCGTTCTTGGCATCGTCGTACTCGGCGTTCTCGGCGATATCACCGAACTCCCGGGCGATGCGAATCCGCTCGGCAACCTCGCGGCGCTTCTCGCCGCGCAGCAGATCGATCTCCTTCTGGAGCTTCTTGTACCCCTCTTGCGTGAGGATGACTTCCTTCAACAACGGCCTCCTAGACCCCGGCCAGAAACGGGCGGGAATGGTAGCCACCGTGTCAAGGCCGGCGCAACCCCACCCGGCTACCCTTCACGCACTGTGAACATCGACCTCAGAGGGCGCTGGCTCCTCGGCGGCGTGGAGATTCCCGGCCGCCTCGTCCTCGCGCCGATGGCAGGGGTCTCCGTGCAGGCATTTCGCCGCCAGGGGCGCCGGTACGGCGCCAGCCTGGTCTGCTCCGAGATGGTCTCCGTGGCCGGCATCCAGCACCGGAGCGAACGGACGCTCGGCTACCTACGGGTGAGCTCGGACGAGCATCCGCTCGCGATCCAGATCTTCGGCTCGAATCCCGGCGCGATGGCGGAGGCGGCGCGGCTGGTCGAGGCGGCCGGCGCCGACATCGTCGATGTGAACTTCGGCTGCCCGGTCAAGAAGGTGACGAAGACCGGCGCCGGCGCGTCGCTGCTCGACGATCCCGACCATGCCTGCCGGCTCGTCGAGGCGGTCGCGGGCGCCACTCCGCTCCCTGTCTCGGTGAAGATGCGGCGCGGAGTCGAGAACGGCTCACGCGCCTGCCTCGAGGTGGGACCACGCCTCGTCCACGCGGGGGCCGCGTCGCTGACCCTGCACCCGCGATCGGCAAAGCAGATGTACACGGGCACCGCCGACCACTCGCTCACCGCAGAGCTCGTGTCGCTCGTGGGCGTGCCGGTGATCGCCTCGGGCGACATCACCTCGCGGGCGAAGGCGCAGTCGGTGCTCGCAACGACCGGGGCCGCCGCCGTGATGGTGGGCCGGGCCGCCCAGGGGAACCCCTGGGCGCTCAGGGAGATCATGGGCGACGACACCGAGCCGTCGCGCGAGGAGGTCGTCGCCGAGCTTCTGCTCTTCATGCGCGAGACCGCCCGCGAGCTCGGCAACGAGCGGGCATCAGGCTTCCTGAAGAAGTTCTACGGCTGGTACCTCGGGCGCGGGCGGTTCCCGCGGCCGTTCAAACAGGAGATCGTCATGCTGCCGAGCCTCGCCGCGGTCGAGCAGCGCCTGCTCGCAGCCGCCCCCGGCGCGCGCTTCATCCTCGAGCGCCTGCTGGCCGAGCTGCCCGATCCGGAGAACGAGGTCCTCCTGGATTCGCTCCCGATCTCGCTCTACGGCGGCGGGTAATCAACGGGGGAAACACGGTTTCCCCCACGTTGGTTTCGCTCCCAGACCAGGCGGAGGCCCTGGAGCGTCAGCTCCGGGTCGACCGCCGTGATCGTGCGCGTGTGCGGGGCGATCAGGTCGGCCAGGCCGCCCGTCGCGATCACGGGAGCCTCGAGTGCGCCGAGCTCTGACCGGATGCGGTCGACGATTGCGTCGACCTGCCCTGCGAAGCCGTAGACGAGCCCCGACTGGAGCGCCGCAGTCGTCGTCTGGCTGATCACGCGATCGGGTGCGGCGAACGGCACCTTCGGCAGGCGCGCCGCATGCACGAACAGCGCCTCCATCGACACCTCGATGCCGGGCGCCAGCACGCCCCCCGCGAACTCGCCGGCGGCGTTGACGACGTCGAAGTTCGTCGAGGTGCCGAAGTCGACCACGACCGCCGGCGCACCGTGGCGCTCGCGCGCGGCGACCGCGTTTGCGATGCGGTCGGGGCCGACCTCGCGGGGATCGTCGTAGCGAATCGGCATGCCGGTCGAAACACCGGGGCCGATCACGAGCAGGTCGGTCCCCGCCCAACGCTCTGCGAATGCCTCGTACTCGCGCACGAGCTGTGGCACCGACGAGCAGAGGACGATGCCGTCGAGCGAGCCCAGGTCGACGAACGCCCGCAGCAGCACGGCGAGCTCGTCGCTCGTATGCGTGCGGTCGGTACCGACGCGGAACTGCTCGGTCAGCGTGTCGCCGTCAAAGAGGCCGAAGACGGTCTGGGTGTTCCCGCAGTCGATCGCGAGCAGCATGGTGGAGTATTGAACCTGGTTTCCGCGCAGCGGAGCCAGGAAGCTCTGAGGCGGTTCGCCGTGTCTCACGCAGCGACCTGGTTCCGGCTTCGCCGGCAACCAGGTTGGATCAGAGATCTTCGATCTCTGATCGTCCCTCGCCGATGCGCTTGGCGAGCGCCTCGGGCGTCAGCGCCGGCTCGTCGCCCTCGCCGCGCAGTTCCTCGATCGTCACGTCGCTCGACGTGTAGACCTCGGCGCGCGGGATCATCCGCGTCGGGCGGTTCTTGTCCCACACCCAGACGTCCTCCATCTTCAGATGAAAGAACGGGTAGGTCGGCTGCGGGACGTACTGCATGTCGAGCCGGTTGCAGAGATACGTCGCATCCTGGGTGAGGATGCAGTACCGGAAAAGACCGAAGACCGCGCTGTACTCCTTCTTCAGGCGCAGCTCGGCGTCGGCCTCGAACTCGTCGAGCTCGTCGAGGTGACTCACAAGCCGGATTGTAGCCCTGCGAGGGCCGCCTGGACCGTGCCGTTTCCGGGGATTTTCAGTGCCGGAACGAGCTCATGCAGCGGTTCGAGCACGAACAGCCGCTCCGTGAGGTGCGGGTGGGGCACGACGAGCCCCGGTTCGTCGAGCTCAGCCTCTCCGTAGAGCAGCAGATCGAGGTCGATCGTCCGCGGGCCCCAGCGCGGCCCGACCCGCTCACGGCCGAGCCGCCGCTCCACGTCGAGCAGCAGGTCGAGAAACGCGCGAGGAGCAAGCGGCGTCTCGACCTCGGCGACAGCGTTCAGGAACCGCGGCTGGTGCTCGTAGCCCCACGGCTCGGTCTCGGCGATCGTCGAGAGGCGGAGCGCACCCAGGAGCTCCGCCGCCCGGCGGACGAGCGCCTCGCGGTCGCCCAGATTCGAGCCGAGGCCCACGTACGCAAGGGTCAAGGGCGCTCGACGATCACGGCCGAGTGCTCCACCGTCATTCCGGCCGGGCTGACCTGCGGCTTGCGGACACGCACACGCACCCGCGCGGGGGAAAAGCGCTCGAGGAGCATGTCTGCCGTGCGCGTCGCGAGTGCCTCGAGCAGGTCGAAGCGTTGCCCGTCCGAGAGCTCGCGAATCGCTGCCGCAACCTGCGTGTAGTCGACAGCATCCGCGATCCGGTCGGACGTCCCCCGGTCGCCGACCTCGAGTTGCACGTCGAAGAGGAACAGCTGCCCGAGGCGCTTCTCATCCTCTTCGACGCCGTGGTGGCCGAACACCTCGAGGCCTGCAAGCTCGACGATCACCCGGTCACCGCCTTCGCCACCGCGAGCGCCTCGACGTGTTCGCGCACATCGTGAGCCCGGAGGATCGCGGCACCACGGCAGTAGGCGGCGACGGCCCCGCCGACCGACGCGGCGGTGGACGCCGTCGTTGCCGCCGGGTCGCCCGTCACCTTGCCGAGCGAGCTCTTCCGCGAAAGCCCGACGAGCAGTGGCCGCCCGATCGCCGCGAGCTCGTCGAGTCGCCTGACGAGCTCCAGGTTGTGGGCGACGGTCTTTCCGAATCCGATCCCGGGATCGAGGCAGACGAGCTCCTCGCGAACACCCTCCCCGACTGCGAACGCGAGCCGCTCTTCGAGGAAGCGCTTCACGTCCGAAACGACGTCGTCATACCGCGGATCGCGCTGCATGCTGCGTGGGTCGCCCTGCATGTGCATCAGGCACAGATAGCACCCGGCGTCCGCGACGACCCCGGCGAGCTCCGGGTCGGCACGCAGCGCCGTCACGTCGTTCACGAGCTCCGCCCCGAGCTCGAGCGCGCGGCGCGCCACGGCCGCCTTGGAGGTATCGACCGAGACCGGTGCGCCCGCGAGGTCGCCCAGCACCGGTTCGATGCGGCGCAGTTCCTCGGCGGCCGTCACCCCGTCCGAGCCGGGGCGCGTCGACTCGCCGCCGATGTCGAGGATCGCCGCTCCCGCGTCGAGCATCCCCCATGCCGCGGTGACCGCGGCCTCCACGCGCAGATGCACCCCGCCATCGGAGAACGAGTCGGGCGTGACGTTGATCACGCCCATCACCGAAGGTGCGGGAAAGCGCTCGGCGATCGGCGGGCGGGCGTTTGACACAACCGAATAATGGCCTCATGGACCCCGGTTGGCGCTTTCTGAACGCCGTCGCCCGTCGACTGCGCTGGACGATCGTCGGTGCGATCGCCTCCGGGCTCACCTGGCAGGGCGCTGCGATCGCGGCGCCGCTGCTCATTCGCAGCGCGGTGGATTCCGGGATCGTCCACGGTCACCGCGCGGCGCTCTGGTGGGCGTGCGCGGGAGTCGTGGCACTCGGCGCAGTCGAGGCCGTCTCCGGCGGGACCCGCCATTACTTCGCGATCCGAAACCGCGCACTTGCCGATGCGAGCGTTCGCGACGCGATCTTCCGGCGCGCCCTCGATCTCGATGCGCGGTACCACGACCGGGTCGGCGCCGGCGAGCTGATCTCACGCGCATCGAACGATGCAGAGCTCGTCGCCAGGCTCTTCGACTCCATCGGCCACACGATCGGCTACATCCTGACGCTGATCGGCGCGTCCACCGTGCTCCTGCTCATCGACTGGAGGCTTGCTGTCGCCGTGCTCGCCCCGCTCCCGCTGCTCAGCATCGGGTTCGGCCGTTACTCGCGACGCTACGCCGAACGTACGAAGATCAACCAGGCAGAGCTCGGCGAGCTGACGGAGCTCGTCGAGGAGACCATCGCGGGCGTCCGGGTCGTGAAGGGCCTCGGTGCGGGTGACGCGCTCGATGCGAGGTTCCGGCGCCGCTCCAACGAGGTCGTGCGCACCGCGCTCGAGGTGGCGAACGTCGATGCGGTCTTCTTGCCCGCGCTCGAGGCGCTGCCCCTCATCGGGATCCTCGTCGTCCTCTGGTACGGCGGTCATCGAGTGCTCGCCGGCGACATCACGGTCGGCACCTTCGCTCTCTTCACGTTCTACCTCGTGCTGCTCGTCAACCCACTCCGAACGATCGGACAGCGCGTCAGCACCGTGCAGCGGGCCGTCGCAGCCGCACGCCGAGTGGCCGAGGTGCTGCGCGCCGAGCCTGAAGTCGTCGAGTCGGCCTCGCCACGGTCGATGCCGGAGCGCGCAGACGTCCGCTTCGAGGACGTCCGGTTCTCGTATGGCGACGGCCGGCTCGTTCTCGACGGATTCACGCTCGACATTCCCGCCGGCACCTCGCTGGCACTCGTCGGCGGGACCGGCTCGGGCAAGTCGACTGCAGCGGCGCTGCTCGCGCGCTTCTACGACCCCGAATCGGGCGTGGTGACGATCGGCGGGGTCGATGTCCGAGAGCTTCGCCTCGACGAGCTTCGCCGGGATGTCGGCCTTGTGTTCGAGGAGACGTTCCTCTTCGGGGACACGGTGCGGGGCAACGTGGGCTTTGCGGCGCCCGACGCCAGTGAGGCCGCCGTCGAGCGGGCCGCGCGACTCGCGGGTGCGGCCGAGTTCGTCGAGCGCCTGCCCGAGAGGTACGAGACGGTGCTGGGCGAGCGTGGGTTTTCGCTCTCGGGCGGCCAGCGGCAGCGGATCGCGATCGCACGCGCCATCCTGGCCGACCCGCGGGTGCTGATCCTCGACGACGCCACCTCGGCGGTGGACGCGACCAAGGAACACGAGATCCGCGCGGCGCTCGCCGAGGTGATGCACGGGCGCACCACGCTCGTGATCGCCCACCGGCCGGCCACGATCGCCTTGGCCGATCGCGTCGCGATCGTCGAGGAGGGCCGGGTCGTCGAAGCAGGACCCCACGCCGAGCTGCTCGAGCGCTCGCCCCGCTATCGCGCGCTGCTCGCCCTCGCCGGGCAGGCGGCCGCATGAGGGCAGTGGGAGCGGAACCGTGACCGGCGGCACGATCGGGCCGATCCTGCGGGCACAGCGCCGTCTGATCGTCATCGCCGGGCTCGCGATGATCGGCGCGACGACCGTGTCGCTCGCCGCGCCGCTCCTCGTCAAGCTCGCGATCGACCGGGGGATCCAGCGCCACGACGTGCACGCGATCGACGTGATCGCCCTCGTGTACGTCGCACTCGTGCTCACGCGCCCGGTGCTCGAGCGCGTGATCGTGCTCTGTAGCGCGCGAGCCGGGGAGCGGTTCCTTGGAGATCTGCGCGTGGCTGCCTACGAGAAGCTGCAGCAGCTGTCGATGCCGTTCTTCGAGCAGACGCGCGCGGGCGTGCTCGTCTCACGACTCACGGCCGACGTGCAGACGCTGACGACGTTCACGCGGCTCGTGCTCGTCGAGGTCGTCGGCTCGGTGCTGCTCTTCGTCGTGTCAATCGCCATCCTCGTCGTGCTTTCGCCCCTTCTGTCCGTGGTGCTGCTCGTGTCGGTGCCGCTGCTCGTCTGGTCGTCGCTGCGCTACGGCAAACGGTCACGGCCCGCGTTCCTCGCACTGCGAGATCGCGTCGCCGACACGATGTCGTCGCTGCAGGAGGGGCTGGCGGGCGTGCGCGTCGTCCAGTCGTTCGGGCAGGAAGGCGAGCGCTTTGCCTCGTACAGCGCACAGTCGAGCGCGCAGGTGTCCGCGTGGCGGCGGATCTCGCTCGTCAACATCGGCTTCTTTCCGATGATCGCTTTCGCGCAGTCGCTCGCGCTGGCCGCCGTGCTCGTCACCGGCGGGTACCTCGAGCGCCACGGCCGCGTGTCGGTGGGAACGATCGTGGCGTTCGCGCTGTACCTGATCTCGCTGTTCGATCCGATCGCGCGGCTCGGCGACTGGTTCAGTGAGTTCCAGTCGGGTCGTGCGGCGCTCGCAAAGATCGCGGCGCTGCTCGAGGAGCCCGTCACGGTGACGGGCGGCACCTCCCCGCTGCCCTCGACCGGCGACCTCGTCGTAGAGGACGTGACGTTCTCCTACGGCGACGAGCCGCCCGCCGTCGCCGGTGTCTCGCTCACGGTGAGACAGGGTGAGCGTCTGGCGCTCGTCGGAGCGACAGGGGCGGGGAAATCGACGCTCGCGAAGCTGCTCGTACGCGCGTACGACCCCGGCGCGGGCCGCATCAGCTTCGGCGGTGTCGACCTGCGCGAGGCGACCCTCGACGATCTGCGAAGCCGAATCGTGTTCGTTCCCCAGGAGGGGCATCTCTTCTCGGGAACGATCGCGGACAACGTCCGGCTCGGCCGCCCGGCGGCGAGCGACGAGGAGACCCGGGAAGCCCTGCAACGCGTCGGGGCGCTCGTGCGTTTCGAGGCCCTGCCAGGCGGGCTCGAGACCGACGTCCGCTCACGCGGCGTGCGGCTCTCGAGCGGCGAGCGGCAACTCGTCTCGCTGGCCCGGGTCGCACTCGCCGACCCGGCGGTGATCGTGCTCGACGAGGCGACCTCGTCGCTCGACCCTCAGACGGAGGCTGCCGTGGAGCAGGCGCTCGCGGCGCTTTCCCGCGGGCGCACGATGATCACGATCGCCCATCGACTCTCGACCGCAGAGCGCGCCGACCGCGTGGCCGTGATCGAGCACGGCCGGCTCGCCGAGATCGCCTCGCACGACGAGCTCGTCGCCCAGGGCGAACGCTACGCGCGGCTCTGGGCGAGTTGGCAGGCCGGCCTCGTCGGGTGACATGATCAGCCATCCACCGAACGGAGGGCGACATGGCCGTGAAGCTCCACCGCTGCTCGAACACCTGGATCAAGGTGGGCGGACATCCCTGCTGGCGGGTGCAGAAGGCACTCGACGACCAGGGAATCGCCTACGAGGTCGTTCCCGGCCCGTGGCCGGGCCGCAAGAGGCGCACCGCCGTGATCGAAGGCACAGGGCAGGCGCTCTACCCGGCGATCCAGTTCGAGGACGGGAGCTGGTACCGCGAACACTCGAAGGAGATGGAACGGACGATCCGCGAAGGCCGCCTGGCCGAGCAGCGCGGCAGCCGGCAGGAGGAGGACTAGTCGTCGGGCGGCCAGGGCGCCCCGATGCCCGGCTCCCAGCCGTCCCACAGCGCATCCACGTGCTTGTGCGGGATGTGCCGCAGGACGACCTTCCACTCGTCGGTCGGCGACTGGATCGTCACGTCCTGGTGGAGGGTGAACCCCTCGGCATCGAGGCTCGCGAACTCGACCGGGTCGCCGGGCGGCGCCAGGGCGACATGCTTCAGCCCGGCCTCGTTGGCCCAGACGTAGACGTTGCCGCCGTGCTCCGCGATGAACTCGCGGGCCTCTTCATCCGCCACGACTCGAACCTCGGCCATCGACGGAAGCCTACGCACAAACCGGTCTTGCGGGAACCTGTGTGCGGCGGAGCCTCCGGCGCGATAACGTTAGGTCTGTGACGACGAGCGCGCATCGCTTCCTTCCGGCCCCGCAGGGCCTGCCCGCGCTCGCCATCCTCCTTCCCCGTTAGGGGATCGAGCGACTCGACATACCCGTCCGCGCTCCCGCACCCCAGGGAGGAGTCCGTCTTCATGTCAGGAGATCCCCGTGCCGATGCCGTACTGGAAGTACCACCCGTACCCAACCGTCGACCTACCCGACCGCACCTGGCCGGACGCCGTGCTCGACCACGCGCCGGTCTGGTGCTCGACCGACCTGCGCGACGGCAACCAGGCCCTCGTCAGGCCCATGGACTCGCCGCGCAAGCAGGCGATGTTCGACCTGCTGGTCCGACTCGGCATCAAGCAGATCGAGGTCGGATTCCCGTCGGCGTCGAAGACCGACTTCGACTTCGTCCGCAACCTGATCGAGAACGATCTGATCCCCGGCGACACGACGATCGCCGTCCTCACGCAGGCGCGCCCGGAGCTGATCGAGCGGACCTACGAGGCAATCGACGGGACGGAGCGTGCGATCGTCCACCTCTACAACTCGACCTCCACGACGCAGCGACGGGTCGTCTTCCGGCTCGACAAGCCGGAGATCACCGGCCTGGCCGTCCGCGCGACGCTGCTCTGCAAGGAGCTCGCCGCGCAGACCTCGACCCAGGTTGTCTTCCAGTACTCACCGGAGAGCTTCCATGCGACCGAGCTCGACTACGCCCTCGAGATCTGCGAGGCAGTGATCTCCGCGTGGGAGCCGACGCGGGAGGAGCCGATGATCGTCAACCTGCCGACGACGGTCGAGGCGTTCCCCCCGAACGTCTACGCCGACCGGATGGAGTGGTTCGGCCGGAACGTCTCGCGCCGCGAGGCGATCGTGCTCAGCGTCCACCCGCACAACGACCGCGGCACGGCCGTCGCGACGGCCGAGCTCGGGCTGATGGCCGGCGCCGAGCGGGTCGAAGGAACGCTCTTCGGCAACGGCGAGCGCACCGGCAACGTCGATCTCGTGACGATCGCGCTCAACCTGCTGACCCAGGGAGTCGACCCGCGCCTCGACCTCTCGCAGATCGACGAGGCGAAGGCGATCGTCGAAACCTGTAACGAGCTTCCCGTCCACCCGCGCCATCCGTACGCCGGCGAGCTTGTCTACACGGCGTTCTCCGGCTCCCACCAGGACGCGATCAACAAAGGGATGATCGCGCAGGAACGGAGCGGCTCGGAGGTCTGGGACGTGCCGTACCTCGCGATCGACCCGCAGGACGTCGGCCGGGACTACGAGGCGATCATCCGCGTCAACTCGCAATCGGGCAAGGGCGGCGTCGCCTACCTGATGGAGAACGAGCACCACCTCGAGCTGCCCCGCGGGCTCCAGATCGACTTCGCCCAGAGAGTGCAGGTCATCACCGACGCGCGCGGAGACGAGGTGACCCCGTCCGAGCTGCTGGAGATCTTCCGCGAGCACTACCTCGCGCACGAGCTGCCCTACGAGCTCGTGTCGTATGTCCACTCGAGTGGCGACACCGACCGGCTCGCCCTACGCCTCCGTGTCGACGGCGAGGAGCAGGAGGTCGAGGGCGCCGGCAACGGCCCGATCGCCGCACTCGTGGACGCCTTCGAGCGCTCGTTCGGGATCAGGATTCGGATCCGCGACTACCACGAACATGCGATGTCGAAGGACACGAACGCGAACGCCGCGGCCTACGTGGCAGTCGACGTGGACGACGAGCTGCTCTGGGGCGTCGGCCTCCACTCGAGCGTTGCGACCGCGTCGCTGCGAGCCGTGATCAACGGCGTCAACAGAGCGGCCTCGGCACGGCAGGCGCTCGAGGCGACGGCCACGTTCGACGGCGTGTAGGTCGGGCTGAACCCTGGACTGCCGGCCGAGACCAAGGTCTCGGCCGGACGAGCCCGAGTCGAGCCTAGCTCGCCTCGGGCTCGGGCGGCTGCATGGCGGCGCCGCCCGGGAGCGGGAACGGCCGCGGCTTGGCGGGAGCGGGTCGCCGCTCCGGCTCCGGCTCCTTGGCGGGCTCAGGCTCGGGCTCGGGCTCGGGGAAGACCGCATCCTCCGCCTCGCCCGCGAGGAGCCGCTGAAACTGCCCGCTGTCGATCGTCTCGCGGTCAATCAGGATCTGCGAGATCCGGTGCAGGTCGTCGAGGTGCTCGCGCAACACCCGGGTGGCAATGTCGTGCCCTTCCTCGATGATGCGGCGAATCTCGTCGTCGATCTCGCGCGCGACCTCGTCGGAGTAGTCGGGCTCGGCACCCATCTCGCGGCCGAGGAACGGCATGTCGTGGTTTCGGCCGAGCACACGCGGGCCAAGCTTCTCGCTCATGCCGAAGCGCATGACCATCTGCTTGGCGGTCGCCGTCACCTTCTCGATGTCGTTCGCGGCGCCGGTGGTCACCTCATTGAAGACGATCTCCTCCGCCGAGCGCCCACCCATCGTCATGGCGATCTGCTCGAGCAGCGCGGTGCGCGTGGTCAGGTAGCGATCCTCGGTCGGCAGCGAGATCGTCAGGCCGAGCGCCTGGCCACGCGACACGATCGTGATCTTGTGCACAGGGTCGGTGTTCTCCAGGAAGTGACCGACCAGGGCGTGGCCCATCTCGTGGTACGCCGTGATCCGCTGCTCTTTCTCGGAGAGCAGGCGCGCCTTCTTCTCGGGCCCGGCGATCACGCGCATGATCCCTTCTTCGAGCTCCTCCTGCTCGATCACCTTCTTGCCTCGGCGGGCGGCAAGTAGCGCCGCTTCGTTGATGAGGTTGCGGAGGTCGGCGCCCGTGAAGCCGGGCGTTCCCGCCGCGAGCGAGTCGAGGTCGATCGCCGGCGCGAGCGGCTTGCCCTTGGAGTGCACCTCGAGGATCTTGCGGCGACCGTTCCGGTCGGGCCGGTCGACCACGATCTGCCGGTCGAAGCGGCCCGGGCGCAGAAGCGCCGGGTCGAGGATGTCGGGACGGTTGGTCGCGGCGATCAGGATGATGTTGTCCTTCATCTCGAAGCCGTCCATCTCGACGAGCAGCTGATTCAGGGTCTGCTCGCGCTCGTCGTGACCGCCGCCGAGACCCGCGCCGCGATGGCGGCCGACCGCGTCGATCTCGTCCATGAAGATGATGCAGGGCGAGGCCTGCTTCGCCTGCTCGAACAGGTCGCGCACCCGGGAGGCGCCGACGCCGACGAACATCTCGACGAAGTCCGAGCCGGAAATCGAGAAGAACGGGACACCCGCTTCGCCTGCGACGGCCCGGGCGAGCAGCGTCTTGCCCGTGCCGGGGGGCCCGTACAGGAGCACGCCCTTCGGGATCGAGGCGCCCAGCGCCTGGAACTTCTTCGGGTTCTCGAGGAACTCCTTGATCTCCTGCAGCTCCTCGACGGCCTCGTCGACCCCGGCCACGTCCTTGAAGCCGATCTTCGGCGAGTCGGGGGCCATCCGCTTCGCGCGGGACTTGCCGAAGCTCATCACCTTGGAGCCGCCGCCCTGCACCTGGTTCATCAGGAAGATCCAGAACCCGATCAGGAGCAGGAACGGCAGGAACGACCCGATCAGCGCCGTCCACGAGAAACCGCCGGTGCCCTTCGCATCGAACCCGATGCCCTTCTTCTGCAGCAGGTCCTGGAACTGCAGGAGCGACTGGTCGCTCGGGTAATGGACCGTGACCGTCTTGCTGTCTGCCTCGGTCGCGTTGATCGCCCGCTTGCTCGGGTCGAAGACGACCGACGAGAACTGCATCGACCCGGCGGCGACCGTGTCGATCAGCTGTGAGTACGTCTTGATATTCGGATCGGCGTTGCTCTTCTTCGGGATCAGGGTCTGACTTGCCAGCCAGACCAGCAGGACGATCACGATGAGCGGGAAAAATGCGCTGCGGAAGAAGCGATTCACGACAGATCTTCGATCAGGGTAGCCAAGTGGATGTTGATGGCGTTATCGGCGTAACCCATCCGTAACCCAAAGGATTACACCCCTTCCGGCAGCAAATCGGAGTTCAGCACCCCGACATACGGCAAATTGCGGTACCGCTCGGCGAAGTCGAGACCGTATCCGATCACGAACTTGTTGGGGATCTCGAAGCCGACGTACCGCACCGGGACGTCGATCTCGTGGCGATCCGGCTTCGTCAGGAGAGCACAGATCTCGAGACTTGCGGGCTCGCGCGACTCCAGGTTGCGCAGGAGATAAGAGAGCGTCAGTCCCGAATCGATGATGTCCTCGACGACGAGCACGTGCCGGCCCTCGATGTTGATGTCGAGGTCTTTGAGGATGCGCACGACACCGGAGGAGTCGGTGGCTGCGCCGTAGCTCGAGATCGCCATGAAGTCGATCTCGCACGGCACGGTCAGGAAGCGCATCAGGTCTGCCATGAAGAAGACGGCACCCTTGAGCACTCCGACCAGCAAGAGCTCGCGCCCCGCATAGTCGACTGACAGCTCATGGCCGAGCTCGCGAATGCGCTCCTGCAGGCGGCCCTCGTCGATCAGAACCTCGCCCACTCCGTGCTCGAGCTCAGTCTGCGACACGAGTTGCAGTCACCCCCTCTGCCTCGACGATCCCCGGGACCGCGACGACTTCCGCGCCGCGCACGACGAGCGGCCAGCCTTCACGGTCGGAACGGGGAATCTTGGCATCGACGAACACATCCTGGATCTTCTTGGCGCGGCCCGCGAGCCGGTCGCCGGGCCGCCACCCACGTACCTTAAGCCCTGGGACCCGCGATTCGATCTGCCACGCCCCCCAGCGGACGGCGCCGTCGAGGTCGCGCGGCCCCTCCTCGAGCCACACCCGATCGTACTCGCGCACGGCCTGGAGCCCGTTGCCGAGGTCGATGCGCTTCGAGCCGGCAGGCGATTCGAGCAGCTCGGCGAGCGCGGGCGACATCGTGCGCCGCTCGTCGAGGACGCGCAGCACGTTCTCGCGAGCCGCAGGATGAAGGCGCTCGAGCGCCGGCAGGATCTCGTCACGGATCAGGCCGCGCAGCGTGCCGGGGTTCGACGAGTCGGTGCGCCAGGCGAGCCCGAGCTCGCGGCAGAACGCCTCGGTCTCCTCACGCCAGACGCCGAGCAGGGGGCGAACCACACCGTCATCGCGCCGCACCTCGATGCCCTTCGTGGTGCCGCGGGCGGCGAGCCGGTAGAGGATCGTCTCGACCTGGTCCGAGAGGGTGTGGCCGGTCGCCCGCAGGAGCTCGGGCCGAAACGAGTAGCGCGTGTCGCGCAATCCCGCCTCGTTCGCGCAGCGCGCGGCGCCCTGTACGACCTCGGCGTCGAAGCGCTCGGCGCACCATTCGGCGTCCGCGTCGGACTCGGCACCGCGGAGGCCGTGGTCGACGTGCAGCGCAGACACGCGGTAGCCGAGCTCGCGCAGGGCGTGGTAGAGGCACGTCGAGTCGGCACCACCGGAGACGAAGCAGAGCACGCGGCCGCGCGGCTCGATCAGATCGTGCCGACGGATGTGACACTCGATCCGCGCGAGCAGCTCCAGGAAGCAATTAGAGCATGCCGGAGACGTCGCAGCCCGCCGCGGCCAGCGCCGGCTGCGCATCGCGCAGGACTTGCCGGACGCGCGCGCCGATCATGTAGGCGAGGTACATCTCGCGACCGGCGTTCTTTCCGGCCGCCCGCTGCGAAACGGCGTTCGCATAGTCGAGGAACATCGCCGGCGCGTACCGGCGGACGAGCTGGAGCGACGAGTCGAACGGGGCTGACGAGCGGACGCTGCGGGCAGCATCCTGGGCGACGTTGATCACGTCCTGGGCCTTCGCGTCGCCCTGCAGATAGTCGGTTCCGTACATGCCGACAGCCTCCAGCTGCACCTGGTAGTTCGTGATGAACTGCCGGTCGGTCAGGCCACACGAGTGCTGCGGGGAGGCGCTGGCGCCGCTGTGACCCTGGAGGAGCAGCACCATCGTGGCCGCGACAAGGACAACCGCAACAATCCCAAAACGCGACATCGCACACGCATCGGCGGCCTCGAGGTCGTCCTCGATCCCTTATTCGGGGCCGGGCATCCAGCCGGGCGGTCGCGCCGAGTCGAGTGGCGCCGGCCCGGCCGGCAACCGGTGCCCGAGGCGCGAGGCGAGCTCGAGCACCGCCCAGCGGGCAACCCACGTGAGAACCGCCAGGCGCAGCAGCAGCCTCAAAAGAGCACACTCCGGTACTCGAGCACCTTGCGCATGCCGATCGAGTCGTAGAGCCCGATCGCGGGCGCATTCTCGCTGCGCACGAAGAGCGTCACGGTGGGCGTCGTTTCGAGCAGGAGGCGGCAGAGGTCGCGCAGCCCCCGCGCTCCGTAGCCTCGACCGCGCACCTCCGGATCGACCCAGACCTGCTGGATCTGCACTGCCTGCGGCGTCCACGCGGACGCCTCGGCCTTGAAGCGGACGACGTCGTCCTCGAGCCAGAGCCACGACCGGCCTTCGTCGATCTGCGCGGCCGTACGCCAGCGGAAGCCGTCGGCGTCCCGGGCAAGCGGGTCGATGCCGAGCTCGAGCTCATGGGCGGCAGCACATGCCGGGACGAGCCGCTCGACGTCGGCAGGGGTTGCGGCACGCAGGCCCGACTCGCCCGGCGACGGCGCTTCGTCGATCCGGTAGACGGGCTGGTGCAGGCGATCCTCGCGCGGCGCCGGAAAGCGGTCGCGGGCCGCGTCCCACAGCTCGGTCACGGCGCCTGCCTCTCCGATCAGCATCCGGGAACGCGGATCGCCCGCGGCTGCCGCGAACTCGCCGCAGCCGACACCGGACGGGACGAGGTTCGCACCCACGTGGCAGAGCGCCGTCAGCGCACCGCGGCTCCCCTCGACCGCAAGGAACCGGCCGAGCCCCCGCCGCGCGACGTCTTCGAGGAACACGCATTCGACCGAGTCCCGCGCACAGAACGCAAGCACCTGCTTCCGCGTCGGTTCGACCAGCGTCACACCGCAAGTCTCCCATCTGGACGGCTTGTATAGGCTGCGCCTCCATGCCCATCCATCTTCGCGCGCAGGAGGGAGATTACGCCGAGGCAGTGCTGCTCCCCGGCGATCCGCTCCGCGCCAAGTACATCGGCGAGACCTACCTCGAGGACGTCGTTGAGCGGAATGCCGAGCGGGGCCTTCTCGGCTACACCGGCACGTACAAGGGCAAGCTGGTGTCGGTGCAGGGGACGGGGATGGGCTGCCCGGGCGCCACGATCGTGTTCGAGGAGCTCGTGCAGCTCGGCTGCAAGAAGCTGATCCGCGTCGGCACCTGCGGCGGCCTGCAGCCGCATCATCAACTAGGGGACATCATCGTTGCGCTCACCGCCGTTCCGGCCGACTCGACGGCGATGCACCTGGTCGCAGGCGAGCCCCATTGCCCGACCGCGTCGTGGTCGATCATCCACGGCGCGGTGCACACAGCCAAGGAGCTGGGCCAGGAGGTGCACGTCGGTCCGATCGTCTCGAGCGACCTCTTCTACAACCCGGACGGCGGCCAGTACGAGCGGTGGTCGAAGCGCGGTGTGCTCGCCGTCGAGATGGAGGCGGCAGCGCTCTTCACCGTCGGGGCGATCCGCGGAGTCGAGACCGGGTGCCTGCTCACGGTCAGCGACATCGTCGTCGAGGGCGAGTTCACACGCATCAGCGACGGCGAGCTCAGGGCGGCGGTCGATCGGATGACGAAGATCGCACTCGACGTCGCAATTGCAGGATGACGCCTGGGCGCCGGCTCGCCGTTTTGAAGAGCTAGCGTTTTCGCGTGAGCGAAAACGCCACCGTCTTCCTCGTCAACCCCGCGGCCTCGAACGGCGCGGCCGGGAAGCGCTGGCCCGAGCTCGCGCACCGTGCCGCCCGCCTCGGGCTCCAGGGTGAGACGCTCTTCTCCGAGCGGCCGGGCCATCTGATCGAGCTCGCGCGTGGCGCCGTCGACGCCGGCGCGCGGCTCGTGGTCGCTGTCGGCGGGGACGGCACGCTGAACGAAGTGGTGAACGGCATCGCCGGCCGCGACGTGGAGCTCGCGACGATCCCCCTCGGAACCGGCATGGACTTCGTGCGCTCGCACGGCATCCCGTCGAAGTTCGACGACGCGGTGCGGGTGGCGGCCGGCGGCAACACCCGCACGATCGACGCCGGACGGGTTCGCTACCGCACCTGGGCCGGCGAGGAAGCGGAGCGGTTCTTCGCAAATGTCGGGTCGGTCGGGATGAGCGGCGCCGTCGCACAGCGGGCAAACGGGATGTCCAAGGCGCTCGGCGGGCGGGCGACGTTCTTCTACGCGCTGACGCGCGTGTTCTTCGAGTGGGAGAACACGGATGTGACCGTCCGCCTCGACGGCGCCGAGCGCCACGGCCGGATGCACGACGTGATCGTGGCGAACGGCATCTGGCACGGCGGCGGAATGATGCTCGCGCCGCAGGCGCAGCCCGACGACGGCCTCTTCGATGTCGTCCTGATCGGCGATATCGGCAAGGTGGACTTCCTCACCACAGCGCCCAAGCTCTACAAGGGCAAGCACATCAGCCATCCGAAGGTGGAGGTGCTGCGCACGGCGCGTGTCGAGGTCGATGCGGCAGAGCATCTGCCGATCGAGGTCGAGGGCGAGCAGATCGGTACGACCCCTGCCGCGTTCGAGATCGTTCCGGGCGCGCTGCGGCTTCGCGTTCCTACTTCTTCGTAGCGCTCTTCCTCGCGGCCGTGGCCGCCTTCTTCGCTCCACCCTCGAGCTTCGCGAGCCGCGCTTCGAGCTGTGCGACGCGCTTCTCCATCGCCTCGAGCCCACGCACGCGCTTGCTGAGGTCGTCGACGCGATCCTTCATCTGGATCGCCCCCTGGAGCACACGGTTGGCGGTCGGATTCTGCGAAGCCTTCTCGAGCACGTCCTCGCGGATCGATGCAAGCTGGGACAACGGGTTCCGTGACATCGGCGGTTCCTTTCCCGGTCAGCCGATTTCGGCGAACCGTGTACGTCAACTGATAGCACCCGCGTACCCTTGTTCGCGTGATCGTCGCCCACCTCGATCTGGACGCGTTCTTCGCAGCCGTCGAGGAGCTGGAGCGGCCGGAGCTCAAGCGGATGCCGCTCGTGGTCGGTGGCGACCCCCACGGCCGCGGCGTCGTCGCAACAGCCAACTACGTCGCGCGCGGCTTCGGGATCCACTCGGCGATGTCCGCTGCGGAAGCGCTGCGACGGTGCCCGCAAGCGACGTTCGTCCGGCCGCGGCACTCGCTCTATCGCGACTACTCCCACGAGGTCTGGGCGACGATCCGGGAGATCGTCCCGACCGTCGAACAGGCCGGCATCGACGAGGGCTACCTCGACCTGGGCGAGCTCGCGCCGGCGTTCGACGACGCGCGTGCCCTCGCGGAGGCGGTTCAGGCCGTCGTACGGGCGCGCACGCACCTCTCGTGCTCTCTGGGAGTCGCCACCTCCAAGGTGGTCGCGAAAGTCGCCTCCGACCGCCGCAAGCCCGGCGGGCTCACGGCTGTCCGCCCAGGCCGCGAGGCGGCGTTCCTCGCACCTCTCCCGGTCCGCGTCCTGCCTGGGGTCGGGCCGCGCGCCGAGGAGCGTCTGGGGCGACTCGGGATCGAGACGATCGGCGACATCGCGGCGCTCAGCGACAACGACCTCCGCCACGTGCTGCGGGGCAAGGTCGGGCGCGAGCTGCGCGACCGCGCGCGCGGCATCGACCCGCGGCCGCTCGAGGTCTCGACCGAACGCATCTCGATCTCCCAGGAGGAGACGTTCGAGCGCGACATCGGCGATCCGGAGCGGCTGCACGACGAGCTGCGGCGAATGTCGGAGCAGCTCGCCCGGCACCTTCGGAGCCGCGGCCAGGTCGCCCGCCGGGTCACGACCAAGGTTCGCTACCCGGACTTCGCGATCCGGACACGCTCGACCTCGCTCCAGGCGGGCACCGACGAGGCCGTCCGGATCGGCGAGCTCGCCTGTTCGCTGCTCGACCGTGCGCTGGCCGAGCGCCCCGGACCGCTACGGCTCGTCGGCGTCGGGGTCTCCGCCCTGGCGGAACATGTGCAACTTTCGCTCCCCGCCGTACGCTGAACCTTCACCCACGATTAGCGGGATTTTCACCGTTTCGGACTATTCAACTGTGCATTTGCCGTCTACGCTGAACGTGCAGATGGCCACGAGGCCCCCAACGAACGTCCATGAGCACGTCGCCAAGAGCGTCCATGTGCTCATGCAGCGGGCAGGCGTCCCGTACGAGATCGAGCAGCAGGTGTGCACGGCCTGCGCCCGGGTTCTCGACGAGAAGCCTGTCAGGCGCGCCGCCGCTTAGAAGCCCACGTCGAGCTCACTCTCGGTCGTGCACGGTTTCAGCTTCGCAACAGACGTCCGGGTCCGCTTCGCCGAGACCGACGCCCAGGGCATCGTGCACAACTCGAACTACGTGGTCTGGTTCGAGGTGGCGCGCGTGGAGTACCTCGAACGCCACGCGGGTGGCTACCAGAGGCTGCGCGACCTCGGCATCGAGGCGGTCGTGCTCGAGACCCACATCCGCTACACACAGCCCGCGAAGTTCGACGACCGGCTGGTCGTGCACGCACGCTGCCTCGATGTGAAGGGTGCGCGGTTCCGCTACGAGTACGCGATCGAGCGCGACGGCATGGTGATCGCCGACGGCTGGACATCCCACGCGACGGTCGACGCAGGCACGTTCCGCCCGACCCGCGTGCCGGACTGGCTGCGGGAGGCGATCGCCACGGCGGAGCAGTAGCGCCGCGCCGGGCTAGAACACGAAGAGCTCGACGCCGCCCGAGACGTTCAACTCGATCCCGGTGACGTACGAGGCAAGATCGGAGCAGAGGAACGCGATCGCATTCGCGATGTCCTGCGGCTCGCCGGGACGCTTGAACACCGTCCGGTTGGCGATTCGCTCGTTCATCGAGGCATTCGCCATGTGGAAGGCCTCGGTGCCGATGATCCCCGGCACGATCGCGTTCGCGGTGATCCCGTGGCGGCCGCCCTCCAGCGCAAGCGTCTTCGTGAGCCCGAGAATTCCGGCCTTCGTCGTCGAGTACGACGCCTGGCCAAAACCTCCGAGCGTTCCCGCGACCGACGCCATGTTGACGATGCGGCCCCAGTGCCGTTCCTTCATGTGCGGCCACACCGCCTGCGCGCAGTTGAAAGCCCCGCTGAGGTTGACGCGCAGGTCCCGTTCCCAGAGCGCGACCTGCTGATCCGGAAACTGCCCAACGTGATCGAGCGTGCCGGCGTTGTTGATCAGGATGTCGACCGAGCCGAGCTCGTCGACCGCCCGGCCGACCGCCGCCGCCACCTGGTCGCGATCGGTGATGTCGCACCGAACGGCGAGTGCGCGGCGTCCCATCGCGCGGATCTCCTCCGCGGCGGACTCGGTGCCGACGAGACCCTGCGTACGAGCGACCGTCGCGAGCGGGCCATACGCATCCGTTTCCTCGGTCAGTTCCGACTCGACGAGCAGGTCGGCGATCACGACGTCGGCGCCCGCGCGTGCGAGTGTCAGCGCGTCGGCCCGGCCGAGCCCGCGCGAACCGCCGGTCACGAAAGCGACGCGCCCGGAGAGATCGATGTCGATTGCCATCGTCCTAGCCGCGCGGGAGGAAGATTTCCTTGGCGATCACGAGCCGCTGGATCTGCGACGTGCCCTCGTAGATCTGGAACAGCTTCGCGTCACGCATCAGCTTCTCGACCGGATACTCCTTCATGTAGCCGTAGCCGCCGAAGACCTGCACCGCGTCGGTCGTCACCTTCATCGCCGTGTCGGCCGAGAACCGCTTGGCAAACGAGGAGTAGAGCGTCGCCCGCTCGCCGCGGTCGATCATCCAGGCCGCCTGCCAGGTCAGAAGGCGCGCCGCCTCGATCTCCGTCGCCATGTCGGCGATCATGAAGTTGACGCCCTGGTGCATGGCGATCGGCAGGTCGAACGTGACGCGCTCCTTGGCGTACGCGACCGCGAGCTCGTACGCCGCCTGCGCGACGCCGACGGCGCCGATCGCGGTGCCCGGCCGGGTGTGGTCGAGCGTCTGCATGGCGAGCTTGAAGCCGTCGCCCTCCTGCCCGAGCCGGTTGGCGGCGGGCACGACGACATCCTGGAGCGCGAAGGCCGACGTGTCCGTTGCGCGCTGCCCCATCTTGTCGAGGTGCTGCTCGATCGTCACACCCGGCGAATCCATCGGGACGATGAACGCGGACATGCCACGGTGTCCCTTCGACACGTCGGTCTTTGCGAAGACGACCGTCCAGTCGGCATACCCGGCGTTCGTGATGAACGTTTTCGAGCCGTTGAGGACGTACTCGTCGCCGCGACGTTCGGCGGTCGTCTTCAGGCGGGCCACGTCCGAGCCGGCGTCGGGCTCGGAGAGGCCGAACGAGCAGAGGATCGGCGCGTCGAGGAGCGGTGGCAGCCAGGTCGCCTTCTGCTCGTCGGTGCCGGCGATCAGGACCGGGCCGGCGCCGAGGCCGTTCGCGCCGATCGACGTGCCGATGCCGGTGCAGCCCCAGTTGACCTCCTCGCCGACGAGCATGCCGTCGAAGGTGTTCAGCCCGGGGCCGCCGTACTCCGCCGGCACGTGCAGGTTCATCAGTCCCACCTCGTGCGCCTTGGCGATCACCTCGACCGGGTGGCGCATGTGCACGTCGTGCTCCGCCGCGACCGGCCGGATCTCTTTGGCGGCGAACTCGCGCGCGAGGGCCCGCAATTCCTTCTGCTCTTCCGTCAGGGCAAACGAGACACCGCCCGCGACGGCCTGTTCGATGGCAGTCATGTCAGCGCTCCAAGTGATTGATTGACTCGTCAGTCAACCACTGTAGCGAGCGCCACCGCCGCCGGCAACCGCGAGGCCGAGGCCAGGGGCAACCGGACGGTGAAGGTGCTGCCACCGCCGGCGACGCTCTCGACCTCGATCGAGCCCCCGCTCTGGCCGACGATCCCGTGCACGGTCGAAAGGCCGAGGCCCGCGCCCGCC
>DATLQV010000037.1:0-10671 GCA_035534955.1 Gaiellaceae bacterium
GACCGAGCACCCGGCGCTTCGCGGTGACAAGCTTGACGAACCCCACAGGCTGCCGCTCGATCCGCGCCCGGTCGACGCGCGCCATCGGGTAGGTCGCGACGCGGACGCCGTCGTGCCGCTCGCGTGCTTCCGCCTCGGTCAGCCCCACGTGGGCGACCTCGGGATCGGTGAACGTCACCCACGGCGCGACCCGCAGGTCGAGCTTGGCGCGTTTGCCGGCGGCGTTAAGGCCGGCGACGCGTCCTTCGTGGGATGCAACGTGGGTGAACTGCAGCCCACCGGTGACATCCCCGGCGGCGTAGACGTTCTGGAGGTTGGTTCGAGCGTGATCGTCGATCTCGACATATCCGTGCTCGCAAGTAACGCCGAGCAGGTCGAGGCCGAGGCCTTCGACATTGCTGCGTCTCCCCGCCGCCACAAGCAATGCGTCGCCACGCACCTCGCCCTGGTCGAGCGTGAGCACGATGTCGCTGCCGTCCATGCGCGCTGCGACTACCTTGACGCCGAGGTGCAGGTCGACTCCTTCGCCGGCAAGCGCATCAGCAACCAGCACGCCTGCCTCCGGCTCGTCGCGCGGCAGCAGCTGATCGAGCATCTCGACGACGACAACCTCGCTACCGAAGCGTCGGAATGCCTGCGCGAGCTCGAGACCGATCGCGCCGCCACCGAGGACGAGCAGCCGCCGCGGGAGCTCGGCCAGTGAGAAGATCGTCCGGTTCGTCAGATACGGAACCGTCTCCAGGCCATCGACCGGTGGAACGCCCGGTTCGCTGCCGGTCGCAATGACGAACGCGGCCGCGGCAACGGGTGTTCCGTCGACCTCGAGCGCCGTCGGCGAGGCGAAACGCGCCTTGCCGTGCAGCACGTCGACGCCTGCACCGGTGAAGCGCTCGTCTCGCTCATCCTGCGCGATCTCTTCGACGATCAGGGCGCTTTCACGCTGGACGGCGGCGAAGTCGAGAGCTGGAGCACGATCGAACACACCGGCGGCGGCAGCGCGCTTCGTGTCGTGGGCAAGCCGCGCAAGCTCGATCAGTGCCTTCGACGGAACGCAGCCATAGAACGTGCAGTCGCCGCCGAGCCGCAACTCACGCTCCACGAGCGCGACGCGCTTCCCGCGCGAGCGCGCGGCGAGCGCGGCGGTCATCCCCGCCGTCCCACCCCCGACCACAACGACGTCGTACTTCGGCATCGAGCCGTCCGATGCAGCGTCCCCCCCGATCGTCGCGCTCACGACGGGCCGCGCTCAACGAGCCACAACTCGAGATCCTGTCGGATCTTCATCCGCGCCCGGTGAATACGGCTTTTTGCCGCCGCCACCGAAAGGTCGAGGAGGTCCGCGACCTCCTGGTTCGACCAGCCCTCGAGGTCGCGCAGAACGAGCGGCGCCCGGAAGTCGAGCGGCAGCAACGCAAGCCGCTCCGCCAGGAACTCCTGCACCTCGTGGTCTTCGGCGGCAACATCGGGCGCGACGGGGCGCGACACCGACGGGTCGACGGCGCTGTCGAGCACCTCGGCGAGACCGTCGTCCAGCGTCTGCGTGTCGAGTTTCTTTCGCCGGGCGCGTTGCAGCGCCTCGTTCACGGCGATCCTGTACAGCCAGGTGAAAGGCGCCGCGTCGCCGCGGAAGCGGTCGAGATGCCGCCACGCTTGGACGAAGGTGTCCTGCGCTGCCTCGTCGATGTCACGGTCGTCGCGAAGGAAACGGGAGAGGAGCGCCCGGATCCGCCGCTCGAACAGACGCACGAAATCCTCGAATGCCGCCAGGTCGCCGGCCTGGGCTCGCAGCAGCAGATCGCGCTCATCGGAGGCGGACACGTGCGCTGACGCTACATCGACTTGACGCCTGCACGCATCTAAGCTGGCATGACGATGAAAATGACGATTCCGATGGTCGCAAGCTGCCTGGAGACGCGGGAGGCGCTGTCCGATCTCGCTGACAACGAGCTCGACGCGCGCCGCCGTGGCCGCGTCAAGCGCCATCTGGCGATGTGCCGGCACTGCCGGGCGATCTGGAAGGCGCTGCAGACGACGATCCGCGGCCTGCAGAGCCTCGGCACGCTCGAGCCGGAGCCGAACCCCGCCCTGGTTGAGGCGGTCAGCCGCACGATCCGCGCCGAGCAGCAGGGCCGGGGCGGCTAACAAAGAGAGTCGAGCCGCCGGGGGCGTGGGCTGGCGGCGGTTTGGTCGGTCTGCCTCAGACCGAAGGGCGGTCGCCCTCGTTCATGTGGCGGCGCATTCGGCGGCGCGTGAAGGTCGCCCCGAGCGCGACGACGAGCAAGGTGCCGAAAGCGAGCCCGACAAGCCCGAAAGCCCAGCCCGCGGCCCGCCCGAGCAGATAGGCGCCGGTGCCGACGGATGTCGACCAGGCGATACCCCCGACGACGTTCCAGAAGGCAAAGACACGCCAGCGCATGCCGGAGCCGCCGGCGAACCAGGCGCCGACAAGTCGAAGTCCCGGAAGCCAGCGTGCAAACAGAACAGCCTTCGGGCCGTGGCGCGTGAAGAATCGCTCACCCTCGGCGACAAGCCAGGCGCGCTCGCGGGACCAGCGACCGCCGGCCGTCAGCAAGAAGCGCAATCCTCGTCCGCCGACGACGAAGCCGACGTTGTCGCCGACGATCGCACCAGCCGCACCGGCGGCGATAACGAGCGGCAGCGAGAGCTCGCCGCGGCTTGCGAGGGCTCCTGCGACGATCAATGCCGTCTCTCCTGGAACCAGAGCACCGGCCGTCTCGCCGGCAACGAGCAGGAAGACGCCGAGGTAGCCGATCTCTGCTGGGACACCGGAAAACATCCGTTGGTCAGCCGGCGAGATGACCGGCCGGGTGATGGGCGGTCACGAGCGCCGGGCGATCACGGAGCCGTAGCCGAGCGTCCCGGCGGCGACCGCGTCGCGCGCGAGCGCGATGAGGGACGAGCCGCGCTCCAGGTCGCCGGAACTCATGGCTGCAGTCATCGCGAGCACTTTTAGACGCGCTTCGACGCGATCAAGCAGTTGCACAAGCGCGTTGTCATGCCGGTCAAGCGACTCGACGACGAAGTCTTCCCCGCCAAGCAGTTCAGCGATCTCATCGAGCGGGCGTGCGTCGGCGATGCAGGCGACCCAGGCCTGCAGGGTGCGAAGCTCGTCCGGCAATCGCGCGACGTCGGCTGTCATGTCGGAGAGCGCGAGCCGCGCTCCTGGCTTCAACACGCGGGCGAGCTCGCGGACCGCTGCGCGCTTGTCGGGAAAGGTGCACAGCGCACACTCAGAAAGGGCGCCGTCGGCACTGGCGGCTTCGAGCGGGAGCGCCTCCGCGTCGCCGACGAGAAACGAAAGACGGTCGGCGAGCCCGGCCACCTCAGCGGCGCGCTGCGCTTCGGCGACATTCGCCGCAGAGAGGTCAACGCCGATCACCGTGCAGCCCGTTTCGCGGGCCAGCTCGAGCGAGCTTCTCCCCGGTCCGCATGCCACGTCGACGGCGACTGACCGGCAGCCAAGGGCGAGCGGGCGAATCAGCTGCCGGGTCAGGTTGAGGCCGCCGGGGTGGAAGCTGTCGCCGAGCAGAACGCGGGCGGCAGGGCTGCCATAGGCGGCGACGCAGCAGGTCTTGATCTCCTCGGCTGCGAGACTCATCCTGCGACGGTCTTCGAGCCGAAACGCGTCGGCTGCAGCAGCGATTGCAGCGGGAGCGCGTTGGGGACGACCGGCGCGACTTCGGCACCGCTCATCTGCGCTCGTACCTGCTCGCGGTAGCCGACCGAGTTGTAGGCACAGAACGGGATCAGCCGCCCGTCCGGGGTGATCTCCTCGACACAGCACTTCATCAGCTGCCGTACGTTGAGCGTGTACGGATCTTGGAAGTCCTGGACGATCAGCATGAACACCTTCTGCTCGAGGTGCGCGAGTTCCGCCGGCAGGTCGATGCCGCAGCTCTCGCAGGCGAGCAACGCCTTCTCCGCGCCCGGTGTCGCCGACGAGGAAAACATCTGCTCGAGCGCGTGCCGGACGTCGTAGTCCGGGACAACACGGTTCGAGAGGTAGTCGAGGTAGTCGTCGATCTCCAGCAGTCGCGTGAACGGGACAACGGTGTCGCCGTCGACGAAGGCGTAGCTCATCGAGCGACAGGTTGGAAAACAGCACGGCACCGGCACGAAGTCGTCGAGTGCGAACCACTCCGGCACCTGTGCGGCGACGAGCTTCATCACGTCCGCGTTCGTCAGCCGTTGCAGCGGGTCGAATTCGACGTGGCGGCCCGAGTGGGTGACCGGCTGGAACGCAATCGAGCGAACCGCAGGGTGGCGGATGCCGAAGCGGACGATCTCGCCGACTTCGTGCTCGTTGACGCCCTGCTCGATCGCTGCGACGAGCGTGACCGTCAGCCCGAGCTCGGCGGCACGGTCGAGACCACGCTCCTTGTCAGCGCGCAGATCCTTGCCGCGGATCGCGAGATGTGTCTCACGCTCGAACCCGTCGAACTGGAAGTAGAGGTGCGGCTTCAGCTTCGCGAGCTCCTCGCCAAAGCGGCGGTCGCGCGCAAGCCGAATGCCGTTCGTGTTCAACATCACCGAGCGGATCCCCTTCGACTGAGCGAGCGCAACGAACTCGAGGATCTGCGGGTGGATCGTCGGCTCGCCGCCGGAGAACTGCAACACCTCCGGGTCTCCCTCCGCAGCGATGAACCGGTCGAGCATAAAGTCGACCTGCTCCAGTGTCAGCGAGTACCCATCAGCGGGACCGTGATGGCCCGAATCGGCAAAGCAGATGGGGCAGTCGAGATTGCAAGAAGTGTTGACCTCGATGATTCCGAGGCAGGCGTGCTGCTTGTGCTCCGGGCACATGCCGCAGTCGAGCGGACAGCCGTCCTTCACCTCGGTCTGGAACTCGAGCGGGAGCGTGCCCGGCTTGTTGTAACGCTGCTGGGCGAGATAGAGGTCCGCGTCCGAGTAGACAAGCGCCTCGAAGAGGCCGTGCTCAGGACAGCGCTTGCGCATGATCACGCGGTTGTCCTTCGCGTTGATCTCGGCGTCGATCACCCGCTTGCAGACCGGGCAGATCGAACGTGTCAGCTCCAGGAACACCTCGTCCCGGTCGACCTTGCGCGCCGGCTGGACAGCCATCAACTCTCCTCTGCTCGTGGACGACGAGTTCGATGCGCTCTACCGTAATGCCGTTTCCGCGAATCTCGCGCCGGAGTGACAGCATCGGACGGCTGCAGATGACGCTTCCAATCTCCGCCTACGGCCTGCTTGCAGACTGCAACTCCGCCGCACTCGTCGGGACGGACGGCTCGATCGACTGGCTCTGCCTGCCCCGCTACGACAGCCGTTCCGTCTTCGCACGCATTCTCGATCCGGACGCCGGGCACTGGTCGATCCGGCCGGCCAGCCGCTTCGAGAGCTCACGCCGCTACGTCCCGGGCACGCTCGTGATCGAGACGACCTTCACGGGGGCCGGCGGAACCGTCAGGCTGACCGACGCGATGCTGTTCGCCGAGGGCCAGCGCGGGCATGCGCTCGGCCTTCAGTCACCGCACGAGCTCGCCCGGCTCGTCGAGGGGCTCGAAGGGCGTGTGGAGCTCGAGCTCGAGCTGGCGGCGCGGCCTGAGTATGGGCTCGGCCGGCCGCTGTTCCGGCTGCGTGACGGTGGCGCCTTGTCGGTCGGCGGCCCCGACCGGTTCGCGCTCAGCGCCGACCTGCCGCTGGAGACAAGGGACTCGACCGTGTTCGCCCGCATCGCGGTCAAGGCCGGCGAGCGCCGCGGCTTCGCCTTCCGTTGGGCGCCCGCCGAGCATCCAGAGCCGCGGGCGACACCGTCCGGCGAGGTGGCGGGACGGATCGACGACACGGTCGCCGGCTGGCGCTCCTGGGAGGCTCACCATGACATCTACCAGGGGCCCCATCGGGAGCTGATCCGGCTTTCCTCGCGTATCTTGAAGGGGCTCACCTACCGGCCGACCGGGGCGATCGTTGCCGCGCCGACGACGTCGCTGCCGGAGGCGATCGGCGGCAGCCGTAACTGGGACTACCGCTTCAGCTGGATCCGCGACGCGAGCCTGACGCTCGATGCGCTCTGGATCGGCACCTGCTCGGATGAGATTGAGGCGTTCGTCGACTGGATGGTGGGCGCCGCCGGCGGCCACGTGCACGACGAGCAGCCGCTGCAGATCATGTACGGGATCGCGGGCGAGCGAGACCTCGCCGAACGGGAGTTGCCGCACCTGCGCGGCCACCGCGGCAGTGCACCGGTCCGGGTCGGGAACGGCGCCTGGAATCAGACGCAGCTCGACGTCTACGGCGAGTTCCTCGACGCCTACTGCCGCTACGTCGAGCATCTCGGCGAGCCAGATCAGCTGCAGTCGCACTTTCTCTGCGATCTTGCCGACGCCGCAGCGGAGCGTTGGGGGCAGCGCGGCTCCGGGATCTGGGAGGCGCGGTCAGGGCCGCAGCACTATTTGTCCGGCAAGGTCTACTGCTGGGTTGCGCTCGACCGTGCGGTGCGGCTCGCTTCCCGGATCGGCGCTGGCGAACGAGTGAAACGCTGGGAGGTCGAGCGCGACCGGGTACGCGAGGCGATCCTGACCCGCGGCTTCAGCACGCGCAAGCGCGCGTTCACGCAGGCCTTCGGCGTTGAGGACCTCGATGCCTCGGCGCTTCTGATCCCTCTGACCGGCTTCCTGCCGGCGACCGACGAGCGAGTTCGCTCGACGATCGACGCGCTGGAGCGTGAGCTGATGCAAGACGGCCTGCTGCTGCGGTACCGCTCCGACGACGGCCTCGAGGGTGAGGAGGGTACGTTCGTGATCTGCTCGTTCTGGCTCGTCAGCGCGCTTGCCCGCGCGGGTGAGATCGAACGAGCGGAGGCGCTGTTCGAGCGTGTCGTCGGGTACGCGAATGACCTTGGCTTGCTGGCTGAGGAGATCGACCCGGTGAAGGGCGAGCTGCTCGGTAACTTCCCGCAGGCGTTCAGCCACGTCGGCCTGATCAACGCCGCCGCAGACATCGACCGCCACGGCCGCGGATGATGGACGCCGCAGGCGTAGGCAGAGTTGCGACGGCCGTGGATCGCTGCCGGTTCTGCGCACGACCGGAGAACCTAAGGGCGAC
Organism: Gaiellaceae bacterium; assembly: GCA_035534955.1. Taxonomy (GTDB): domain Bacteria; phylum Actinomycetota; class Thermoleophilia; order Gaiellales; family Gaiellaceae; genus PALSA-600. The sequence continues at coordinate 7,090 of DATLQV010000037.1, forward strand.
GACCAGGATCGCACTCGTGGTCGGAGTGGTGCTGACCGGCATCAATGAGGGAGATACGTTCGCGGCCGGGCACTTCAACTCTGTACTGGTGTTGAAGGTGCCGCTCAACTTCGTGGTGCCCTTCGTCGTCTCGAACCTCGGCCTGCTTGCGGCGCGCCGGTAGCCGGTCGGAACGGCCGGCCGCCTGGCTCTTTTGACACGCTCCGGGTCTCGTGATGCTCGCTGTCAGTGTTCCGCACCAGCTCTGGCGGGCGCTCTCGTTTGCGCTCGGGATGACCTGGGAGATTCTCTGGGCGTTGATCCTCGGCGTCCTGCTCTCGGCCGTCGTCCAGGCGCTCGTCTCGAAGCGGGCGATTCGCAACCTCCTTCCTGACGACTCGCCCCGCAGCCTCGCTGTCGCCACCGGGCTCGGTGCAGCGTCATCGAGTTGCTCCTACGCATCCGTGGCACTCGCGCGATCGCTGTTTCAAAAGGGTGCGAACTTCACGGCGTCGATGGCGTTCGAGATCGCCTCGACGAATCTCGTGATCGAACTGGGGATCATCATGGCGCTGATCCTCGGCTGGCGCTTCACGCTCGGCGAGTTTCTTGGTGGGCCGCTGATGATCGTGTTCCTGGCCATCCTCTTTCGCGTGTTCCTCACGCGCCAGATGGTCGATCTGGCAGTGGCCGAAGCGACGAAGGGGCGTCGCGGGTCGATGGAAGGTCATGCGGCGATGGACATGTCGATCAGCGAGCAGGGGTCGCTCTGGCGGCGGCTTGCGAGCCCTGCCGGCTTCACAGCGACGTCCCACGTCTTCGTCATGGAGTGGGCGGCGATTCTTCGCGACGTCGTCGGTGGTCTTTTCATCGCAGGAGCGCTTGCCGCGTGGGTGCCGAGCAGCTGGTGGCAGGGGCTCTTCTTCGAATCTCATCCGACCTTCGCGAAGTTCTGGGGGCCGTTGATCGGGCCTGGAGTTGCGATGGTCAGTTTTGTCTGCTCGATCGGCAACGTGCCGCTCGCAGCCGTCTTGTGGAACGGGGGAATCAGCTTCGGCGGGGTGCTCGCGTTCATTTTCGCCGACCTGATCATCTTCCCGATCCTTGACATCTATCGCCGCTACTACGGCTGGAAGATGACGGGCTTTCTGCTTGCCACCTTCTACGCGACGATGGCCGTTGCCGGACTCGTCGTCGAGTTCGTCTTCCAGGGGGCGGGCCTGATTCCGAAAGGGCGGCACGCGAAGGTCGAGATGGCTTCGATCACCTGGAACTACACGACCTTCCTGAACGTCGTCTTCGGCCTGATCGCCGCGGCGATCCTGTGGCGCTTCTTCACGACCGGCGGACGGCAGATGCTCAAGATGATGGACGAGCCAATGGAGGATTCAGCCGAGCAGGCGGGATGATCACCGAACGCGCGACCGCGGCGCGCCTGGAGCTGGTCAGCCGTCACGGGCCGCGATCTTCACCGCCTCGCTGAGCGACGGATGCGGATGGATCGTTGCGAGCAGCGGTGCGAGCGTTCGCGTGTCCGCATGCATCGCGACCATCGCCTCCGGGAGAAGATCAGCGCCGTGGCGGGAGAGGATGTGGGCGCCGAGGATCTCGCCGCTCCGCTGGTCGAGCACGAACTTGACGCGTCCGCGCCGGTCCCCGAGCGCGCGCGCCTTGCCGGTCTTGCCGACGTCGAAGCGGCGCACCTCGACCTCGTGGCCCGCGGCCAGCGCCCGTTCCTCAGAGAGCCCCACGCCCGCGAGCTCCGGCGCGGTGAAGATCACGCGCGGGATCACCCGGTAGTCTGCCTCGATTCCGGCGCCGTCGAGCATGTTCGCGATCGCGATCGGCGCCTCGTAGGTGGCCACATGGGTGAACATGAGGCCTCCGGTCGCGTCGCCGATCGCTGAGACGTGCGGCAGCGTCGTGCGCAACGTTCCGTCGACGACGACCCCGGTTGGTCGCGTCTCGATGCCGATCTCCGCGAGGCCGAGTCCGTCGACGACCGGCACCCGGCCGGCGCCGACAAGCAGCTTGTCGCCGACGACGTGGCGGCCGTCTGCAAGGACGAGCGCTGGGCGTCCGGCGACCGTTTCGGCCCGCTCGACCGCCGCTTCCGTGATCACCTCGACCCCTTCCTCTTCGAGGTAGCGGCGGAGCAGGACTGAGAGCTCTCCGTCTTCGGACGACGCGATCCGCGCCCCGCGCTGGACCACCGTCACCTGTGCGCCGAGCCGCCGGTAGACCTGCGCGAACTCGAGCGCGACCGCTCCGGCGCCTAGACAGACGAGGTGATCGGGCAGCTCGGTCGCTTGCAGCAGGTCGTCGCTCGTCAGGTACGGCACTTCGCCGAGGCCGGGAATCGCAGGGATCCGTGGCCGGGCGCCGGCCGCGATCAGCGCGTGCTCGAACTCGATGCGCTCTCCGTTGCACTCGATCGCATGCTCCGACACGAAGCACGCCTGGCCGCGGAACAGGGTGATGCCGTCGTCCTTTTCGATCTGGTGCTCGTAGAACGAAACGCCGTCATCGATCACGCGGCGGATGCGAGCCATCACGGCCGCGAAGTCGACCTCGACCGCGCCGACCCGGATACCGAACTCATCGGCCTGGCGTGCGTCCTCAGCGATCTCCGCGGCTCTGACCAGAGCCTTCGTCGGGATGCACCCGCGCGTGATTCAGGTGCCGCCGACCAGGCCGCGCTCGAACAGCGCGACCCGCTTGCCGCGACTGCGTGCCGCACGGACGCCGGCCCAGCCGCCCATGCCGGCGCCGATCACTGCCACATCGAAGCGCGCAAGTGCCATCGCTACGCCGCTTCCTCGTTCTCGTTGAAAGAAGCGGCGATCTCGACAGCGTGCTCCGCAGACCGCGCCGGAACGCGTTCTATCGCCCGACCGTCGCGCTCGAGGATGTCGACCCGGTGACGCCAGAGCCCGCAGGTCCCGCCGAACGGTGTCGTGAGCAGCCCGACCGGGTTGAGGCGGCGGATGACGACCGCGCGCGGGAACGGTTCGCGCTGGACAAGTGGCATGAGGACGCCGCGGCGGTCGAGGCGTGCCAAGTCCGACGCGCCGCCTACAGGGGATCCGTCGATCATGATCTGCGGCACCGAAGTGCGGCCGGTCAGCCGGCGCAACATGCGACGGAAGGCGGGCGAGCGGTTGCCTGGGATCTCTGTGAACACGATCTCGCGGCCGCGCAGCAACGCCCGAGCCTGGTCGCAGTGAATGCAACCAGGGAGGGTGTAGACGGTGACGGGTGCGGGTTCAGCGCTCATCGTGCACCGTCCGATGCGTTCTCGACGTTTGGCGTTTCGGCGTCCTATTCGTGACCCGCAGGCAGTCGCACAGCGCTTGGACAGCACGCTCGGCGTCGCGGACGATCCAGAAGCTGAGGGCCGCGAGCGGCAACTCGACAAGCACGGCCTCGGCTGCGGCAACAGTAAGCTCACCGCCGCTTTGCGCGGTGAGGACGTCGAACCATGCGTCGACGACGAGCAGGGTGCCCGTTGCGCTCGCCGCCGCAACCAGCCAGGGCGAGTGCCGGATCGCGCTGAGCGCCGTCGACGCAAGGCCGAGCGCAAGGGCGGCGTCGAAGCCGGCC
>DATLQV010000038.1:0-3741 GCA_035534955.1 Gaiellaceae bacterium
GAGGACGTCGAACCATGCGTCGACGACGAGCAGGGTGCCCGTTGCGCTCGCCGCCGCAACCAGCCAGGGCGAGTGCCGGATCGCGCTGAGCGCCGTCGACGCAAGGCCGAGCGCAAGGGCGGCGTCGAAGCCGGCCCAGGCGAGATCCCAGTGTCGGGCCGTGTGCGTCGCCGGCAAGGTCCGCGACAGCCAGAAGGCCCACGGTATGAGGGCGAGCGCGATCGCCGCGAGCATCGGCGCGAGCCGCCCGAGGCTCGGCATCGAGTATTGCGCTCGAGTTCTTGTCGTGTCATCCACGTCCTCTTCGACCCCGGCGGCGTGGCCGGGATTCTTCCCGGCCGTCAAGCACGTCTCGGCAAACCAGCGACCGTCGTCTATTCAACGATGAGCTTCGCGCCCCGAGCAGGAACGACCGCAGTCCCGCGAAGCCGGGCCTGCTCGGGCCGGTTCGCGGCCTGAAGGTGAAGCGTTCGCGCCGCGAGCTCAAGCACGACACCCAGCTGGAGCGAGGCGAGCGGCGCGCCGAGGCAGCGTCGGCTACCGCCCCCGAAAGGGAAGTAGGCGCCCTGCGGCGGGCGATGGTCGAGGAACCGGTTCGGCTCGAAGCGCCACGGATCCGGGTAGGCGACCGGATCGCGGTGTGCAAGGAGCGGGGCAGCAAGCAAGAACGTCCCCGCAGAAACCGCCCTGCCGCCGAGCATGACGTCGTGAGCGGCGAGTCGGACCGAGTCGACGACCGGCGGGCGCAGGCGCAGCACCTCCGCCACAACCGCTTCGACATAGCGGTTGTCGCCGTCGCGAAGACGTGCAGCGACGTGCGGGTGACGGGCGAGGAGGTCGAGCCCCCACGCGAGCGCCGCCGCAGTCGTTTCGTGTCCGACGATCAACAGCGCGCGCAGATCCGCAAGCACCTCCTTCTCCTCGGCCCCCGACTCCACAAGCAGCGAGAGTGCGTCTCCATCGGACGCGCGCCCGCTCTGCGCCATGGCCTCCCGGAGGTGCTCGTCGACGCTGCGCTGCCTGCGGGCAAGCTCGGCACCAAGGAGGGGCCGCTGCGATGCGCTCCAGGTCGCGAGAATTGGAGGGCCGGAGAGGTAGCGGTTGACGCGGCGCTGTAGCTCGATGGTGAACTCCTCGTCCGTGGTGCCGAGCACGGCCTCCGCCAGGACTGCGAACGTCAACCGGCGAAGCGCCGGCAGGAGAGGCACCCGCCTGCCTCGCGGGAGGCTGTCGAACGCGCGCCGGGCGAGCCACTCGATGCGCTCCGTGCGGGCTGCGACGCGGGACGCGCGGAAGACAGGCAGGAGCGCGCGGTGGCGACGTTCATGCTCTTCGCCGTCGGCGCAAAGGATCGAGCCCGCGAGCAGTGGCAGCACGCGCCTCGTTGCCTCGCCGGCGCGCAGCGCGTCGGCGTCGGCCGCGAAGAGGTCGGCAATCGTGTTCGGCCGCGAGACGACAGCGATCTCGCCGAGCGGCCAGACCGATGTTGTGAAGTTCGCGCCCTGTGCCGCCGCGCGCCGATCGAAAAACCCCTGCGGGTCGCGCGAAAGCTCGATGCTGGCGGTGACAGACCGTAGTGCGCCAAGCACGCTAAGACCGCACGATGTGAACGTTCCCGTCGAGCTCTACGCGCGCTGCGTCGATCTCGTTTGCCTTTGCCCAGGCGGGGACGATGTCGAGGACGCGGCTGATGACCTCGTCGGTCACGTGCTGGCGCAGTTCGACTGCGACGCGACAGCACGCATCGTCGAGCGCAGGGATCAGTTCTGCGTGCAGCGGGCTCAACCGCTCGATCAGGTCCAGACCGGCGGCTTCCTCTGGTACGTCGATCCAGAGCGACCGCCGCTCGAGCGCGACCAGTTGCGCCGCCGCGGGATCGTCGGCCCTACTCCTTCTGTTGGGTGATCTACGCAGGTTGCGCATGATCAGGTCAGATGCGACGGCCGCCAGAAGGATTCGGACGAGGTGTCCGCGCGCGCGGCAGTCGCGTCTCTTGCATCCGTTCCACTCGTCTCCGCTGTAGCTAAGGCGACGCGTCGATCGGCATGCGTTTCACGTCCAACTACCGATCCAGGGGGGTCGCATGCGCACAGTGCTTCTCGTCGGCTTCATCGCGGCGGCCATCACGGTCATCTCGGCCGCTTCGGCGGCCACCACCGCCGCACCGGTGCTTCGCGGCACCGTCGGTCCCGGCTTCACGATCACGCTGAAGAGCGCGACCGGGACGCCCGTGCGGACGCTGAAACACGGCACGTACACGTTTGCGATCCGTGATCTCTCCGGCATCCACAACTTCCATCTGCGCGGACCGGGCGTGAACAAAACCACGTCCGTCGCTCAGATCGGCAAGGCGAACTGGACTGTGCGGCTGCGGCCGGGCGGCTACTCATACGTGTGCGACCCACACCACACGTTCATGCACGGTAGCTTCACCGTACGCTGAGCGAAGCAGCGTGCTGCAGTGGCGTCGAAAAGGAGAGACTCGAGCCGATGTGGGTCAGAACTGATCCAGCCGCAGCCGGACAGGCGAACATCATCGCGTCGCACTCGCTGAACCGCGAAGCGATGCTTGCGCACGTGCGCTTGTACCGGACGATCATGTATGGCGACTCGCCGCTGTCACGCGCCGAGCGCGAGGCGATCGCGGTGACGGTCTCCGCGGCAAACGACTGCCACTACTGAGTGGTGCAACACGGCGAGAGCCTCGCCCGCGAGTCGGGCGACGCCTCGCTCGCGGAGGCGGTCGCCTCCGGCGCCTGGCACGAACTGGACGAGCGCATGCACGCACTCTGCGGCTACGCGCTCACGCTGACACGGACGCCCGCAGCCGTATCGGAGGCCGATCTCACACCGCTTCGTGCAGTCGGGTTCGATGACCGCGCGATCGTCGATGCGAATCAGGTCGTCGCCTACTTCAACTACGTGAACCGGATCGCAGACGGGCTCGGCATCGAGCTCGAGGACAGCTGGCCCGCTGATCAGCGGGCCGAGCGGCACTACGCGCTCGGACGACGCGAGTTTCCGGTCGTGCCGGCGGGAGATCTCACGTGGATCTCGGTCGAGCAGATGCGCGAGGTCGACCGGCTGATGATCGAGGAGATCGGGATCTCCCTGGAGCAGATGATGGAGAATGCCGGCCGCGCGCTCGCGTCGGCGGCTGCGCGCATGCTCGGCGGTGCGGCCGGCCGCCGGATCGTCGTGCTGGCGGGACCTGGCGGCAACGGGGGCGGCGGCCTCGTCGCTGCGCGGCACCTGCTGCTCGCGGGAGCCGACGTCGAGCTCGCGCTCGGCGCCCCGCCCGAACGATTTGCGGAGACGCCAAGGCGGCAGCTCGAGATCGTTCGCGTACTTGGCATGCCGGAGCACGTCGGCCCGACCGGCGATCTACGCGACCCCGACCTTGTCGTCGACGCGCTGCTCGGCTACAGCCAGAACGGCGCGCCGCATGGAGACATCGCGCGCCTCATCCGCTGGACGGTGGGCCGTCGGACACTCTCGCTCGACGTCCCCTCCGGGCTGGAGCTCTCGACCGGCACGCTGCGTGAACCTCACGTCGTCGCCGACGAAACCGTGACGCTCGCGCTCCCGAAACAGGGGCTCCGCGAACCGGCCGCGACCGCTGCGGTCGGCCGGCTGTTGCTCGCCGACATCTCGGTTCCGCCCATCGTCTACGAGCGGATCGGGGTTCCGTACCGGACTCCTTTCGGCGCCGGGCCGCTCGTCGAGATCGCCGCGCGCGCG
>DATLQV010000039.1:0-26453 GCA_035534955.1 Gaiellaceae bacterium
GGCCGGCGCCGGCCGCCTGACGATGCTGCGGAGGCGGAGCTAGTGGCCCGCAAGCTTCCCGGCCTGCGCCGCGAGCTCGACGCGCGTGCGCTCTTTTCTGTCGCCTACGGTGAGATCGCCTCGTCGATCTACTTCGCGCTCGGGATCGTCGCTGCGCACGCGCTCGGCTTCACGCCGCTCGTCCTGCTCGGCGTGGGCGTCCTCTTCCTGACCGTGTCGTTCTCGTATGCGGAGGGCACCGCGGCCCTGCCGGAGACGGGCGGCGCCGCCACGTTCGTGCGCCGTGCAGCGAACGATCTCGCCGGCTTCCTCACCGGCTGGGCCCTCTTCCTCGACTACCTGATCGTGATTGCGTTGTCGGCGCTCTTCCTGCCCCATTACCTGTCGGGCGCACTCGGTGTAAGCGCACTCGACCGCAACCCCTGGGACGTGATCGTCGCGGTGTCGGTGATCGTGTCCGTTGCGCTGATCCGCGTCGTGCGGCGGCCGTCCCTCTACGGCATCACCATCGTCGTGCCGGCTCTCGACCTGCTCACCCAGCTTCTGCTCGTCGTGCTCGGCTTCGTTCTCGTCTTCTCGCCGCATGCTCTCGCACGCGGCACGTCGCTCGGCACGCACCCGAGCTGGCACGCCATCGCGTTCGCGCTGCCCCTTGGCATGCTCGCGTTCACCGGGCTCGAAACGGTCGCCAATCTGGCCGCCGAGGCTCGCCGGCCGGGAGTCGACATACCGCGCTCCGTCTTCGGCGGCATCGCCACCGTCGTGACGATGTACGTCGCGATCGCGATCGTGGCGCTGTCGGCGTTTCCGGGGCCCGACACGGCACTCGGCAACCGCTGGATTCGCTCACCGCTGCTTGGGGTCGCGCACCGCATCGGCGGGCAGCTGCCACACTTCCTCGGCGGCACGCTCGAGTTCTACGTTGGCATCACCGGTGCGCTGATCCTGTTCGCCGCTATCACGACGTCGATCTCCGGCTTCACCCGCCTCGCGTACTCCCTGGGCGAGCACGGCCAGCTGCCGCGCAGCTTCGGGCGGTTGAGCAGGCGTGCGCATGTCTCGCCGCAGGCGATCGTCTCCGCCGCCGTGATCTCGTCGGCGCTCGTGGTCGGCTCGTCCTTCCTGAAGCACGACGTCTCGTTCCTTGCAGGCCTCTTCTCGTTTGGCGTCTTGCTCGCGTTCACCGCGGCGCAGCTCGCTGTGATCAAGCTCCGGATCGACGAGCCCGACCTGGCGCGGCCCTACCGCGCGCCGTTCAACGTGCGCATTCGTGGGGTCGAGTTGCCGCTGCCGGCGATCGTCGGCTCCGTTGCGACCTTCGCGGTCTGGCTGATCGCGCTCATGACGCACCCGGCGGCGCGGTATGCGGGCTTCGCCTGGCTCGCGGCCGGCCTCGCCGTCTTCGTCGGCGTCCGCAGCGCGCACGGCGAAGGGCTGATGGAGAAGGTCACGGCGCCTGACGAGCGGCCCGTGGAGACTCCCGTGACGTTCAGGCGGATCCTCGTCCCGATGAAGCTCGGGATCATCGGCGAGGAGATGCTCGCGACCGCCGTGAAGCTCGCCGCCGAGCACGGGTCGGAGGTGCAAGCCCTGCACGTGATCAGCGTCCCGCTCGACCAGCCGCTCGACGCGCCGCTGGCCGGGCAGGAGGAACGCGCGGCCGAGTCGCTCGCCGAAGCGAAGCTGCTCGGCGCCGAACACGGTGTGACCGTGGAAGGAACAACGGTTCGCGCGCGGTCGATCGGCGCGGCGATCGTCGTGCGGGCGAACGAGGTCGGCGCCGATCTGATCGTCCTCGGCTCGGCGCCGCGCTGGCGCCGGCAGTCGCGCTTCTTCTCGCCCACCGTCGACTACGTCCTGCGCAAGGCTCCCTGTGAGGTGCTGATCGTCGCGTTCCCGCAGACCGTGCTGGACGAGGAGCTGGCCGCGACCTGACACGCGGACAGGGTGAGCCGGGGGCGCTGCGTGGGCGCCCGGGGACAAAGGCGCTCCCGCTCGTAGGCGCGCGCGCCGTGGGCGGGCCTGTCGCACTCGGTGTGTTTGGCGCCCTGGCGTTTGTCGCCCTGGTCGCATGGCTCGCCGGGGCCTTGCTGCTCGTCGTCGCGGCGCCGCAGCTCGCGGCGCACGATCTGCTCGCGTGGCAGCCGGTCCTCGCGGCGCATCTCGTTGCGTTGGGGTTGCTTCCGCCGGCCGTGACGGCCGCTGCGTTTCATCTTCTGCCCGTGATGCTGCGCAACGACCTACGACGGCCTCGCCTGCTGCGCCTGGTGCCGATCGGGCTCGCGAGCGGACCGGTCGCCGCGGTCGGGATCTCGCGGAACCTGCCGTTCCTGCTGTGGCCGTCGGCGGCACTGCTCACGTGCGGGCTCGCCGTCGTGCTCGTGGAGCTCGTCGGGCTCGCGGTGCGGGCGCCGCGGGGCCGCACGCTCGTCACGAGCCGTGTCGGCGTGCTGCTCGTCTGCGCCCACGTCCTGGCTGCTCTCGTGCTCGGAGCAGTCGTCTTCGCGCATGGCGACCGGAGCTCGCTCGGCGTCACTCACGACCGCTGGGTGCTTGTGCACCTCCATCTCGCCGTGCTCGGCTGGTTGACCCTTCTGATCGTCACCGTCGCGAGGACGCTCGGGCCCATGCTCGCTCTTGCCCCCGCCGCGCCCCCGCGGCGCTTGCCGCTGACGGAGCTCGTGCTCTCGGGCGGGCTCTGGCTGCTCGTCGCGGGGATCGCACTCGGCGCGCCGGTGCTGGAAGTGGCCGGAGCGGCAGCCGTGATCGGTGCACTGGTGGGATTCGCGGCCCGGATGGCGCCGCTCCTCGCGCGTCGTCGACTGCCGCTCGAGGCACCGCTCGCGCATCTGGCCGTCGGAGCGGTGTTTCTCGTCCAGGCGGCGATTCTCGGTCTCGCCGTCGCCACGACCGAGGTTTCGCCGGGTCGCGCTCTCGGCGCGTACGTCGTCCTGCTGCTCGTCGGCTTCGCCGGCGGCATGACGCTCGGCCACCTGGGCAAGCTGTTGTCGCTCTCGATCTGGGTGTGGTGGCCGCCGGGACCGCGGCCGAAGCAGGAGGACCTCTACCCACGCCGGCTGTGGCTTGTCGAAGCGAGCGCGTTTGCGGTCGGCGTCGAGCTCCTCGCACTCGGCGCGCTTGCCGGAGCCGGTGCCGTCGCTCGGGCGGGAGCGGTGCTCCTCGTGCTTGCGGCCGTCCTCGCCGCGACCGCCTCGGCGCGAACCTGGTCGCGCCGACCCGGCCGTACGGAGTACGCTGCCCCGCTGTGAAAGCAATTGTGATCGGGTGTGGGCGCGTCGGTTCCGCCGTCGCGCAGCAGCTTCAGGCGTCGAGCTGGGACGTCACGGTCTGCGACGAGAACGAGGACGCCCTCGGCCGGCTCGGCGAGCATTGGACCGGCGGCTTCGTCGTCGGTCACGGTATGGACCTGCAACTCCTGCGTGAGGCGGGGATCGAGGATGCCGACGCCGTGGTCGTCGCGACCAACGGCGACAACACGAATCTCGTGATCGCGCAGGCGGCGCAGAAGCACTTCGAGGTGCCGACGGTGATCGTGCGGGTGCTCGACCCGGCGCGCGCCGAGTTCTACGCCTCGCGTGGGCTGCACATCGTCTGCCCGACCTCGTCGGCGATCGAGACGCTCGTCAGCGCCGTGCGCGATGCAGAACAGGCGACTGTCTAGGTGGAGGCACACTCGTGTACATCCTGATCGCAGGCGGCGGCAAGATCGGTGCGAACCTGATGCGCTCGCTGCTTCGCGCCGGGCACGAGGTGACGCTGATCGAGCAGCGGCCGTACCGGTTCGACAAGCTCGAGGCGGAGTTCGAGCACCAGGTGATTCGCGGCGACGCGACCGAGCTCTTCGTGCTCGAGCGTGCCGGCATCAAGCGCCCGCCCGACCTGCTCGTCGCAGCAACAGGCGACGACGAGGACAACATCGTGATCTGCCAACTCGCGCGCGAGCGTTATGGCGCCGGCAACGTGATCGCCCGCATCAACGATCCGCGCAACCAGCCCTACTTCGACCTGCTCGGCATCTCGCCGACGGTCAGTGCGACCGGCGCGATCATGGGCCTGATCGAGCACGAGGTGCCGGAGCACGGGTTGATCCAGCTGCTCGAGCTGCGCAAGGAAAACCTCGAGATCGTCGAGGTGACGGTCGACAAGGGCGCGAACTGCCAGGGCAAGCGCGTCCGTGCACTGCGCCTGCCCGAGGGGGCACGGCTGATCTCCGTCGTCCGTGACGGCAAGGCCGAGGTCCCGGACGAGGAGACCCAGCTCGAGGCGGGCGACCAGGTGCTGGCGATCCTCGAGCCGGGCAAGGAGGACGAGCTCCGGCGCGTCCTCCTCCACGACTAGCGGTCTAAACGGCGCTACCCTCCGGGTGTGCGTCGCCCGGCGACACCTGTGCTGCTGGCATGGTCCGCGAGCATTGCCGGCCTCATCTCGATCATCTCCGCGCTGACCCCTGACGCCGCCGGTCGCGTGGACCTGGTCGGCGGGGTGCTTCCGCCCGGCGTGCCGAGCGCTGCGCGCACGATCTCGCTGGCGCTCGGGCTCGGGATGATCTGGCTCTCCCGCGGAATCGCACGGCGCAAGCGGCGCGCCTGGTGGCTTGCCGTCGTGATCGTGATCGCCTCCGCGCTCGCCCACCTCGCCAAGGGCCTGGACTTCGAGGAGGCGAGCATGCATCTGATCCTCCTCGTCGCGCTCGTGCGCTCGCGCCGGCACTTCGTCGCGCCGGGAGATCCGGCGACGGTGATGCCGCTCGTCCAGGTCGGGATCGCGCTCGTCGTCTCCGTGACGCTCTTCCTCGTCGTGAACTCCCAGACGGACGAGCTCTCGATCCGGATCGAGACGGCCGGGCTGCTGCTGATCGCAGCGCTCGGCTTCCGGGCGCTGTGGCTCTGGCTCCGGCCTCATCCGATCGTGCCGCCGGGCGCCGACGAGCGCGAACGGGCGACGGAGCTCGTGCAGGAGCACGGCTCCGACAGCCTCGCCTACTTCGCGCTGCGCCGCGACAAGAGCTACTTCTTCTCGCCGAGCGGCGGGTCGTTCCTTGCCTACCGCGTGATCGGCGGGACGGCGCTCGTCGCCGGCGACCCGATCGGCGCCGAGACCGAGCGCCACACGCTGGTCGCCGAGTTCGTACGCGTTGCGCACACGAAGGGCTGGCGGGTTGCCGTCGCCGGTGCGTCCAACGAGGCGCTCGAGGACTACGCCGCGATCGGCTTCAAGTCGATGTACCTGGGTGACGAGGCGGTGATCAAGCCCGCCGAGTTCTCACTCGATGGTCGCGCGATCCGGAAGGTGCGGCAGTCGGTCTCGCGTCTCGAGAAGAGCGGCTACACCGTGTCGGTGCTCTCGACCGCCGATGCCGACGAAGCGCTGCGCGGCGAACTGCTCTCGGTCTCCGAGGAGTGGCGAGGCACGTGGCCGGAGCGCGGCTTCACGATGGCGATGGACGCGCTGTTCCGCTATCCCGACACGGTGCTCGCGGTCGCTGTCGGTCCCGACGGCGCTGTCGGCGGTTTCCTGCAGCTCGTGCCGTCGCCGGCCAGCGAGGGGTACTCGCTCGCGTCGATGCGCCGGCGCAGGGATACGCCGAACGGGTTGATGGAGTACCTGATCACCGAGACCGTCGCCTGGGCGCGCGACCACCACGTCACCGAGGTGTCGCTGAACTTCGCGGTGTTCGCCGACTTCCTCCGCGCGGACGAGGACGCGAGCTCCTTCACCCGTTCGGTGCGCTTCGTGCTGCTGAAGGCCGACCGTCTCTTCCAGGTCGAGCGGCTCCACAGCTTCAACCGGAAGTTCTTCCCGCACTGGCGGCGCCGCTACTTCTGCTTCGAACGGTGGAGCGACCTCCCGCTTGCCGGTCTCGCCTACCTGCAGGCCGAGTCGCTGCTCACGCCGCCGGGCCCCTGGGTCAAGTCGCCGGATCTCGCCGCGCAGTGAGGTGGCTCGTCGCGCTCGCGGCGGGCCTCGTGGCGGCCGTGCCGAGCTTCGCGTTCTCGGGCGGGCCGAACACGGACTGGGGACGCTTCGGCTACGACGCCGCCCGGCACGGCAGCTCACCCGACTCCCGCATCACCCCACAGAACATCGCAACTCTCGTGCGGATGCAGGTGCAGGTCGACGGCACGGTCGACTCATCCCCGATCTACGTGCGTGGCATGTTCGTGATCACGACAACCTACGGCAAGACGGAAGCCCTGAACGCCGACACGGGCCAGGTGATCTGGCGGTTCACGCCGCCTGCGTACGCGCGCATCGCCGGGTCGGCGCAGATCACGACCGCGACGCCTGCCGCTTCGACCGACCGCACGGCCGTCTACGCCGCGGCCCCGGACGGCCGCATCCGCAAGCTTCGGCTTTCGGACGGCAAGGTGCTGTGGACGACGGCGATCACGCGCGACCCAGCCCACGAGAAGATCGCCTCGGCGCTCAACGTCTCCCGGGGGCTCGTGATCGCGACGACCGGTGGCTACTACGGCGACATCCCGCCCTACCAGGGGCACGTCGTGACGATCTCGGAGGCCACCGGGCGCATCGCGCACGTCTGGAACTCGCTCTGCAGCGACCGCCGTCAGTTGATCCTTCCGCGTACCTGCCCGTCGAGCGACTCGGCGATCTGGTCGCGAAGCGGCGCGGCCGTCGACCCGGCGAACGGCACGCTCGTCGTCGCGACGGGGAACGGGCCGTGGAACGGCCGCACCGACTGGGGTGACAGCGTGATCGTTCTCTCGCCGGACGCCTCGCGCATGCTCCGCCACTGGACACCGTCCGATCAGCAGCACCTGAACGCGACCGACGGCGACCTCGGCTCGACCGGCCCGGCGCTCCTCACGGGCGGCTACGCCTTGCAGGGCGGCAAGGACGGCGAGCTGCGGCTACTGCAGCTGCGGCGGCTGCCGGGTGTGAACGCCGACGTCGGCGGGGCGCTGCAGACCGTCTCCGGACCGGGTGGGGCGGCGCTTTTCAGCGAGCCCGCGGTCTGGCAGGGAACGTGGGCATTCGTCGCGAGCGGCGGCGGCACCGCCGCCTGGCGTCTCGAGCACGGCCGCCTGCGCCGGGTCTGGTCGAACGGCAACGACGGCACGTCGCCCGCCGTTGCAGGAGGCCTGCTCTACGTGGCCGGCAACGGCGCGGTGCGCGTCTACCTGCCGGTGAGCGGCAAGCTGGTGGCGAATCTCCCGACCGGGGCCGTCCACTGGCAGAGCCCGATCATCGCGGACGGCCGGGTGGCCGTCGGCGAAGGCGATGCGAACGACCACGCCGCCACCGGCGTGCTCGACGTCTACCGGCTCCCCTGAGCTCAGCTCGTGCGGCGACGGCGCACCTGCGGGCCCTGTGTCCCCAGAGCCGCGTAGGTAATCGCCTGGAGCGACTCGTTGAGGTTGCGCAGCTCGTGCGCGATGATCGTCAGCTCCTCGCGCCGCTCCTCACGCCGGTTCAGGCGCGTGAGCTCCTCGGCGATCCGGTCGAGGCGGCCGAGCAGCGCTTCGAGCTGGCGGTCGGTGACCTCGCCGTGCTCCATCGGGTGATCCTATGTGGCCGCAATGACGACGGCGGCCGCCACGATCACCCACAGCCCCACGCAGGCGAGGAGCAACCGGTCGGTGAGGAGCACCGTCTCGGGCTCTTCGCCGAGGTCGTCGTGGCGGACGAGCCACAGATAGCGCGCAAGGCCCGCTGCGACGAACGGAATCGTCGCGGTCATCCACTGCGTGTCCGGCGAGTAGAACGCATAGGTCGAATACGTGACGAACGTGCCGGCGAGCGTTGCGGTCAGCAGGCCGTTGACGACCGGGAGGCTGTATCCGCGTAGCGCGCTTCGGCCCGGTGTCTCGCCGCGACCGGCACTGACGAGCTCGCCGCGACGCTTGGCGAGTCCGAGGAACAGTGCGAGGAGCGCCGTGCACGCAAGGAGCCAGGACGAGATGTGCACCTCGACGGCCTCGGCCCCTGCCGCTGCTCGGATCACGAACAGGGCGGCTATCGCCAGCACGTCCAGCAGGGCGGCGCGCTTGAGCACGAGGGTGTAGGCGAACTGCAGAACGGTGAAGGCGACCGCGAACTCGAGCACCTGGTGTGCGAGCGCGGCTGCCGCGGCGAGGCCGCCCGCGACCATCAGCGCGGACGCCGCGAGCGCCAGCTCGGGCGAGATCGCGCCACGCGCCACGGGCCGGAATCGCTTGGCGGGGTGCAAACGGTCGGAGGCAGCGTCGCGTGCGTCGTTCAGGAGGTAGGCGCCGCTCGAGAGCACGCAGAAGATCCCGAACGCCGCGATGGCGTCGGCCCAGCGCACCGGCTGGTTGACGACCCCGGCGAAGACGAGCCCGGCGAACAGGAGCAGGTTCTTGATCCACTGGCGCGGGCGCATCGCCTCGACCAGCGCGGCGCCGGTCCGGCCGAGTGCGGTGACCGCGATCGCTGCCGCGGTCATTTCAGCGGCACCGAGAGCGAGAGGTGGGGGATTCGGCGATACACGGCGAAGAAGTCGCGGTCGTCGGGCGAGAGATAGCGCGTTGCCTGTTGTTGCCCGTTGGGAACGATCTTAACGGCGTTCCGGCCGCCGCTCGCGGCGAAGACGTTGAAGCTCGGCCATTCCGCGTTGATGTCGAGCTGCATCGCCCGTACGGCGCCGGCGCGGATCAGGATGTTGGCGAGCGACGAGACGGTCTGATAGTTCGCGGCCGCGTAGATCAGGTTGCCGCGCTTGTCGATGCCGACTCCCGAGCGCCACACCCTGATCGCGTTACCGAGCGTCGCGCCCCAGGCGCGGCTGTCGTTCAGCCTGGACGACGGGCGGCCGTCGACCACGATCAGCGGCAGGTTCTGGCGCGCCAGCACGATGTTTCGCGGTGGCGTCGGGCCGCCGTTCCAGGTCTGGACGTTGACCGACCCGTTGCGGTGGGCGACGAGCGTCGCAAGGCCGCGCCGCAGCGGCTCATAGCTCTTCCCGTCGATCGCGAAGCCACCCTGGCCGTCTTTGTAGGTGAAGCCGCTGTTGAACGCCGCGATCAGCCGCCAGCGCTCACCGTAGGGAACCTGCATCGGGCCGCGCACGGGGGCGGACGGCGGCTCGTAGCGTCCGGGGTAGAGAGCGAGCTGTGTGCGGCTGTGGTCGATCCACGCGAGGTAGGCGACGTTCTGCGGGTACACCGGGTCGCTGCGGAACGTGGTGACGTACACCGGCGAACCGCCGATCCCGACGGGGTGCCACACGCCCTCGCCCGGCAGGCGGGGGCGGATCGCGAGGCGCAGGGTGTCCGGCAGTGCGACGTGCCGCGCCGCCCGGCGCGCCGGCGTGCCCGGGGTCGTGATCTGCGGCAGGGTGGTCAGCGCCGGCCCGCCCTTCGCCGGCGCGTGCCAGCGATACCAGACGTTCTCGGCGTCGTTGACGAGCCAGCGGAAGCCGTGTTCCCGCGCCCACTCGACACTTCGGATCCCGAGTGGGAGGCTCGACGGCTCGAGCATCGTCGTGACGTACGAGTATCCGAAAGGGGCGATCAGGCCGGCGAGCACGGCGGCAATCGCGGCCCGCCGGCGGCGCCGCGTGACCTGTGAGCGCCGCGCCGCGCGGCGCTCAGCGCGCGCGCGAACACTCGGCATGTGGCCGCTCGTCCCTACCGCAGTCTCGTGCTCCGTGGTCATCCTGCCGGGCCCAAGCTATGCCCCCGATGGTGAACTGAGGGTGAAAGACGTGTTACGCCCGCTGAAGAATTCGTGTCGGCAGTAGTCGCAGCACCAGGGCGATCAGCCGCATGCTGCGAGGGGCCCAGACGACGGCCGACCCGTTGTGCAGCCCCGCGACGACGGCCGTCGCCACCTCGGCGGGGCCGACGGCGAAGGGTGCGGGTTTCAACGAGGTCGTCATACGTGTGCGCACGAACCCGGGCCGAACGATCATGACGTGCACGTCCTCCCCGGCCAGGGCGAGCTGGAGCCCCTGGGCGAACACGTCGATCCCCGCCTTGCTCGCGCCGTACACGTAGTTCGACCGGCGTGCCCGCTGTCCTGCGATCGAGGAGAGGAGGACCGCCGTGCCGTGGCCCTGCGCACGCAGATGGTTTGCCACATGCGTCAGAGCGGACACCGCGCCGACGTAGTTCGTCTGCGCGACGGCGACGGCCGCTGCGGCGTCGCGCTCGTCGTGCTCCTGGTCGCCGAGCACACCGAAGGCGACCAGGACGACGTCGACGTCGTCGCCGGCGAATGCCTCTGCGAAAAATGCGGTGTGCGTTTCGTGCGCGAGTGCGTCGAACGCGACGCGCTCGACGGTGGCGCCGAGGCGTTCCAGCTCCGCTGTCTCGAGGGCGTCGGGTCGACGAGCTGCGAGCACCGCGTGCAGCGGCCCTTCGGCGAGCAGCGCTACGAGCACGGCGTGCGCGATCTCGGAGCCGCCGCCGAGCACGAGTACACGCTGGATGCGTCCAAGCGCGTCCTTCACCGGGTCACCAGGCGGACGCGCCGCGCAAGGTCGCAGCGCATCACGCCGTTCTGGTCGAGTGCCGACTGCGCGGATCGCCACTCCTCGAGTCGTGGGTACATCCGCTCGAGCAGCGACGCGTGCATGCGCGCGTCCTTTGCAAGGTAGATGCGCCCGCCGGCCTGCGCGACCACCTCGTCTGCGTCGTCGAGCAGCTGCGCGAGGCCGGAGGTCGAGGCGGCGAAGTCGAGTGCGACCGTCCAGCCCGGGAACGGGAACGAGAGCGGCCCCGACGCGTCGCCAAACTGCTTCAGCACGACGAGCACCGGGTTCGCAGCCGCGAACCGCTCGAGCAGCGAGCGCACCGTCTCTTCCGCGCCGAAGGGCACGGCGAACTGGTACTGCACAAGCCCGCGGCGCCCGTAGAGCCGGTTCCAGTCGGCGATCGCGTCGAGCGGGTAGAAGAAGGTGTCGACCGTCTCCGTGCTGCGGCCTTCGCGGGCCCGCCGGAAGCGCGCCACGTTGTAGGCACTGAGCGCGGGGCCGCGCAGCAGCAGGGCCGCTGAGACGGCGGGTGGGACGCCGAGGCGTCTGCCGCGTTCGCGCGCCAGGCTGCCGCCCGGGAGGTCGTCCCGGGTTGCGTGGTCGCCGCGGAGCAGCACGGAGCGCCCGAGCTTCGCTCCGCGGGCCCGGCCGTCGACCCAGGCGACGGAGTAGCGGTAGAGGTGGTCGGTCGAGGTGAGCTGTGCGAGCAGCTCGTCGATTCCTCGCGCCCGCTCCGTCGTCACGACCATCTGCCCGGTCTCGACGGGAAGCAGGCGAAGCGTGCAACGCGCGACGATGCCGGTGAGGCCGAGCCCGCCGGCTGTCGCGTCGAAGCCGGAGGTGCCCGGCCCCAGCTCGAGCTGTTCGCCCGCCGGCGTGATGAGAGTCAGCGATTCGACATGTCGCGCGAACGCGCCGTCGCGGTGGTGGTTCTTGCCGTGCACATCGGCGGCGATCGCGCCGCCGAGCGTCACCGACGCCGTGCCCGGGGTGACCGGGAGGAACCAGCCGCGCGGCAGCACGACGTCGACAAGCGCGTCGAGCGAGCACCCGGCCTCTGCGGTGATCACGCCGTGCTCCTCGTCGAACTCGACGACCCGCGTCAGCCGGTGCGTATCGACGACGAGGCCGCCCGCGTTCTGGGCGACGTCGCCGTAGCTCCGTCCGAGCCCACGTGCGATCACTCCACGCGGCGGCGCTTGCGCGACGATCTCTGCGAGCTCGTCGCACGAGCTCGGTTCGACGACGAGCGCGGTCGACGGAGCGGTCCGGCCCCAGCCGCGCAACGTGCGCCGGTTTGTCAACGAAGGCGCCGCCACGCTCCCAGTCCGATCAGCGCGCCGGCGGCGTCGATGCCGACGTCCGTCATGTGCGCGCACTTGCGCAGGACGACGTCCCAGCCACCGGGGCCGGTCGAGAGCGACGGGATCGACGAGCGGGTGAAGATCACGCCCGCCCAGGCGAGTACCGGAAGCCACCGGGAGGTCATCACGGCTATATTCGCCGGACCAACGGGCGAACGGTGAGGGAACCCGGTGCAAGTCCGGGACGGTCCCGCCGCTGTAAGGGGAGTTGCCCTCTGCCACGAAGCCACTGAGCGCGAGCTCGGGAAGGCGGCAGAGGGGGAGCCTCGAGTCAGAAGACCTGCCGGTCGCCCCCAGATCGATCCCCTCGCGGAAGGAGGAATCGTGGCCAAACGGCTACTTGTGTTGCTCACCCTCTCGTTGGTCCTGCCGGCCACCGCAATCGCGGCGACGGTGCACGTTCGAGTCGAAGGCATGACACGGACGCTCTTTGCGCCCACCGAGGTCACCGTCACAGCGACGAATGCCCTCGACGCGCTCGAGCAGGCGTCGCTGATCGGCGAGTTCTACTACCACGTCACCCAGTCCTCGTTCGGCCCGTACGTCGACCAGATCGGTCGCTACGGCGGTAGCGCTTCGAGCGGCTGGGTGTTCAAGGTCGACAACGTCTCGCCACCTGTCGGGGCAGACGCCGTTCAGCTCAAAGACGGCGATCACGTCCTTTGGTACTACGCGACGTTCGGTCCAACGGGCGGCCCGCCGACGCTCGACGTGACTGCCCTGGCGAGCGGGTGTTACCGCGCGACCGCTTTCGACGACAACGGAAAGGCGGCGTCCGTGAACGGTCTCGTCTGGCATGTCGGCTCGAAGAGGACCGTCACGGGGTCGACTGCGACACCGCTCTGTCCCGGGCCGCATCCCGGTGTGCTCGTACGCGCGACGGCGACCGGTGCCGTCCGCTCGAACGCCGTGAAGTGAGGAGCGCGCTCGTCCTGGTGCTCGCTTCGCTCGCCCTCGCCGGTTGCGGCGGGGGCGAGCGAAGCCATGGAACCGCGACGCTGTGGGTGACGCGCGACCGAGGGGCGCAGGTCGTGTTTGCGGGCGCCGTGCCGGCCGGGCTCGACGGCATCCAGGCGGTCGAGCAGAAGCTGAAGGTGACGACGAGCTACGGCGGTCGCTTCCTGCAGTCGATCGACGGAATCTCGGGCTCGCTGTCGGCGCAGCGCGACTGGTTCTTCTTCGTGAACGGCGTCGAGGGCGATCGCAGCGCGACGGAGGTGACGTTGCACGCCGGCGACGTGCTCTGGTGGGACTACCGCCGGTGGGACGCGGCGACGATGAGCATTCCCGTCGTCGTCGGCTCGTATCCCGAACCGTTCATCCACGGCTTTCCGGGGAAGACGAGCGTCGTCGCCTCCGACCGCACGCTTGCCGCGCAGATCGCAGCGCAGGTGCACGGTGTCGTCGACTCGCCGCAGGCTGCGCGCAACTCGATCGTGATCGGCGGGAACCTGCCGCCGCAGACCGCCCGGATCGAGCGTGTCGGGAACGGCGCTCGGCTCGAGCTCGGCCTCGCGGCCGCGCGCCGGCTCGCCCGCGACCCGCACGCCCTGAGGTTCCGGTTTTGAACGGCGGCGTAGGCTTGACGGAGCCGCACAGGAGCGCAGGCGCCGGCTTCGCCGGGGCCGGAGCGGGGTTGAACGCTGTACCCGCGGCCGCACTGCTGGCTGCGCTCGCGGTCGCGGCGCTGCTGGCGACGCACACGTGGTCGGTCGCCGCGATCGCCACGGTGCTCCTCGTCGCCGCGCTGAGGGCGCCCGCGCGGCGACGCTGGCCGTACCTCGTGGGCACGTTGACGACGGGTCTCAGCGTGTTTGTGCTGACGCCGTTCGTCGAGGTGATCGGCACGCATGAGCTGTGGGTCGGGCCGACGATTCCCGTGCTCGGCAGGCTCGACGTCACGACCGAGGAGCTTGGGAACGGCCTCTACCAGGGGCTGAGGCTCGTGGCGGTCGGCCTCGCGTTCGCCGTCTACGCGCTGCTGCTCGACCACGACCGCCTGCTCGCCTCGGCGGGGTGGGCTCGACGCTCGACGCTCGCCGTCGCTCTCGCCACGCGCCTGGTGCCGCTGCTCGAACGCGACGCGCGCGACCTGCGCCTGGCGCTCCGCGGACGGGGCGTCGAGCTCGGTCCGGTGCGGCAGCTCTCGCCGCTCCTTGCGGGCTCGCTCGAGCGGGGGCTCAACCTGGCCGAGGCGATGGAGGCGCGCGGCTACGGCCGGCCGGGTGGCACGCGCGCGCCGCACGCTCCATGGTCGGCGCTCGACGGTGTGGCGCTTCTCGCATCGCTCGCCGTGATCGCCGTGGGAGCGCTATGGCTCTAGCGCTCGTCGAGAACCTCGGCTTTTCCTACTCGGGCGGGGTGCCGGTGCTCGACGGTGTGACACTCGAGATCGCCGACGGCGAGCACATCGCGCTGTTCGGTCCCTCGGGTTGCGGCAAGTCGACGCTCCTGCGCGCGCTCGCAGGTCTCGTCCCGCACTTCCACGGCGGGTCGTTCTCCGGGCGCGTCGTGGTCGGCGGGATCGACACGCGCGAGGCGCGTCCCGCCGAGCTCGCGGGCGTCGTGGCGTCGGTGTTCCAGGATCCGGAGGACCAGATCGTGATGTCGAAGGTCGTGAACGAGGTCGCATTCGGCCTCGAGAACACCGGCGCCGACCCGGGGGAGATCTGGGCTCGCGTCGACCAGGCGCTTGCGCTCGTCGGTGCCGAGCAGCTTGCCGACCGGTCGACCGGCGAGCTGTCCGGCGGCGAGCTCCAGCGGGTCTCGCTCGCCTCGGCACTTGCGCTGCGACCGCGTCTGCTGCTGCTCGACGAGCCGACGTCGCAGCTCGACCCCGAGGCCGCGGAAGCGTTCTTCGACCTGGTGGAGCACCTGCCGTGTGCCGTGCTCGTCTCCGAGCAGCGGCCGGCGCGTCCGCTCGCACACTGCGCCCGGGTGCTGTTCATGGACGGCGGTCGCATCGTGCTCGACCGGCCTCGCGAGGAGGCGCTCGAGTGGCTTGCAGCACACCGGCCGCTCTACCTGCCCCATGCGCCCGATCTCGTCGCACACTGCAGCGGCGTGCGCTTCTCCTACGGCGACCGGCTCGTGCTCGACGGGGCATCGCTCGAGGTTCGGCGCGGCGAGATCGTCGCGCTCGTCGGGCCGAACGGCGCCGGCAAGACGACGCTCGCGCAGATCGCGGCCGGGCTGCTGGAACCTCAGGCCGGCGAGGCGACCCGGCAGCCAGCGGCGTACCTTGTGCAGGATCCCGGCAGGCACCTCGTCACCGAGCGGGTGATCGACGAGGTCGCGCTCGGCGCCGACCCGGATCGTGCACGAATCGCGCTCGCGCAACTCGGGCTCGCGGAGTACGCCGAGCGTCATCCCCGCGATCTCTCCGCGGGCGAGCGGGAGCGGCTTGCGCTGGCGGCGGTGCTCGCGATGCGCCCCGACTTTCTCGTCCTCGATGAGCCGACGCGCGGTGTCGACCCGGAGCGCAAGGCCGAGCTCGCACGGCTCCTGCGGGCCGAGGCGCCCGTGCGCGGCACACTCGTCGTCACGCACGACCTGCCGTGGGCGGCCGAGGTGGCGGACCGCATCGTGGAGCTGGACGTGCTGGAGCGAGTGCGTGCGTAGGCTCTTTGCCGTCTCGGTCGTGCTGCTTGGCGCCGCGCTCGTCGTGAGCGACGGTGCACTCGCGACCGCGCTCGGCGCTCTGGCGCTCGTGGTCGCCGGGGTCGCCTGGTTCGAGGCCGGGACCGACTCGACGCGCGAGCTCGCGGTGGTGGCGACGCTGGCCGCCGCGGCCGCGGCGGGCCGGGTGCTGTTTGCCGCGGTACCGGGCGTGCAACCGGTGACGGTGATCGCGATCGTCGCGGGCGCGTCGCTGGGGATGCGCGCCGGCGTTGCGACCGGGGCGCTCGCAGCGTTCGTCTCGAACCTGTTCCTCGGGCAGGGCATCTGGACACCGCAGCAGATGCTCGGCTGGGGGGTGTGCGGCGCGGTCGGGGCCCTGCTCGCACCGGCGTTGCGCAACCGCTATGCGCTCGCGGCAGTGAGTGCCGTGCTCGGGTTGGCGTTCAGCGCCAGCATGGACGTGTGGCTCTGGTACGGGTTTGCGCCGCACACGCTGGCATCGCTCGCCGCCGTCACCGGTCGCGGCCTCTGGTTCGACGTGTCGCACGCGGTGGGCAACGTCATGCTCTCGCTCGCCGCCGGGCCCGAGCTGCGGCGAATGCTCGACCGCTACGCCGCGCGGCTGAGGACGGTGGTCGTGTGGGCCTAGCCGCGGTCGCCGCGACCGCCGCCGCCGTCGTGCTCGCTGCGACGCCCGCGTCGTTCGTCCAGGCGCACGGCGCGAACGGCGCGTTCGCCGAGCCGGGCGGGACTCCGGATGCGCTGCTCAGCTCGTGGGCCGTGCTCGGCCTGCGCGCCGTCGGGCAGCCCGCGCCGGGCTCGCTCGCCTATCTGCGCTCGCAGGAGGCCTCGCTGCACTCCTCGACGGACGTCGCGCTCGTCGCGCTCGCCGAGGAGGCCCTCGGTGCGAAGCCGGCGGCGCTCCTCGACCGCCTGCGGGCGGCGACGGCGGCCACGGGCCAGATCGGCGGGGCGCTCAACGCGACCTACTGGGGGGTGCTCGCGCTCGGCTCCTCGACCGCGGCGACCACGAGGTTCATCCTCAGCCGGCAGGCCGGGAGCGGTGGCTTTGCCTGGGCCGTCGGCGGCCAGCCCGACTCGAACGACACGGCGGCCGCGCTCGAGGCGCTCCGCGTTGCCGGCGTGCACGGTGCGCCGGTTGCCCGGGCGGTGCGCTTCCTGCGCTCGTTCCAGGGCAAGGACGGGGGTTTCGAGCTGACGCGCGGCCGCGGCTCGGACGCGCAGTCGACCGCCTGGGCGATCCAGGGGCTCGTCGCAGCCGGGCAGCAGCCGCCGCGCAGCGCCTTCGCCTACCTGGCGAAGCTGAAGCGGCCCGACGGGAGCTATCGCTACTCGGCGCAGTACGTGACGACGCCGGTGTGGGTCACCTCGCAGGTGCTTGCGGCGCTGGCCAAAAAGCCGTTTCCCCTGTCGGCCATTTCATGAAATAGTTCGGCTCGTGAGAATTGCCACACGGTGGTGGCCGCTGCTGGGACTGCTCGGGATCGCAGCCGCGTTCCTGCTCGCCCCGTCTGCGCCGTCGGCTCCTGTGGCGAACACGCCGCCGAAGCTGACGCCGATCAAGGCGATTTTCATCCCGCGGTTCTTCGAGACGTCATATACGGCCTCGGCCACCGACACCGACGGCGACAAGCTGAAGCTCAGCTGGCAGCTCTCGCCGCCAGTCGTCGATCCGAACTGCAAGAAGTTCGCGACGGTCTCTCCGAAACAGGCGATCTGGCACCACGGCGACCAGGACGGCTGCAACCACGCCGTACAGGGGCCGCGTGGCCATCGCGGCGTCGTGCGCTTCCTCGTGTACGACGGCTTCTGGACCTGCACGGAGATCTACAGCGGGACGCTCACCGGCACCGGCACCGGCGGTGCGGTCTGCCTCAAGACGCTGCCGCCGCCACCCCCGGCGCGGTACTCGTGCACGGGCTCGCAGATCAAGCTCTTCGACAACTCGAACGGCGGCGGCGTGCAGAACGGCGGCAAGCCGCCAAGCTTCAGCACGAACGGCAAGGCGTACTGCCTCGCCTCGATCACGACCTACCACTGGAACAACGGCCAGGGGAAGACGCCGGGCACGATCGGGCTCACCGGCAGCAGCACTGCGGGTCCGTTCGCGGCCAAGGGGAGCTCCGGGCAGGGCGGCGCGCCGAACGTGAACTGGACGGTCAACCTGCCGACGACGAAGCCCGTGGTGATCAACGGCACCTACACCTGCCAGGACTCCGATCCTGCGAGCTGGTCGCAGGACCAGCAGTCGGGCGGCAACGGCTTCTGCATCGTCTACGTCGTGAACGCCGTCAAGAAGGCCGGCTCGGGGACGACGACCACGACGAAGACGACGACCACCAAGAAGCCGACCACGCCGGCGAAGAGGAGCAACAAGCTCGCGATCAAGGCGACGCCGGACTCGGGCAACCCGCCGCTCACCGTGACGCTCACGCTTTCGTCGCCGGCGGTCGTGCAATGGCGCGTCGACTTCGGCGACGGGCAGTCGAAGGTGGGGATCGGCCGGCCGCCCGCGACGCTGACGCACAAGTACGCGGCGAAGGGCGACTACAAGCCGCGCCTCTCGGTGATCACCTCGCCGACCGCCGCCACCGCGAGCAGCGTGACCACGAACGTGCAGGTCGGCACGGCGCTGATGGCCTTCACCGCAACGCCCGCGACCGGCAACCCGCCGCTCAAGGTGACGTTCGCGCTCGGCACGATCGTGCAGAGCATCACGACGTGGTCGCTCGACTTCGGTGACGGGCAGCACACCGGCGGCGGGGGCAAGCCGCCGGCCTCGGTGTCGCACACGTACACGACGGCGGGCAGCTTCCGTGCGACCTTCGTCGTCAAGCCGGGGCACTATGCGCTCGTTGCGGCGTTCGCCCAGGTCACGGTCGGCGGCGGCACACCGCCGACGCTCAGCCTCACTGCCGCGCCGACGTCCGGCAGGCACCCGCTCGCGGTCACCTTCAGGCTCGGATCGAACATTCCCGGCCAGATCGTCTCGTGGCAGTTGCAGTTCGGGGACGGCTTCCGCTCGGGTGGCTCGGGCAGGCCGCCGGCGTCGGTGGCTCACACCTATACGAGGGCCGGCACGTACGCGGCGTTCCTCATTGTCGCCCAGCAGCAGCACTACGGCGGCGTGCAGTACATCGTCCCCCGCGGCGGCCTGATCGTCTCCGTCAAGTAGCGCGTACGTACTCGACGCGCCGCCCGGCGGGCACGTAGCCGAGCCGCCGGTTGATCGCGAGCATGGGCGCGTTCGTCTCGTCGTTCGCCGCCGTCATCGTCGTGATCCCGTTTGCGGCGGCCCACCTGATCGACGCCAGCTTCACGGCGCGCGCGAGGCCGCGGCCGCGATAGGCGCGCAGCGTCCCCGTGAAGAGCGAGTGGCCGCGGCCGCTTTCCGGATCGGCGCCGAGGAGCGAGACGGCAGCCGCGACGCCGTCGGCCAGCGCGACGAAGCTGCCCTCGGCGCTGAAGCCCGGGTACTCGAGGACGTGCCCGACCCACTCGTCGTAGGGCAGGTCGTCGACGGCCTCGGCCTGCGGCATGTCCAGCGTCGCCTCGAGGTCGACGGCGTAGACCAGGCGCGGGTCGACGGAGCTCACCGGGCGCAGGTCGACACCGCCGGATGCCTCGTCGCGCACGCTGCGCGGGTCGAGCGTCGCCAGCTGCTCGGCGCGCGACAGGCTGAAGCCGAGGCGGCTCGCGAACGCGACGCCCGCGGGGTTCTCGTGGAAGCTCGAGAGGAGGGTGCCGCCGCCGAGCGCTCGCGCGTGGCGGAGGCCCGTCTCGTAGAGCGCGCCGCCGATCCCGAGCCTGCGCTGGGCGCGGCGCACGGCGACGTTGAGCACCACCGTGTCGGAGCCTTCCGTGAAGAAGTTGCGGTTGCACTGGGCGCGCCCGACGACCCGGCTGCCGAGCTCGGCGACCCAGATACGCCCCTCGGCTCGCTCGGGGACGGTTCGCAGCCGGTGCGTGTACGACGCGACGGTGACAACCGCCGTCGGGTCGATCTCGCGGGTCAGCTCGACCAGGTCCTCGGCATCACGTTCGATCTCGATCTCACGGATACTCGGCATGTGCTCGCCGCCATCCTGACGATCGGGAACGAGCTCGTGTCCGGCGACACCGAGAACACGAACGCATCGTGGCTCGCGCGCCGGCTCGAAGAGCTCGGCGTGAACGTCGTGCTGAGCGCCGCGGTCCCCGACGAGCTCGGCCGGATCGTCACGTTCGTTCGCCGCGAGCGGCCGCTCGTCGACCACCTGCTCGTCACCGGAGGCCTCGGCGGCACGCCCGACGACATCACGCGGGAGGCGCTGGCCGCAGCGTTCGGCGTCCCGCAGGAGCCGGTCGAGGAGCTGGCCGACGACCTGCGGGCCCGTTTCACCGGCGACCCCGAGTACGTGGCGCGCTGGGCGGCGCTGCCGCGCGGCTCGAGCCCGCTCTCCAATCCGCTCGGGGGAGCGCCCGGCTTCCGGATCGAGAACGCCTGGGTGCTGCCCGGCCTGCCGTCCGAGATGAAGGCGATGTTCGACCTCTATGCCGAGGAGCTGCGTGCGGCGCGGCCGATCGGCTCGTGGCGGCGCCGCTACCGGACGCGCGAGTCGAAGATCTCGCCTGCGCTCGCCGAGGCGACCGGGCGCTGGCCGGAGGTGCTCGTCGGCTCCTACCCGAGCTTCCAGGCCGCCGGGCCGGAGGTGGAGGTCGTGCTCAAGTCGTCCGATCCGGACGCGCTCGAGGCGGCCAGGGCCTTCCTGGAGGGCGAACTCGATCGGCTGACCTGATCGCTACTCTCGGCTCGTGGCCGCAACGACGCCCGAGACCTACCTCGCCGATCTGAATCCCGCCCAGCGCGAGGCGGTGCTGACGACCGAGGGGCCCCTGCTCGTGATCGCCGGTGCCGGCTCCGGCAAGACACGCGTTCTCACCTACCGCGTGGCGCACCTGCTCGCGGCCTGCGGGGTGAAGCCGAACGAGATCCTTGCGATCACCTTCACGAACAAGGCGGCGGGTGAGATGAAGGAGCGCGTCGAGCGGGCGCTGGGCCCGGTGGCGCGGGCGATCTGGATCCTCACCTTCCACTCGGCGTGCGGGCGGATGCTGCGCAGCGAGGCGCAGCGGCTCGGCTACCGCTCGAACTTCACGATCTACGACCAGGCCGACCAGGTGCGGCTCGTCAAGGCGTGCCTCGAGGAGCTCGAGCGCGACCCGAAGCGGTTCGTGCCGCGCGGCATCCACTCGCAGATCTCGAACGCGAAGAACCAGCTCGTCGGTCCCGACGAGTACGCCGCGCGGGTCGCGAGCTTTTACGACCAGACCGTCGCCGACGTCTACTCGCTGTACCAGCGCCGTCTGTTTGCGTCGAACGCCGTCGACTTCGACGACATGCTGATGTTGACAGTCGACGTGCTGCAGCGTTTCCCGGAGGCGCGTGAGAAATGGTCGAAGGCGTTTCGCTACGTGCTCGTCGACGAGTACCAGGACACGAACCACGCGCAGTACGTGCTGCTGCAGCTGCTGGTCGACTCTTCCCAGAACATCATGGCCGTAGGCGACCCGGACCAGTCCGTGTACGGCTTCAGAGGCGCGGACATTCGCAACATCCTCGACTTCGAGCAGGACTTCCCGAACACGAAGGTGATCCCGCTCGAGCAGAACTACCGCTCGACCAACTCGATCCTCCAGGCCGCGAACCGCGTGATCTCGCACAACCGCGAGCGCAAGGAGAAGAACCTCTGGTCCGACCTCGGCGAGGGTGATCCGGTGCATGTCGTCGAGACGGAGGACGAGCATGCAGAGGCGCGCTACGTCGCCGCCGAGATCGCGGGGCTGATCGAGGGCGGCTACAGCGCGCGCGAGGTCGCCGTCGTCTACCGCACGAACGCGCAGAGCCGGGTGCTCGAAGACGTGCTCGTGCGCCAGGGGGTCGCCTACCAGGTGATCGGCGGTCCGCGCTTCTACGAGCGCGCCGAGATCAAGGACGCGATCGCCTACCTGCAGGCGATCGACAACCCCTCCGACGCGGTGTCCCTGATGCGGATCGCGAACCGCCCGCGGCGCGGGATCGGAGACACGTCGATCTCCCGGCTCGTGACGTATGCGGACGGGCTCGACATCTCGCTCTGGGAGGCGCTCGGCCGCGTCGAAGAGGCCGGCGTCGCTGCGGCGTCGGCCCGCGCGGTGACGCAGTTCCGAAACGTGATGCAGACGCTGATGGCGACCGCCACCGACGCCACGGTCGCCGACGTGGTGGAGGCGGTGCTCGACCGCAGCGGTTATCTCGAGTCGCTCGAGGCGGAGCGGACGATCGAGGCGCGCGGGCGCATCGAGAACCTCGAGGAGCTCGTCGGGGTTGCGCGCGAGTACGACGCGGCAGCGGATGCGCCGTCGCTGTCGGGCTTCCTGCAGGAGATCTCGCTCTACTCCGACCAGGACGCGATCCGCGACGACGAGGACGGCGGCCAGGTGACGCTGATGACGTTGCACAACGCCAAGGGCCTCGAGTTTCGCGCGGTCTTCATGCTCGGGGTCGAGGAGGGCATCTTCCCGCACGCGCGCTCGATCGAGGAGAACTCGCTCGAAGAGGAGCGGCGCCTCTGCTACGTGGGCATGACGCGCGCCCAGGAGCGGCTGACGCTGACGCATGCGATGCGCCGAACGCTCTTCGGGCGCACCGAGGCGAACCTGCCGTCGCGGTTCCTCGACGAGCTGCCCGAGGCAGGCGTCGAGCGCGAGCGGCTGCGACCCACGTCCTGGTCGGACTACGGCCGCCCGAGCGTGCAGCGTGAGTTCCAGCCGCGCGAGAACGTGCCCGAGCTCGCGACCGGCGACTCGGTGCGCCACGCGTCGCTCGGCAGCGGGATCGTCACGCGCATCGAGGCGGGCGGTGTCGTCACGGTGCGCTTCGAGGACGGGAGCGAGCGCCGGCTGATGCTCGAATACGCACCCCTCGAGCGGATCTAGAGGAATGAAGATCGAGGTCAGGTTCGCTGAAGGCGAGCCAGGTTCGCGAGTTCTCTGGACTGAGCAGGCCCGGTCGGGTAGCCTGCCCCGTCCCCTGGGAGAGGGGCGGCGGTATGGGACTTGCGGCACTCGTCACGGCGCTCGTCCTGCAGACGCACGGTCTGCAGGCGAGGCCACACGTTTCTGCCCAGACGGTCTGGCCGGCCCGAGGCACGATCACGTCGCCGTTTGGACGTGACGGATCGCGCTGGCATCCGGGCATCGACATTGGCGCCCTGCGCTCGCTGAGCGTCGAGGCGGCCGTCGCCGGCCGGGTCGTCCTCGTGGGCGAGGCGCGCGGATACGAGGGCTACGGCAACGTCGTGGTCGTGAGCTCCTCGTCCGGTTACGAGGAGATCTACGCGCATCTCGCCGCCTGGACCGTCCGCGTGGGCCAGCGGCTCCGGGCGGGGGAACGGATCGCGACCGCGGGCTGCACGGGCTCGTGCACCGGCACCCATCTGCACTTCGAGGTGCGGCAGGACGGCAAGGCCGTGAGCCCGCTCGCGACGCTCCTGCGACCCTTGCGCGAGCTGCGCACGGCCTCGCCCGCCCGTCTGCTCGCGGCGGTGCTGCGCCCCGTGCTCGATCCGCGGGTCGCGCCGCGCCTGCGCCCGGTGACGAGCGCGCGGCTCAAACCGCTCGAGTAGGCGTCTGACCTCGAGCCGCGAATCGGGGCAGCCGGCCGCTTCCGTTGACTCGGAATGGTGCACCGCGTTAGATAGCCGTTCTGGAGTTCCATCACTGCGAAAAGCGAGGGCACAACTCATGAGGGGAACCGCACGTCCGTTCTGGACGCTGGTCGCTGCTGCCGCAGCGGCGTTGCTGCTTGTCGGCTCCGCCGGCGCGGCGGGCACGCCCGCGCCCGGCTATGCCGCGTCCGATTTCGCGACCGGGTTCCCGGGCAGCGGGATCGGGCCGATCGGAATCGCGTTCGACCCGACCGACCCGACGTCGATGTACGTCGCCGACTACCCCACCGGCCAGCTGTACAAGTTCGGGCCGGGCGGCGGGGCTGCGTCGGCGCACCTCGTCGGCACCGTGCCCGGCGGGGTGTTCGGGCTCGCCTTCGACAGCTCCGGCCGCCTCTACACGGCCTGGGGAGGCAGCGTCAAGGAGATCGACAAGACAAACGCGAGCATCGTGCGCGTTGTCAACCCGAGCGTCAGCGGGCTCGGCGTCGCCGTCGACCCGGTCAGCGGCGACCTGATCGTCGAAAGCGGCGGGCTCGTCCGGGTCAACCTGACCACGGGTGCGGCCACCTCCTACGCGCCGGTGGGCGGCGACGGGATCACGATCGGGCCCGATGGGTCGATCTATGTGGCGAGCGGCGGCTCTCAGGTCGTGAAGGTCACGCCCACGAACGTCTCGCCGACGACGTGGGCGACCGTTGCGTCCGTTCCGAGCGTGGACGGCGTCGCGATCGCGGCGAGCACCGACCCGGGCAACCCGGCGTTCCTGTTCGGCAACCGCAACGACGGCATCATCACGAAGGTCGACCTGACGACCTCGCCGGCCACGCAGACGGACATCGTCACCGGCGGGACACGCGGCGACTTCGCCACCGTCGGCTTCGACGGCTGTTTCTACGGTACGCAGGCGAACTCGATCGTCAAGGTCACGCAGGCTGACGGCAGCTGCAATCTCGCTCCCGTCACACCGGACGCGACGACCTCGCTCACCTGGGCCGGCGACTCGACCCAGGATTACAACGACGTGGCGACGCTCGCCGCGACGCTCCGCGACGACACGCACGGGACGGTTCTCGCGGGCAAGACGGTGACCTTCACGCTCGGCAGCCTCACCTGCTCAGCCGTCACCGACGCGACGGGCACAGCCTCCTGCCAGGTGACGCCGAACACGGCCGCCGGGCCGCAGTCCGCGACCGCCACCTTCGCACACGAGCACGGCTTCACGGCGTCGACGGTGACCGAGCCGTTCCAGGTCACCCTGGAGCAGACGACGGTGCACTACACCGGCCCGACGGGGACGTTCCACGTCGGTCAGGCCGTCGCGCTCTCGGGCACGCTTCAGGAGGACGGCACGACGGCAATCGCCGGCCGGACGCTGACGCTGTCGCTCGGCAGCCAGTCCTGCTCGGCCACGACGGACGCGACCGGCAGCGCGAGCTGCGGTGTCACAGCCGCCGGGCCAAGCGGGTCGCAGACGGCGTCGGCGTCGTTCGCCGGCGATGGCTACTACGCCGCCGGATCGGACTCGACGACCGTGACGGTCTCGGCAGCGTCGAAGCTGACCTACACGGGGCCGACGAGCCAGGACTACGCCGACGCGGCGACGGTCTCGGCGACGCTGAGCGACGCCGCCGGTGGCGGGCCGATCTCGGGCCAGACCGTCACGTTCACGCTCGGAACTGCCTCGTGCAGCGGGACGACCGACCCCGCCGGCAACGCAACCTGCTCGCTGACGCCGTCGTCAGCGGCCGGGGCCGACACGCTGAACGTCGGCTTCGCGGGCGGCGGCGGCTGGGACCCGTCTTCGACCGCGTCGCCGTTCACGGTCACGCGCGAGGAGACGACTCTCGCCTACACCGGTAGCACGGCCATCGCACAGGGATCGCCCGCGACGCTGAGCGGTGTCCTGAAGGAGGACGGCGCGACCGGGATCGCCGGCCGCACCGTCGTGTTCTCACTCGGAGCGCAGAGCTGCTCCGGCGTGACCGACGCGTCGGGCGCGGCGAGCTGCGTCATCGCCTCGGTGGTCGGTCCGACCGGGCCGCGCACGGTGACGGCGAGCTTCGGCGGCGACGGGTACTACGTGCCGGCGTCGGACTCGGCGTCGGCCCTCGTCTACGGCGTCACCGCCGGCGGATCGTTCGTCGTCGGCGACGGGAGTCTCACGGGCTCGGTCGAGTTCTGGGGTGCCCAGTGGGCGAAGGACAATACGCTGAGCGGCGGCGCTGCTCCGAGCGCGTTCAAGGGCTTCGCCTCGAACGCGTCGCTCGGTCTCGGCGCGTGGACGACGAGCCCGGGCAACAGCTCGGCCCCGCCGTCGAGCGTGCCGCAGTACATCGCGGTGATCGTGTCGAGTTCCGTCACCAAGGACGGCTCGTCGATCTCCGGGAACGCGGTGCACGTCGTCGTCATCCGCGTCGACCCGGGCTACGCCGGCAATCCGGGTCACGCCGGGACCGGCACGATCGTCGCGCAGCTCAGCTGAGCGGACGTTGGGGCGTTGGGGGGAGCGGGCGACCGCTCCCCCCAACGCCCATCTGCGCCGCCTCCGAAGTCGCGCGTCGAAGCTGACTCTCGGTCGGCCTTGAGGTCGTCGGCTAGACTTCGCCATCCCAAGAAGTTGGGAGAGCACGAGAAGTCCCAAGTCACAAGAAGTGCCTGCGAAGCTGCACTTTTTGGGCGGTTAGCTCAGTTGGGAGAGCACCAGCTCGACAAGCCAGTGCCGCTTCCGCGTGTTCTTGGCTCAGCCGCTCGCTTTTGCTGAGACGAGGGAGAGCTGCGCGCCGCTACGCGCGCCACGGTTGACGAGATAGGCGTCGAGGATGTCAGCTGCCTCGATCTCGTGGCCCTTGAGCAGGTGCCGGTAGCGGCTGGTCATGTGCGTTGATGTATGTCCGACGTAGTCGCCGATACGTTCGAGCGAGAAGCCGGCGTCCGCCATGATGGACACGTAGCTGTGGCGGCACTCGTGCAGGGTGATCGGCGCGAGGGGCTGCTGGTTCTGCTTCGCCCGTTCGACGTTTGCCGCCGCCCATGCTTTGAGGGCTCGCGTACGGATGTGCGTGGGCGTGAATGGCTCCGAGGCAGTGCGGCCGAACACGAGGTCCGTTTCACGCCGGCCGGTTAGGGCCTTGTGCTCGAGCATGATCAAGCGCAGGGCGCTTGTGAGCGGGACATCTCGTTGGCCTTTCTGGCTCTTGGGGTCGATCTCGCCCTCGACGTCGTCCCAGCCACTGCGAACGTGGATGACGCCAGCGGCCTCATCTACGTCTTCCCAGC
>DATLQV010000040.1:0-10344 GCA_035534955.1 Gaiellaceae bacterium
CCGACTACCTCGACTGGGACGCCTTCGGCCACGCGCTGGCCGACCACGTCCAACACCGCAACAGCCCCGCCGAACGCGAACGCCGCAAGCTCGAAGCCGCCCAACGCCGCGAACGCCGAGCCACCAAAGCCACAACCCAGCTCAAGCTCGCCGCCTGAACCATGACCGCGTTTCCCGTACAACGTTACGAGAGGCCGCACTAGCCGTGCTCCGCAAGCATGCAGTGCCGGCCGTCGTACTCGCTCTCGGGGCGATCACCCTTGCCGTAGCCGCCGTGTGGGCCATTTCGGTTCCGACGTACGCATGTGACGAGGGGGTTCCGCCGCCGAGCGGTTGGATTTATGCCGGGTTGCTCCTGTACGCAATTGGCCTCCCGATCGTCCTCTTCTTCCGGACGCTGGGCGTCGACGAGAATCCGCGCCTCCAATGGCTCTTTGTCGCGATTGCCTTGGTCGAGGGAGTCGCGTCCGTCGCGATCGCGATCTATCTCAACGGAAAGTACGGCCACTACCAGTGCGGCTGAGTCGGCGCTGTCTCGTGCCTGGATGCTCAGCACCGACCAGAAGGGCTCGATTGCGGAGACAGCGGTCATCCACGAAGCGATCAAGCTCGGCATCGGCGTCCTGAAGCCGGTCAACGACGGGCTTCGTTACGACCTCGTCCTCGACGTCGACGAGCGACTCGTTCGTGTCCAAGTCAAGTGGGCGAGTCGGAGGGGCGAGGTGATCGACATTCGTTGCTATTCGTCGCGCCGGTCAGCGGATGGTTTCGTCCGACGGCCGTACTCGGCCGACGAAATCGATGCGTTGGCCGCTTACTGCCCGCAGCTCCAGCGCTGCTACTTCCTCCCTGTGAGCGAGGTCGACGGCCAGAACGCGATCCTGCTTCGCCTCGCTCCGGCCAAGAACAATCAGGAGCGTGGGATTCGGTGGGCCAGCGAGTATGAGTTCGGCGCTAGACTGCGCCCCAGCGGGGCCGTAGCTCAGCTGGGAGAGCGTTCGGCTGGCAGCCGAAAGGTCAGGGGTTCGAGCCCCCTCGGCTCCATCCGTTGTCGGATTGACAACGATTGCCCTGCTGGTGGTGGGCTTTTCGTGTCCGATCGCTCGCGGAGGAAAGATGGCAGGTACGAACCCTCGGATCCGGCTTGCGGTTCGTCCAACCCGGCGCCAGTGGGTACTGCGAAAGCGGTTGCCGGGCCGGACTTTTCTCCGGCCGCAGATCACTCGCGCCACGCTCAAGTGAGGGCACGTTCGCCGCAGCCCAGGTTGCGCAGATTCCCGCATGTCCTCCCGGCCGGGTAGTCGCACAGTCTGTGTCTAAGGAGGCGACCTACAGATGCGTCTTCGTCGTGGGACGATCTGGCGCCACGACGGGTTGTTTGCAACGCGAGCGCTGGTACTGCCTGTAGCCGCGCGAAGCTCGGGACGCGGTGTGAGACGGGCGGCCCAGCGCAGCTTCTACGCCGGGCCGCCACAGACGACCAGCTAGTAGCTGATCGTGCCGTTCTCCTGGTAGTTGGAGTGCCCGCTACCGTCGTCGCCGCCCGTCACGGTTCCTCCGCCGGTCGCGCCCGCGAAGCGTCCGGTGCCGCCGGTGTTCGTATACGTGCCCGTGAAGGTGTGCGAAGCGGTGGGGGTGGAAGCTCCGACCTCGCATACGGTGCCGGTCTCGCTCTGGTAGAGCTTGTCGCCGTTGGCCGCCGTTATCGTGCCCGTGCCGGTCGCCGGCGCGCAGTAACCGCCTGCACCGTTGGACGTGGCCGCGGCCCAGTTGACGGTCAGCGTCGAGGTGTACGGCCCCTTGCCAAGGTGCGAGCTGGTTGCGGTCCCGTTGGTCTGAACCGTGCAGCCCCCGGTGAATTGGCAGCCGGACGGGCTGAGGCTGCTCTCTGTTCCGGATCCTGCGGACTTGAACGGCACGCCGCTCGGCCCGGCCAGAGCCAGGCCGGCGAGGGCCAGGAACAGCGCCGTCGCCCCGACTGCGACTGCGACTGAGCGTGTGAAGGTAGTGAGCATTTTCTCTCCTTTTCCATGGCGGTCGGGCCCGCCTGCAGGCGAGGTCCACGACGAGCCTCTTCTCGTGCTGCGACCATATCTCGATCTCGCCGTGACGTGCACCGACGCGAGCACGTGTACCGCCTCTAGTAGGAGCGCGCCGAGAACACGGCTTGGCCACAATGGAGCTCGATCATCGACCTTCCGAGCCGGGCTTCCTTCGAGTCCGGGTATGTCCATTCGTTGTCGGATTGACAACGATTGCCCTGCAAGCGGGGTCTTTTGGTGTCCGATCGCTCGCAGACGAGAAAGTGGAGGTACGAAACCCTCTAATCCGACTTGAGGCGTCGACCCGTGCGTGCACGGCTGCATTTAGCCGACGTTGGACGGGCGACGCGACGTCGAGCGTCGTTGCCCGCACTCCACGGGGAGGGCGGCCTGAAGGCGGCCGGTCGGCTACATCGTGAAGGTCTTGGTCGCTGGCCGACCGTCAACGCCAGCGGCGTTCACCCCCGCACTTGGTCCCGCCTTGGTCCGGGGTCATCTCGCGTGGCCGGTGCGGGAGATAGCAGCCGCGCTCAACTCGGAAGTACTCGCCACGCGCGACACCGGCGCTCAGATTTTGCTTCACGGTGCCGCGACTGACCGGTTCGCCAAGAAGCGACTCGACCGCGGCATGGATCTCGATCATGCGGGCGGGCTCCTCGCAAAGGTTCACGATTGCTCTCACGGCCTCAGCGATCTTGCCCGGTCGTTCCGGCAGTGGCCGTTTATGCTCCTGGTGCGCCTTCCCGAGAAGGTCGGCGACCACGTAGCGGAGCCGTTCTAAGGGGTTTTTATTGTTTGCAAGGGGGTTCGAAAGTGCCCCGTTTAGTTCCATGGCGTTGTCGGACTGACAACGTTGTCCCTGCAAGCGGTTAGCTTTTCGTGTCCGCGCGCTCGCGGGACGGAAGGACCCGCCTCCGGTGGACGGGTCCTTCCATGCTGGCTTTGTGCGGTGCTCGTCGCTTAATCGGCGGGCAGTTCGGTCACCGAGTTGCCATTGAGGTTCGTGACCCAGATGGGCCGGGCTATGGACGGGCTAGTGGTGCGGGGCGTCCGATGTGGAAGCCTTGGGCGAAGTCGACGTCGTAGTCGCGGAGGAGTTGGAGCGTGGCGGCGTTCTCGACGCCTTCGGCGACGGTGAGCTGCTTGAAGCCCTTGGCCAGCAGCACGATTGCGCGGATGAGATGCTGGTTGTGTTCGCTGGTGGCGAGGTCGCGGATGAACTCGATGTCGATCTTCAGCAGTTGGACAGGCAGCCGCGTGAGATACGTGAAGCTGCCGAAGCCGGTACCGAAGTCGTCGAGCGCGATGGCTATCCCGAGGTCCGCGAGTCCGTGGACGAACGCCTCGCCGGCGTCGACGTTGCCGATCAGGGCGGTCTCCGTGATCTCCACCACGAGCCTTGACGGATCAGGCTGGTACTTGCGGAGCAGCTTCTCGATGGAGGGGAGAAGGTCGAGGTTGCCGATCGAGCTGGCCGACATGTTGACGTGAACGGCCTCTTGCCGGTTGGCGACCAATTGGATCGCCTGCTCGATCACCCAGAGGTCGATTTCCCGGCTCAGTCCGTACTTCTCGGCGACCGGCAGGAAGCTGCCGGGCGGGATGATCTCCCCCGAGCGTGCGGTCATCCGCAAGAGCAGCTCCACGCGGGGCGTTCCGCCGTTGAGCGGCACGATCGGCTGGGAGTAGAGCACGAGGCGGTCCTCGTCGAGCGCCTCGCGGATTCTCCCCACCCACGTCAGGGCCTCGAGCTCGCGCTGGGTGCGGAGCGTCTCCGCGTGTTCCTGCGATGTGTCATGGAAAACAACGACGGCCCCGTGACGATCACCGAGTCCACGCAACGGGGTGGCCGTGACGGCGACGGGGAGGATCGTGCCGTCCTTGCGCGTGTAGGCGTCGGCGGACGTCGCGAATGTCCTGCCCTCGGAGCGCACGAGGCTGAGCTTGCACTCCTCCACGGGGTACGGCGAGCCGTCCGCGTGCTGGAAGTGGATCGTCTCGTGTATCGGCTTGCCGAGCAGTTCCGCCTCGGAGAACCCGAGCATCCGCGAGGCCGCTGCATTCATCATCGTGAGAAGGCCGGCGGCATCCTCCGAGTACAACCCTTCGTCCATGCTGTCGAGCACCGCCTCGCGGAACTCGGCGGCTGTGCGCTCACCCGTCACGTCGAGCGCGACCGCCCCGATCCCGACCATTTCCCCCCGAACGAACACGGGGTAGAGACTCGTCACGAACGTCAGGAAGTTGCCCGAATCGTCGTCTGTCTCGACGTGGAGGTCCCGATTGACAATCGCCTCACGACTGTCGAGGACATCCTGGCAGGCCGGCCCGAGCTGGCGCCAGACCGTCGGGAACACCTCCGCTGCCGGTCGGCCGATCAGTTCGTCCGCCGAGAGGCCGTAGAGGCTGGTGAGCGTGTCGTTGATCCTTTGGATGCGAAACTCGAGGTCGACGAACACGAGGCCGACAGGAGCGGCCGATTGCAACGCTTCCAACAGCCTGAACGACGCGGCCAACTTGGACTCGGCTTCGACGTCGCGGATCACGGCGGCAGTGAGCCCGCCCCCGGTGGTTCCGAGCGAGGTGAGGCCGATGTCGACCGGGAACTCGCTGCCGTCCTTGCGACGGGCGCGGAGATTCAGGTCACCGCCCATCGGGCGATTCTCCGGCTCGCGTGTGAACGCCGCCCGCAGATCGAGGTGCTGACGGCGCGAGCGCTCGGGCATCAGCAGTTCGATCGAGGCTCCGACAAGTTCCTCGCGTTCGTATCCGAACATCCGAAGGGCCTCCGCATTCACCACCTGGATGATCCCTTCCGCATCGACCAGGACCATCCCGTCGGGCGCAGACTCGAGTAGCGCACGGTAGTGGTGCTCCGACTGCTTGAGCGCCGTCGTGTCCACCGCCAGAGCGACACCCCCGACAGTGCTTCCGTCCGGGCCGCGCAGCGGCCCCACCTGCACCCGGCACCAGCGACCCTCGGCGAGGGAGGACACCTCCACGGAGCCCCTCTCACCGACGAGCGCGCCGCGGTACAGCGGCTCGAACAGCTTCCATCGCTCCGGAGGTAGCGAGCTCGCCGCCAGCTGGCCCTCGAGATCCGGCGAGGTGAAGCCGTGCAGCGCAAGCGCTGGGCCGCGAGCGACGACATACCGGAGGTCCGTGTCGAATACGAGGGAGCTGGCGTCAGGCAACGCCTCCCAGGCCGCAAGCGCCAACTCTTCGACAGTGCGAGATGCCATCGCCCTCCCCTTACCGGAAGTCTCTTCCTCGGCCTCGAGGGAATGTCCAACAAAAGACAAGTCTATCCGACCTCTGAACTAATCTCTTGTTACCCCGGCCGGGGCTGTTCTGTCAATCGACTGAAAGGACAGTCCCATGAAGGCGAGGATCATCTTGCTGGCGGTCTCGCTCGGTGTGCTACTGCTCGCGCTCGTCGCGGCCGAGGGCAGCATCTGGCCAGGCATCTAGCAGTTCGCCGTGGCTCGCGTCCTGTGGCGGCTCGTGCATGTCGTCACAGGACGTTTGCCTGTCATTCGGTCGGTTGCCTGGCGGCAGAGTAGTCTTGACCCGTGCTGCGGCGACCGTCCGACCATATCGATGACCCGGCTGCCCTCGGCGCCCGGTTACGGGAGGGTCGCAAGGCAGCCGGCCTCACCCAGCGAGATCTGTCCTTCCCTGGCTGCACAGCGGCCTACATCTCGAGGATCGAAGCCGGTGCTCGGGTCCCCTCGTTGCAGATCCTGCGCAAGTTCGCGAAGCGGCTCGGAGTCAGCACCGATTACCTCGCCACCGGACAAGACGCGGAACACGATCCATTGTTCGAGGCGGAGGTCGCTTTGCGCCTGGGCGACGAGGAGCGGGCGGGAGCGCTGTATGGAGAGGTGTGCAGGACGGCTGAGTCGCCGACGGTGGTCGCCCGAGCCAAGGTTGGGCTCGGACAGCTAGCGCTGCGTCACGGAGACGCCGTCGAGGCCAGGGGCCTGCTCGAGAGCGCGCTGGCAGACGGCCACCTTCCTGCCGCGGATGCGGCTGTGGCCGGGAATGCGCTCGGGCGCATCTACGCCGCGCAGGGCCGGTTCGAAGAGGCGTTCCAGATCTTCGGCCGGTTCCTCGAGGACGCGCGGGAGCGGCACGATCAGTTCGACGTCGTCCGCTTCAGCC
The DNA here is from genome assembly GCA_035534955.1 of Gaiellaceae bacterium. Taxonomy (GTDB): domain Bacteria; phylum Actinomycetota; class Thermoleophilia; order Gaiellales; family Gaiellaceae; genus PALSA-600. The sequence goes on from DATLQV010000040.1 coordinate 6,207, forward strand.
TGCTGCTCGCCAACGCCTACATCGACAGCAGCAACTACGCGCGCGCGCACGAGGTGCTCGGCGGCGTCCTCGACCAGGCGCGGCAGATCGCCGATCCGATGTTTCGAGCCAGTCTGTACTGGTCGCAGTCGCGGCTGCAGCTCGCGCAGGGAAGAACCGATCTCGCTGCCCAGTACGCGCAGACGACCCTCGAAGTCCTCCGTGCCAGCGAGCACACAGTCGAAGCTGCGCGGGCGCTCGTACTGCTGGCGCAAATCGAGAACGAGCGTGGTAACCCAGGAGTTGCGCTCGAGCTCATAGAGGACGGCGAACCGGCCCTAGCGACTGTCGGCAACGCCGGCGATGTCGGCATGCTCACGATCGAACGTGCTCGCGCCCTCGACGCGCTCGGCGAACCCGAACAGGCTGCCAGCCTGCTGCTCGGCGCTGTCAGTCGGCTCGGTGACGCCTCGCCGACCAGCGCGGCCCGCGCCTACGCTGGGGCTGCCGACTTCTTCCGCGCCCGAGGCGACAAAGCGAAAGCGCTCGAGCTGTACGAGCTTGCCTCCGACCGACTCGTCGCACCGGATCGCCACCTCGCAGACGTCCTGACCGCAATGGCAGACATCCACGAAGAAGAAGGACGCCCCGACCAGGCGCTGCAACTCCTCAAGCGAGCCATGAGGACCCGAAGCGGCATCCAAAGCAGCTAGTCAGGCTCAGAACGCCTTCGTCGCAAGGCACTGCGACCAGGGTCAGGGCTTTCTCCTCGCCCGGCCCCTCGACCTCGACCAGCTCCACCAGTTCCTCGGGACCTGACTTCCGCGCCGACCACCGATTGGCGGCGCCTAGACTCGGCGCCGTGAGTCAAGCGAGCGCCGACCTTCTCCTCCGCGGTTACCGGGCGTTCGTCGCCGGCGACCTCGCGGCGCTCGAGGGCATGCTCGATCCCGGCGTCGAGTGGGTGGCCGTCGGCGAGGAAGCTGTCGTCGTCAGCCGCGATCGCGTGCTCGAGGTGCTCGCCGAGCGCGTCGCCGAGGGCTACCACGTCACCGTCGACCGTGCGATCGGCCTGCCCGATCGGGTCGTCGTCAGCATGCGGTTCTCGCGGTCGGAGGTCGATCCGACCGACGAGCGCCCGCTCCAGAGCCGTCGCTCGTATCTCCTCGGCCGGTGGGCCGGCCTCGTCCACATCCGAGGCGGACATGTCGTTCGGGTCGAGGAGTACCCGCATCTCGAAGCGGCGCTCGAGGCGGCGGGGATCGAGGACGACCACGCGTGAGGCCCGTCGTGGCGATGGCTTTTACCTAGTCGGTACAATCCGTATACCTAGTTCACGGATTGGAGACTGCTTTGACCGACCTGCTGCTCGTCCCGCTCGAGGACACCGTCGTATTCCCCGGCATGAACGTCACCCTCACGGTGGACGTCGGCGACGAGGCCCGCGTCCTTGTCGTGCCGCGGCACGAGAGCGAGTACGCCGCCGTCGGCACCGTGGCCGAGATCGGTGATCGCGTCCGCCTGCCCGGCGGCGCGTACGCCGTGTCGCTCGAGGGGCTGCACCGCGGCGTCATCGGTGCGGCCCATACCGACGCGATGGGCCGGCTCCGCGCGGAAGTCGAGGAGAAGCCCGACGAGAATCCGCCTCCCGTCCAGACGCGCGAGCTCGAGCGCGAGTACCGCGCCGTCGTCGAGGAGATCCTCGATCTGCGCGAGGCGGACGACCGCATCCGCGAGTTCCTCCGCGCGATCACCGAGGCGGGCGCGCTCGCCGACACGTGCGCATACGCGCCCGACGTGACGTTCGCGCAGCGCGTCGAGCTGCTCGAGACCGTCGACGTCGTCGAGCGGCTCGAGCTCTCGCTCTCGATCCAGCGCGAACGCCTCGCCGAGATGCAGGTGCGCCGGCGCATTCGCGACGATGTCGAGGAGGGCGCGCAGAAGCAGCAGCGCGAGTGGTTCCTCCGCCAGCAGATGAACTCGATCCGCAAGGAGCTCGGCGAGGACGAGGGCTCGGTCGTCGACGAGTACCGCACGAAGATCGAGGAAGCCGGGATGCCCGAGGACGTCAAGGCGCAGGCCGAGCGCGAGCTCCGGCGCCTCGAGACGATGGGCGACGCGAGCGGCGAGGCATCGATGATCCGCACGTACCTCGACTGGCTCATCGCCGTGCCGTGGTCGAAGCGCAGCGACGAGACCCTCGATCCGACGGCGGCGCGTGAGGTTCTCGACACCGACCACGCGGGCCTCGATGACGTCAAGGACCGGATCGTCGAGTACCTCGCGGTGCGGAAGCTGCGGCAGGACCGCGGCATCCCGAATGACAAGCGCTCGGGCGCGATCCTCACGCTCATCGGCCCGCCCGGCACGGGCAAGACGTCGATCGGCGAGTCCGTCGCGCGCGCGCTCAACCGCGAGTTCGTGCGGATGTCGCTCGGCGGCGTCCGCGACGAGGCGGAGATCCGCGGCCATCGGCGCACCTACATCGGCTCGCTGCCGGGCCGGCTCGTCCGTGCCCTGCGCGACGCCGGGACGATGAACCCGGTGATCCTCCTCGACGAGGTGGACAAGGTCGGCGCCGACTGGCGCGGCGATCCCTCGGCGGCACTCCTCGAGGTGCTCGACCCGGCGCAGAACCACTCGTTCCGCGACCACTATCTCGACGTCGAGCTCGATCTCTCCGAGGTGTTCTTCATCGCCACCGCGAACGTCGCAGACACGATCCCGGGGCCGCTCCTCGACCGGATGGAGGTCATCCGCTTCGACGGCTACACGGTCGACGAGAAGACCGCGATCGCGCGCGGCTACCTCTGGCCGCGGCAGGTCGAGCGGAACGGGCTGCGCGACGACGAAGTCTCGATCGCGGACGACGTGATCCAGACGGTCGTGTCCGAGTACACGCGCGAGGCCGGCGTTCGCCAGCTCGAGCGCGAGCTCGGGACGATCCTCCGCAAGACCGCGACGCGAATCGCCTCGAAGCAGGTCGAGGCGCCGGTCTCCGTCGACATCGACCTGGTGCGCGATGCGCTCGGCCGGCAGAAGGTGTTCCAGGAGGTCGCAGAGCGCACCGCGGTTCCGGGAGTCGCGACGGGGCTCGCCGTCACCGGTACCGGCGGCGACGTGCTCTTCGTCGAGGCGACGGCGATGGACGGCGGCAACGAGCTCGTCCTCACGGGACAGCTCGGCGACGTGATGAAGGAGTCCGCGCGCATTGCGCTCTCGTACGTCCACTCGCACGCCGACGAGTTCGGCGTCGACGAGAAGGCGTTCGAGAACCGCTCCTTCCATGTGCACGTGCCGGCCGGCGCGATCCCGAAGGACGGCCCAAGCGCCGGGATCACGATGGCGACGGCGCTCGCATCGCTCCTCTCCGACCGTCCCGTGAAGCACACCGTCGGGATGACCGGCGAGGTCACGTTGCAGGGACGCGTCCTGCCGATCGGCGGGCTGAAGCAGAAGGTGCTTGCCGCGCACGCCGCCGGGCTCACCGACGTGATCATCCCCGAGCGGAACCGTGCCGACCTCGACGACGTCCCGGCGGACGTGCGCGAGGCGATGACGTTCCACCCGGTCATGACGCTCGGCGAAGTGCTCGACCTCGCACTCGAGCCGAAGCAGAACCGGCTCCATGCGGTGTAGGGACTGCCGGCCGCTGCCCGAGGAGGTCGCCCGCGCCGTCGATCTCCTCGGGCGCCGCTGGGCGCTCGCGATCGTGTGGGCGGCGGCGGAGTCGGGCGCCGTCCGCTTCAACGAGTTCAAGCAGACGCTCGAAGGGATCCCGCCGCGCACCCTCGCGGCTCGCCTTGCCGAACTGGAGGCCGCGGGCGTTCTCGAGCGGCGCGTCTTCGACACGCGCCCACCGCGAGTCGAGTACCAGCTGACGGAGGCGGGGCGAAGGCTCCGCTACGTCGTCGAAGCGCTCAACGTATACGCCTCCGGCTAGCTCGCGAGTCCTGACGGACTCGCTCGCTGTTGACGGAACTACGCCGCGGGAGAGCGCGGTCTCCCGCGGCTCCGTGCGGAAGGGCTTGCTTGGACCTCGTGTGTGCGGGGGCGTCTCGGTCGTGGCGCGGCCGGTCGTGCGCCTGCGGCGCAGGAGCGGCAGCGCGCCTTCGTCGGGCCTCCGCGTAAGCCCGGCTTCGCCGAGTCTTACTCTCCG
>DATLQV010000041.1:0-14301 GCA_035534955.1 Gaiellaceae bacterium
ACCCGTAAAGCGGGCTCTTGTGTCTTCTGAACGGGCGACGACCCGGCTGAGCTTGTGCCTGGCTGATCGAGGCGCACGTCAAGCCGCTAGTCACAGAGGTCGGCTAGTTCCGGTAGGTGCGTGATAACGAGCACTTGACGAAAGCGCGTCGATAGTGCTCGAAGCTCGCCGAGGATCCCCTCTCGACGTTCCTCGTCTTGACTGCCAAAGACCTCGTCCAGGATGACGAAGCCGATCTCGATCCCGCGCTCGCGGGCGACCCAGTCGGCGATTGTAGTCGTCTGAGAGACGGATGCCTGCGTAGCGTCCATCCGTTGTGGCCACTGACAGCGCACTCGCTCCCTGCTCGCGCCAAGGCCATGCTCGTTTGTCTTGGTACGCGCGGTAGTCCTCGAGGAGTTCCGCCGCGACCCGATGTTGGCGCACATCGATCTCTGCTCGCTCGATCTCGAGCTTGGCCTCGCGAGCCTCGTCGCGTCTCCGACGCAGCTCTTGACCCCTCTGACTTCGCTCTTGCGCCGCGAGACGAGCCGCTTGCAAGCGCTCGCGGACCTGATCGGCTGCGGAGTGTTCACGAATGTGCCCCGAGCAATGTCGGGGTACTCGTAAGATGGGGGACGATTGATCCGAGAAGAGTTGAAGCGGCTGGGGACGTGGCAGGAGCGGCACAGGCGGCTCTTCAGCCGGCTCCTGCTCGTTCTGATGCTTACCGCAGTGGTCGATGGAATCGGGACGGTGCTCGTTTACTTCTTCGAGCGGAACGTCAAGCAGACGGACGTCCACAGCCTGTTCGACGCGTTCTTCTTCACTACCGTGCAGCTCCTGACGGTGTCGTCGCAGATCAAGAATCCGCTCAGCGTTGCTGGACGAGTGGTCGATGTCTTCCTCGAGATCTGGGCCGTGCTCGTCGTCGCGGGCTCGGCAGGCGCGATCGCGAGCTTCTTCCAAACCGGCGACTCCGAGTAGCGACTATGGAAGACGCGTCGGCGTCTTCGCAGCGCAGGGGTAACTAGCGTCGCCTGCGCTTGCATCCTTACGCTAGATCATCCATCTCTCGGCAATCTCGTCTCGAGTCGGCTGGGAGTGAATTGTCCTCGCGACCCTCTTCTCCGTTAGAGGACGATCTTCAAGTCCCGCGTGTCGACACTCTCGGTCTGACCGTCCTCGCCAGTTACGGCGTAGACGGGCGCGGAGGTCGTGCTCGCGCCACCGCAGTCCTTCGGGCCTCGCTGCTCGTTCATAGCTTTCTTACCGCTGATCTCGACCGTCGCACCCTTTTTGATGCTGCCGACTCGATGCAAGAGCTTGGCTCTCATTGTGAATCTCCTTCTCGTCGGGCCTGCGGCGACACCCGTTAAGGATTCGCCTCATGCACTCAGGCCAGCAGGCAAGTCGGAGAGAGGAACAATGGAGCCTCAGCGGCTTCCGCGCCAGGTCTACGCGCTCACTCACCATAGCCGCCGACATAACTTGTCGAGCAGGAACTTGCAAAAACGAGCGCCGCCTCGCTCTGCGATCACACTCTTCCGGCGTCAGCCCGCACTCCCCGCCGGTTGTTTCGGCGGGGGAAGCCGCGTGTGGCTCTCGTGTGTTCGCGCCTCGGGCGCTGAGCCTCGAGTTGACAGAAGCGCATCTCGCGGGTGACAACATCAGCCTGACGGTCAGGAGGAGCTGCTCATGGGTGGCGCCGGCGAAACGCCAGGTAGGCGACGCCTCCGAGCGGGATCGGAAGCCAAAACGCGACCAGCCGATACAGAAGCGTTGCCACGAGGGCGTGAGCCGCGCTCACACCGGCGAGGGTGAGGGTGGCGACGAGGCCCGCCTCGACGAAACCGAGCCCGCCTGGCGTAAACGGTATGAGGCTCAGGAACGACGCAGCGACATACGCGAGCAGGACGAGCGACGGTCGTGGTTCCGCACCGACCGCGCGAAGCGCGCAGAGAAGCGCCAGGTAATCGAACGCGGCGTTTCCCGTGGCCGAGAGAAGCGCGGCGCGCCACCGCTGACCAAGCGTGGCGCGGATGAAGTTCCGTTGCTCGAGCAGCCGCTGCGGTAGCGCGGCAAGCCGATCGCGCCACGGAACGATCGGGGAGAGTGCCCATCGCAAGCCGCGCCCTGCAAACGTCAACGGCCAGTCGGTCGCGAAGGAGAGCGCTCCCGCCGTCAGCAGTAACAGCAAGGCAGCGATCCCGAGGTAGAGCGACACGATGAGGCTCCTGCTCACCGGAGCGCCGGCGAGGATCGCCGGTAGCGCAAGCAGCGGGAGCGCCAGTGTCGTGGCGATCTGGAGCCCGGTGGACGCCGCAAGTGCCGCAACACCCCGACCGACCGCGACCTGCGCACGGCGCAACATCCCTACCTCGAACGCGGTCGCGGTTGCGCCTCCGCCGGGCACCACGTGCCCGACCGCGTTCCCGCTCAGCTGCATGCAGGCAATCACGAACCAGCTCTTGGTTCGAAGCGCGATTCGGTCGAGCTGCCACAAAGAGGCGAAGCTGGCGCACTCGGCGAGGAGAGCGAGCACCGCCCAACTCCACTCGAGATGAACGAGCGACCTCCAAGAGCCGAACACGGACACAAGACTGGGGAATACGAGGTAGAGCGAGATCCCGGTGACAAGGAGGAGCGCTCCACGGCGAGCGCCGTGTCTCGACACGAGTTGACGCCAGCGCACCACGCGCGACTCAGAACACCACACAGCGAGTGCCGCCGTTGTGGGGGGAACCAGACATTGCGCAAACCATGCCTTGTAGGCGGCTGAGGCGCTCTCCGTACGCGGACGTCCGCTGCTCGGTCATCCCTTCGCTCCTCCTTCTGTGGGATGACTGAACGCGGGTCGGCGCTCCTGTTTGTGTTGGAGTGTCGCCGTCACCATCGCGGGCGAGCGGGACGCTCTACTCGAGCTGAACCCGGCGTCATTGAGCCACGCGTGCCTCGTTGATCCTCGCTGCGCGCAACTCACAACCCAGCGGTTCGTATGGTCGCTGCCGCTCCGCTCTCAGAACCTCTCTAGATGGATGGTGAGGAAGTTGAACCGGGTTGACGGACTACCGCGATGATCTGTTCCGCGTCGTTTGTACGTCGGAAGCGGAGGGTCTCGCGGTCGGCGAGATCGGCGGCGGCGAAGCGGACGCCGTGCATGCCCAGCCCGAGCACTGCCGAGTCGCGGCCGGTCCATGTGCCGCCGTTGTCGAGGCTGTACTCGAGATTGAACGGCTCGGTCCCTTCGATGACGAGTGCTCGCCCGGGTTCGAGCTGGGCGAAGGGGATTGCGTCGCGCCAGAACCATGTCGCCGCGCGTGGCCTCTCGCCGCCGTAGCGTGCTTTCACGACGTCGAGCAACTCGACCGGTGTCCCTGTCGCCGTGGCGGCGAGCAGCTTCAGGAACTCGGCGTGCGCCCAGACCAGCGGCATGGCGCTCCCACTCGGCTTGCCCGGATAGAGAAACCGTTCGGGGATCGGGTCGCTGTCCCACACCTGCTCCGGCATCAGTCCGCCCGGTCCGGTCGTCCGGGTCATCGTGTTCAGATACGGAAGCGGGTCCTTCCCGAGTAGGAGCTCGCCGTGGCCGCGCTCACCGGCGAGCAGCGGCCACCCGCGTCCGATTCCCTGGCCGTCGAAGGGGCTTCCATCGGCGTGCTCGCCGTAGCCGTCATCGGGATACCGGTGGTAGACGGCGCCGTTCGGCGTCTCGACCCGCAACGTCGCATCGACGACCGCGAGCGTGTCGACCAGCTTCGGGTCGCTCGCCTCGCGTAGTCCGAGCCGCGCGAGATAAAGGAAGTCGAGCCCGACGAGGGCCGAGGCGGCGACGGTCTCGCCACCCCGGTTCTGCACCTGGACGCGACCACGGAGGCCTCCTTGCGTCGGCGGCGGACCGATCCGCACGTAGTAGCCGCCGACGCCGTGCTCCCGCGCGAGGTCGGTTCCCACGACGTACGTCCATTCTTCGATCCGCTCGTTCCAGCAGTCCGCCAGCTCGAGCGCGTAAGTGCGTTCGTCGCCGTCGAGCCACTCGGCCGCGGCGACAAGGGCCGCGACCTCGACGGCGAGCGTAAACGGGCTCGCGCCGGGATTCTCCTCCCAGCGATCCTGCGGGCTGATCGGCCCGTTGCGGACGAGATAGGACGCCGCACTCCGGACCATCGGCGCGACGCTCGGCCTCTCCGGCAGGCCGAGCTCGAGCGCTTTGCGCGCGAACACGATCGGGAAGCCGACCTCGTCGAGCTGGACACCGGTCCAGTACGGACTGCCGTCCGGGAAGAAGTTCTGCGACCAGTGCCCATCCGAGCTCTGTGTCGCGACGAGGTAGGAGAGCATCTCGGTCGCACCTTCGAGATCCGAGAGCGCGAGCAGCGAGAGCCCCGTCTCGACCGTGTCCCTCGCCCATACGAGGTGGTAACCGCCCGCGTCGTTGTGCGAGTTCCCCCACGGGATGGAGAGGCTGGCGACGGTCGCGCCGGGATAGGTCCGGTCCTGGTGCGCCTTCAGCACCACTGCGGAGCCCCACGCCTGCCGCACGAGCTCCTTGTGCGGTGTCGCGGGCAACTGGATTCGCTTGTGCCACCGGTTCCAGCCGGCGGTGAAACGCTTCCGCACCGCGGCAGCGCCTTCAACGAGCGACGAGGTCGCAAGTGTCCGCGCGCCCGTGGGTGATTCGCCGAAGCCGAGCGCGAGGACGCCGCTCTGGTCGTCGAGCTCGCCGATCAGCGCGACGTTGCCGTTCGTCGCCCGCGCGAACTCCCAGGTCAGACGGCCGTTCGTATTGAAGTCCTGCCACCCGTCCGAGGCGCCGACGTAGCCCGCGCTCGAGCGCGTGAAGCCGTGCTCCGCCATCAGGCAGAGGCCGTCGCCGGCACTGCCTTGCGCGAACAACGCGCCGTCCTCCACCCAAGCCGTGTTGTCCCAGCCCGTCGCGCCGAGATGGGGAGCGAGCAGCGGGTACAGCCGGAGTCCGGCGCCCGCGAGCTCGAAGGAGATGAGCAGCACGTCGCGGAGCGGATCGGGCAGGAACTCCAGCGTCAGCGTGTAGTGGTCGCCCTCGTGGACAATGCGCGCAAGGGGCAGGTACGGCTTCGGCGTGGTCACCGTGTAGCGGTTGACGCGCTTTAGCTCGAACCATTCGTTGTCGTTCGCCACGATGAAGCCGAGATCGCGAATCTGCGGTTGGCCGGTCGTGGGCCAGTAGACCTCGTTCACGATCCCGAGTCCGACCGTCGCCCACAGCCGGCTCGGCCCGAGCGCCGTCGTCACGACGTCTTTCGCACTCGCCGACCACGTCGGGCCGATCCCCGGCGCGCCAAACGGTTCCGCTGACGCCATCGGGAGACGCTAGCTCAGGTGCCGAGCCAGGGGTCGTGCCAGCCGCCGTGACCGGCGGTGAGCTGGTCGGCGGCAGCCGGGCCCCAGCTGCCCGACGCGTAGATTTCCACCGAGGGCGGTGATGTGAGCAGCGGTTGGAGGATGCGCCAGCTCTCCTCGACGAGATCCTGGTCGGTGAAGAGGCTGCGGTCGCCGACCATGGCGGCGTGGAGGAGCACCTCGTACGGGGTTGCGCCCTCGCCGCCCTCCTCCGCGAACTCCATGTCGAGCGTGATCGGCTCAGGCCCCGCCGCATCGGCGCGGAGCGCGTCGACGACGAGCCGGATTCCGGTGGAGGGGTCGATCCGCACGATCAGCTGATTCGCAGCGGGCGGCCGTCCGCGATGGGTTGCGAAACCGAGCTGCGCTTCATGGCGGAAGACCAGTCGCACCTCGGTCTGTGTGACCGCCAGGCGCTTGCCGGTTCTGATCAAGACGGGGACGCCGGACCAGCGCTCGTTCTCGATCTCGAGTCGCAGCGCGGCGTAGGTCTCGGTCGTCGAGTTCGGTTGTACTCCGGCGACGGCGAGATAGCCGTCGTACTGGCCGCGCACATAGTGGGTCGGCCTCGCGTCGGCGATCGCGCGCAGGACGGCCTGCTTCGCGGCGTTGAGCGTCTGTGCGTCGGCCGCGGCCGGCTGCTCCATCGCCGCGACTGCGAGGAGCTGCAGGAGATGGTTGACGACGACGTCGCGGAGTGCACCGACCGGGTCGTAGAAGTGACCGCGATCGTCGACGCCGAAGCTCTCGGCCATCGTGATCTGCACCGCCTGGAGGTGCTCGCTGTTCCAGATCGGAGCCAGCATCGTGTTCGCGAAGCGCAGATACAGGAACTCCTCCAAGCCCATCTTCCCGAGGAAGTGGTCGATCCGGTAGAGGCGCGGCTCGTCGACGTAGCGGTGCAGCTCCGCGGCGAGCGCACGCGCCGAGGCGAGATCGTGGCCGAACGGCTTCTCGACGACGACCCGTGCGTTCTCGGTCAGCTTGACCTGCGCGAGGCCCGTGACGACCGTTGTGAAGAGCCCGGGCGGGACCTCGAGGTAGAAGACCGGCTGCTGCGCACTGCCGACTGCCGCCGCGACCCGCTCGAAGGTGGCGGGATCGGCGAAGTCCCCACTCACGTAGCTGAGCCGGGCGGCGAAGCGCGCGAACGTTTTCTCGTCGATCGTCTCACCCGTCGCTGCGATCGACTCGCGCGCGTGCGCGCGCAACTGGTCGACCGTCCAGTCGTCGACCGCGACGCCGACGATAGGACAGTCGAGCAGGGCTCGCCGCTCGAGGCGGTACAGGGACCGAAACGTCATCACGCGCGCCAGATCCCCGGTGATGCCGAAGACGACGAGCACGTCGGCGGCGTGCTGAGGCGCCGCGCTACTGGCCACGGTCGAACCTAACCGAATCGGCGATCACGTCGTCGAGCTCTCGTCAAGGGCGCGTTCGTTCGCGACTTTGAGCGCAGGCGCAGCCTTTTGAAATCCTTGCGAAGCGGTCGTTCAGGTGTTCTTCGTCGCTGAGATGTCGAACTCGAGCGTCACATCTTCGCTGACGGCGATGCCACCGGCTTCGAGTGCCATGTTCCAATTGACGCCCCAGTCCTTTCGATTGACCTTCAGCGTCCCGGAGAACCCGATCCGGGTGTTGCCCCAAGGGTCGATCACGGGTCCGCTGCGCTCTGCGTCGAATTGGACGGACTTCGTGATCCCGCGAATCGTCAAGTCACCAACAACACGGTAGATGTCCTCTCCGGCCACCTCCAGCTGCGTCGATGTGAAGGTGATCTCCGGATAATCCTCCATCGCGAAAAAGTCGTTGCTTCGAAGGTGCGCGTCACGGTCGGCGTTGCGGGTATCGATGCTGGCAACCTTGATCGTGACCAACACACTCGACTTCGACAAATCGACGAAGTCGAGGTGGGCGGAACCCTCGAACTCGCGGAACGTCCCCCGCACCTTCGTAACCATCACGTGACGCGCAACGAAACCGAACGTCGAGTGAGCGACGTCGAAGGTGTAGTCCCCACTCAGCGCAGCAGAGTCAATGGCCGCGGTGCTATCCGGCGCACTCATCGTCGCTCCCCCCTTCTCAGTTGCGTGCTTGTCGACTCGATCATACGGCGGCGCTGCACGACGACCCGGACGAACCCGAACTACAGCCCGCGAGCCTCCCACCTCCGGGCCGCCATGCCCGCGAAGCTGAACGCCTGGGCGTGGATACATGCCTGAACGTGGGACGAACCGGGTATACGGTTGCCGAACATGCCATGGCTCGTTAAAGGTTTGTTGTTGGCGCTGAAAAGCAAGCGCGGCAGGGAGTTGCTGTTCGCCGGCGCACTCGGGGCGTTCGAGCTTGCACGAAGCGCCCGGGCGCGGAAGCTGTACGAGAAGGCATGGTCAGCTGCTGCAGACCCTCGTCCGCGTGTCTTCGCAGCCTCTGCCGTGCATAAGGCTGCTCAACGCATGAGACGGTAGCCAGCGGTTCGCGCGCAGTATTGCTTCGCTCTACCGGCGTCGCGGGAACTGAGGGGACCCCTTCTCCGGTCTACTCGTCAAGAGGCGAGCGGCAGCACGGGCTGAGCCTCGTGCAGGTGTCAGGCATCGCACGCCAGACCGTCGCTTCGGGGTCAGCGCCGGCGGCGAACTGGCTGCAGCACATCTGCGAGTCGACGCGACTCGATGCTCGGCGCTGCCCCACGCCAGCGGCCGAGGGAAAGCAGACGCAGGAGATAAAGGAGGCGCCGCATGCAGAGACCGTAGCGCTCGAACGGCGAGAAATCATCCCCAGACATGCCGACGAGCTCGTTGCCAAAGACGCTCTCCCCGTCGGTGCTGCCGTTTTCAGCCGCGTCCGGCGTGCGTCCAGCCGGCGCTGACGACGGGCGCAACGGCCGCGCTGGGGCAGGCGCGCTGAAGGTCGTAGTCTCAGCGGACGTGACGACGAACTGGGGCGGGAACTACATCTATCGGGCCAACGTGGTGCACCGTCCGTCGTCGCTGGACGAACTGAGCGAGATCGTCGTGCGTGCGGAGCGGGTGCGCGTGATCGGCACACAGCACTCGTTCAGCGACATCGCCGACGCGCCGGAGCTGATCGTCCTCGACGGACTCCCGGGTGAGATCACGGTCGACGGGGCGACCGTCACCGTGCCGGCGGCCCTGACGTATTCGCAGTTGGCTGACAGGCTGCGCGAAGATGGACTGGCGCTCCGCAATCTCGCTTCGCTTCCGCACATCTCGGTCGGCGGCGCGATCGCAACAGCTACGCATGGGTCGGGCAACCGGAACGGGAACCTCGCGACACAGGTCGCCGCGCTCGAGCTCATGACGTCGCGCGGCGAGCTCACAACGTTCTCGAGGGGTGGCGCGGACTTCGACGGCGCCGTCGTCGGGCTCGGGTCACTCGGCGCCGTGACGCGCGTCACGCTCGACGTCGAACCGGCGTACGACATGCAGCAGCGCGTGTTCGAGCACCTGAGCTGGGACATGCTGTTCGAGCAGTTCGACGCGATCACCGCTACAGCCGACAGCGTGAGCGTCTTCACGCTCTGGTCCGACGACGTTGATCAGATCTGGCTGAAGAGTCGCGTCGAGATCGATGGCGAACTGCTCGGTGCGGCCGCTGCCACCGCCGAGCGTCACCCGATACCCGGCGCCGACCCCGTCAACGCCACGGCACAGCTCGGGCAGCCCGGCCTCTGGTCGGACCGGCTCCCGCATTTCCGCAGTGGCTTCATGCCGAGCGCCGGTGACGAGATCCAGTCGGAGTACCTCGTCGACCGACGACACGGCCCCGCCGCCATCGAGGCGCTCCTCCGCCTCGGCGACCGGATTCGCCCGTTGCTGTACATCTCGGAGATTCGCACGATCGCCGCGGACGACCTGTGGTTGAGCCCAGAGTACGGCCGTGACTCGGTCGCCATCCACTTCACGTGGAAGCGCGAGCAACAGCCCGTCGAGCGCGCACTCGCAGAGGTCGAGCGGGCGCTCGAGCCGTTCGCCCCGCGGCCGCACTGGGGCAAGCTCTTCCTCGCCGACGCCGCGCAGATCGCACCGCTCTACGAACGGCTACCGGACTTCGTCGCGCTACTCGACGGCCTTGACCCGCGCGGCGCGTTCCGGAACGCCTGGCTCGAGCGCCATCTCCTACGTTGAAGAGCACGCACGCGGCCCTGACGTTGTCGGCGTCGGGTAACCACTAAGGTCCACGGCATGAGGGCAGTGCCAGAGATCGACCTCAACGACGGCCACTCGATTCCCCAGCTCGGCTTCGGCGTATTCCAGGTGCCCCCGCCCGATACCGAAGCGGCGACGACAACCGCGCTCAGCGCCGGCTACCGCCACATCGACACAGCCGAGATGTACGGCAACGAAGGCGGCGTCGGGGACGCGGTGCGCGCGGCCGGCCTCAATCGGTCGGAGGTCTACGTCACGAGCAAGCTGAACAACGGCTTCCACGAGCCCGACGCAGCGCGGCGCGCTTTCGACGAGACGCTCACAACGCTCGGCTTCGACTACGTCGACCTGTTCCTCATCCACTGGCCCCTGCCGACGCTCTACGACGGCGACTTCGTGTCGACGTGGAAGACGCTCGAGGAGTTCAAACAGGATGGCCGGGCGCGGTCGATCGGCGTCTCGAACTTCCAGGTTCCGCATCTCGAACGCCTCGCCGCCGAAGGAGACGTGGCACCGGCCGTGAACCAGGTCGAGCTCCACCCGTACTTCCAGAACCGGGAGGTCGACGAGTACGGCAAGGCGCACGGGATCGTCACCGAGGCTTGGGCGCCGATTGCGCAGGGCAAAGTGCTCGGCGACCCAACGCTGACCGAGATCGCCGCCCGCATCGGCAAATCGGTAGCGCAAGTCGTCCTCCGCTGGCACATCCAACACGGGAACGTCGTCTTCCCGAAGTCGGTGACGCCCGAGCGAATCCGCGAGAACATCCAGATCTTCGACTTCGAACTCGAGCCCGCGGACATCGCGACGATCGACGCGCTCGACCGCGGCGAGGCCGGCCGCAACGGCCCCAACCCTGACACGTTCGCTTACGTCCCAGGTTGACACGCCGGGCGGCCCGGCTCGGGTCCACCTGCATCCCGCCAAGCCTGCGCGCCTGGCGCTCGTGCTCGGCCACGGTGCGGGCGGCGGCGTCGCGGCCCCTGATCTCGTAGTCGCAACCGAAACCGCTCTCGCCGCCGGCGTGACGGTCGCCCTGGTCGAGCAGCCCTACCGCATCGCCGGGCGCCGCTCACCGCCGCCGGCGGCTCGCCTCGACGAGGCGTGGATCGCCGTCGTGGAGCAGCTGGCGGCCGGCCCGCTCGCCGGGCTGCCACTCCTCATCGGCGGCCGCTCCTCGGGGGCGCGCGTCGCGTGCCGGACCGCCGAAGCGACCGGCGCGCGCGGCGTTCTGTGCCTTGCGTTTCCGCTGATCGCGCCGAGCGGAGCAAGCCGGCTCGCCGAGCTCGACGCGGTTCGTGTCCCGACACTCGTCGTCCAGGGAACGCGCGACCGATTCGGGATGCCGCCCTCCGGGCCGCAACGCGCCGTCGTGGAAGTCTCGGCCGACCACACGCTCAAGTCCGACCCTGCGGCAATCGCGGCGGCAATCGCGGGCTGGCTCGCCGCGCGGTAGCCGCCCTCGAGACACCACCTTCCTCCAGGAAGGTGGTCAACGCCGACGCGACCCTGCGCGCTCCAGGAATCCCTTTGCCGTGAGCGATCACAAGAATGGATGGAGCATTCATGGAGCCCAGCGGGCACAACCAAGTGCTCAGTGACCCGCCGGCGCTCGAATGAGGTCAGCGTCGCTCCGGGTCGCTCTCGCTCCTCGGCGAGTCGACGACTTCACGCAGCGCACCGGTCTCAGGGTCGAAGACGAACCCTCGGATCTGGTCACGCGCCGGGAGCTCCGGGCTTGAGCGCAAACGTCTGAGACCCTCGCGGAGGGTCGTCTCGAGATCCGCGAAAGCCCCCAGCCGCCAGGTCGGCGCCGCACCATCAGCAGCGAGTCCTTCCGTGAAGCGATCCTCCGACGCGCCATGCAACCCGCAGCCCTCATGCATGATGACCACGATCTCTTCCGTTCCAAGCAGCCTCTGAGACACGCTCAACGATCGCAGCACGTCATCGGTCACAAGACCACCGGCGTTGCGAATGATGTGTGCGTCGCCGCGTGCTAAACCGAGCATCACGAACAGATCCATTCGTGCGTCCATGCAAGCCAACACCGCCACCTTCCGGCGCGGAAGCGGCCCCAGACCTGACGCCGCCAGTTCGTCCCTTCGGGACGCCGCGACTTCCAGCATCTCATCAGCACAGAACATCCCAGCCCGCGATTCTAAGGCTGACAAGCCAGAACCACCGGCTCGCGATGACCCGTGCGCAGTCCGGCCCGAGATCCAGGTCGCATCTCCCTCAAGTCATACGCGCGAAGGTGAATGCCTGGGTGTGGATGCGTGTCACTCAGAGGATCTCGAAGCGCCTCAGGGGCGCCCGATCGTCGCCTGCTGCCGGATGATGAGCGAGTGCGGGGGTGCGAGGTCTATGCCGTCAGGGTCGTTCAGGTATCCAGGGGCGCGTCCCGGATGCCCGGTATGGCCGTATTGCCAGACGATTCTGTTTGTGTGCGGATTGATGACGATGACGCGGTTGTTGTCGTCGTCGTTGAGAACGATGTCGCCGTTTGGGAGCGGTTCGGCAAGCGAGGGGTGGTTGAGTGGCGGGGCGCCGGGGAGGGGCTGGTAACGCCAGCGCAGGCGTCCGTTGCGGTCGAATGTTTCGAGTCCGCCGGGACTGGTGTAGTCGACGCTGAGGTAGAGGCCCGGCTTGACCTCATTGGAGTCGGAGGGGTAGCTGAAGCCGGGTGGATGCCAGGAGCGAAGGATGCTTCCTGTCAGGCTGAGCTCATCGACCCAGTCACCGTTGATTTCTGTGACGAGGAAGTGTCCGTTGCGCATCGGGAAGGCGCCGTTGGGACTGCCAAAACGCAGGGGAGGGGCGTGGAAGCAACTCTGGGTAGTCGTGCCGTAGATCCTGTGCGGTCGATGCGCGCCGAGCTTGATCAACAGAAGACGGCAGTTCTTGATGTCGGCGGCCAGAATCCAGCCGCTGGGAAGCAACATGGCGTCGTCGGGGTTCCAGAGGCGGTTCGGGCCGCTGCCGGAGACGCCAGGTTTGCCGTAGCGGTAGACGATGCGGTGCCGGGCGACATCGATCACGCTGATGACGAAGTCATCTTCCTGGGTGGCGACGATCTGTCGGCCGTCCGACGAAAAAAAGGCATCATCGGGCGCCCGGAAGCTCTGGCCCGGAAGCAGGTCTCCTGGCCGCGGGAATTCCCAGACTATTTGTCCCTTCGGGTTCACGATCAGGAGCCGGTTGTTGCCACGGTCCGCGATTAGGATCGGACCGGGTAACACCAACGGATCGGAGCCGGCCGCAAGGTGTGCGGCCGTCAACGGCCGGAAGAGCGAAGTCGACGATGAGAGCCCCGAACTCGTACGAACGCTATGTCCGCCGCACGCGGCGAGAGCGAGTAAGGCCCCAACGAGAAACAGCAGTGACAGAGCCTCGTTGTTGGTCCGTCTTCGACTGACCGATGTTGGCGACGGAACGAACGCGAGGCGCGGTAGCCCGGATTCATTCATGGCGGTGGGCAACGACGATCAGTAGGTGCACGATCATGTAGGACGCGAGCGGTGGCGTAGCGTAGATGCCGCTGAGCCAGGCGGCGCGTCATGAGACTCCCTCAGTCTGTACCTCCGGTATATACCCGTCGAATCTGGGAACGCCCTGAGGATTGAGAGCCTCAGCTCTCGATAGGAGTTGCCGTCTCGGCTGGTGCAGTGCTCGCACCTGGCGCACTCGCGGCGAACGGCTCGCTCCGACTCTCCCCGGCCGTCGCATGCGCGAGCGCACGTCATCCAACTCCTGCTCGCAGCCGCACGGCTCCTCTACACCGTCTAGAGCGAGCCGCGCGCTCGCAGGCCCCTGGCCGCCGTCGGCGCTCCGCTACCGTCGCGAGGCGAATGGGTCTTCGTCTCTTTCGCCGTCTGCCCAGACCGCTCGCAGCAGCGAGCGTGCTCCTGGTCGCGCTTGCGGCAGTGTTTGCTGCGGTGTGGTTCGCCGCCCCACGCGCCCAGAATCTCACCGGCCGGCTCACCGCGAGGGAGCACGCGACCGGCGTCACGGTGCCGGTCCCACTCTCACGGGTCTCACTGTTCGTACGCGAAGCGCTGGTGGCGACCGAGGACGAGCGCTTTTACCAAAACCACGGGATCGATCTAATCGGGATCGCCCGTGCGCTCCCCTACGACGTCGCGCATCTCTCGTTCGCGCAAGGGGCGAGCACGATCACCGACCAACTCGCGAAGCTGCTGTACCTCAATGGCAACGACCACTCGCTCTGGCGCAAGCTCGAGGACCTCGCGGTCGCGCTGCGGATTTCCACGCGCTACTCGAAAGAACAGGTGCTCGACGCCTACCTGAACAGCGCCTACTTCGGCCACGGCGCCTATGGCATCGACGCGGCCAGCGAACGCTACTTCGGCATCCCGCCGAGCCGGCTAACCCTCGCGCAGGGAAGCCTCCTCGCCGGCGTTGTGCAGGCACCGACCGCCTACGACCCGCTCCTGCACCCACTGCTCGCGCGACAACGACAGCTGGAGGTGCTGCAGTCGCTCGTCCGCGACGGCTACGCCACCTCCGAACAAGCAACACGTGTTCTCGCACGAGCGCTCCCCTTGCGCAACGCCGGACCGCTGCCACCGCTCAAGGGAGTCACCGTCATCTCACAACCTGCATTCGCCTTAGAGCGCCTTTCAAAATGCGTTCTCGGGGTGGAGGAGCTTGAGGCAGATGAGGCTGCAGCCGATCGCGAGGAACGCTTCGTGGATGTCGTCGCGGCGTTCGTAGCGGACGCGCAGGCGGCGGTACTGGTGCAGCCAGG
>DATLQV010000042.1:0-17787 GCA_035534955.1 Gaiellaceae bacterium
GTGATCGGGTTGGTCGCCGTCGCGATCACCGCCGGCGCTGCGAATGGCAGCGGCCGCGCGAGCAAGCCGACGATCGTTCTCGCGAACAACTCGTGGGAAGGCTCCGTCGCGAACAACGTCGTGGCCCAGTACGTGATCGAGAAGAACCTCGGCTACAACGTCAACCTGCTCACGATCGACGAGATCCCGGCCTGGCCCGCAATGGTGCAGGGCAAGGTCTCGGCGGTCATGGAGGTGTGGGGCCATTCGCCGCTCTACGCCCAGTACGTCAAGGGCAACCACAAGGTCGTCGACGCGGGCCTCGAAGGGCCGAACGGCAACATCGGCTGGTATGTACCGACGTACCTCGTGCAGCAGCACCCGGAGCTCAAGACATGGCAGGGCGTGAAGAAGGACTGGAAGATGTTCGTCACGCCCCAGTCCTCACCTCAGGGCCAGTTCCTCGACGGCTCGCCGAGCTACGTGACCAACGATCAGGCGCTCGTGAAGAACCTCGGGATCAACCTCAAGGTCGTCTTCGCCGGCACCGAGGCCGCGCAGCTGACGGAGATCGAGTCCGACTACAAGGCGAAGAAGCCGGTGCTCTTCTACTGGTACACGCCGCAGTATCAGAACGCGATCTACAAGTTCTCCCAGGTTGCGCTTCCGGCGTGGTCTCCGGCGTGCGGCAAGTTGAAGCCGGCCGCGATCAACTGCGCGTATCCGCCCTACCACCTGTACAAGGTGATGGCGGCGGGCCTTCCCAAGCAGGCACCGACCGTGGCGAAGTTCATCCAGCGTTTCAACTGGACGTCCGACGACCAGAACTCGGTGTCGTACAACCTCGCCGTGAAGCACATGAGCAACTCCGCGGCAGCGGCGCTGTTCGTGAACTCGCACCAGGCGCTCGTCAAGTCCTGGCTGTCGGGTGCGACGACCAAGGTCTCGCCGCCCGCTCCGGGAACCTAAGGACGTTGCGTGCGTGGCCCCCGCTCTCGGGGGCCACGCGCCACTCCTGCGTACGCGACAACGAGCAGGAGCGCCGCGGCGAGCGGGACGAGCCCGATCGTCCGGAACCCGAACGCCTGTGCGAGGCCGCCGCCGCCGAGCGGGCCGACGAGATATCCGACAAGCGCGAGCTGCGACCAGATCACCATGGCGGTGACGATGCGTTGCGGCTCGACCGTGTCGATCAGCACCCCGAGTGAGCCGGTGTAGGCGGCGCCGACCCCGATTCCGGCGAGCGCAAGTGCGAGCACCCAGATCGTCACGCTCGACGTCGCTCCGACGAGGGCGAGGCCGACCACAACGGGCACGGTGGACGCGAGCAGGATCGGCACGGGCCGCAGCGAGCCCGACGCTCCGGCGCTCACTGCGACGACGAGCGACATCCCGACGTAGAGGCCGCCGATCTCGGTTTGCGAGAGATGCGCCGCGAGGTGCAAGGGAAGGACACCCTCGACAACGCCGAGCGCGAGCATGGCGAAAACGATTCCGCCCGCGGCGAGCCAGAAGCCGCGCTGGCGGAGTGCAGCGAAGTCTCCCTCGAAGCGATGGCCGGTTCGTGCCGGCGACACGGTCGCTACCGCGGCGACGCCGAGCAGGGCAAGCACGAGGTAGGCCGCGAACGGCGCGTGGATGCCGCCGATCGCGCCGAGCGCCGGCCCGGCCAGGCCGCCCACCGAGTACGCGGCCAGCACGCGGCTCAGCCGCACGTACTCCTGGCCTGGCCACCGTTCGAGCGTCGCGAATGCGATTCCGATCCACAGGCCGCCCGACGCGAAGCCCATCGCAGCGCGTGCGATCAGATACGCCGCCCACCCGGATGCCACGATGAAGCCGAGGGAGCCGACGGCCATCACGAGGAGCGAGACACCGAGGATGCGGAGGGTCGTCGTCCGCCGAATGAACCTGCCCGCGACGGCGAAGCCGAGGATCGACGCCGCCGCGAACGCTGCCGCGAGGATGCCGATCTTTCCGGGCGCGGCATGGAGCTGTCTCGAGATCTGCGGCAGGACCGGCGCGATCACGCTGTACGACGCCGCGTCGACGGCGGCGAGCGCGAGGAGCACGGCGAAGTCTCGGCGCTCGGCCACAGCGCCGATCATCTCCTACCGGCGAGTCAGCCGGTCTTGCGGTTCTGCTCGGTGCGCGACGCCTTCACGTGCTCGGCCGCGAGGCCGACGATCCCGGAGTACCGAGCCAGCCGCGCGATCTCTTCGTCCGGCAGTTGCCGGACGCGGTCGACCGCCGCGGTCATCGCGGCGTTGAAAACCTGCAGGTATGACTCGCTGAGCGAACGGCGCATCCAGACCCCGGCTGGAGGCTATCGAGAAACAAGGTCTGTCGCCGAGACGGCACGCGCCTCTTCGAGACACCATGGGGACACTCCCCCACACGGGAACGTGAGGCTTCCGTGACGGAGCCGTATCGGTACCTGGTACGGGTCGTGTCTTAGGCCAGCAGGTCCGTTTGGGCCACCGTGGCCGGCACGCGGTTGCCCATGACGTCGACTTCGACCGCGTCGCCTTCGGCCAGGGCGGGCGGGAGCTTCGCCAAGGCAATGTTGCGGTTGACCGTGAACCCGTACGCGGCGCTGCGGACTCGGCCGATCATCTCGCCATCGCGGTGGACGGCCTCGCCGCCGTAGAGCGTCAGGTACTCCTCCCCGCCGACGAGCAGCGTCCGCAGCATCGTCGGCGGATTGCGGTCGAGCTGCGGCCACTTGTCCTTCGCCACCGCGAAGCCGAGCCCGGAATCGAACGGCGTATCGGACGCGGTCAGGTCGGTGCCGAAGTAGCGGTAGCCCGTCTCGATGCGCAACGAGTCGAGCGCGACGTAGCCGACCGGCTCCGGATTCAGCGTCTCCATCAGGAAGTCCCACACGCGCCCGGCGTCGTCCGGCCGCACGTACAGCTCGTAGCCGTACTCGCCGACGTACGTCATCCGTTGCGCGAGCACGCGCAGGCCGCCGACGTCGATCTCCTTCGCCGTCCGAAACGGGAAGTCTTCGAGCACGCCGCGCACTGCCGGGCCCCACAGCCCGATGACCGCGTAGTCGTCGCTCACGTCGGTGACGCGCGCGCCGTGCAGCTCCAGGAACCCTCGATCCGAGTCGACCGCGCCGGCCCCGGTGATCACGCGGAAGCGATCCTCCGCCAGCCGCGTCACCGTCACGTCGCCGACGATGCGCCCGCGCTCGTCGAGCAGCTGCGTGTACGCGACCGACCCCACCGGCCGGTCGATGCGCGCGCCGCACACGCGCTCGAGCACGTCGAGCTCGGACAGCTCGAGCTTCCCGAACGAGGTCATGTCGACGATCCCGGCGCGCTCGCGGATGGCCGCGTGCTCAACCGCAACGCGGTCGAACCAGATCGGCTTCGCCCATCCGACGAGCCGCTGGTCCTCCCCCGCCCGCCGCGCCTCTTGACCCGGGCGGAACCAGTCCGGCCGCTCCCACCCGTTCTTCGTCCCGAAGACCGCGCCGAGCGCCTCCGTCCTTTCCACCAGCGGCGACAGGCGCTTCGGCCTGCCCGCTTCGGACACGTCGTATGGGTACCTCAGCCGGTAGTAGTACTTGTAGACCTCGCGCGCGCTCGCGGCCGCAAAGGACGCGTCGCGATACGGCCCGCCGAAGCGCCAGGGTCGATACGGCTGCACGTCCACCTCGGCCGCGCCGTCGGTGACGAGCTCCGCGAGCGCCTTGCCGAGCCCGCCCGCGCCGCCGAACCCATTCAGCGACAGGCCGGCCGCCATCCAGAAGCCTTCGACGCCGGGCATCGGCCCGAGCAGCGGGTTCCCGTCCGGCGTCATCGCGTCCGGATGGCACACGAGCGCGAGCAGGCCCGCGTCGTCGAGGAACGGGAAGCGCCGCACGGCGCCGGCCATGAGCTGCTCGAATCGCGCGTGGTCGGGCGGCAGCGCCTGCGCGCCGTGCTCCCACGGCACACCGTCCTCCCAGCGCGACACCGGGTTCGGCTCATAGCCGCCGAAGAGCACGCCGCCGCTCTCCGCCTTGCCGTACACGAGATTGTCGGTGTCGCGGAAGCACGGCGTGTCGCGCGGCAGCTCGTGCCCCTCGACCGCGTGCAGCGCGACGTGCTGGTGATCGACGGGGATGGAGCACACGAACGCGCCGACCATCTCCGCCACGCGCGGCGCCCACATGCCGGCCGCGTTCACGACGACTTCGGCCTCGATCGGCCCGTGCTCGGTCTCGACGGCCACGACACGCCCGTCGCGCACGTCGATTCCGGTGACGAGCGTGTGGGTGCGGATCTCGACCCCGAGCTCGCGCGCGGCGTTCGCGACCGCGTACGTGGCGATGTGCGGATCGACGTAGCCGTCGCCCGGCATCCAGACGGCGCCGTGCAGCGACGCGGGCGTGATCTGCGGAAGCAGCGCGCGCGCCTCCTCCGGGCCGACGAGCTCCGCATCGAGCCCGATCGCGTGCGCGCGGCTCACCCCGCGGCGTAGCTCGAGGAAGCTCTCCGCGCTGGACGCGATGCGCAGGCTTCCGACCGGCTCGAACACGCCCAGCTCCTCGTACAGCTGCACGCTGTAGCGCCGGAACCGCATCATCGTCGGCGACGGGTTGAACTGCGTCACGAGCCCGGCCGCGTGATGCGTCGACCCGCTCGTCAGCTCGCCCTTCTCGACGAGCACGACGTCGCGCACGCCCGCCTTCGCGAGGTGGTACGCGCAACTGACGCCGGCGATACCGCCGCCGACGACGACGGTGGTCACGCGCGGACTCGCTCCCCCTTCGGGTCGTACAACGGCTCGGTGCGCACTTCGCCGTCGACCCAGTCACCGAAGATGTCGACCGCGACCTGCGTGCCCGGCGCGGAGTGCTCGACGGGGACGTACGCATAGACGATGCTCGCGCGAACCTCGTAGCCGTAGCCGCCGCTCGTCACGCGCCCGACGATCTCGTCTCCTGCCCGAACCGGCTCGGAGCCGAGAGCGACCGCGCGCGGATCGTCGAGCACGATGCACACGAGCTTCTGCTTCGGCTCCACGAGAGCGTCGCGCCCGATGAAGTCACCCTTAGCCATCTTCACGGCGAAGCCGAGACCGGCCTCGAGCGGCGTCGTCTCCGCGGTGAGGTCGCTTCCCCACGCGCGGTAGCCCTTCTCGAGGCGCAGCGACTCGATCGCGCGGTAGCCGCCCGGCGTGACGCCGTCGACGCAGAGCGTGTCCCACAGCGTCGCGCCGTACTCCGCCGGGCAGTACAGCTCCCATCCGAGCTCGCCGACGTACGTGACGCGCGACGCGATGCACGGGACGTCGCCGACCGTGATCTCGCGCGCCGTCATGTACGGATGCGGAAGGTTGAGCACCTCGCGCACCTTCGGGCCCCACAGGCAGAGGCACGCGTACGCGGACGTAACGTCGTTCACGTAGACGGAGCCGTCCCGCGGCATGTTGCGCTCGAGCCACGCGCGGTCGTGCGTGCCGAACGCGGTGCCGGTGATCATGAGGAAGCGATCCTCGGCGCGCCGCAGCACGGAGAGGTCCGCCTCGATCCCGCCGCGCGCGTTCAGCAGTTGCGTGTACACGAGCGTGCCGACCGGCCGGTCGATCTTGTTCGCGCACAGCCGCTCGAGGAACGCGAGCGCGCCCGGTCCGAGCACTTCGAGCTTCGAGAACGACGACTGGTCGAAGAGCGCGATCCCCTCGCGCGCTGCGCGTGCCTCCACCGCGATCGCGGGCGACCAGTTCGCGCCCGCCCAGCCGCGCGGGCGCAGCGACTCGTCGCCACCGGCCGCATTCGACTCGTACCAGTTGACGCGCTCCCAGCCGCCCTTCTCTCCAAAGGACGCGTCCAGCGCGATATGCCGTTGATATGCCGGTGATAGACGAAGCGGCCGACCCGCCTTGCGCTCCTCACCCGGGTACTTGATGTCGTAGTACTGCGAGAGCGCCTCGTACGAGCGGGCGAGCGTGTACTCGCGGCTGCGGTATTGGCGCCCGAAGCGCCGCCAGTCGAGCGGCCACACGTCCCACTCGGGACGGCCGTCGACGATCCACTCGCTCATCGTCTTCCCCACACCGCCCGCTCCGGCGAGGCCGTGCGCGCAACCGCCGGCAGCGATCCAGAAGCCGGGAACGTCCGTCTCGCCGAGCAGGAAGTCTGCGTCGGGCGTGAACGCCTCCGGCCCGTTGAAGAACATCTTCACCTCGGCGTTCTCCATCGCCGGCACGCGGTGGATCGCATTCGCGAACAGCTCCTCCATCCGCTCCCACTCCTGCGGGAGGAGCTTCGCCTCGAAGCCGTCGGGGATGCCGTCGAGCGCCCAGGGCGCCGGCTTGCGCTCGTACCCGCCCATGACGAGGCCGCCGACCTCGGTGCGGAAGTAGATGAGGTTGTCCGGGTCGCGCAGCGTCGGCAGCGGATCCAGCGCCGGCTCGAACGGCTCGGTGACGAGGTACTGGTGGCCGAACGGGATGATCGGCACGTCGACGCCGACGAGCGCGGCGACCTGGCGCGCGTACATGCCGGCGGCGTTGACGACGACCTCGCACTCGATGCGGCCCTTGTCGGTCACGACCGCGCACACGCGACCGTCGCGCGTCTCGATGCCGGTAACGCGCGTGCGCACCTCGATCTGCGCGCCGAGGCGCCGCGCGCCGTCGGCGAGCGCAAAGGTGAGTTGCGACGGATCGAGGTAGCCGTCGTCGGGGATGAACGCGGCGGCGAGCACGCCGTCGGTCGACATCGGCGGGAACAGCGCCTGCCCCTCCTCCGCGGAGACGATCTCCATCGGCAGGCCGAACGTCTTCGCCCACGACGCCTGGCGGCGGATCTCCTCGAGCCGCGGCTGCGAGGACGCGAGCCGCAGGCCGCCGAGTTGGTGCCAGCCGGGGTCGTTGCCGGTCAGCTCCTTCAGCTCGGCGTACAGGCCGACCGAGTACTGCATCATCCGCGTCAGCGAGATCGACGAGCGCAGCTGGCCGACGAGCCCCGCCGAGTGCCACGTCGATCCATGCGTGAGCTGGAACTGCTCGAGGAGGACGGAATCCGTCCAACCCTCCTTCGCCAGGTGGTAGAGACACGAGCAGCCGATGACGCCGCCGCCGATGACGACGGCGCGGGCGCGTTCAGGGATCATGATGCGACCTTATGGCGTTGGACGACGTTCTGCAGGCGGTCCCGGAGCTACGCAATGCGCAGATCGTCGAGCCGCTGATTGGCGGGCTCACGAACACGAACTACAAGGTGACGAGCGCGTCCGGCTGCTACGTCGTCCGAATCTCGGGGAAGGACACGAGCCTCCTCGCGATCGACCGCGAGAACGAGTTGCACAACACGGTCGCTGCGGCGGAGACCGGCGTCGGCGCGCCCTTCGTCGCGTCGCTCCCGGAGCACGATGCGCTCGTCCTCGGCTTCCTCGAGGGCGAGGTCATGGACGCCGAGAAACTCCGCCGCGGAGATCGCCTCTCCGCCGTCGCCAACGCTTGCCGCCGACTGCATGCGGGCCGCCGTTTCCTGCAGGACTTCGACATGTTCTCGATCCAGCCCCGCTACCTCGAGATCGTCCGCGAGCGCGGCCTCCGCCTCCCCGACCGCTACGAGGAGTTCGAGCCGCAAGTCCGGGCCATCGAGACCGCGATGCGCGTGCGCCCCGAGCCAAGGGTCCCGTGCAACAACGATCTGCTCGCGGAGAACTTCATCGACGTCGGCGGCGAGATGCGGCTCATCGACTACGAGTACTCGGGCAACAACGAGCCCTCGTTCGAGCTCGGCAACGTGTGGAGCGAATCGAACCTGTCGCTCGACCAGCTCGAGGACCTCGTCGCGCACTATTACGGCGCGCCGCTGCGCAACAAGGTCGCGCGCGCGCGGCTGTGGGGCCTCATGTCGAAGTACGGCTGGACGTTGTGGGGCTCCATCCAGGTCGGCATCTCCGACCTCGACTTCGACTTCTGGGGCTGGGCGATGGAGAAATATGAGCGGGCCGTCGAGGAACTCGACGGCCCGCTGTTCGAGCAGTTGCTTTCAGACGTGCAGCGCGACGACTAGATCTGCACCGGAGCGGGCAGCTCCATCGACTCGTCTGCCGGCACCTCCGTGTGCGCCGGCTTGTGCCGCTGAACGAGCACGAAGTACAGCGCCCCGACGACGACGATCACGCCGAGCACGCTCCACAGCACCGGCTGGCTGTTGAGCCAGTGCCAGTGGAAGTTCAGCCCAGGCGCTTCCGTCGCCGGACGCGGGTTCGTCGCCGCACGCGGCCACAGCATGTTCACGAACATGGCGCCGCCATACGCAAGCGCGAGCACCGTGAGCGGCATGCCCCACTTCCCGAGGGAGAACGGCGCCTTCGTCTTCGGCCAGCCGCGCAGGCGGGCACGGAAGAGCGCGAGGTTCCCGATCAGGTAGCTGAGGTAGATCATCCCCGTCGCCGCGATCGCGATGATCGCGACGCCTGCGAACTGGATGAACGGGATCGCGGACAGGAGCCCGATGACGACACACGACCAGACCGGCGTGTGCAGCTCCTTCTTCACCTTGCTCAGATAGCGCGAGCCGGGAAGCGCGTCATCCCGGGCCATCCCGAAGCACAGCCGGATCGTCGCCGTCTCGATCGCGAGGCAGCAAACGAAGATCGCGGCGGACACGACGAGCAGGAACACCGTCGAGAACGCGTTGCCGAAGTTCGCGTCGATGATCTGCGCCGGGCCCCAACCCTGTGCGATCGCCGTGTGCATGTTCGGGATCCCGAGCAGCATCGCGTACAGGAAGATGCCGCCGATCACGAACGCGCCGATGACCGAGCCGATGACGGCTTTCGGCGCCTCGGTCCGCGGATTCTTCGTCTCCTCCGACAAAGTCGAGGCCGTGTCGAACCCGTAAATGACGTACAGCGCCATGAACATGGCGATGAGGAACGTCCCGCCCGTGAGCTTGGTTCCGCTCGTGTGGAAGATCACGCCGGCGCTCTGATGACGATGGAAGAGCGCGACGATGAACGCGAACACCACCATGCCGAGGACCTCGAACATCACGCCCGTGTTGTTGACGAGGGCGACGAGGCGAACGCCGAAGATGTTCATCACGGTGATCAAGACGAGTGTGATGACAGCGACCCATCGCTCGTTCGTCGAGTCGAGCCTGACATTCCAGCCCATGTTCTGGAACGCCGGAATGAGTGCGTACGGCACCGTGGCGCACACCGACGCGACCGTGAGGATGCCGGCGAAGAGGTAGATCCAGCCGGTGAACCACGAGTACGACTTGCCGGCCAGGTACTTCGTCCACTGGAAGACCGAGCCGGCGACCGGGTAGTGGCTCGACAACTCCGCAAAGCCCAGCGCGACGATCAACTGTCCGATCGCGACGATCGGCCAGCTCCAGATGAAGACGCCGCCGACGGTCGTCAGCCCCAGGAAGAACAGGGCGAAGATGCCGGTCGACGGCGAGATGTAGCTGAAGGCGACAGCGAACGAGCTGAAGACGCCAAGGCTGCGCTTGAGCTCCTGCTTGTAGCCGAACCGCGCGAGGTCTTGCTCGTCGCGGGACAGTTCGGTCATTGGGTTAGCCCTCCCATTAGTGGTGCCCCGATTGACACACGGCGCGAGGTTCGTGTCAACGGCCGTTCTTCCTACGCGATGGATAGGAGTGCGATACCAATCGCGACCGAAATCGCCCCCGCGATGCGAGGCAATCCGACCGGCTCGCGCAGCACCCGGCGTGCGAGCAGCGCCGCGATGACGACGCTCGTCTCCCGCACCGCCGCTACGGGAGCGGCCGCAGCCCGCTGCAGCGCGAGCAACACGAGCGCGTACGCGCCGAACGTCGCCACCCCCGCGACAACCGTCGCCGGCCCCCACGCATTGCGCAGCGCGCGGAAGCCCTTCGCCCGCGCCACCGCGCTCGTGTACACGAGGCACGGACCGAGCATGGTCAGCTCGAGGTATGGGACGGCGCCCGCGTGCTTCACCCCATCCTTGTCGACGAGCGTGTACGCCGCGATCACGCATGCGATGAGCAGGCCGAGCGGCACCCCGCGGCCGGGCGTCCCCCCGAGCCCCCGCACGAGCAGGATCCCGAGCCCGACGAGGCCGACGCCGACGACCTGCCCGGCCGAGGTCGAATGCCCGAGCGCAACCACGCCGACGACGAGGACGAGCACAGGCGCGGTCCCGCGCGCGATCGGGTACACGACGGACAGCTCCGCCAACCGATAGGCCATCGGCAGCAGCGTGAAGTAGACAAGCTGGAGCGCCGCGCTCGCGACGATGAACGGGATCACCGCCCTGTGCGCGTGCCAGAGCACGACGGCGACCGGCAGGAAAACCACCTCGGCCACGACGACGGCCACCGCGGTCGCCGCCTCGATGTCCTTCGCGCGCGCCAGCAGGATGTTCCAGAGCGCGTGGATGCACGCGGCACCAAGCGCGAGGAGGAGCGCCGAGGTCGGCATACAGTGCAACCATGCCGATCGGTGCGGTCGTCTTCGACTTCAACGGCACGCTCTCGGACGACGAGCCGGTTCTCTGCGAGATTTTTATTCGCCTGTTCGCGGAACAGGGAAAGCCGATGTCCGCGCAGGAGTACTTCGACCGGCTGGCCGGGCTTTCCGACCTGGAGATCGTCCGCACCTGGCTCGGCGACGATCACCCCGACGTGGTCGAGGAGCGGATCCGCCGCTACCGAGCCGCGGTCGCCGACGGCTCCACGGTCCACGAGCACACGCGCGAGGCCGTCCGGTACGCCGCCGGACTCGTACCGCTCGCGATCTGCTCCGGCGCGGCGCGCGCCGAGATCGAGCCCGTCGTCGAGGCTGCGGGGCTCGCTCCCCTGTTCCAGACCATCGTCACCTCCGACGACGTCGTGCACGGCAAGCCCGACCCGGAGGGCTACCTCAAGGCGCTCGCCCTCCTCGGCGTCGACCCCGCCGACGCGGTCGTGTTCGAGGACACGGAGGCAGGCATCGCGTCGGCGCGCGCAGCCGGCGTCGGGCACATCCTCGCCATGAAGACGACACTCGAGCCCCACCGGCTCGCGGAAGCCGACGAGCTGATCAACCGACTCGACCTCGACCTGATGCGCCGTTGCTTGTCATAGCGCACCGTGGGGCGTCGTTCGAGCGCCCCGAGAACACCTTCGCGGCCTTCGAGCGCGCGATCGAGCTCGGCGTCGAGTGGATCGAGCTCGACGTCCATGCCGACACCGGCGGGCGCCTCGTCGTCACGCACGACAAGCCGGTGTCGAACCGCGCCTATCCGACGCTGGAGGAGGCGCTCGAGCTCATGCGTGGCCGCGTCGGCGCGATGGTGGAGCTGAAGTCACCGGCGCACTACCGCCAGCACGCGGTCGTCGCGCGAACGGTGCGCCTGCTCGGGCCGGACGACGCGCTCGTGTCGTTCCAGCGGCCGGCGCTCGAGGAGGCTCGCTCGCTCCGGCCCGGGCTGCGGACGGTGCAGCACCTCGGCTTCGGCAACACCGTCCGGGTCGCGAAGGACGCGTGGGCGGCGGGCTTTCGTGAGGCCCGCGCCACCGGGCGCGGGATGGCCGCCGCGAAGCGGCTTGGCCTCGTCCCGCTCGTCTACACGGTGAACGAGCCGGCGCGCATGCGCGCGCTCGAGTCGCTCGGCGCGGAAGGGATTTTCACCGACCGGCCGGAGCTGGCTCTTCAGCTATTTCCAGTAGCGGTTCCTCGCTGAGATCGCGTGCGACGACCACGGAGTCGGCGAGGATCCGCATGGCGATTCGCTCACCAAGCTTCAACTCAGTGCCCAGGCTGGACGATTCGACAAGCACCTTCTGGCCGGTGTCGAGTGTTACCTCCAACCTCACGGCGGAGCCCAAGAAGGTGCGATCGGTGACGGTGCCAGGCCCGGCTGAATCGGGCGCTATTTCGAGCGCCTCAGGACGCAACAGGGCCTCGACCGCCTCGCCGGGCCGTTCGCCATTCGGGTTCAGCAACGTCAGGCGCTGACCGAATACCTGGACGTCGTTGTTGTCTCCGATACGACCCGGCAGCCTGTTCATCGCGCCGACGAATTCAGCCACGAACTGTGTGGTGGGACGCCGGTAGACGTTCTCCGGAGTGTCGAGCTGCTCCAGGCGGCCGGCACGCATCACGCCGACACGGTCCGCCATCGACAGGGCTTCGGACTGATCGTGGGTCACGAACAGGGTGGTTATCCCGAGCCGCTGCTGAATGTCGCGGATCTCCGCTCGCAGCTGGTTGCGGACTCGGGCGTCCAGCGCCGACAGCGGCTCATCGAGCAGCAACACCGTCGGCTCGATTGCAAGCGCCCGTGCGATCGCCACGCGCTGCTGCTGCCCGCCGGACAGCTGGTACGGATACCGGTCGGCAGTCTCTGAGAGCCCCACGAGCGCGAGCAGGTCTTCGGCACGCTTGAAACGCGCCCGCTTCTCCTCACGCCGCATCCGCAGACCGAAGGCGACGTTCGTGCGCACGTCCATGTTGGGGAACAGGCTGTATGCCTGGAACACCATCCCCATGTCGCGCTTGTTCGGCGGCACGTTTGTGATCTCGCGGTCGTTGACGAGCACTCGGCCGGCGTCCGGGCGATCGAATCCGCCGAGGATCCGCAATGCCGTCGTCTTGCCGCAGCCGGATGGGCCGAGCAGCGCGACCAGCTCGCCGTCCTCGATCTCGAGATCGAGGCCCGCAAGCGCTGTCACCCCCGGGAAGAAGCGTTGGACGTTCTCGAAGCGGATCATCAGACGACTCGAGCCGCGCCGCCCCCACGGCGACGCTGTGCGACGAACGACAGGCCGAACAGCACGAGGAACGTGAAAATGAGCGTGAACATGGAAAGCGCGACCGAGACGCCGACCTGGCTCTGGTGGTACAGGACGACCATCTCCACCGGGAATGTGTTGTACAGCAGCAGCGTCGCGATTACCACCTCACCAAGGCAAAGCGCGATCGTCAGGAACATCGCTCCGAGGGCCGCGGTTTGCACGTTCGGCAGCACGACCCGCACGAGCGTCGACGGCCATGAAGCGCCGAGGTTCCGCGAGGCGTCGACCAGCGTATGGAGGTCGATCGCCCGCACGCCGGTGTCGATCGCGCGGTACGTGAACGGCATCGCCAGCACGACGTAGAAGGGGATCAATCCGGTCAGCGGGTGATTGAACACGTACTTGATCACCCACGACGGCGCGTTGAGCTCGAACTCCTCCAGCCCGGCGGCCATCACCACCGGCGGGATCACGATCGGCAGCAGCGTGATGAGCTCCATGGCGACCGTCGCCTTCGGCTTCTTCAGTCTCACCCAGACGACCGTCGGGAGCATCAGCGTGATCACGACTGCGGCCGTGATCACGGCGATCTCCAGCGATGTCACGAGCGGAGACCGGACCGCCCTGTTGTTGATGATCTGGCCGTAGTTCCCGAATCCATAGCTGCCGTCGCTCTGCTGCAGGCTGTACTTGAACGCGGCCGCCAGCGGGCCGATGAAGAAGATCGCGGCTAGCACGAAGATGAGGACGCGCCAGACGCGCGGCCGTCCGCCTTGCCACCGAAAACGCGACGGCGGGGACCCGCCGATCATCTCGCGCATGAGCTCCGCCTCTGCGAGCGGCGCAGTCATCGCAACCACCTCCGGGCCCGGCGCTGGACGAGCAAGTAGCCGACCATGACGATCAGCACGACGATGATCATCTCCGTGCCGAGCGTGAGGCCCGCGCGGTCGGCACCGACGAGCACGTTGCCGTTGAGCGCGTTGTCGATTTGCGCGGGGACGATCGAAAGCGTGCTGCCGACGAGCGCGAGCGCGGTGGCGTAGGCGGAGAAGGCGTTGCCGAACAGAATCAGCGTGGCGCCGACGAAGGACGGGAGGAGCACAGGCACGGCCACGTGACGCAGATACCTGAGCTTGCTGGCCCCCAAGCTCAGTGCGGCTTCCTGCCACTCGGAGCGGAGACCCTCGAGCGCAGGCGTGATCAGGATGACCATCAGCGGGATCTGGAAATAGACGTAGCAGAGCCCGACGCCGGTCATCGAAGAGATGGTGAAGCCGTGCGCGTACAGGTCAATGCCGAAGTGCTTGAGCAGCACCGTGACGACGCCCTGCAGACCGAGCGCGGCGATGAAGGCGAAGGCCAGGGGTACGCCCGCGAAGTAGGCGAGCACCCCGGAGCTGCTCTGGACGAACCGGTGGAGCAGACTCCCGCGCTTCGCCGCGACGACCGCCGCCGCGAGCCACGTTCCGAACAGGGCGCCGACGATCGACGTCCAGACGGACAGGATCAGGCTGTTCTTGAACGCGATCCTGTACGCCGGAGACGACCACGTCTGCCTGAAGTTGTCGAACGTGAGCTGATTGCTCTCGGTCGTCAGCGACCCGTGCACGACGACGTACAACGGGATCCCGAGGAACACGACCACGTAGGCCGCGAAGGGCAGGATCCCGGCCCAGCCGCCGAGACCCGACATGACGCGAACGGCGGTCCCGCGGCGCCTAGGCGCCGCGGGACCCGTTACCACTGCGACAGCTGCGTCCTGCGCGGCTATCGCTTAGTGCCAGTTGTTCGTGACGTACGTGCTCGCCGTCGTGGCCTGCGCGGTGTTGGGAACGACCGCCTTGGAGAGGTTCGCGACCGCCGGCAGCGCCTTGTACGCGGCCTTGTTCTCCGTGCCGGCCTTCACCATCGCGCCGAGCTCGACCGGGCGTGCCCCACCCTCGAGCCAGATGTTTTGGCCCGTCGTCGAGTAGAGGAACTCCTCCCAGAGGCGAGCCGCCGCCGGGTGCGACGCGTACTTGCTCACGGCCTGGTTGTAGAAGCCGCCGAAAGGCGTGCCCGCCGGGTCGACGACCTTCCACTTCGTGCTCCCGGACAGACCCCAGGCCTTGGCCGAGTTGAGGTAGTCCCAGTTGATCGTGATCGGGCACGACGTGGCGATCACCGATGCCGCGTTGCAGTCGGTCGAGTTGAAGTTCCCGCTGCTCTCCAGTGCCTGGAAGAAGGCCACGCCAGGCTTGATGTTGCCGGCGGACCCGCCGTTGTTGACGGCCGCGGCCCAGACGCCGGACAGTGCGGCGTTCGCCGACAGCGGGCTGCCGTTGAGGGCAACGTCGTTCTTGTACGCGGAGGACTTCAGCGCCGCCCATGTGGTCGGGCACGGCGTGGATCCGAGCAGGTTCAGGTTGCAGCCGAACGAGATGAATCCGCCGTAGTCCTGGTAATAGCTGCCGTTCGCGACCTTCTGGTTGGCCGGGATGCTCGCCCAGGTTACGACCTTGTACGGCGCGAACAGATTTGCGCTGGCGCCCGCCGACGCGAACGGACCGCCGACGTCGACGACGTCCGGCGCGGACGACCGGCCGCGCGACGTCTTGATCGCTTGGATCTCCTGAGCGCTCGAGCCGCTCGGATTCTCACTGTGGATCTTGATGCCGTACTTCTTGGAGAACGTCGTCAGCTCGACGCCGTAGTTCGCCCAGTTGGTGGGCAGCGCGATCACGTTCAGCGTGCCTTCCTTCTTCGCCGCGGCGATCAACGCGCTCATGCCGCCGCCTGTAGCGGCCGATTGCGCGGTCGACCAGTTGCTCGACGTTGACGACGCGCGTGATGCGAGCGCCCCGGTTGCGAGCGCCCCGGCTACGACGAGGGCGCCGGCAACGAGGAGTACACGCCTGGGCTGGCGAGAAGCCGACTCGCGCGCAAGTTTGGACATACGAACCTTCAAAGTCATCCTCCTATTGTCGGTGCCGGCCACCACACGCGAGCGGTCATTCGACTCATGGCCTGGCGCAAGAGAGCTGGACGAATTGTGAATGACTTGTAGCTAACACATATGGACCTAACTATTCAATGGTTGAAGCCACTCCGTAACGGGATAGGCTCGGCTTCGTGACCGCGTTCGGCGAGGGCGGCGTCTGGCTGCGGTGCGCGCTGCACGCCCACACCACCAACTCGGACGGCGACTTGCCTCCGGACAAGCTCGTCCGGCACTACGAATGGGCTGGATATGACGTCCTTGCGATCACGGACCACTGGGTCCGGACGGTCGAACGCTCGACTCGGAGGCTGCTCGTCATCCCGTCCGTCGAGCTGAACGCGACCGCGGGTGGGCCGGAACACGATGCACATGTGCTCGCCCTCGGGGTCGAGGCGGATCCGGTCATCCCCGAGAACGAGTTCGCGCCGCTCGCGGCGGTCGTCTCCTGGATCGCGGCCAACGGCGGCGTCCCCTACCTCGCGCACACGTACTGGAGTGGTCTGCGCACCGACCAGTGGGAGACGTGCGCCGGGCTGCTCGGAATCGAGGTGTGGAACTCCGGCTGCGAGCTCGAGATCGGTCGCGGCGACTCGTCCATCCACTGGGACGAGGCGCTCGAGGGTGGCCGCGGCTTCTTCGCGCTCGCGACCGACGACTCGCACCATCCCGGCTACGACAGCGGCTTCGCGTGGACGATGGTGCGCGCGGCGGAGAAGACGCAGGAGGCCGTGCTCGAGGCGCTGCGGACCGGCAGCTTCTACGGGTCGACCGGGCCTTCGATCAACTCGGTGACCGTGGACGATGCAACGGTCACGGTCGAGTGCAGTCCCGCCAAGAGCGTCACGCTCGTCTGCAGCCGCGCGCGCGGCGCGCGCGCGAACGCCGGCCGGCTCGGCTATCCGAAGGACTCGGAGATTCTCGCGCGTGACTCGGCCGGGCTCATCACCGCCGTCCGGCTCGAGCGCCCGTACAACGTGCCCTACGGACGGATCGACGTCGCCGACGCCGACGGCCGCCGCGCCTGGACGAACCCGCTATGGACCGCGGCGACGTCCTAGACAAGCTGGCGTCGCGGCACTTCGACCTGCTCGTGGTCGGGGGCGGGATCGTCGGCGCCGGAATCGCCGAGGCGGCGACGGCGCACGGCCTCGACGTCGCGCTCGTCGACAAGGGCGACTTCGGAGGCGCGACGTCGAGTGCGTCGTCGAAGCTCATCCACGGCGGTCTGCGCTACCTCAGCCTCGGCGACGTCGGCCTCGTGCGCGAGGCGCACCACGAGCGGCGCCTGCTCATGCGCGTCGTGGCGCCGCATCTCGTCCGGCGGCTGCCGTTTCTCTTTCCGCTGTACGAGGACGGCCCGTACCGGCCGTGGTTCGTGCAGTCCGGGATCGTCATCTATTCGACGCTCGCGCGCGCGAAGCTTAACGGCCTCGTCGAGCTTGGCCGCGCAGAGCGAATGGTCCCCCGGCTGCGCGGCCAGGGACTGCGCTCGTGCGCGCTGTACGAGGACGCGTGGACGAACGACGGACGCCTCACGCTCGCGAACGTGCGCGCGGCGGCCGAGCGCGGGGCGACTGTCGTGAACTACGCGGAGCTCGTCAGCGTGAAGCCGCTCGAGGTGCGGGCGGACGGCCGCACGATCGCCGTGCACGCGCGCAACGTCGTCAACGCCGCCGGCCCGTGGGTCGACCGGATCCGTCGGCTCGAGGACGCGGACGCGAAACCGTCGATGCGGC
The DNA here is from genome assembly GCA_035534955.1 of Gaiellaceae bacterium. GTDB lineage: Bacteria > Actinomycetota > Thermoleophilia > Gaiellales > Gaiellaceae > PALSA-600. The sequence goes on from DATLQV010000042.1 coordinate 17,426, forward strand.
TGAGCAAGGGTGCACACGTCCTCGTCGACGGCGGGAAGGACTGGAGCGCGGCGCTGACCATCCCGCACGACAAGGTGCGCGTCAGCTTCGCCGTGCCGTGGGAGGGGATGCTCCTACTCGGCACGACGGACACGCTGCACGACGGCGAGCCGGAGACGGTCGCGGTCACCGCCGACGACGTGGAGCAGATCCTCGCCGAGGCGGCGGTCGCCGTCGACGGCATCGGCCCGGTCCGCGCGACGTACTGCGGGCTGCGCGTGCTCCCCGGCGGCGAGGGCGGGACTGCGAATGCGCGCCGCGAGACGGTGTTCTCCACCGGCCCCTCCGGCATGGTCAGCGTCGCCGGCGGCAAGCTGACCACC
>DATLQV010000043.1:0-10671 GCA_035534955.1 Gaiellaceae bacterium
CCTGGTCGAAGCGCCAGTTCAGGTTGCGCGTCAGGTGCAGCATGTCCGCGGCCGACAAGTTCTTGTACAGCGGCGTGTCCTGGGCGACGAACGCGATGCTGCCCAGCGCGGCGAGCGACCCAGGCGCCCGGCCGCCGAGCACGGTGATGCCACCCGCAGACGGCGCCGCCAGGCCAACGGCCAGATTCAGCAGCGTGCTCTTGCCGGCCCCGTTCGGGCCGACCAGCGCAGCCACACGCCCGGTCGGGATCGCGAGCGAACACTCGCGCAGCGCCCAGGTGCCGCCGTACCGCTTCCCCAGGCCACTTGCCTCGACGACGTTCACGCGACGGCTTCCGATTCGCCGCCCGCCGCGCCGCCGGGGGTGGCGGAGCCGACGCGGCGCTCATGAAAATCCCGCAGCGCGCTCGTGAACAGCGCCACGATCCCGTCCTCGTCGAGCCCCGCTGTGTCGGCGGTCGCCAACCAGACGAGCAAGGAGCGGCGAAGCCCGGCCAGCTCCGGCAGCGCCACCTGGCTGAGCGTCCCCTCGATGAACGTGCCCTGACCGGGCCGGCCGGCCGCCAGACCCTTCATCTCCAGATTCCGGTACGCCTTCAACACCGTGTTCGGGTTGATCGCCAGTAAAGCGACCACGTCCCTCACCTTGGGCAGCTGGTCACCCGGCTTCAGATACCCGAGCCGCAGCGCATGCTCGACCTGCTGGACGAGCTGCAAATACGTCGGCACGCCGGAGGAAGGATCGAGGCGGAACTCGATCGGTGAAGCCGGTCCTCGCCCAGCAGACGAGCCCTCGCCGCCGGCCGCGGCCGACAGCGAGGCGTCAGCTCCGGACGTGTGGCTGCTCTGTTTATCTATCTCCATAATACAAGCTTACAGCGAAGCCTGCAGCCGTCAAGACTGATCGTTCCCCGCCCAAACTCGGACGGCCGCAGCTCACCCGCACGCACTCGCTGACAATCCGCTTCCGCCGGGGGTGCAGCGCTCGCGGCGCCCGCAGGCGTGCAGCGCACCGTTCCGGCAACGAGAGCACCTACAGCACGCCGTCGAGCGGTCGCAGGACAGCTGAGACGCGATCGGAGTGAACTCCACTTGTCTCGGAGCATGACGAGCACAGAGACACGCAGAGCCGGGGCGACGCCAAATGGGTGGGTGGGGGTGGGTGGCGGGCGAGGCCCGACACCCACCCCATCCTTTGGCAGCGACGGTGCTAGCGCTCGCTAGCCCCCCTGTGCGACCACCGCCTCCAGTTGCTGCGGAGTGACAAAGCCACGTGTCACGTTGTTGAGGCTCGAATCGAAACCGACCATCTGGAAACCACTGAAGACGTTGTGGTACTGGTTGAAGTCGTCGTTCCCCGACGCACCCTGGTAGTTGATCTTCTTGTGTTTCCCGAGCAGCCGCACGCAGGCGGCGTAGGTCGAGCACTGGATGCCCGGCGGGTTCGTCACCTTCACGACATCCTTCACCCACACCGCCGGATTCGTCGAGTTGGCGGCCGTCATCGCAAGCGACGCGATGACGATCGAGTCGTACTCGTTGAACGTCGTCGGCAGGATCGTCTTCGTGTGCCACACCTGCTGGTAGTCGCTGAGGAAGTGATTGAACGCGCCACCGGAGGGCGACGCCGGCAAAGCAGCCGTCAGTTCAGTCGAAGCGGTCGGACCGAACGCCTTCGCGTAATCGCCGTTCGGTGCAGACTGAAGATCGTCGCCGATCCACGGGACGTTCATGTAGCCGAGCTGCTGACCGTCCGAGAACAACGTGGCCGCCGACTGCGAATCCATCGAGTCGAAGATCACCTGCGGGTGGTTCGCGAAGGCCTGAGCCAGCTCCGCGTTGTACGAGGACTGCCCCGGCGTGATCGTGATGTTCGAGTCGATCGTTCCACCGAGTGCCTTGAACGCCTTCTCGAGGGGCGGCACGAAGCCCTGTGAGTTCGCCGAGTTATCGAAGATCAGCGACGCCGTCTTCCACCCATGGTGGATCGCGTAATACGCCATGGCAATCGCTTCGTTCGAGTCGGACGACGACGTCCGGAACACATACGGATAGTTCATGTGATCGAGCTGCGTGAGACCCCCGACCATGAAGTCGGCCACGTTGTTGGGCTTGAACTGATTGATCACCGCCTCAATGGTCGGCGAGAACGGGCCGACGACCATCGTCGGGTGCTTCAGCAGCAGCTTGCGGAACGCAGGGAGAGCATCGACCGAGTCGGCCGCATCGTCGACGTAGGCCGGCGCCCACTTGTGGCCGAGAACGCCACCGTTGTGGTTGACCTCGTAGATCCCGACCGGCACACCGTGGGTACCCCACTGCGACAGCAGTGCCTTGGTACCGGTGAACGGGAAGATCCCACCGACCACGAGCGTCGATGAGTTCGCCTGCTGCTTCGCCGCCGACTTCACGGAACCGACGGCCCCCGCCGCGACGGTTGCCGCGGCCACTACCGCGAGCGCCAGCGCAATCGTCGCGCTCCGCCGCAATCTGACCTTGATCATCCAACTCCTCCTTGTGTGCTAGATGGCGTGGTCTGGAACTCCGGCGTGCGACCGAGGAAGATCGACGCCAGATCAAGTGCGGCGATCTCCGTCGCCGGGCCGTGGGCGTGGTCGCGCCCCGCCACGAAGATGTGCACGAAATCCGAATGCTTGAGAGCGCGATCGACGTTCTGTTCAACGACGAGCACCGCCGTGTTGAGTCGCGAGATCCGTTCGATCTGGTTCCACACGACGTCGGTGTAGGTGGGCGAGAGGCCAGCGGTGGGCTCGTCCAGGACAATCACCGACGGGTCGACCATGAGCGCCCGGGCGATCGCGAGCAGGTTTTGCTGACCGCCCGAGAGGAAGCCAGCCTTCTTCTCCGTCGCCTCACCGAGGTCGGTGAAGATGCCGAGGATCTCCTCCATGCGGGCCGATGTGTCACCCTTCGAGGCGAACCCGCCGACCTCCAGGTTCTCGCGCACCGTCAGTCGCTTGAAGACGTTGTCGCTCTGCGGCACATAGACGAGCCCGTGCCGCGGGATCTGGTGCCCGGGGATCGTGGTGATGTCCAGGTCGTTCACCGTGATCCTCCCCGACATCGGCTTGAGAATCCCAACCAGCGTCTTCGCGAACGTTGACTTCCCGGCGCCGTTCGGACCGATGATGGTCGTGACCGAGCCGAGGTCCGCAGACAGGGTGATGTCGTTGATGATCGGGGCGCGGCCGTAGCCGGCCGAGACACCCTCAGCGAAGAGCGCCGGCATCGATTACCTCACCCAGATAGGCCCTGACGACGTCGGCGTTCTCCCGCAGCTCGCTGAGGCGGCCGGTAGCGAGCGTCCGGCCCTCTGCGAGCACGATCACGTAGTCGCAAATCTTCTCGACCACGTTCAGGTTGTGCTCGATCATCAGAACGGTGACGCCGCTCTGCTTGAGGTCGAGTATGTAGCCCCCAATGCGTTCGATGAGGGCGGGGTTCACGCCCGCCATCGGCTCGTCGAGCAGCAGGATCTTCGGCGACGCCATGACGGCGCGTGCGATCTCGAGCAACTTCTTCTGGCCGCCAGACAGCTCCCTCGCCCTGATGTCCCGCTGCGGGTACAGGCCGTAGACCTCGAGCACCTGAAGGGCGCGTTCTGCGTGCTCACGTTCCTGATTCCGAATCAGCGCCGGGCGGAACAGCAGGTTGACAAAGGATTCACCTGCCTGGTGGGCGGGTGCGACGAGCAGGTTCTCGAGGACGGTCAGCCCACCGAGCTCGCGAGAGAGCTGGAACGTCCGCATCAGCCCAAGCCGCGCGATCTTGTAGCTGGGCCAGTTCGTGACGTCGGTCTGGCCGATGAACGCCCGGCCGTCGTCGCAGCGCATCGCGCCCGAGAGGATGTTGACGACCGTCGTCTTGCCGGCGCCGTTCGGGCCGATCAACGCGGTGATCTGGCCCTCGGGGACGTCGAAGGCGGCGCCGTTGACGGCGTGCACGCCCTGGAACGCCTTGGTGATGCCTTCGCAGCGCAGCGCCGGCGCCCGCGCGGTCTGGACCGTGGAGCCGAGCACGCCGGCCGCGTTCATTGGCCGCTCTTCGGCTCGAGGCGCTCGCGCACCCCGAAGCTCGTCGCCCGCCGGAGACGCTCGGGCACGGCGCCCTGAGGCCGAAACCAGAGCATCGCCATGAGAACGATCCCCACGAGGGCGCTGTCGAAATACTCGATCAGGCCCGGATGGCCCGGGATCTCCGGCAGGAACGCCGGCAGGTGGATGAGCAGCGTCTCGACGAACAGTGCGCCGACGAACATCCCGATGTTGTTGCCGGCGCCTCCCACGATCAGCACGGCGAACACCACGAACGTCTCGCCCGGGAGCCAGGCGGTCGGATTGAACGAACCGCCGAACTGGATCAGAAGCCCACCGCCGATGCCCGCATAGAACGAGCCGATCAGCATTGCCTTGAGCTGCATCCGAAAGACGTTCTTGCCGAGTGCCGCGGCGGCGACCTCGTCGTCTCGAATCGCCCGGAACGTGCGCCCCATCGGCGACCGCATCACCCGGCTCATCACGAACCACATCAGGAGCGAGACCGCCGCGGTGACGCAGGCGAAGAAGGGGATGAAGGAGTTCACGGTCAAACCCAACGCCTTCGCGAACGGCTCGGGCACGTTGTAAAGACCGTCGGCGCCGTTGAAGAGCGACACGTAGTTGTTGCAAAAGTCGTAGAGCACGAGTGACAGCGAGATCAAGACGATCGCGAGGTAGTCGGTCCGCAGGCGCCTCAGCGCAATGAGCGCGACGATCAGGGCGAAGCACATCGCTGCCAGTCCGCCGAGCAGCAGATTGATCGGGAACGGCAGGCCGAGTCCGAGAATGTAGTGCTGTCCGGTGTTGAGCGAGTTCGGCAGGCTGAACACCCCGGTGAAATACGCCCCGATCGCCACGAAGCCGATGTACGCGAAGTTCAAGATCCCGGCCTCGCCGTACTGGATGTTCAACCCCATCGCCAGGATGAAGTAGTCGAACAGGAAGAAGACGAGGGTGAAGACGTAATAGACCACGCGCGCCTACGCCGTCCCCGGCCGTGCGAACAGTCCGCTCGGCCGGATGAGAAGGGCGAGGATCAAGATCACGAAGGCGATGTCGAGCTTGTAGGACGGGTTGATGAAGGCCGCCGAGATTTCCGTTGCCAGCCCGATGAGGAGCGCCCCCGCCATCGCACCGTAGATACTCCCGACGCCGCCGACGATCACGGCAGCGAAGATCACGAAGAGGAAGAGCTCGCCGGAGGCCGGCGTGAGGTTGCCTTCGCTGATCCCGAGGACGGTCCCCGAAACCCCGGCCAGGCCGCCCGACAGAAACCAGGTGATCGTGGTGATCCGCTTCGTGTCGATGCCGGTCGTCATGGCGAGTGTCGTGTTGTCCGACATCGCGCGCATCGACTTTCCGAGTCTGGTCGTCTTCAGCATGGTGTGCACTGCGAGCATCAGCACGACCGCGATTCCCATCACGATCAGCTGGTTCCTCGTGAGCAGCAGCGGCCCGATGTGCAGGGCCGCGGTGATCGGCATGTTGAAGAAGCGGACCTGAGCGCCCCAGATGGAGTACTCCATGTTGAGCAAGATCAGCGAGAGGCCGAACGTGACGATCAGCACGTAGTGGTTCTTGCTGAACCGCCGCGCGAACGGACCGAGGATCAGTCGGTTGATGATCACAGCAAGCACGCCCATCGCCAGCGACCCGATCACCAACGACACCCAGATGTTGAGGTGGAGAACCTCGCTGTTCACGACGTAGGTGAAAAACGCTCCTAGCGCCATGAAGTCGCCGAAGGCGAAGTTGATGTAGTTCGTGATTCCGAACTGAAGGCTCAGGCCAACGGCTGAGATCGCGAGCACCGATGCGGTCACCAAGCCGAAACCAACCGACAGCCAGAACAGCTGCACTATTGCCCCCTCAGACGTCTGCAGGGACATTGGGTGGCCGGCTGCGCCCGCTCGTTCAGCATCGTCGCTGTCACGTGCGGGCGATCGTGCGACGCCTCCCGGCGTTTGTCCAGATTGACCTACATAAGCCGCACTAACCGCCGATTAGCCCGACTTTGCGATCATTTCCGATCGCGGCCCGCCGGGCGGGCGCCGTTACGATCATGCCCGTGCGCATTGTCACGACGTCTAGGCGACTGCCTCGGCTCTCGACGCAGCTCCTGCTCCTGCAGCTCGGGATCATCGTCCTGACCGTCGGCGTGGCGTCCGTCGTCCTCTACCTGCACGCGCGAGACGACATCGCGAAGCGGGCCGGCGCCGAGTCACTCGCGATTGCTCAGACGGTGGCGACGAACCGGCAGGTCGTCGCGGCGCTGACGCAGCCGAACGGCGCGAGGATCATCGACCCGATCGCGGAGCGAATCAGACGGTCAACCGGCGCATCCTTCGTCGTCGTCGCGAACCGCCGCGGCATCCGCATGTCGCATCCGAATCCGAAGATGATCGGGAAGTCGCTGCTGCACGATCCCGGCGAGAACCCGGCGCCGGTCTTTGCCGGCAAGACGTTCGTCGGCGAGCAGCCCGGGTCGCTCGGACGGTCGATGCGCGCAAAGGTGCCGATTCGGAACGCGCAGGGTCGCGTGATCGGTCTCGTGTCCGTCGGCGTGCTGGAGAAGGCGCTCGCGACGGAGTTCCAGGAATCGCTACCGGTGATCCTGATTCCGCTGCTCGTCGCGCTCACGCTCGCGGTCGTCGGCGCCTTCCTGCTCGCGCGCCGCGTGAAGCAGCAGACGTTCGGGCTCGAGCCGGACGAGATCGGCGCGCTCCTCGAACAGCGCGAGGCGATGCTGCACGGCGTCCGCGAGGGCGCGATCACCGTCGATACCACAGGACGGATCACCTTGATCAACGACGAGGCGCAGCGGCTGCTCGCGCTCGACGCGGACGCCGTCGGACGGCAGGTCGGGGACGTGGTTCCCTCCGGCCGCGTGCGCGATGTGCTCACCGGCCGTGTCGCAGGGCAGGACGAAGTCGTCGTGCTCGGCGAACGCGTGCTCGTCGCGAACCGGATGCCCGTCGAGGTGCGCGGCAGGCCGATCGGTGCAGTGGTGACGCTCCGCGACCGCACCGAGCTCGACGCGCTCTCACGCGAGCTGCACGACGTGCGCAAGCTCGCCGACGCGCTACGTGCGCAGGAGCACGAGTTCCAGCATCGGTTGCACGTGATCAGCGGCCTGATCGAGCTGGGCCGCTACGAGGATGCCGTCCAGGAGATCAACCGGTCGTCGCTCCTGCACCAGGAGCTCGCCGCGTCGCTCGTCGACCGCGTCGGCGACCCGATACTCGCCGCGTTGCTGCTCGGCAAAGCCGCCGTCGCGAGCGAGCACGGCGTCAAGCTCGACGTCCGCGCGACCGAGCTGCCCACGGAACTCGAGGACGTCCGCTCGCTCGTCGCGATGCTCGGAAACCTGATCGACAATGCACTCGAGTCGGCCTCCGCGGGCGGAGTCGGCGGTCATGTCGACGTCGCGTTGCACGTCGAGGGAGGCGCGTTCGTGATCGCGGTCCACGACTCCGGCCCCGGAGTCGATCCGGCGCTGACCGACGAGATCTTCCGCGACGGCTTCACGACCAAGATCGCCCGCGACGGCCAGCACAAGCGCGGTCTCGGCCTCGCGCTCGTCAGCCAGGAGGTCAGACGCCGGAACGGCACGATTCACGTCGAGAACGTCGACGGCGCACGCTTCACCGTGCGGCTGCCGCTGCGCTCGAACGAGAGGGTCAGATCATGATCCGGACGCTCGTCGTAGATGACGACTTCATGGCCGTCTCGGTGCATCGCCAGTTCGTCGAGCGCGTCCCCGGCTTCGACGTCGTCGGCGATGCGATGACCGGGCGCGAGGCGCGTGCGCTCGTGGAGCAGCTCCGCCCGGACCTGCTCCTCCTCGACATCTATCTGCCCGACGAGAACGGCATCGACCTGATGCGCAAGCTGCGCGCGGGCGCCTCACCGCCGGTTGACGTGATCGCGATCACGTCGGCAAAGGACGTCAACGTGCTTCGCGACGCGATGCACCTCGGTGTCGTCCATTACATCGTCAAGCCGTTCACCTTCGTCACCTTTCGCGAACGGCTCGAGACGTACGCCGAGGCTCACCGCCAGCTCGCCGAGATGCGTCAGGCAGAGCAGCGCGACATCGACCGTCTGTACGGACTGCTGCGGACGAGCAGCAAGGCGCCGCTGCCCAAGGGGATCTCGCCACCCACGCTCACGCTTGTGGCCTCGTTGCTGCAGGACTCCGACACCGCGATCTCGACCGCCGAGCTCGCCACGCGTGCCGGGATCAGCCAGGGCGTCGCGAGGCGGTACCTCCGATTCCTCGCCGACTCCGGAGCGATCGACTTCACGCTCCGCTACGGCACCGCGGGCCGGCCCGAGCACCTGTACCACTGGACGGCGGCGCCCACCGTGCCGTGACGAGACTCAGTCGGCAGCGCTCGCGAGCACGCCGGCTTCGATGAGTCTCCCGATCTCCTGCGAGCTGTAGCCGAGCTCTTCGGCGATTTCGACGGTGTGCTCACCGAGGCGTGGCGGATTGCGTCCGCCGAGTGGGCGCCGGTTGTCGAGTTCGAGTGGCAAGCCGGGCAGCCATGTGACGGTGCCGTCCTCGAGAGTGATGTCGATTCTCGCCTCCGGCCGAGAAAGGTGCGGGTCGTCGAACAGCTCGTCGGGGCGTCGGATCGGGGCGAAGCCCACGCCGGCGACTTCGCAGAGGTTGCAGACCTCGGCGCGCGTTCGGCGGCTGAGGATGCTGGTGACCTCCGGGATCAGCCACTCGCGCGATTCAACGCGCAGTTGGTTCGTAGCGAGAGCTTCCATCGCGGCGAGCTCGGCCAGATCGAACGCGCCGCAGAACGTGCGCCACTGAGTGTCTGTCACGACGGCGACGAAGACACTCTCCTCGTCGCTCGTTTCGAACACATCGTAGATTCCCCACCCGGAGTCCCGCACCGGCATCGGACGGGGCGCTTCCCCCGTGATCGCGAACCGGGCCATGTGCTGCGCGACCAGGAACGCGTTGTTCTCGAAGAGTCCGGCCTTGACGAGCCTGCCACGGCCCGTCCGCTCCCGGTCGTAGAGCGCAGAGACGACACCGGCCACCGCGAAGACGGCGCCCATGATGTCGTTGACGGACGCGCCGGCTCGGAGCGGCTGCCCGGGCGGCCCCGTCATGTACGCAAGGCCGCCCATCATCTGCACGACCTCGTCGAGGGCGACTCGCTGCTCGTATGGACCTGAGAGAAAGCCCTTGAGCGAGCAGTAGATGAGGCGAGGCGTGGCTTTAGTGAGCGAGGCGTAGTCCAGCCCGACGGCGTCGAGTGCGCCCGGGCGGAAGTTCTCGATCAGAACGTCCGCCTGTGCGATCAGGCGCCGTACGAAGGCGAGGCCTTGCGGTGTGCGAACATCCGCGGCGACGCTTCGCTTGTTCCGACTGTACGTCGTGAAGAGTCCGGCGCTGGCTGCCGCGAGGTTTCTCGTCTTGTCCCCGCCAATCGGAGGCTCGACCTTGACGACGTCCGCGCCAAGGTCGGCGAGAACGAGACCGCAGGCCGGCCCCATGACGACGTGCGAGAACTCGACCACGCGAACCCCACCGAGCGGAAGCCGGTCGGACTCGATGTCGCTCAAGGGTCGACCTCCGGCCGCCCCATGTGGCCCCGCTCCGCTACCCGCGAGCCTCCGTCGAGCCTACCGCTCACAGGGCGGGCCTCGCGGGGACGAACCCCTCCGGGAGCCCCGCATCGGCGATGTAGCCGTAGAGCTCCTCCCCGGGCAACCCAGCAGCAAGGACGGAGCGCGCCTCGATCAGCCGCTCGATGTCGACACCGGTGTGCAGTCCCATGGATTCGAGCAGAAAGACGAGATCCTCGGTCACGATGTTTCCCGTGGCACCCGGGGCGTACGGACAACCGCCAAGGCCGCCGTGCGAAGAGTCGAAGGTGCTCACGCCGACGTCGAGCGCCGCGACGACATTGGCCAGTCCCTGTCCGCGCGTGTTGTGCAGATGGACGGCGCCACACCTTCCACCTACCTCGTCACGTAGACGCGGAAACAGCCGACGGATCTGCGTCGGGCTTGCGAATCCGACCGTGTCGGACGGATGTATCGAGTCGACACCGCAGTCCGCCACGCGGCGCGCCAGCCGGATCACGTCGTCCTCAGGCACGACGCCCTGGATCGTGCATCCGAACGCGGTCGCGAGGCCGACTTCGATCTGTGTACCCGGGTACCGTACGTCGCGCAAGGCGACAATCGCGCGAACCTCCTCGATGATCTCGTCGTGGTTCTTCCGAATGTTGGCGATCGAGTGAGGTTCACTTACGGACACCGGGATCGTCAGGACATGCACGCCGGTATCGAAGGCGAGCTGGGCGTAGCGAAGATTCGGCACAAGCACCGACACCCGCAGGTCCGGGATTGCCAGCGCGTGCTCTACGACCTCCGCACAGTCGGCCATCTGGGGCAGTGCACGCGGAGAGACGAACGAACCCACCTGTATCTGGCGCAGTCCGGCAGCGACGAGAGCGTCGATCCAACGCAACTTCGCCGGCGTCGGCATCGTCTGCGCCACCGACTGGAGCCCGTCGCGGGGGCCGACCTCCACGATCGTGATCTCGGTAGGGGTCACGCGCTCGCGCTCAGAAGCTTGTCG
>DATLQV010000044.1:0-14135 GCA_035534955.1 Gaiellaceae bacterium
GAAGCTGGTGGACGCTGGGTGGACGCCGCCGCCGACACCCGCGAACCCCCATGGCGACAAGCCGCGCGCCACGGGACGTAGGGCCAAAGCACACCCTCGTGGACGTTCGGTGGACGCCACGTGCACAACTCGGCGCAGACGATCCGATGAAAGGCGGCGCTGAGCAGGGAGAACGTGAAGCCCTCTGACGGACTCGAACCGTCGACCCCCTCCTTACCATGGAGGTGCTCTACCAACTGAGCTAAGAGGGCTAGTAGAGGCCATCGTATCGGCGCATAATTGGGAGCGTGGGTCGTTGGGGTCGGGTCATCCTCGTTGCGTTTGCGGCGCTCGCGTTCGCGTCCTCCGCGCAGGCGAAGCCGCAGCTCGGGATCACCGGCGACCTGCCGCGCTTCCAGACGCTGACCGGCCAGGACTCGACTGTGCACCAGGCGTTCCTCGGCTGGGGTCAGGGCCTCTCGTACGGGTCGCCGTTCGTCAGCCTTTTCGGGACGCTGACGCCGATCCCGATGATCCATCTCGGCACGAACCGCGGGACGAGCAAGAAGGAGGCGATCACACCCGCCCAGATCGCCGCAGGCGCGGGTGACGGATACCTCTTTGGCCTGAACGCGGCGATCGCGGAGTGGGGGAAGGGGATCTACATCCGGCCGATGGCCGAGATGAACAACTACACGGTCAACTGGTCCGGGTACACGAAGAGCGGAAAGCTGAAGGCGGGCCACACGCCGGCCGATTACCGGAAAGCGTTCGAGCGCATCTACCTCATCGTTCACGGCGGCTCCGCGGCGACGATCAGCGCCAAGCTCAAGGCGCTCGGCATGCCGGGGATCTCGCAGGACCTCGCGTCCAACCCGTTCCCCCGCGTGCGCGTCGTGTGGAGCCCCCTCGCCGGCGGCAATCCGCGCGTTGCCGGCAACGCAGCGCAGAACTACTACCCGGGCGCCGCATACGTCGACGTCGACGGCGGCGACATCTACGACGAAGTGCCGACTGACACGGCTCCGTGGAACGACCTCGAGGCGCTGTACAAGGCGTCGGTCGTCCACGGTCGGCCGTTCTCGGTCCCGGAATGGGGTCTCTCGGTCGACGATCCCACGTACATCAGGCACATGTGCACGTTCCTCACGACGAACACGAGGACGGAGGAGGCGGGCTTCTACGAGAGCCGCCCGGGATCGAAGTGGGACATCGAGCCAAAGCTGAAGAGCAAGACCGAGTACGGCGGCTGCCTCACGCCGCTCGGCGCGGCGGTCCCGGCCTGGGCGGCCGCGAGTAAGACGACGCCGCCGGGCAACACGTCGACGCAGCCGACGATCACCTTCACGGCCGGCGGACAGACGCTCGGCTCGGTGTCCGCACCGATCGGCGCCGACGAGATCGAGCTCGACATGGTCCCGGCGACCGGGATCATCGCGAAGGCGTACTGGATCCGCGGCGGCAAGTCACTCGGCCCGATGACGGTTCCGGCGGGAGCGACCGGCGCCGTCTTCGAGACGAAGTCGGGCGGCGCGGCGCCGACACCGCTCATCCGGCCGCGGGCCGGCACCGACTTCCACGTCAAGTGGACATCGTCGGGAACGATCACGGCCGCCTGGTGGACGCGGGTCGGGAAGCTGCTCGCCCAGATCCCGGTCACCGCGGGCGAGACGTCGATCGCGATGACACAAGGATCGTGAGTGGGGGCGGGAGGATTCGAACCTCCGTAGGCTGAGCCGACGGGTTTACAGCCCGTTCCCTTTGGCCGCTCGGGCACACCCCCGGGGCGCCGATTGTAGCCTCCGTCCATGCCCGCCCACGATGTCGCCGTCGTCGGCGCCGGCCCGGCCGGATCGACCGCCGCTTACCGCCTCGCGCGCGCGGGCGCGCGCGTTCTCTTGCTCGACAAGGCGCGCTTCCCGCGCGACAAGCCGTGCGGCGGCGGCGTCACGCTGCGCGCTGCGCGCATCCTCCCGTTCTCGATCGACCCCGTGGTCGAAGACGTGATCGACCGCGTCGAGTGTCGGCTCGACTTCGGCCCGCACTTCTCCCGCAACGCGCAGACGCCGCTCGCGTACATGACGCAGCGCAAGCGGCTCGACCACTTCCTGCTCGAGCGCGCCGCGGAAGCGGGCGCGGAAGTGCGCCAAGGCGTGACCGTCGACGCGCGCGAGCTCGACGCCGAGTTCGTCATCGGCGCGGACGGCTGCAACGGCACGAGCGCAAGGCAACTCGGTCTTGCCGGCGACGTCGTGCACGGGGTCGCCCTCGAGGCGAACTTCCCCCGCGACGAGCGGTACGCGCGCACGATGACCCTCGAGATCGCGTCCGTCCCCGGCGGGTACGGCTGGATCTTTCCCAAGGGCGACCATGTCAACGTGGGCGTGGGCGGCTGGGGGAGCGAGGCGCCGCGGTTGCGCGCGCACCTGCGCCGCATGTGCGAGGCGTACGGGATCGATCCCGAGTGTGCGACCGAGACGCGCGGCTACCGGCTACCGATGCGCCGCGGGGGCCTGCTCGTGTGTGGCAACGCCGCCGTGATCGGGGACGCGGCCGCCCTCGTCGACCCGTTCTCCGGCGACGGCATGTACGAGGCGTTCCTCTCGGCGAAGCTCGTCGCGGAGGCGGTCCTCGGCGGCGACCTGCCGTCGTATGCGGACGCGGTCGAGCGCTCCATCACCCCGCTCACACGCGCGGGCTGGGGCGCGAAGCGGGCGTTCGACCGCTTCCCGCGCACGACGTTCGCGCTCGCGCGCATGCCGTTCACCTGGAGGGCGGTGGAGAAGCTCCTCCGCGGCGAGCTCAGTCATCCCGGCGCCGCCCGCGGCGTCGAGAAGGGCGCGATCCGGCTCATCGACGCCCTTTCGCGCGCGGCGTAGCTACGAGGTCGGTCCCGGGTCGAACGCGGCGCTCGCCTCGTACACGATCGGCGTCCCACTCTGTTGCGGATCGCGCACGATGACCGTGACCATACGTTCCTGTGTCGTGCCGGACGGGGCGTTCTGCGTCACGGTTTGGATGAATGTTTCCACCTTGTACGAGCGGCCGTCGCTCCCTGTCGGGTTCGGGCTCTGCACCGGCAGGCAGTTCGCGGTCGTTCCGCAGCTCGAGATGGTGACATCGGGGCCGGTGGGGCTGAGGCTGTTGTAGTCGCTCAGGTACGTGCTGTCCGACGCCTTCGCGGTCGCGAGCTTCGTCGAGTCGAGACCGACGGCCGTGTAGGGGAGGGAGCTGTATAGCTCGAGCTGCGTCTCGGCGAGCGTCGCCGCCGCATTCGTCCGCGCCGACTTGTGCAGCGACACGAACCCCTCGTCGTAGGCGGCCATGAGCGCGAGCACGGCGACCGTGATCACGACCATCGCGACGACCAGCTCGATGAGCCCCTGCCCCTGCTCGTCGTGCAGCCTCGTCCGCATGGTCTAGCGGTGCAGGTAGAGGTGGAGGAGTGGGTGCCCGGCGAAGAGCGCGACCACCGCGCCGAGGGCGAGGAACGGGCCGAGCGGGATGCCCATCTTCCGGGCCGCCGAGCCGTGGCGGGCAAACAGGACGACCGCCGGAACGAGCGCGGCGACCATCCCGAGGAGGATCGCGACGGGCACCGTCCGGCCGAGCATCGCGCCCAGAAGCAGGGCGAGCTTCACGTCGCCCATCCCCATGCCGGCGGGATAGACGAGGGCTGCAAGGAGGAGGAAGCCGGAGGCGCCGAACGCCGCGGCCGCCCATTCGGGGCTCGGATTGAGCGCCGTCTGGGCGACGAGGACGATGACGGCCGCCGGGACGACGATCCGGTTCGGAATGATCCGGTGCTCGAGGTCGGTGGCCGAGACGGCGACGAGCGCAAGGCAGAAGAAGGAGGCGACGAGCGCCTCGAGGTGGAAGCCGAACTTCCAGACGCTCCCGGCCACGAGTAGGCCGGCCACGAGCTCAACCGCCGGATAGCGCAGGCCGATCCGGGCGCCGCACGAGCGGCAGCGGCCGCGAAGCGCGGCGTAGGACAGGAGCGGCACGTTCTCGTACCAGGCCAGCTCGTGCCCGCACGCCATGCAGGCCGAGCCTGGGCTGACGATCGAGCGGCGCAGGGGAACGCGGGCCGCGACGACGTTCAAGAAGGAGCCGAGGGCGAAGCCGGGGGCGAGTGCGAGGGCGGCGAGCGTCACGTCAGCTCGTGCCCGCCAGCCGGACGGCGGTCGCGGCGTACGGCGACGTGTCCTCCGGCTCCCCCTGGGGGCCGGACTGCTTGTTCCGTTGCAGCGTCACCCGGATGAGCGGCGCCCCGGTGTCGATGAGCTTCGTCCCGGGCGCAGGTGACTGGGAGACCACGATGCTGGCCGGATAGCCCGGCGCGCCGCCCACGACCTTCCAGGCGAAGCCCGCGTCCTGGAGCTGGCCTTTGGCGAAGACGAACGCCTCGCGGCGGAGGTCCGGGACGACGAGGGTCATCGGCGTGGACCGCAGCCGCGACGCGCTCGTGGGCACGACCGCCAGCTGGCGGCTGGCGGCGAAGCTGATCGCCGTCATCGCAAGCGCGGCGACGACGGCGGCGGTGAAGAGAAGCCGGCGCATGCCTTTCTTTTCGGCAGAAATCAGCCTCGGCTGAAGAGGACGACCGGGGTCTGCGTGACGACCGTGAATACCCGCCCGGAGGAGGGCATGATCGACCGGTCGGCCGCAACGACCACGGCAGGCGTCCGGATGCCGGCTGTCGGGGCATCCGACCAGGTGAAGGCCGTGCCCGCGAAGGCCTGGAACCAGGCCTCCTGCTGCGGCCAGGCGGTCGGGGGCTGGAGCTGGAGATGGAGGTGCGGCCCGGTTGCGTCCCCGGTGGCGCCGACGAGGCCGACCTGCTGGCCGGCAGTGAGCTGGGCGCCCGGAACGACGCTCTGGTCGAGGACGGCCATGTGGCAGTACGTCCACGTCTGGCCGTCGGTCGTCTGCATCGTCAGGCCGATGCCGCATTTGGGGTCGTCGTAGGTCCAGGAGCGGAGCACGGTCCCGTTCGACAGGGCGTAGATGGGCGAGCCGAGCGGAGCGGCGATGTCCACGGCCGGGTAGTCGTGATGGGTGTGGGAGGCGGAGACGACGCCGGGGCCCCCGCCGACCGGGAAGGCGTACCCGTCCTGGAAGGTCGCGCCGGCGAGCAGATCGGAGCCCGCGGGGGAGAAGGAGGCAGCCGCCGACGACTGCTGGGCGGCGGTGAGCGCGCCACGGGCTGCCGCAAGCGCACTCGAGGCGTGCGCCACGGCCGGCTGGAGCGCCAAGCGAGCCGAGAGGAGGGTCGCGCGAGCCTCGCGCGCCTCGAGCAGCTGCAGCCGCGCGGCGGCGTCCACAACGGCCTGCCTGGCGCCATCGAGGTTCTGCTGCATCCGGTCGAGGGAGAGGGGAGCCGCACCGTCGGTCTGGTACAGGTCGGCGAGCGAGAGCACCTCGTTCACGTACCAGTCGGCGTGGTTGTAGGCGAAGACGGCCCGGTGCAGGTCGGTCGGGGCGCCCGCGGCGGACAGGTAACGCGCTGCGGAGAAGATCGCGTCGGCCGCGTTCCATGGGTCGGCGATCCCGTCGCCGTTCGCATCCACGCCCCAGCGCATCCAGGTCGAGGGCATGAACTGCATCCAGCCGATGGCTCCGGCCGAGCTCGGCCCCATGTTCCGGCCGAAGTTCGACTCGATCTTGTTGATCGCGGCCAGCACCTGCCAGGGCACGTCGTACTCGGCGCCGGCCTGCTGCCAGAGCGAGAGCAGCTGGGAGTACGGGAGCGGCGCCACCGTGGCGGTCGCATCCGGGGCCAACGGCGTGACGAGCGGGGTCGGGACGACCGTGAAGGTGTCCGCACGGGCGCCGCCGGCGACGATGGCGGCGAGGAGGACGAGGGCGAGGAGCGCGACGCGCTTCATGGTCACCCAGCGGGGACGATGCGCAGGCCGGTCGCGAGCTGCTCGGACGGATGCTGCTCGACCTCGGCCTCCGCCGACGGGACCGCGGCCGGCTCGTCGGCTGCGTCCGCCGCCCGCCGGACCTTCTCGGCCCGTTCGAGCGCGACGAGGAAGTCGTGGCGGTGGGTGGCGGCGTTGGCTGCCACCTCCCGGTCGATGGAGCCGGCGAGCACGTGCTCGATGAGCGCCTGCGTGAAGGTCTGCATGCCGAAGTACTCGCCCTCGGCGACGGCGTCGGTGATCTCGTCGGCGCGGGCCTCGCGGATGAGCTCGGCGATGCGGGCGTTCATGACCATCGCCTCGATGGCGGCGACCCGTCCGCCGCCGACACGCGGAAGCAGCCGCTGGCTGACCACGCCGCGGAGGACACCGGCCATGATCGCGCGGATGACCTGCTGCTTCTCGGGCGGGAAGAACTCGACCATGCGGGCGACCGTCTCGGCGGCGTCGATCGTGTGCAATGTCGAGAGCACGAGGTGGCCCGATTCCGCCGCCTGGAGCGCGGTCTGGGCCGTCTCGGCGTCCCGCAGCTCGCCGATGAGGATGATGTCCGGGTCCTGGCGGAGGGCACGCCGGAGCGCCTGGCCGAAATCCGTCGTATCCAGGCCAATCTCTCGCTGGTTCACGATGCAGCCCTGGTCGGGATGGAGGATCTCGATCGGATCCTCGATCGTGATGATGTGCTGCGTCCGCGTCTTGTTCATGTGGTCGATCATCGCGGCGAGGGTCGTCGTCTTCCCCGAGCCGGTGGCCCCGGTGACGAGGATCAGGCCGCGGTGCTCGTCGGCGAGCGTCTGGACGACGGCCGGGATCCCGAGCTGCTCGAGCGTGGGCACGTTCTTGGGGATGACGCGAAAGGCGAAGCTCGTTGCCCCGCGCTGGCGATAGGCGTTGACGCGGAAGCGCGGGAGATCCTCGTCCTGGTAGGCGATGTCGAGGTCGCCGGTGGTCTCGAACTGGGCTCGCCGCTCGGGGGAGCGCGCGCCGACCGTATCGAGGATGGACAGGAGCGCAGCCGCGTCGAGCGGGGCGGTTTCGACCGCGACGAGGCCGCCGTCCCGGCGAAGGACGGGTGGCCGCCCGAGCTTGAGGTGAATGTCGCTCGCCCCTTGCTCGACCGCGTGCCTGAGCAGGCCGTTCAGGTCCACGCCAGAGGGATCGGCTGCGGCGCTGCCCGGCTTTAGCCGGACCAGCTGTCGATGGCCGCGGGGTGGGGGATGAGGTCGGTGTTCTTCGGCGTCCCTGGCGGCATGTTGTGGAACGGGATCAACGAGCTCGTGCTTCCGCCCAGGCTGAGCGAATTGGCGAGCACAGGCCCCATGTTCGAGGCGCTGCCGGCGATGGAGTAGTTCGTGGTGACGTAGGCCGCGAACTGGACCTGCGAGCTCCCGCCGATGTTGATGCACCCCGAGGTCGTGAGTGAGCTCCCGGTTGAGTTGGCCCAGCATCCGGCGACGAAGACGATCCCGTTTGTGTCGGGCTGCCAGAAGGTCGTGCAGTTCGTAATGCCGCAGAACTTCGCGCTCCCGGTCGTACTGACACCGCCGGTGAAGTACATCGTTGCCTGGCCGGAGTAGGTAACGGTCCCGCTGAGGTTCAGGCTGCCGTCGAAAAAGAGGGTGCCGCTGACGAAGAGCGAGTTGGTCGAGTGTGTCCACTTGATCTCGTTCGTTCCGAGTTTGCAGTCGTAGTCGGAGTTGCCGAACATCACGGAGGAGATCGAGGCATCGCTGTTATTCAGCGTCGAATCGTTGTCGAACAGGTTTGCCGGGCACCCGGTCTTCGTGAGGCCCGCCTGGGTGGTGTAGGCCGCCGCGAGCTCGGCCCAGTTGCCGTCGTCGGGCGGGGTGTTGGTCGCTTTGCACTGAGGGTCCCAGGTACTCGGCTGGCCGATGCATGGCATCTCCGGCGTGATGTCGAGCGTGGGGCTGACCGAGCTCGCATAGATCGGCGAGTGGTTGCCGTCGCAGGCTCCCGTCCCGGGGGTGACGGAGTTGCACTTGTTGCCGACCTGCAGCGTCAAAATCTTCGACCCGGCCGCGCCGATCTTCGCGCTTCCGCTAACGGTGAGGTTGCCGCCCACTTTGAGCGAGCTGCCGGTGAAACCGACGCTGCCGCTGAGGCAGAGGTCGCCGCGGAGCAGCATCGGCACCGTGATGCTGACGCTGCCGCTGAGCGACGTGCACGATCCGGTGCCGTCGGCATAGAGGTAGTTCCAGACGTTGTAGTCGGCTGTCGACGTCGACGACGCCTTCGAAAGGACCTCTGTGATGGAGCGTGATATGCCGTCGGCCTGTCCGACCGACGTCAGCGACCACATGCAGTTGCAGGAGCCGCCCAAGAACGTCGCCGACCAGTTGGCGGTGCCACCGCCGGGCGCGGAGACGGACTGCGGTGTCGTCGTTCCCGGCAGCGCGACGTCTCCCGCGAAGATCGCGCCCTGCCCGTAGGCCATTGCGGTCTCGGCGAGCGCGAACGCCTGCTTCGCGTCCGCGGACTTGAGCGAGTTGCGTTGGTTGACCGCGCCGGGGATGACGAGCGCCGCCGTTGTGCCGGCCAGGATGAGCATGAGCATGAGCGCCATGACGAGGGCGACCCCGCGGTCATCCCCTGCGACGCGTTGCAGGAGCCGGCGCATCACGAACAACCACCGGCCCACACGACAGGAGCGAGCGCTGCGAGAGTGCCTGTACCGCCGGTGGCGCCGGTGAAGGTCGTCGACGTCGTCCCGGTGTAGGTGATGACTCCGTTAGGGGTGTTGAGCGAGCCGGAGGCGGGGAATCCGGCGGTGGTGCTCCCGACTGTGATCGTCGTCGCCGGAAGGACGGTCGCGCCGCCGGTGTTGGAGGTCGCCGCGACGTTGTGCATGGTGATGTAGTCGGTCGCGGAGGTCGCGTCCGACGTCCCGCCCGAGTCGACCCTGAGCGCCACCACCAGCTGCGGGTCCACGGCCCCCGTGGGCGTGTAACACGAGAACGGCGTCGCTGAAGTCACGCTCGAGGCGAGGGTCACGCCGGTGCCGGTGCACGTCGTCGCGGCGTAGCGGACGAGGTTGCCGCTCGTCACGCAATACGAGACGTTGCCGGTCGAGTGTGTGCACTGGCTCGGGATGCTGAGATAGACCCCGCCGCCGTTCGAGCCGGTCTTGTTCAGAAGGCTCGCCGTCGACGCGCAGCGGGCGTCGTATTCGAGCCGGGTCAGCGCGACAGTCACGTTCTGCTGGCTCGTCAGGCGGGCCTGCCCATCCGAGCTCGCCCGCGAGCCCGAGATGAAGATGTTCGCGAGGCCGCCCATGACGAACCCCATCACGACCATCGACACGAGCATCTCGATGAGGGTGAACCCCGATTGGGGCTGCAGGCGCGCGCGCGGCGTGAACGATGGCATCGCTCCTATCGATTTCGGTAGCCGCAAGGCCCCGCTTGAGGCTCTTGGAGCAGGATCACCCTCATCCGGGGGATGTCCGTCACCGGGCGAACCCCCTAATGGCCCCCTGGCTTGCTGCCGATACCTCAATCGAGGGATCGGATGAGCGACTCGAGCCAGGAACCCCCCTTCCTCCGCACCGTCCTGCCGACGGGCGGCGGCCTGCGCGCGCCGCTCGGCGGCGAGTACGGAGTCAACGAGCTCGCCGAGCTCGTGGCCGACCTCCTCGCCGCCACGCAGCTCGTGCCGGCCGACGAGCTCGCGGTCGCCCGCGGCCGCGCACGCCAGACCGGCTCTTTCGCTCAGGCCCTCGTCGAGGAGGGCATCGCCTCGAGCGACGGCATCGCCCGGATCCTCGCCGCCCGCCACCAGCTCCCCCTCGTCGACCTCGCCCTCGCAGACGTGGACGAGGCGGCCGCCCGCCTCATCCCGCTGCACGTGCTCGAGCGCGTCATCGCCATCCCGTACGGGCTCCGCGGGGACACCCTCCTCGTCGCGGTCGCCGACCCGGCCAACCTGCACGGCATCGACGAGCTCCGCCTCGGCACCCGGCACCCGGTCGAGCTCGGGGTTGCCTCGCGTGAGGACATTCTCGGAGCCGTCCGGAAGCTCGTCCGCAACTCGGAGGCGTTCGG
Source organism: Gaiellaceae bacterium (assembly GCA_035534955.1). Lineage (GTDB taxonomy): Bacteria > Actinomycetota > Thermoleophilia > Gaiellales > Gaiellaceae > PALSA-600. The sequence goes on from DATLQV010000044.1 coordinate 9,971, forward strand.
CGCCCGGGTCGCGCTGGCCGACGAAGAGGACGACGACTACGAGCCCGCCGAGAGCGAGCACACCGATCTCGAGGCAGAGGACGGCGTCTCGGACGTCCCGCTCGTCCGCCTCGTCAACTCCGTGCTCTTCCAGGCCGCCGAGGACGGCGCCTCCGACGTCCATTTCGAGCCCCAGGAGGACGCACTCGTCGTGCGGTTCCGGATCGACGGCGTGCTCAACGAGATGCAGCGCATCCCGAAGCGGCTCATCCCCGGCGTCACCACCCGCCTGAAGGTGCTGGCGAAGATGGACATCGCCGAGCGGCGCAAGCCGCAGGACGGGCGCATCTCCCTCAACGCCGCCGCCGCCGGGCGCAACCTCGATATCCGCGTGGCGACCCTGCCGACGGTCGAGGGCGAGAAGATGGTCATGCGCCTCCTCGACAAGTCGCGGCGGCCGCCGACGCTGACCGAGCTCGGCCTCTCCGAGGACATGCGCGACCAGCTCTCGAGGCTGGTCACCCGCCCGAACGGCGCGATCCTCGTCACCGGCCCGACCGGCGCCGGCAAGTCGACCACGCTGTTCGCCTGCCTCAGCCAGATCAACCGGCCCGAGATCAACATCATCACCGTCGAGGACCCGGTCGAGTACCGCATGAGCGGCGTCAACCAGGTGCAGATCAACAACCGCGCCGGTATGACCTTCGCTGCCGCCCTGCGGTCGATCCTCCGTTCCGATCCCGACGTGGTGATGGTGGGCGAGATCCGCGACGGCGAGACCGCCAAGATCTCGATCGAGGCGGCACTCACGGGCCACCTCGTGCTCTCGTCGCTGCACACGAACGACGCGCCGGGCGCGCTCACCCGCCTGAACGAGATGGGGGTGGAGCCGTTCCTGACCGGTGCGGCCGTCAGCGGCGTCCTCGCCCAGCGGCTCGCCCGCAAGCTCTGCACGCACTGCTGCGAGATGTACAGCCCGTCTGTGGACGAGCTCGTCGCCGCGCGCGTCTCGCCCGATATTGCCGCCTCGGTGGACGGCATGGCCTTCTACCGCAAGCGCGGCTGCCCGCGCTGCAACCAGACCGGCTACCGCGGCCGGATCGGCATCTTCCAGCTCCTCGAGATGACCGAGGAGCTCGCGTCTCTCGCCGCTGCGAAGGCGCAGCGCGAGGAGATCGAGCGCGCTGCGCTCGCGACGGGCATGCGGACGATCTGGGACGACGGGCTCGCCAAGGTCGCCGCCGGGCTGACCTCGGTCGAAGAGCTCGCCCGCGTCTCGGTCTAGACCGCTTGCCCGAGCGCGTAGGGCGCCTGCCCAACGGCACGGGGGTCGGCGACCGTGAGCCGGCGGAGCACGGCCACGAGATAGACCCCCAGGGCAGCCGTCCACAGGAGGTAGAACGCGCTCGCGGCCGTTCCCACGAGGAAGCTGTTCGTCACGATGAGAGAGACCGAGGCGGCGAGTGTCGCGAAGGGAAGACGGCGCTGCATCTTCACGTCCCAGGCGAGCAGCGCCATCAGCAACGGCAGGTGGTAGTAGTAGTTGTCCACCGGGTCGAAGACGCAGCGGACGAGGAACAGCAGCGCGAGGAGGGGGAGCGCGTCTTCAGCGCGAAGCCCGCGTCGGTAGGCGATGACCGTGAGCGGGAAGGCCGCCAGCACGATGGCCGGATGCGTCGACCGGGCGAGCCAGCCTGGAAGGGTGTGCCCGAGGAGATACCACCAGCTCTGCACGAAGGTGTCGTTCGTCGCAGTGGCCGCGTGCTGCGACACCGATGCGAAGCCGCCCGGGTCGGCGAGCAGCTGCGGCAGGGTCAGAAGGGTTGCCAGGCCGGCCGCGGCTCCGACGACGCGCCATCGGTACGGCCGTCCGGCCGCGAGCGCCGTCGGAGGCAACGCGATGACGGCCCACTGCTTCGTGGCCAGCGCCAAACCGAGCAGGACCGCCGCGGCGACGAATCGGCGGCGCATCGCGGCGACGACCGCCAGAATGCTCAGCGCGGCGCAGAGGACTTCCTCCGGATGGCCGAGTGAGACGGCGTTCGTCGCTGCCGGCGATGCAACCGCGAGTAGGACGACGAGTATGGCCACCGGCCAGCGCCTCGAAGCTGCGGGGAACGCGCGCAGGAGGACGACGCCGAGCAGACCCGCCGCGATGAGGCAGGGAATCGCGCCGGCGCGGTAGCTCGCGAGGCTGCCTGCGCCGAACAGATGGGCGCCGGCGACGAACGGGGCGCGGGCGAGAATCGCGATCGGCCCCATCAGCGGCTGCGGATGGACGGTCAGCGCGCCCAAGACGTGCCCACCGGCGAGGGCGTCGACTGCCGCGGCAGCGTCGTGGGGATAGTCCCCGACCTCTCCGCGGTACCAGCTGACGCCGATCGCGGACAGGACGGCCAAGGCGGTCAAGCCCACGGCGGCGCGCGGACGAGCGAGAAGCGTCATGGCCTATTCGGCGTAGACGTCGCAGCCGAGGTACATCAGCGACTCGACCGCTTCGGTGACGAATGCCGTCGCCTGGTGGGCGTCGGCGAATGTGTACGGGCCTGGCTGGACCGGGTCGCCCTGCGGGGGGTAGACCTCGGTCTCGACGACGCACGAGTCGCCGTAGTCGACCGCGCGCAGCACGGCGATGGAGCGACCGTCGCGCTTCGCGTGCCGAAGGAAGAGCTCGCGGGCGGCGGGTTGCTGGCGGAGGAGGCTCACGCGCCGGTTCCGGTGAACGGCGGTGCCGTCACCGACGCTGCCGCCGCCTGGGCGACGACGTCCTTGTCGGTGAACCCGTCGATCCGCTCGACGAGGGTCCCCGGCCTCCGGTAGATCAGGACACCGGGAGCCGGCAGGAGGCCGCCGCCGGGGAGGGCTGTGGTCAATGCAGCAGCGAGGGGGTTGTCGAGGAGGCTGATCCCGACGAAGCCGACGCGCGCGTCGGACGCGCCCGCCTTGGCTTCGGCATACGAGATCGCGTCGGTCGAGGACTGGGGATCGAAGACGGAGACGACGACGATGCGATGCGTCCGGAGCGCCTGGTCGATCACGGTCGGCAGCCCGTTCTTCGCGACGACAGGTGCCTTGGGGGCGGCGTGCTTCGCCGGCCGGTGGGCGGGCGTCGCGGGCTTCGTCGCCGTGGCGGCGGTCGTCGACGTCCTGTGTGGCGCCGTCGCGGCCGGGATCGTGGGCGCGGCGGGCTTGCTGACGACGACGGGCGGAGCGGCCGCCTGCTTCGGCTTGAGCGCGAGCATCGACGCGCCTCCGGCGGCAGCGATGACCGCGACGAGCGCGAAGATCTTGATCGGGCGGCTGACGGTCAGGTCCACGCTGTTCCTATCGGCACGCGCGGGTGACCGCTTTACGGCTAAGAGCGCCTTTCAAAATGCGTTCTCCGAGTGGAGGAGCTTGAGGCAGATCAGGCTGCAGCCGATCGCGAGGAAGGCTTCGTGGATGTCGTCGCGGCGTTCGTAGCGGACGCGCAAACGGCGGTACTGGTGCAGCCAGGCGATCGTGCGTTCAACGACCCAGCGCTGCTTGCCGAGCCCGGAGCCGTGCGGCGCCTTCGGGGCGGCGATCCTCGCGGCGATGCCGCGGCGGCGGAGCTCGCGCCGTCCCTCGCGCGAGTGGTAGGCGCGGTCGCCGTAGAGCTTGCGCGGCCGGCGGCGTGGACGGCCGCGCCGTCCGCGCACGGGCGGGATCGCATCGACGAGCGGGATCATCTGCGTGATGTCGTTGCGGTTGCCGCCGGTCAGGCCGACCGTGAGCGGACTGCCACGACCGCAGGCGATCAGGTGATGCTTGGAGCCGCTGCGGGAGCGGTCGACCGGGCTCGGCCCGGTTTTGGCGCCCCCCCAAAAGCGCGCACGTGCGAGCTGTCGATCACCGCCCGCGACCAGTCGATCAGATCCGCCTCGTTGAGCTTCGCCAACAGCAACTCGTGCAGCCGCTGCCACACCCCGGCCTCCTGCCACTCGCGCAACCTGCGCCAGCAGGTCACACCCGAGCCGCACCCCATCTCCTGCGGCAGATACTCCCACGGGATCCCCGTCCGCAACACGAACAAGATCCCGCTCAACACCTTGCGATCGTCGAGCCGCTTGCGACCGGGATAGCGGTAGCGCCGCTTCACCTTCGGCAGCAACGGCTCGACCAGCTCCCACAACTCGTCCGACACCAACGGCTTCGCCATCTGCGC
>DATLQV010000045.1:0-27282 GCA_035534955.1 Gaiellaceae bacterium
TCTAGATGGTCGATCACGACGTTCACGGCCAGCCCGCGGCGCGGTAGAGTCCGCCCTCGAGCGGCCGTCCGAGCAGCCCCTCGACGAAGCGCGAGACCTCGACGAGCGCGCCGAGGTCGACACCGGTGCGCACACCGTCGCGCTCGAGCTGCCAGACGAGATCCTCGGTGGCGATGTTGCCGGTTGCGTGCGGCGAGAACGGGCAGCCGCCGAGACCTCCGACGGACGCGTCGAGCAGCGTCGCGCCGCCCTCGAGGGCACCCCACGCCGAGGCGTAGCCGGTGTTGCGCGTGTTGTGCAGGTGGGCGCCCACGGGCCTGCCGAGAATCGAGACGCGCTCGACGAGCCGGCGCACGCGGCGCGGCGTCGCAACCCCGATCGTGTCGGCGAGCACGAGCTCGTCCGCGCCCGCGAGCCGTTCGCACAACGCGGCCACCGATCCGGGGTCGACCTCTCCCTCGAAGGGGCAGCCGAAGGCACACGAGACGGTCACGGTCGTCGGCACCGCCGAGCTGGCGACGATCGCCTGTACCCGCTCGACCGCGTCGTCGAGCGACGCGTTCCCGTTGCGCTCGTTGAAACGCTCGGTGGCGGCGAGCGTGCAGTTCAGCCGGTCGAGCGTCGTCTGGGCGAAGCGCTCGTGCCCGCGCTCGTTGAGCACGAGACCCGAGAGCTCGGCGCGGCCGCGCTGCGCTGCCGACACGACCTCTTCTGCGCCGGCCATCTGCGGCACGCGGTCGTCGCGCACGAACGACACCGCCTCGATCCGCGGCAGTCCCGCGACGGCGAGGCGCGAGATGAGCTCGGCACGCACGGAAGCAGCGAGCACCTCGGGCTCGTTCTGCAGCCCGTCGCGCGGACCGACATCGCAGATCTTCACGTCCATCCGCCGTAGTTTCTCCCGATGCTCCAACACGGTGCCGCTCCTACCGTGACGGCATGCATCCGTCGGCGTCGTTCAGCGCCACGATCCGTATCCGCCTCGACGACACGCCGGGGTCGTTTGCCCGCCTCGCCGCTGCGATCGGCGCCGCCGGCGCCTCGCTCGGGGCGATCGACATCGTGCGCGTCGAGCGCTCGACGAAGATCCGCGACGTCACCGTGCTCGCAGCCGACGCAGCGCATCTCGACGAGATCGTCGCCGCCGTCGAGGGCGTTGACGGCATCGAGGTGCTGCACGTCTCGGACCGCACGTTCCTGATGCATCTCGGCGGCAAGATCGAGGTCGTTCCCCGCTCACCCGTGAAGACGCGGGACGACCTGTCGATGGCGTATACGCCGGGAGTCGCGCGCGTCTCGAAGGCGATCGCCGACGACCCGCAGAAGGTCTGGGCGCTGACGACCAAGCAGCACATGGTCGCCGTCGTCACCGACGGCTCGGCCGTGCTCGGCCTCGGCGACATCGGCCCCGAGGCAGCGCTGCCCGTGATGGAAGGCAAGGCGATGCTCTTCAAGGAGTTCGGTGGCGTCGACGCGTTCCCGATCTGCCTCGCGACGAAGGACGTCGACGAGATCGTCGCGGCGGTCAAGGCGATCTCGCCCGGTTTCGGCGGCATCAACCTCGAGGACATCTCGGCGCCGCGCTGCTTCGAGATCGAAGAGCGCCTGCGGCGTGAGCTCGACATCCCCGTCTTCCACGACGACCAGCACGGCACCGCAATCGTCGTGCTGGCAGCGCTCGTGAACGCGCTGCGGGTGACCGGGAAGCGGCTCGAGGACGTGAAGATCGTCACCACCGGGTGCGGCGCCGCCGGCACCGCCGTCACGAAGATCCTGCTCGCGGCAGGCGCCCGCACGATCGTCGGGTGCGACGAGCACGGCGCCCTCTACCGCGGCCGCCCGAACCTGAACGACGCGAAGCGCGAGTACGCCGAGCTCACGAACCCCAACAACGAGCAGGGCACCGCCGACGAGATGCTCGCGGGCGCCGACGTCTTCATTGGCGTCTCCGTGCCCGGCGCCGTCACGGCCGCCGGCATCGCGCGGATGGCGCCCGGTCCGATCGTCTTCGCCCTTGCGAACCCGCGCTCAGAGGTCGACCCTGAAGAGATCGAGCAGATCGCCGCCGTGATCGCGACCGGCCGCTCCGACTACCCGAACCAGATCAACAACGTCCTTGCCTTCCCGGGCGTGTTCCGCGGCGCGCTCGACGTGCGCGCGCGCGCGATCACACCCGAGATGGAGCTCGCCGCCGCACACGCGATCGCGGGCGTGATTCCGGCGGAGGAGCTCTCGGCCGACTACATCGTCCCCAGCGTCTTCGACCGCAGCGTCGCCCCCGCGGTTGCCCGGGCGGTCTCGGAGGCCGCCGTCTCTGCGGGCGTCGCCCGCGACCAGCAGGAGGTGCAGCGATGACCGTCACATACCCGGAGCTGGGATCCGGCACGGTCGGTGAAGCAATGACTCCCGGCGTCCTGACGTGCCTGCCCGTCACCCCGCTGCGCGACGTCGCGCGCATGATGGCGCGCCACCACGTGCACGCGATCGTAGTCTTCGCAAGCGACGACCGCCTGCATCCGTGGGGCGTCGTCTCCGATCTCGATCTCGTCCGCGCGATCGGGACGCACGCCAACGCAGGCGCCGTGGCCGCCTCGCCCGTGGTCACCGCGACGGCCGGCCTGACACTCGAGAACGCGGCCAAGCTCCTGGCCGAGCACGACACGACCCACTTGCTCGTGATCTCCGACGCGGGGCTGCCGGTGGGCGTCCTCTCGACGCTCGACGTCGCCCGCGCGTTCGCGGCCGAGGCCGGCGCCGACGAGAACGGTGAGGCCTAGCCTCGGTTAGGAGCTGTAGTCGAGGTGGTCGAGCACCCGCTCGGGCTTGATCCGTACGATCACCCGGTCGACCGGCGTGTGGAAGTCCTTGCCCGCATAGCGGCGTGACAGCTCGTTGATGTGCTCCGCGGCCCCGGTCTCGTCGAGCTCGGCCGGGCCCTCCACCTCGAAGTAGTGGTACGGGTCGCTGCTGTCCCAGACGCTGATCGAGACGCGCGGGTTCTCACGCAGGTTGCGGCCCTTCGCGCGTTTGTTGGTCGTGTTGAAGACGACGTTCTCACCGTCCCAGTCGACCCAGACGACGCTTGTCTGAGGGCGCCCGTTCGCACCCACCGTCCCGACGACGCCGAAGTTCTGTCCTTGCAGGAGTGCGATCTGCTGATCGGTCATGTGTGCCATGTCGTGGCTTCCTTCCTTGGTCGAGTCGCCCGGTCTTGGTGCGCCGAACCGGTGTCCAAAACCGGGGTCAGACCCCTACGGGTCTCCCTTGGACACGTCCGCGAGGATCTCCCGCCAGCGGCCGAAGAGGATCTGGTGCGTGTCGGAGGTCAGGTGCAGCGTCGAGCGCGGCAGCCGCTCACCGTAGATGCCGGCAATCGACGGCGGGCAGACGCTGTCGCGCTCGCCCCACCACATCGTCACCGGAGCACGCACGTCGGCAAGCGCGAAGCCCCACGGACGGCCGAGGTAGGCGAGTTCGCGTGCGAGCCACAGGCCGCCCGAACGGAACGACTCGACGCGCCCGCGTGCATACGCCTCGTCGGTGACGGGGTCGCCCGTCGGCGGCGGCTCTTGCCGTCCCCACCGCTCGAGCCCGCGCGCGGCGACGCGCGGAGCGAAGCGCGCGAGGAGCATCACACGGCGGACGTCGGCCGAGATCGCGTCGAGCCGGTCCGGCGGCGGCATCGATGCGACCAGCGAGACGCGGCTCACCCGCGCGGGGGCGACCGCGGCGACGGCCAGCGCGTGCGGCCCTCCCGCCGACCAGCCGACGACCCCGAACCGCTCGACCTCGATCGAGCCGACGACCCGCTCGGCCCACGCTCGCAGCGTCCGCCCCCGCTCCGCCGGCCCGCAGCGGTCGACGGCCAGCAGTCGCACCCCAAGGGACGCCGCGATCGAGTCGTCGGGATGGCGCGACAGGCGCGAGTCGCCGCCGCCGTGGAGATAGACAACCGCCGCGCCGTTCGGGTCGCCGATGTCGTCGATCATCCGGAAAGCCTCTTCACGAGAAGGACGCGCGCCTCGCCGCGGCCGTCGTAGCTCTCGTCGACGCGCTCCACCTCGAACCCGAGCGCACGGTGGAACGCGACCGAGCGCTCGTTGACCGGCGAGGTGACGGCGCGCACGAGCGTGCGCGGCGCGACAGCCTCGAAGAAGCGCTCGTACAGTCGCCGCCCGGCACCCGACCCGCGGTGCGACGGGTCGACGCCCACGAAGTGGATGTACGCCTCGTCAGCGAAGGTCTGGGAGCGAAACCCACAGAGGAACCCCACGAGATCGCCGTCGCCCGATTCGAGCACGAACGACGTATCGCGAAAGTGGACGAAGAAAAGCTTCGGCAACATCGCCGCCATCGGACGACCTCCCCACCACTGGTCGACCACGCCGATCGCGTCTGCGTAGTCCGAGGGCTCGGCATGGCGGATCTGCATAAGGTGAGCGTAATGCGCATCCTCGTCCTCGGCGGCACCCAGTTCCTCGGCCGTCACGTCGTGGACGCGGCGCTCGGCCGTGGGCACGACGTGACGCTCTTCAACCGCGGGCAGACGAGGCCCGAGCTCTTTCCGGGCGTCGAGAAGCTGCGCGGCGACCGCGACGGCGACCTCGGCGCGCTGCGGGGGCGAAGCTTCGACGCGGTGGTGGATACGAGCGGCTACGTGCCGCGGATCGTCGGCGAGACGATCGACGCGCTGGGTGACGTCGGCCACTACACGTTCGTCTCCTCGGTCTCCGTCTACGCGACCCTCGGGGAACCGCCGACCGAGGCCTCGCCCGTTGCGGAACTGCAGGAGCCGACCGAGGAGTGGCGCGAGGCCTACGGCGAGCTGAAGGCGCTCTGTGAGCAGGTCGTGCGCGAGCGGTTCCCGGGCGCCTTCGTACCCCGCCCGGGGCTGATCGTCGGGCCGTGGGACCCGACCGGACGCTTCACGTACTGGCCCGAGCGGCTCGCAGCCGGCGGCCGGGTGCTGGCTCCGGCGCCGCCCGGGGCGGCCGCGCAGGTGATCGACGCGCGCGACCTCGCCGCCTGGACGGTGCACGCCGCGGAGACCGGCCTCGGAGGAACGTTCAACGCCGTCGACCGCCCGACGACGCGAGAGGCGCTGATCGAGACGTGCAACCGCGTCGCGGGCGCCGGCGCCGAGGTGATTTGGGTCGACGAGGCATTCCTCGCCGAGCACGAGGTGAGCGAGTGGATGGAGCTGCCACTGTGGCTGCACGACGAGAAGTACGCCGGGATGCTCTCGATCGACCCGTCGCCGGCGCTGCGCGCCGGGCTCGAGCCGCGCCCGCTCGAGCAAACCGTGCGCGACACGCTCGCCTGGGTCGTGCGCGGCGAGGCGCCCGCCGATCCGCCGGCCGGCCTCGAACGTGCCAAGGAACAACGGGTTCTCGACGCGTGGTTTGCCGACGGCGCGCCCGCATGAGCCGCCTCGAGGGGAAGCACGTCGTCGTCACGGGCGCCGGGACCGGCATCGGCCGCGCGATCGCGCTACGGCTGGCCGCCGAGGGCGCACGCCTGACACTGCTCGCGCGTGACGAGTTACGACTGCGGGATGTCGTTCCCGGCGCAACCACCCGTCGCTGCGACATCCGCAGCCGCGACGAGGTGCTCGCGGCGATCGACGAACCGCTCGACGCGCTCGTCGCGAACGCGGGGATCGGCGGCGCCAACGAGCCGGGGGCTCACGACCGTTTTGACGACATCGTGCAAACGAACCTCTACGGCACATACTGGTGCGCCCGCGCGGCCGAGCCGCACCTCACAGACGGCGGCCGGATCGTGGTCACGTCGTCGATTCTCGCCCGCATCGGCGTGCCCGGCTACACCGCGTACTGCGCGTCGAAAGCGGGCCTGCTCGGGCTCGTGCGGTCGCTGGCGGCAGAGCTTGCCCCGCGGCGGATCCAGGTCAACGCGATCTGCCCGGGCTGGGTCGACACCGCGATGGCCTGGGAAGGGCTCGATGCGTTTGACGGCCTGACGCGCGAGCAGGCCTACGAAGCGGCGATGCAGGAGGTTCCATTGCGCCGGATGAGCCGGCCGGAAGAGATCGCCGGCACCGTCGCATGGCTTCTCTCCGAGGATGCCGTGGGCGTGACGGGGCAGGCGATCGACCACAACAACGGCGCATTCATGATCTAAGCCGCGACGGCGCTGAATTACCGATCAATCATCTACCGCCGTCCGACGGAGGACCTAAGGTTCGCGTCGTGCTGGACCGCGACTACCTCCGCCGGGGCACCGCCGAGTTCGTCGGCACGTTTGCGCTGATCTTCATCAGCGCCGGCGGGGCGGCGTACGCCCGCACTGCGACCGACCTCGCGCTCGCAAGCGGGCTCGTGATCGCCGTGATGATGTCGGCAGTCGGTTTCAGCTCGGGCGGGCACTTCAACCCGGCGGTGACGCTCGCGCATCTGATCACGCGCCGCATCGCTGCAAAGCTGGCCGTCTGGTACTGGCTCGTGCAGTTCGGCGGCGCGGCGGCAGGGGCGCTCCTGCTTCATTGGGTGCTGCCGAGCGGGCCGGAGAAAGCGTCAAGCCTCGGTGTCCCGATGATCGGCTCCGGGATCGCCACGGGGCCTGCGGTCGTGATCGAGGCCGTGCTTACGTTCTTCCTCGTCTGGGTGTTCTTCGCCACGGCGGTCGACCCGCGCGGCGCCTTCAAGCAGATCGCCGGGCTCCCGGTCGGCCTGACGGTTGCCCTCGGCGTGCTCATGTCCTACGGCCTCACGGGGGGCGCGATGAACCCCGCACGGGCGTTCGGACCGCAGCTCGTCGGCAACCATTGGTCGCATTTCTGGGTCTGGTACGTCGGCCCGTTCGCAGGCGCCGTGATCGCAGCTTCCCTGTACGAACTGCTGTACCTGCGGCCGCCGCAGCCGGTCGCCGGTGACGCGGCCGCGCGCTAGATCCGGTAGGTTCCCGCCCCGATGCTCTCGACGGTCGTATTCGTCGTCGCCGCGCTGTCGACCGGTCACGAGATCGGGCTCGCCGCCGTCGGCGCCGCATTCATCCTCTTCGCACTCGTCTCATCGCTCATCCTGCCGAGGCGCTACCCGGACTTCCCCGGGCGCGGGCTCGCCTGGTATGTGACGCTGTGCGTGCTGTTCTTCGTTGCGATGCTCTCGGCCGTGCTCGTCTTCGGCAAGGAGCAGAAGGAGCCGGTTGCCGCCACGGCGGCAGCGGCGACGACGACCACCACCGCGACGACGACGACCACCACCGCGACGACGACCACCACCGCAACGACGACGGCCGCGACGACGAGCACCTCCACACCGTCGACGGCGACGACCGCAGCGGCACCCGCTGCCCAGGGCGACCCGGTCGCCGGCAAGACGGTGTTCGAGAACTCCAGTTGCGCGGGCTGCCACACACTGAAAGCCGCGGGCGCGACCGGCGCCGTGGGGCCGAACCTCGACCAGCTGAAACCGCAGCTCGCCCGCATCGTGCTGCAGGTCGAGAAGGGCGGCGGCCCGATGCCCGCCTACAAGGGCCAGCTGACCGGCAAGCAGATCCAGGACGTCGCCGCGTTCATCTACGCGTCGACCCACCCCTGAGCGGCCCCTGAAAGGACGAAACCCGCCCGGGGGAGGGGCGGGCATCGCCGCAGTCACGTCAGTTCGCCGGAAATTCAGGGGGGAGCCGGCACACCCATCCTCCGACACGCGACGCATGCCCGGCATCGCCCGGAAGGGTGAATTCCACTCAGCGGAGAAGGAGGGATTCGAACCCTCGAGGCAGGGATTTCCCCACCTAACGCCTTAGCAGGGCGCCGCCTTCAGCCACTCGGCCACTTCTCCGGGAGCGCGCATCGTATCGAAGGCCTTGCGCGCGAACTTCACCGACCCGGGGCCGACTCGTTGCGTGCAGCGCGACGAGCGAGCGCTCACATTTGCCGGCGAAGCCGGGCTTTGCCCGGCAGGAGCCGAAGCACGCTCGGCGATGGCACGGCGAGAAGAAGGGGGCACGCGGGGGAAACATGGTTTCCCCCGCGTGGACGGAGGGAGAGGGATTTGAACCCTCGATGCACCTTTCGGCACATACGCGATTTCCAGTCGCGCTCCTTAGACCGCTCGGACACCCCTCCGGGTTGAGTGAGCGGAGGGGGAGGGATTTGAACCCTCGATCCGCCTAACGACGGATAACGGTTTTCGAGACCGCCGCATTCGACCGCTCTGCCACCCCTCCGATCGGGCGACAGGGTACCTCGTTCCACGAGAGCGCTAGTCGTGGATCCGGGCGAGCAGCTCTTCGCGCTTCAACACGCGCACGCGGTGTGACGAGCGGGCGAGCCGAACCTCGTACCCGGCGTCCCGCGGGAACAGCACCTTGTCGCCCGGCTCGATCGCCGGCACGTCGGGGCCGACTGCGGCGACGATGCCGCTGCGAACGTGCATCGCCTCGTTCGCCGGCACGATCAGCCCGCTCGGCAACTCCGACTCGTCGAGCTGCTCGACCACCAGATAGTCGTCGAGCGGCTCGAGCGTCACGTTTGCAAGAGGATGCCCTTCCAGCACGGCTCCACGATACTCGGTGTGTGCGCGTCGGCCGCCATGACGTCCCGATCACGAACCCCGGCAAGGTGTTCTTCCCGGCTGCCGGCCTGACGAAACTGGACCTCGTCTCCTATTACGTGGGGGTCGCCGACCTCGCCCTGCCTCACCTGCGCCGGCGCCCGTTCCACATGAAGAGGTTCCCGAACGGCGTCGAGGGCGAGTTCTTTCATCAGAAGCGCGTGCCGGCGAATCACCCCACCTACGTCGACGAGCTGTTCGTCCGGTTCCCGAGCGGACACTCGACGGTGTTCGCCGTCCTCGACGAGGCGGCCGCACTGGCGTGGGTCGCCAACCTCGGGTGCATCGAGCTGCACACATGGCACTCGCGCGTGCCTGCAATCGAGCAGCCGGACTACCTCCTGATCGACCTCGACCCGACGTCGGCAGGGCAGTGGCCTTTGGTGCGCGAGATCGCCATGGTGGTGCGCGTGGTGCTGGACGAGCTCGGGCTGCGGTCGTACCCGAAGACGTCAGGTGCGACGGGGCTGCATATCCTGGCGCCGATCCGGCCCGAGCTGCCCTTCCCGGAGGTGCGGCGGTTCGCGAAGGGGCTGGCGGTCGAAGTCGAGCGGCGGATCGGCGACCAGGCGGTGGCGACGACCACCTGGCGTGTGGCCGATCGCGTCGGCGTGTTCGTCGACTACGGGCAAAACGCACGCGACCGCACGATCGCCTCCGCCTACTCGGTCCGTCCCACGCCCGACGCGCGCGTCTCGGCGCCGCTCGCCTGGGACGAAGTCGCGAGGGTCGAGCCGGAAGCGTTCACGCTCGCGTCGATGCCGGGGAGGATCGCGGCGGCCGGCGACCCCATGCGCGGTATGTGGCGCAACCCTCCGTCGCTGCGCTCACGCTTCGCGCGACTCGGGCTCGACCCTGACACCTCTGTCAAATCGCGCCCATAGCCTGCACCGTCGAAGCGCTGTTCGACACGCGCCGCTACGAGAAGAGCGCCTCGACGCCCGGCGCGCTCGGGTCGCGCGCCGGGCGCAGTTCACGCCAGGTGCAGTCGCCCGGCGTCTTGTCGTCGCGCCAGCGGAGCAGCTTGGTGCCGTGGCGGAACCGCGTGCCCTGAACCTTGTCGTAGCGCACTTCGACCACGAGCTCCGGCCGCACGGCTGCCTCGTCGAGCTCACCCGTCCCCCACCGGGTCGGCTCCGAGACCCGCCGATCGGACGACTCGTCGACGAGCGGCAGCACACGTTCGGCCACCGCGGCTCGCGAACCGGCCGCGACGGCGCATGAGCCGACGTAATCGATCCCGCCGTCCTCACGGTAGAGCCCGAGCAGCAGCGTCGCGATCGAGCCGCGGTCGCCCTTCCAGCGCACGCCGATGACGACGCAGTCGGCGGTCTTGTGCTCCTTCACCTTGACGACACCGTTCCGCGAACCGGGCAGGTACGGCACACCGAGCTTCTTCGCAATCACCCCGTCGAGCCCAAGCGATTCGAACCGCGCGAGCCAGCCGCGCGCCTCGTCCACATCGCGCGTCGCCGGCGAAACGCGGAATCCGGAAAGCGACTCGACACGGATGCGCCGTTCCTCGAGCGGCAGCTTCCACACTGCAGCTCCGTCCCACAACAGCACGTCGAACACGACGAACTCGGCGGGGATCTCCGCCGACAGGCGCCGGATGCGCGACTCGGCCGGGTGCAGGCGCATCTGCATCGCGTCGAAGTCGAGCGCGCCGTCCCGGGCGATCACGATCTCGCCGTCGAGCGCCGATCCCGGCGGCAGGAGCTCGCCGAGCGGCCGCAACTCGGGGAAATAGCGGAGCAGCGGCCGACCACTCCTCGACCACATCGCAAGCTCGGGGCCCACGTTCTCGAAGACACCGCGAAAGCCGTCCCACTTGGGTTCGTACTGCCATCCGTCACCGAGCGGCAACTCGCGGACGAGCTCGGCCTCCATCGGGGGAAACGGAACGCTTGCAGCCGGCATGCCGCGAAGCCTAGAGACGCGCTCGATAGGGTTGCGGCAATGAAGCGCGTCGCCGTCACAGGCATCGGTGCGGTCACTCCGCTCGGACTCGACGTTCCGTCGACCTGGCGCGCCGCGCTCGCAGGCGAAAGCGGGATCGGGTGGATCTCGACCTTCGACACCGACGGCCTGCCCGTGCGCGTCGCCGCCGAGGTGAAGGACTTCGATCCGATCCAGGTCGTCTCACCGAAGGACGCGCGCAAGCTCGAGCGCAACGTGCTGCTCGGTGTCGCGGCAGGCCGCGAGGCGCTCGCCGACGCGGGGCTCAACGGCTTCGACCCGACGCGCGTCGGCGTGGTCTTCGGTTCGGCGATCGGCGGCGTACCCGGAATCCTCGAGCAGGCCGACACTTTGCGCGAGCGCGGACCGGACCGCGTATCGCCGAACTTCCTGCCCAACGTGCTCGTCGACTCCGTGTCGGGCCAGCTCGCGATCTCACTCGGCATCAAGGGCCCGAACTACGCGGTCGTCTCGGCGTGCGCGACCGGGTCGCATGCGATCGGCGAGGCCGCCGAGATGATCAAGCGCGGCGGGGCCGACGCCGTGCTCGCAGGCGGCACCGAGGCGTGCATCATCCCGCTCATCCTGGCGGGGTTCACGGCGATGCGGGGGCTCGCCGTGGAGGACGAACATCCGCCGAACGCGTCGCGGCCGTTCGATGCCACGCGCGCCGGGTTCGTGATGGCCGAAGGCTCGGGCGCCGTGCTGCTCGAGGATTGGGACCAGGCCGAGGCCCGCGGAGCGGAGATCTACGCAGAGGTGCTCGGCTACGGGGCATCCAACGACGCACATCACATGGCGCAGCCGGAACCGGAGGCAACCGGCGTCGCCGCGATGATGGCGGGCGCGCTCGACCGCGCGGGCATCGAGCGCAGCCGCGTCGGCTACATCAACGCGCACGGCACGTCGACCCCGCTTGGCGATGCCGCCGAGACGAAGGCGATCAAGTCGGTGTTCGGCAGCCACGCCTTCGAGCTCGCGGTGTCGTCGACGAAGTCGATGATGGGCCACACGTTCGGCGCCGCGGGAGCGATCGAGGCGATCATGTGCATCCTGGCGCTGCACACGGGGAAGCTGCCGCCGACGATCAACTACCGCAAGCCGGATCCCGACTGCGACCTCGACTACGTGCCGAACACGTTCCGCGAAGCGCGCGTCGACGTGGCGCTCTCGAACGCGATGGGCCTCGGCGGCCACAACGGCTGCGTGCTGCTCGGCCGAGTGAGCTGAGGAGCGGCTGCGCTTAGAAGCTCTCAGCCGGAGAGCAGCTCGAGCGTCAACTCGGCGATCGACCCGATCACGGCGTCGGCGTGGGTCATCGCCTCGTCGTCCGGTGGGAAGTGCGGATTCGGCACGGCGACCACCCGCATCCCCGCCGCCTTCGCCGAACGAATGCCGTTGTGCGAGTCCTCGACCGCGGCGCACCGCGCCGGTGACACTCCGAGCCTGCGCGCGGCTTCGAGGTAGACGTCGGGCGCCGGCTTGCCGCGCGGCACCTCCTGCGACGAGACCGCCACGGGAAAGAGCTCGCGCAGGCCGGCCGCCCGCAGCACGACTTCGATCAGCTCCGGGTTGGACGACGAGGCGATCGCGAGCGGCCACCGTTCGCCGGCGGTGCGCACGGCCTCGACCGCTCCCGGGATCAACGGCGGCGCCGAGCCGTAGCGCGCGAGCATTCGCTCCACGATCACCGCGTTGATCTCCTCGGGCGTGCCGGGGACGCCGAGCGACTCCGCCATGTAGCGCGACCACTCGACGGAGCTCATGCCCATCATGTCGCGGGTCGCAGCTTCGGAGTACGTGCCGCCCGACTCACGTGCATACACCTCGCGAACGTCGTCCCACACCTGTTCGGAGTCGACGATCACGCCGTCCAGGTCGAAGACGACGGCGTCGATCACAACGCGTGGTAGCCGCGGTGGACGTAGGAGAGCGACGTCGCGGCGGCGCCTTCTTCGATCGAGAGGATCTCGGCGACGAAGAAGGTGTGGTCTCCGGTGGCGAGCTCGTCGATCGTGCGTGCGGTCAGCCAGCCGGCCGCCCCCACGAGCAGGCGCGGGTCGTCTTCGCGGACCTCGATGCCGTTCCAGAGCACCATCGGGGGGACGCTGCGCGCAAAGTGCTGCGCAAGATGCTCCTGGTCGCCTGCGAGGAACGACGCTCCCCAATCGCCTGCGTGTCGCAGCAGCTCATGCAACGAGGCGTCGAGCGCGATCGAGATCCCGACGAGTGCCGGCTCGAGCGAGAGCGAGACGAGCGACGAGACGGTCAGGCCGTGACGGCGCCCGTCGACCTCCGCGACGACGACCGACACCCCCGCCGGCCAGCGGCGGAAGAGCGCGCGCTGAGCTGCTCCGCGTTCTTGCACGGGGCCGAGCCTAGATGATTGTCCAGCGGGATCAGTTCGGGCGGCACCGGGGGTCGCCCAGCGCAGCGATGGCGTCGTTCGCCACCTGGTCGAGCCGCCTGGAGTAGGCGCCCGGGGCATCGCCCTGCCACATCACATCCGGCGCCACACCGGGCCCCTCGACGGTCGCCCGGTACCGCTCGCCCTTGCCGGCGGGATGCGATCCGTGCGGGTTGAAGCTGTAACAGAACACCCCCGTGTGCGTGTGCGTCAGGAATCTGTTCTCGCGCTTCCAGCCCGAGCCGTACGCCGAGTCGAACGTGTCGACGTAGATGTTGCGACCGAAGGAGTCGAGCGGGTTGCCGCCGGACGTCGAGCGGAACCCGAAGACGGGGCTCGACCCGTAGGTGAAGGTGCCGTAGAGGTGATCCCACCGCTGCCACGCCCAGTCGGTGCCGATCGCGAGCACCGGCAGCGCTCCCCGCCAGTGCGAGAGGCGAAGCTCCCAGACCGCCTGGTCGGCGGTGGGCGTCACACCGTAGTCGGGAAGCTCCCGCTGCCAGGCCTGGAGCGCCCAGTACGAGCCGTCGGGCGCCGTGCAGGCCGCCACCCTCCAGGCGAGCGGCGGCCCGTCGTAGGCCCCGCAGCGCGTGCCGAACATCTGCCAGTAGTTCGTGTGGTACTTGCCCCAGCCGCCCGCGTAGTCGAGCTTGAACGCGACCTGGGCGCGAGCGCGCGTCGGCGCGATGGCGTCGATCGCGTTCCAGGCGAGCACATGCTTGAGCTCGCCGCCCGACCGGTAGGTGAGCATCGCCTCGCCTTTCGCGTTGACGGCGAGCCTGACCGCTGTGGCATTCCGGTCGACCAGCTGCGATGCGCCCGCGGGGGACGCGAGCACGCAGACGGCGGCGGCGAGCGCCAGGAAGACGGCGCGAAGCAAGAGGACCCCTCCTCGGTGGGACGATCTCCTGGAAGGTATCGGCAGCCCGGCGCGCGATCCCTCCCCCGTTCGGACGGTCTTACGTCGCCCTTACTTGGCGATCGCGGCGAGCTTCGCGCCGGTGAGGGCGGCCAGGTCGGCCGGGGCCAGCTCGATCTGCAGCCCGCGGCGGCCCGCGCTGACGAGGATCGTCTCCCACTCGAGCGCCGAGATGTCAAGTGTCGCAGGCAGGCGCTTGCGCTGTCCGAGCGGGCTGATGCCGCCGACGACGTAGCCGGTCGCGCGCTCGGCCTCGGCGCGGCCGGCGAGCACAACACGCTTGCCGGCCGCCCTCAGATCGAGCTGGTGGCCGGCCGGCACGATGAACACCGCGAGCGAGCCGTCGACGGAGGCGACGAGCGTCTTGAAGAGGCGCGCCGGGGGGATGTCCAGCGCTGTGGCGACCGCGAGCGCGTAATCGCCCTCGCCGACAGTCACGCCCTCGTACTCGTGCAACCGGAATTCGATCCCCGCACGCGTGGCGGCCTCGACGGCCGGGGTCACTCTGCCAGCTCCTCGGCGAGGAGCGAGAGCGAGAACAGGCGCCAGGCGAGATCGACGTCAGCGGCAAGGAACAGGGCCGCCTCGCGCGCGACGCGGAGCTCTCGAACACGCAGGACGAGCGCGTCGATGCTGCGGCCGAGCTCGATCCGGCGCTCGTCGGTGTAGAGGTCGGCGGCCAGCGCCTTGACCGACCGGTCGTCCACCTGGAGGTCGCGGTGCGGGTCGCCGCCGGCAGCGACGAGCAGCAACGCGCGCCGCCGGGCCCCGTTCAGCTCCTGCTCGTCGAGCTCGAGCGCAGCTCCGGCCACGTAGGCGAGCACAGGCAGTGGGTCGCCGAGCTCGCCGGCGTCGACGCGGGCGAGTAGGTCGTCGAGAGCATCCATCGCTACGATCAAGCGTAGATGGACGACGTTCTGGCGAAAGCCGAGGAGTGGCGGACGGCGGGCGAAGAGGTCGCGCTCGCGACGGT
This sequence comes from Gaiellaceae bacterium, assembly GCA_035534955.1. Classification (GTDB taxonomy): domain Bacteria; phylum Actinomycetota; class Thermoleophilia; order Gaiellales; family Gaiellaceae; genus PALSA-600. The sequence goes on from DATLQV010000045.1 coordinate 14,835, forward strand.
GGTCGCCACGCGCCGCAGTGCCCCGCGCCCCCTCGGCTCGAAGCTGGCAGTGACCCGCTCCGGGCGGCTGTACGGCTCGGTCTCCGGCGGTTGCGTCGAGGCCGACGTCGCCGAGCACTGTGTGGCGATCCTCGACGGCGAAAGCGCGCGCGTGATCTCGTACGGGATCGCCGACGACGAGGCCTGGACCGTGGGCCTTCCCTGCGGCGGAGAGATCGACGTGTTCGTCGAGCCGTTCGCCGGCGCTCCGGCGCGCGAGCGCGGGGCGAGCTACGTGGTCGTCGGCGGCGCGGGTGTCGGCGAGCGCTGGGACGACGGCGGCCGCGCCCGCACCGAACTGCGCGAGGAAGCGGAGCGCCAGGTGTTCGTGGAGGCGATCGGCCCACCGCCGCGGCTCGTTGCAGTCGGTGCGGGAGACATTGCCGAGGCGCTCTGCGCGCTGGCGCGCCCGCTGGGCTGGCGCACCGTCGTCGTCGATCCGCGGCCCGGTCTCGCCACCCGAGAGCGCGTGCCGAGCGCCGACGAGCTCGTCGTCGCCTGGCCCGACGAGATCGACGTCGACGCCGAGACTGCGCTCGTCTCGCTCGTGCACGAGGAGCGTCTCGACATTCCCGCGCTTCGACGCGGCGTAGAAGGTGGCGCGTTCTACGTGGGAGCGCTCGGATCGACCCGGGCACAGGAGAAGCGCCGCGAGAAGCTGGGCGACGTTGCCGACGCGGTGCGCGGGCCCGTCGGGCTCGACCTCGGCGGCGAGACCCCGGCCGAGGTCGCGCTCGAGATCCTCGCCGAGGTGCTCTCGGCGTACAAGCACGGGCCGTTGCCGGCAACGGCTTAGATGATTAGCGGTCGGCGGCGCGAACGAGCCCACGGCCGGCCGCGAAGCCCAGACCGGCCAGCAAGATCCCGGCCCCGAAGTGCAGCCAGTCGTCGGCGGTGTTGGTGGGGATCCAGCCACCGGCACCCACGACTCCGACGAGCCACAGCCCCACCAGGAGCGCCCCGCCGCCGGCCAGGAACCTGCGCGCGCGTTCGGCCGTCTTCGCATAGACGAGGCCGGTGACGCCGAAGGCCAGATGGACGGCGTTGTGCAGGATCGACACCTGGAAGACCGCGAGCAGCCTGGCGCCCGAGCCGGCGCCGGCGAAGCTCATGGCGCCGTAGTGCGTCGTGATCCCGGGGACGAAGCCGAGCACGCCCGCGACGAGGAACCCGACCCCGACGAGCGCGGCGACGAGCTGAACGGAGCTGCGGTCTCTCATCGGTTTCGTGACTTCCGGCGCGCGCGCCGAGTTCCTGCGCGGGCCGCGATCAGTCCGACGGCGCGCTGTCGGCGGAGCTGCTGTCCTGACCGCCGCTACTGCCCCCGCCCGAACCGCTGCCGTCCCCGCCGTTTGCGGGCGCGCCGTCGGACGCCGAGGGCTGGGGGGCCGTGCTGACGGGCGCCTGTACCGCCGGTGACTGATCCGCGCCGTCGCTCGTCGTCGCCGTGCCCGTCGTGGTCGTGGGCGCCGGCGTCGCGTTGCCGCCGTCGGAGCTCGAGCCGCCGCTCTCAGGCGTCGTCGCCGGCGGCGCAACGCTCAGGACGCCGCTCGTGGAACCGTCGCCACCGCCGCTCCCCCCGTCACCGCCGCGCTCGACGCTCGCTGTCTTGCCGGCCGCCAGCCGGCCGCCGGCCCCGTCCTCCGTCTGACCGTCGAAGGCGACCGTTCGGTGCGCCGCCGAGACTGCCACCGGCGCGCCGCGGGCGCCGATCGCGACCGGCGCGTGCGACAGGGCGAGAACCATCGGCTGGACAACGGGCGGCGGCGGCGCGTGCTTTGCCGCGGCGGCGTGCGCGCCGGTCAACCGGAAGTGGAGCGAAGGATGCTCGACCGACCCGGGCATGCCGGCCGCGAGGGTGGCGGTGGCCACCACCACTCCGACCTTGGCGACGACCGGTGCGCCGCCGCCGGCGAGCCCCGCAAAGAGGCCGCGCAACCAGTCGAAGGAACCGGGCCCGAAGACACCGAACACCCGGCTGCGCGTCCCGAGCGCGCCGCGGCAGGAAGCGCACGAACGCAGGTGCGTCTTCAGCGCACGGCGTTCGTCGAGGTCGAGGGGACCGTCGGCAAGCCGCCGCACCGCCACGCAGTTCAGCCGGTCGCCGAACACGAGCTGTTCTGCCAGTCGGTTCCGGGCTGCGAACAGTGCCTGCTCGACCTGTGCGGCGGTGAGACCGAGCTCGCTCGCGGTCTCGTCGATCCGCAGGCCGTGCACCTCGCGGAGCGCGTACACGCGTCGCTGCCGGTCGGGCAGCGACGCAAGCGCCGCGACGAGCGCCCCGGCCACCGGCTCGCCTCCGCCGGAGGGCTGCTCCGGCAACTCGGCCGACGGGACTTCGCGCCGGCGAACCACGAGGTCGATTGCCGTGTTGTGAGCGATCCGGTAGAGCCACGGCTTGATGCGATCGGGCACCTGGCCGTCGCGAAGCGCCCCGTAGGCCTTGAGGAGCGTCGACTGTGAAACGTCCTCGCCGGCGGCGCCGTCGCCGAGCAGGTGAGCGCCGTACGCCGACAGCCGGTGCGCGTAGCGCCGGTAGAGCTCGTCGAACGCGGCCGCCTCGCCCGAGGCGAGGCGGCCGCCGAGTTGCTCGTCCGAGAGGCGTTTGAGCAGAAGCGGGCTCACACCACCTCTATCGGCACGGAACGGCGTACGGATTGAGTTAACCGTCGCTGCCGCCGCCGTCCCCGGAGCCCGACACTGCTCCCCCCGAGCTAGAACCGGTACCGGAGCTCGAACCGGTACCCGAGCTCGAACCGGTGCCGGAGCCGTCGATCGAGACAACGGGGCCCGAGCCCGCCGCCGCGCCGGAGCTCGAGCCACCGTTGTCTCCGCCCTGACCGTCGTCGCTCCCCTGGTTTCCCTCAGTCGAGCCCCCCGAGCCCGCGCTACCGCTCTGCTCCGAGCCGGTGCTACCGCTCTGCTGGTCGCCACTGCCGTCTGCCTGCTGCGCGTTCCCGTTCGCGGACAGAGTGGTGAGCGTCAGGCTGCCGTCGGCTGCCTGCGAGAAGTTCGCCAGCACCTCGTCGCCGGTTTTGAAGGTCGAGAGATCGAGACCCGTCGGAACGGTCAGCGCGAGGCTCATGTGATCCGAGGTGACGGTCACGGTCCCGGTCCCGACCGTCAGCTGCCCTTCGATCTGGCCGCCGAGCGCGGTCGGCGAGACGGTGGTCGCGCTGTTCTCGTCGAGCTCACCGCTCGAGCCCACGGTCGCGGTCACCGCAATCGTGCTCCCCGGCGTGGGCCCACCGCTGTCGAGCGCCGATGCCAGGGCACGTCCCTTGCGCTGCAGCGTGATCACGGCGCCGCCGGCCGAGACGACGTACGTCGAGCCGGTCTTCGCCAGCAGGAGGCCGCGAAACTTCACGCTGCGGGCGCGACCGAGCACCTTGACGCTCGATGCGGCAAGCGTGCCGTTGCGCAACGTGCGCGTCTTCAGCACGACACGCTGCCCGACGGAGAGCTTCGCAGACGTATGGACGAGCGCGACGTGCGAGTGCGTCTGCGCGACCGCGACGAGCTGCGAGGCGCGCTGCACCTTGAGCACGATGCCGCTCGCGAGCGCGGCGGACGGGACGAGCAACGCGGCCGCCGCGACGAGCATCAGGATCAGGCGTTTCATGAGAGAGAGGGCTCCTTCGTGTCGGTTACAGACCCAAGACGCAGGAGATCGGCAAAGCTTGCATGAGGAGTTGACCGGAGGGTGCCGCCGAGCGGTGATCGTCAGCGTGGACGCCGCGTGCGCAGGCGAAAGACGACCGCCGTGGCGATGCCGAGCAGCCACCCGATCACAGCGGTCGCGAGGATGATCCAGACGAGTGACGCCGTCGTCGAGCCGAACGCCCACGACAGCTTCACGGTACGCGTGTTCACGGAGATGAGCACGATCAGCACGGAGATCAGCGCGACGAACGCGACCGCCCCGGTGTAGAGGCGAACGCGAAGCGCGTGGCGGGCAAGCCGCTCCCGCCGCGACTCGAGTGGCCCGGCGGGCGGAGGCGGCTCCGGCGGCGGCCCGCCGGGGCTCGGCTCGTGCTCGGGCTCGGGTGGTTGCGTTCCGGTCACGGCGCCTCTCTGCTCGCTAAAGGTACGCCTTCGCGGTGAGCCGAGACTCGACGACGAAGAATCGATCGGCCGCCTTGACGACGTTGTCGGGGCCGGCGTGCGCCGGCGCGACGAGAAACCGGTCATCGAGGCCGCGGTGGGTCTCCGCCAGGGCAGGGACGACCGACCGGCAGGCGAGTTCCGCGCACTCGCAACGGAGATCGGCGTCGAGCCCACGCTGCTTCCGGTTCCCGGCCCGGCGGCCTTCACGGAGCGCCGCTCCCCGGCGCTGCGAGCCGCGGGCGGGCTGCACCTCGAGCCTGACGGGGCGTTCCTGTACCTGTTGCATTCGTGGCCTCCTTGAGCGAACCTGGAGCCGGTTTCTGCTGCCGGCAAACGGCGGATTCCGACCAGTCGCTGAGGTCAGGCGAGCCGCTCAGCCAGGGCGTGAGGCCGAGCGATCTTCAGATGTTAACAAAAGCTGGGCCGGCGGGGCCTCGCTTTGCCCTTGACGCCGGCTCGACAGGATCGCTATAACGTGAGCAGGAGCCGCCTGCGCGGGCGGCCCGAGGCGATGAGGCCTGAGGACTCTTGACGAGTTCTTGGGCCTTTTTTTGTGCGTTTTTTCCGGCTTTCCGGCCATTTCCGACCAGAGGAGCGAGAGGGAACCGATGACCAAGTACAAGCTCGAATACATCTGGCTCGACGGCTACGAGCCCGTCCCGAACCTCCGCAGCAAGACGAAGATCGTGGAGTTCGCCGACATCCCCACCCTCGCCGAGCTTCCCGTCTGGGGCTTCGACGGCAGCTCGACGCGGCAGGCAGAGGGAAGCAACTCCGACTGCCTGCTGCAGCCGGTCGCACTGTTCCCCGACCCCGCGAAGCGGAACGGCCTGCTCGTGCTGTGCGAGGTGCTTCTGCCCGACGGGAGAGCGCACCCGTCCAACACCCGTGCCACGATTCCGGACGACCCCGGCACGTGGTTCGGCTTCGAGCAGGAGTACTTCCTCTACCGCGACGGCGTGCCGCTCGGCTTCCCGCGCGAGGGCTTCCCGGCTCCGCAAGGCGAGTACTACACGGGCGTGGGCTACAAGAACGTCGGCGACATCGCCCGCGAGATCGTGGACGCCCACATCGACCTCTGTCTCGACGCCGGCATCAACCTCGAAGGCATCAACGCCGAGGTGGCCAAGGGCCAGTGGGAGTTCCAGATCTTCGGCAAGGGCTCGAAGCGGGCCGCCGACGAGGTCTGGATCGCGCGCTACCTGATGATCCGGCTGTGCGAGCGCTACGGCGTCGACATCAACTGGCATCCGAAGCCACTCGGCATCGAGCACGACTGGAACGGCTCCGGCATGCACACGAACTTCTCGACCGCGCACATGCGCGAGGTCGGCGGCGAGGAGTACTTCGAGGCGCTGATGGCCGCATTCGACGAGACCAAGGACGAGCACATCGCCGTCTACGGCCCTGACAACCACATGCGCCTGACGGGTCTCCACGAGACCGCAGCGATCGACGAGTTCACGTACGGGCTCGCGAACCGCGGCGCCTCGATCCGCATCCCGCACAGCTTCGTGAACAACGGCTACCGGGGCTACCTGGAGGACCGCCGCCCGAACTCGCTCGGCGATCCCTACCGGATCGCCGGCCGGATCGTGCAGACGATCGCGACCGTGCCAACCGACGCGGCTGCATCGGAGTACCTGGCCGAGGAGGCAGCGGCCTAGACACGGCAAGAAGACGGGGACTTAGCGGGGGAAACATGGTTTCCCCCGCTAAGAGGTTCTCACAGAATGACGTTCGTCGATCCGGGTGCGATCGGCGAGTGCGAGGCAAGGACGCAGGGAGCCTCGATAGCCAAGGCTATCGAGGCGACCGAGGACACAGCATCGCGCCGCCGAGCGCGGCCGGGCGACACAACCGCTCATTCTGTGAGAGCCTCTAAGTCAGGGGAACAGCAACCCGACACCCGGTGCCGGCCGGTGTGGCGACGGCTGGATATCGGGAGGCACAGGGCTGGAAGGGGGTGCGGCGGCGACTCGCACCGGAACCGAGGCAAGAGCGCCCCAGGATGCGGAGACGGTGAGAACGCCAACGACCGACCCGGGCCGCGCCGATCTGAGGGCCTCAACCGAACTGGCCGTGATCTCATAGGTCAGCACGAGCCCGGGCCACACAACCGTCGTCGGGGGCGTGTCCGGTCCGACGAGCACCACACTCGGGCCACCCCGCGGGGCGGTAAGGGTGCCGACCGCGGCACCGGGAGCGGTCAGTGGATAGCGCCGCAGCCGCTTGGTTGCGGCTTCGAGCAGCGCCTCGTCGATCCGGGCCGAGCCCAGGCCGTAGGGCTGGCGGAGCGCGACGGAGACGACGAGGGCGGCGTGGTGGCCACGGAAGGCCGCGGTGACGAGGCAATTGCGCGCCTGCGAGCTGTAGCCGCCCTTCACCCCGATGATCCCGTCGATGCCGAGCGCGGGGTTGTGGTTGGAGAGAATCCCCACGACCGGGAGGCTGATACGCCGCCGGCGGACGATGCCACGCACGACGGGATCGGCCATCAGTTTCGAGGCAACAAGCACCTGGTCGGCTGCGGTGCTGGCCGAACGAGGGTCGACGCCGCTCGGATCAGCGTAGTGCGTCGAGCCGAGCCGGAACATCCCGGCCATCCTGTTCATCTTCGCGACGAAAGCGTCGATGCTCCCGGCGTCCCAGATCGCGAGACGGTCGGCGATGTTGTCCGCAGAAGGAATCATGAGCGCCTCGAGCAACTGGTACTCGGTCAGCACCTCGCCGGCCCTCACTTCGACGACGCTGTCGCCGGCTCGCACGTCCTGATTCCAGTCGTGGACGTCCCACGACGTGATCGTGACCGACGGTCCGGCCTGTCCGGGTGCCAGGGGATGGTCGCGCAGGACCACGAGCGCCGTCATCATCTTGGTCAGGCTCGCGACCGGGACCTGCCGCTGGTTCGGCGACTCGCCGACCAGACCGACGCCGGCGACCGCAACCGCGACCTCCCCGGTCGTCGGCCAGCGAAACGAGGGCCTCTGCCCAGACACAACCTGCTGCGCAGTCAACAGTGTGAGCGCCGGGGTCACGCTGCCGGGCGCAGCCGCCAGCGCACCCCGACTGCTGGACGCGGCAAGACACGCGACGATGATCGCGAACGCGGCGCCGACCGATGACGGCCTGGAGGACCCCACCACTCACTCGAATCATGCCGCTGAGCAGCGCCATTCGCACGACTCGAGATCCGGCAATGACAACAACGAGCGGCGGGGGTGGGATTCGAACCCACGGACGAGTTGCCCCGTCAGCGGTTTTCAAGACCGCCCCGTTCGGCCGCTCCGGCACCCCGCCGCGCAGACTCCTTGTAACAGACTGTTACTTGGCCGGCACGCGCTCGACGCCGAGGCGTGACGGCGCGCCGAATTCCGTCAGGGCCGCCGGCACGGAGATCGAGCCGTCCTCGTCCTGGAAGTTCTCGAGCACCGCGATCATCGCCCGCGCCGTTACGGCGGTGCCGTTCAGCGTGTGCACGTGCTCGGGCTTCCCGTCCTCGCGCCGAAAGCGAATCTCGAGACGGCGTGACTGGTAGTCGGTCGTGTTGGACGTCGAGGTGATCTCGCGGTAGCGCGACTGGCCGGGGAACCACGCCTCGATGTCGTACTTCTTCGCCGCGGACGCCCCCAGGTCGCCGGCGGCGATGTTCAGCACGCGGTACGGGAGGCCGAGCTCCTGCACGAGCTCCTCCTCGATCGCAAGCAGCCGCTCGTGCTCGTCGCGCGAGGCGCCCGGCTCGCAGAAGACGAACATCTCGACCTTGTCGAACTGGTGCACGCGAAACATGCCGCGCGTGTCCTTGCCGGCGGCGCCAGCCTCGCGGCGGAAGCAGGTCGAGAACGCGACGTAGCGCAGCGGCAGGCCCTCGAGCACCTCGTCGCCGTGAAAGGCGGCGAGCGGCACTTCGGAGGTGCCGGTGAGGTAGAGCCCGTCCTCGGGAACCTCGTAGAAGTCGCCCTTGTCGGAGGGGAAGAAGCCGGTGCCGTACATCGCCGCGTCGCGCACGAGCACAGGCGGCAGCATCGGCACGTGGCCCTTCTGCACGATCCGGGCGAGCGCCCAGCGGTAGAGCGCGATCTCGAGCAGCGCGACGTCGCCGACCCGGTAGACGAACCGCGACCCGGCCACCTTGGCGCCGCGCTCGACGTCGATCCAGCCGTGCGCCGCAGACAGATCGAGGTGGTCGCGCGGCGCGAAGTCGAACACCGGCGGGTCGCCGACGAGCTTCACCACCGCAGCGTCCTCCTCGGTGTCGCCGTCCGGCGTGTCCTCGGCCGGCGGGTTCGGCACGCGGTCGAGCAGCCCCTGGACGCGGCCCCAGGCCTCCGTGAGCTCGCCCTCGAGCGGCTGCAGCCGCTCCTTCACAAGCGTCAGCTCCGCGAGCTCGATCGGAGTCGGTTTGCCCTTCAGCTTCTGCGAGGCGCGCAGCTCGTCGACCCGCTGTTGCAGCGAGCGCCACTGCTCGTCGGCCACGAGCAGCTCCTCGAAGATCGCCGTCGCACCCTTGCGTGCAAGTGCAGCGCGGTAGCCGTCGGGGTCGTTGCGGGCTGCGCGAAGGTCGATCACCGATCCGAGTTTAGAGCCAGAATCGCCTCGAGCACCTGGGCGACGCCCTCGTCGGCGGCCGACGGGCAGATCCAGTCGGCGACCGCCTTCACCCGGGGATGCGCGTTCTCGACGGCTATTCCGAAACCGGCCCACTCCACGAGCTCGACGTCGTTCTCGCCGTCGCCGAAGGCGATCGTCTGCTCGGGCGTGAAGCCCATGTGCGCGGCCAGAAAGTCGAGGCCGGCGCCCTTGGTGACCCCGGCGGCCGCGAACTCGAGGAAGTAGGGCAACGACTTCGAGATGTAGAGCCGGTCGCCGAAGTGCACCTTCATCCGTACCTCCAGCCCGTCGAGCGCCAGCGGTTCGCCGACGCAAACGAGCTTCGTCGGCGGCACGGTGAGCCAGGCGAGCAGGTCGCCGACCGGGTGGATCTCGAGGTGCTGGAAACCGGCATAGTCGCGCGCTCCCTGCGTGACCTCCGAGACGTAGAGCTCATCGTCAACGTAGACGTTCAATCCGAAGCCCTCCGCCTCGACCAGGCCGATCACCTCCCGCGCCTGCACGAGCGGGATCGGCTCGTGCCGCAACCACGTTCCGTCGGCGCCCGCGACGACGGCGCCCTGGTAGCAGATCACCGGCTCGTCGAGCTGCGCCGGCTCGAGCGCCCGCAGGACCGACTGCATCATGCGGCCGGTGACCACGATCACGTCGCGGCCCGAGGCCCTCGTGGCGCGCAGCGCCGCGATCGTGCGCGGCCGCAGTCGTGCGTCGTCCCAGGTGAGCGTCCGGTCGAAGTCGGTCGCGACGACGCCGACCGCGGGCGGGAAGGTCTCGGGGAGAAGGACGGTCAGCCGTTCGGGTTGCCGCCGGTCGCCTTCACGACGTAGGCGGCGACGTCGGCGATCTGCTTCGCGCTGAGCGAGCTCTTGAACGGTGGCATCGCGGCGCCACCGTTGATCACCTGGAGGACCACCTTGGTCAGCGGCGGCTTCACCTGATCCAGGTTCGGGCCGACGGTGCCGTGGGCGTTCGCGTCGGCCAGGGTGTGGCAGCCGACGCAGCCGGCGCTCAAGAACACCTGCTTGCCGGCCGTCGGATCGCCGCTCTTGTACTCCGCAGGCACGCTGACGGTCTGCGCCTTCAGGACCGTGCCGATGACGGTCGTCGGGAGCGGCGAAACGATCTTTTCCCCGGGCTTGGAGGTGGAACAACCGGCGGCGAAGACGAGGATGATCGCGAGCGGAACAAGGCGGCGCACGAGCGCGGAGTCTATACAGCCGGCACGCGACGGACCCCGGTTGACCGGCGCCGCTGTTGCGGCCGCGTTAAGCGCCACCCGGCGCGACCGCAAGGGCCACTACAATCCGTTGTATGAAGCGCAGGTCCTACGGCCGCGACGCCGGCCTCACGCTCCGGATGGTTTTCACGACAGCCCTGCTCGGCCTGCTGTACGTGATCTTCGCCGTCGTGCTGTTCCAGGTGCTGAACGTCGGCCTCGCCCCGATGCTCCTGATCGTGATCGGGCTCGCGTTCTTCCAGTACTACACCTCCGACAAGCTCGCCCTCAGAGCCGCCGGAGCGAAAATCGTCTCCCGCGAAGAGGCGCCTCAGCTTCATGACATGGTCGAGCGGCTGTGCGCGATGGCCGACCTGCCGAAGCCGAAGATCGCGATGATGAACACCCCGGTGCCGAACGCCTTCGCCACCGGACGCTCACCCAAGCATGCGGCCATCTGCGTGACGACCGGTCTCTGGGACAGGCTCGAGCCGAAGGAAGTCGAAGGCGTGCTCGCCCACGAGCTCTCGCACATCGCAAACCGCGACGTGCTGATCATGACGCTCGCGAGCTTCTTCGCCATGCTCGCCGCGATGCTCACCCGCTTCGGCCTCTACGCAGGCATGTGGGGCGGCGGGGGCATGGGCGGCGGCAGGCGCGGCAACAACAACAACGGCCCGCCGGTCTGGCTGATCATCCTCGTTGTCTCGATGGTCGTCTACGTGGTCAGCTTCATCCTGATTCGCACCATCTCCCGCTACCGCGAGTACGCCGCTGACCGCGGCTCGGCGCTGATCACCGGTGCCCCCGAGTACCTGATGAGCGCACTGCAGAAGATCTCGTCGCAGATGACCCTGATCCCGAACCAGGATCTCCGAAAGGTCGAAGGGATGAACGCGTTCTTCATCATCCCCGCCAAGGCCAAGAGCGCTTTCGGCGAGATCTTCATGGATCATCCGCCGCTCGAGAAGCGCATCGCCGCGCTCTCCCAGATCGCGCGCGAGATGGGCCGGCCCGTCGCCTAGCGCGTGGCGTTCCGCGATGTCCTGTTCGGCCGGAAGAAGCTCAGCGAGCCGAGCGAGGACCGGCTCTTCTCGCTGACGACGGCGGCAGTGACGCTGCAGACGGAGCTCGGCCTCAAGACCGCCGGCGCTGCTGCAATCGCCTTCAAGCCGCAGTCGTCCGGCGAGTTCCGAAGCGCTTTCGACGACGTCGACAAACTGGTCGACGCGATCGCGCAGCAGTCCGGCTCGCAGATCGAGCGGTCTTCCGACGAGTACGGCTTCGACTGGATCGTCGTCCACGATCCCGACCTCGAGGATCTCGTGGGGGCCGCACACACCCTTGCCACCGAGCTCACGGCGCAGGGCTTCGGCTCGCAACTGCTGGCCGCGGCCTTCCCGTTCGCAGGCGGCGAGCATCCCGTCTACTTCATCTACGGCTTCAAGCGTGGCGCCTTCTGGCCGTTCGTACCGATCGGCAAGGAACAACGCGACAACGCAACCGAGCTGGAGCTGAAGGCGAAGCTCGAGAAAGAGCTCCCGATCGAGCAGGACCTGACGCGATGGTTCGCGCTGTTCGACGCCCCGGTCTAGCACTCGGACTGCCGGCGGTCGTCGGCGCCTCGACAATCCTCCACTGGCTCGCGGGGCGTCGGTTGCCCGGCCTCTGGATCATGCCCGACGAGGCGATCTATGCCGCCCGCGCAGAAGCGCTCTGGCAGCAGGCGTCGCTGCCGGTCCTGCACGGGAGCGGCGCAGGCTACGGCCTTGTCTATCCACTCCTCGCCGGGCTGCCGCTCTCGGTCGGCGACTTCGCAACCGGCTACGCGTCGCTGAAGCTCCTCCAGGCGCTCGTCATGTCGCTCACTGCCGTGCCGGTCTTCCTGTACGGCCGCCGCATGATGCAGCCCGGCTATGCCCTGGCCGCCGCCGCACTCACGGTCGCCTCTCCCCTGCTTCTGTACTCGGGCCTCGTGATGACCGAGGTGCTGTCTTACCCTCTGTCGGCGCTTTCGCTGCTCGCGATCGCGCGTGCCGTCGAGACGTCGACGCGCCGCGATCAGGTCGTCGCGCTGCTGCTGGTAGCCGCGGCGATCGGCACGCGCGTCCAGGCCGTCGTCTTCGTCGCCGTGTTCGCAGCGGCGATCGTCGTCGACGCGCTGCTGAAGCGCACACCGTCGCGCGTTCGTGCGTTCTGGCCCGTCTGGCTCCTGCTGGGCATGGCGTCGGTCGCAACGGCGGTCGCTCCGGGCCTTTTCGGCGCCTACGCCGGAACGCTCAGCGGCGGCTATCCACTCGCCCTCTCGCTGCAGCTCACCTACTACCACCTCGCCTACGCAGTGCTGATGGTCGGAGTCGTTCCTGCCGTTGCGGTGCTCGTCCTCGGCTATGAGACCGTCCGTGGGCGCGAACGCGACCCCGCGGCGTCGGCCCTTGTCGTGGTGACGCTCTGCACCGTCGTGCTCGTCGTCGC